>VENA01000069.1 GCA_009711785.1 Bacillota bacterium
AAATATCGTTAAAGTAATCCATTGGGATATGCTTTGATAGTGAAAGTCTTAGAAAAATTAATTAGTTTTTATATGTTGTAGGTTATTTTAAGTATAAATAATTGAGAGTATAAAAGAAGTTAATCTACCTAAGAACCCCTTGCCTTTAGGCATGGGAGTGTCAGTAACTACATTAAGTGGTTGTACGTATTATAAGAATTATCATAAACAGATATATAATGATACTAGTGAAATAATAAAACAAGATGATATATATACTTATAAGGATAGGGTAGGTGAAACGACTAAAAGAGAAGCTAATATAGAATATGGTACCTTTAATGGTATGGAAACCATATGGAAATTTAAATCGGAAGGAAAAGGCAGTATAACCATTGATTTTAATTCAAAACTTAATAAGGGAAAATTTAAATGTCTTTTGATAAATCCTAAGAATAAAGTAAAAAATATATTTAAGCAAAGTGAGGAAGGATTAATTAATAAAAGTAACTTAAAAATAAATCTAGAAAAGGGAACATATAGATTAAAGGTAGTCGGAAAAGGTGCAGGAGGAGAAGTAACCTTAAAGATTAAGGATAGTGAAAATGTGATTATAACAAAATAGAGTAATTTTTTATTTAGGTTAAAGCAGTAACTGTTTTAACCTATTTTTAATTATATAAAAAACTAGTGGTTAATTTGTTAATAAAAATGTTGATAATTTAAAGTTTTTAATTGGCCTTTGTGGATAACAAACTTATTGATTATTTAGAGTTAATTTGAGACAATTATATAAAGAGGGGTTAAGTATGGATGATAATGAAAAAAAAGAAATAAATGAAAACTTAAGTGAAATTGATATTGATTTAGAACAGGAGTTATATAAAAGAAAAAGAAAGATAAGGATTACAGCTATTATAGTTATAATTACTTTTACTCTTTTTCTTTTTAGGCCTTTAATTCAATCATTAAATCTTCCTTCTTTAAATTTTTTAAAAGAATCCCATGACTTATCTAAAGATCCTAAGATAAAAAAGTTAAAAGAATCTGTCGTAGAAATTAAACATGATAAAAAAATGGGAACTGGATTTAATATTAGAAATGATGGGCTTATAGTAACTAATAAACATGTCATTAAGGATGCTGAGTATATTAATATTAATTTTTTAAACGGTAAAAAATACACTGTTAATGATTTTTCTATAGATAAGAGGGTGGATTTAGCTTTAATAGATATAGATGCTAATAATCTTTCATATTTAAAGTTAGGAGATAGTACTAACTTTAAAAGAAACATGGAAGTTTTAATAATTGGAAATCCCTTAGGATATGAAAAGGTTGTTAATAAAGCTAAATTACTAAAAAAAGTTAATTATAAAGGGATGCAAAATGAAATATTAATATTAAAGGGACCTATCCATAAGGGAAGTAGTGGTAGTCCTGTTTTAAATAAGGAAAGAAAAGTTATAGGAATTGTTTTTGCTACGGGATATATTAAAGGTATAGATGAAAGATTAGGATTTGCAATATCTATTAAAGATTTAAAAAAATTCTTAAAAGAAAGGAATAAACTTAACTAAAACATTCAATTTTTTTGGATGTTTTTTTATACTATGGTTTATATTTAAACTTAAGATTCGACATTTTTTTACAAAATATATGAAGGTAATATGGTACCATCAAAGATATGAAAACGATTATTTAAATGAAAAAAGAATTAAAATACAATTCATATAAGGAGCGATTAAATTGAAAAGAAAAATAATATTTTTACTTATAATAAGCTTAATAGTTCCATCCTTTACGTCTTTTGCCCAGGGTGAAGAGGTTACAGAAAATGTAGAAACTACAAAGGATCAAGAATTAATTGAAAGTATAACTAAAAAGATAAATGATTTAGAAAATAAAATATCAAATGGGACTAATGATAGCTATGTAAAAAATGAAATCAATAATTTAAGGGATATGGTTAATGATATTAAAGATGATAATAAAAAAGAAGATATGGTTGAAAGGATAGAAAAAATTTATAATGATTATATAAAATCAAAGATAAATAAGTTAGAAAGTTCTATTAGAGATGCAAATAACTATGGGAGCTTAAAAAGCATAGGCATTTTAGATGAAATTGATGATATAGATAATTTTATTGAAGATGTAAGAAATAGTAGTGTGAAAAGTTCTTTAAATAAAGAAAATTATAATCTTTATAATTACTACATAAAAAGGGCAATAGATCTTTTAGAAAGTAAATTAAAAAAATTAAATGATAGTCAGTATGTGGATGATGATTTTTACTTAGAAGAGATTGAAATTTTAAGAAAACTTACTGATGATATACAGAATAAAAGTGATAAAGAAGATAGAGACGAGGAACTAGATGATTTGTTTATAGACTATGTTAAACAAAAGATTGATTCGATAGAATATAGTCTAAAACATGATGACTTATATGATACTAATACTGGAAAGAAATTATTAGAAGAGACTAAGGATTTAAGGGATTTAGTTAGAGTAAAGGTAAATAAGATGGAGGATTATTTTAGTAAGAGAGGTTTTGCAAAAGAATTAGATAAGCTTTCAGTAGATGTGGAAATTGCTGTTTATGGTGGGTTTAAAAATATTGACATCGATGAAAAAATAAAGGATGTAGAAGTAAAACTAGAAAGAGAAAGATATAGATTAATATTACCTAAATTAAATAAATTTTATAACTATAAAGTGAGTATAGAAGATAAAACCAATAATATATTTTTTATAAAGGATAAGATAACAAATGATGAGTATATTACTCTTCCTAAAATAACTGAAGTAACAGAATGTTTTTATAAAGTAGATATAATAAATGCTGAAACTAAAGATACTTTAGTAACCGATGAAGATGATTTTACTATTGAAGATACTAAAAGACCTGAAATAGAAAGAATTTATGTTATAGATGAGGAATTATTTATAGACGCCTATGATAATTATGGAATAAAATATTACTATTATAATATAAACGATGAAGGTTTTGATAGATCTAGTCATGATGAAATAGACTTAGATGAAATTCCATCGGAAGTAGAGATAAAAGTAAAAGATTTATTTGGTAATGAAACGACAACTAGGGTAAGTGTTGATGAGGATAATAAGCTTTATGAGGGGGATTTAACAAATAGAATAGAAGATAAAATTGACGATGAGAGAACTGAAGGCTTTAAAGATATAGATGAACTTGATATGGAAAATGTAATATTTTCAGAATTAAATAAAGAAATAGAAATATTTGATGAATTTGATGATTATTTTGAAGATGAATTTGATAAAAGATATGATAAAGAGGATACTGAATTTGTAGATAGTGATTTTAAAATAGATTCTGATACTAATAGGATTTTAGTTGAAAAAGAAGGTATTTCAGAGACGGAAGTTTATAATGAAGAAGAGGAAGAAACAAGATATATATATGTAATATCAGCTAAAGATTTTGATATAGAAACGGGTATTGATGAAATTAAAAATAATTTACCTTACTTAATCAATGAAGATAGCATAGAGTTTAGTGATTATTTAGAATTTATACCTAAGAAAAAAATTGATAAAGGGGATATAAATACTGACTTTATCGTTATAAAATATAAGGATCGATTATACTCTATTGATGATGAAATTAATTTTGATGAATATGAAGATATATATAAGTTTGAAATATATAACTTAGAAACAGAAGAAAAAATAGTTCATTCTTTAAAACATGTACAGTTTCTAGAAAAAAAAGATGAGTTTTATGATATTAGAGACCATTGGGCTAGAGAGTATATTATGGATATGGCTAAAAAAGGGATAACAAATGGGTATGAAAATAATACATTTAAACCTAATAATTTTATAACAGTAAAGGAGTTTATAGCATTTTTAGCTAGGGTTTCCATAGATGAAGACTTTGAGATTGAAAATACATATGATATAAATCTTTATAAGGATGATTGGGCTTATTATGAAGTGAAAAGCGTGTTATCTAAAATCAATTTCGGAAAACTTTTAATGTCTGGTTTAACACGTAAGTATGGAAATTATATAACAAGGGAAGAAGTAGCATTTTTAATAGCTAATTATTATGATATGGAATACAGGGCAAGTAGTAGAGGTTTTGAAGAATTTAAAGATTTAGAAAAAAGTAAATATACTGAGGATTTAAAAAAGCTTATAAACGAAAATATATATAGTGGTTATTCTGATAATACAATAAGACCCCTTAATAAAATAACAAGGGCTGAAGCATTAACTATTTTATCAAAATTAAATTAAAATTTATATCTTCATAATATCTTCAAAAAATGGTTTTATACTTAAGGTAGGAATAAATAAGGAGGAGATATTATGAAAAAGATTTTATCGTTTATATTAGTTGGGAGCTTAGTATTTTCAATGGGTGCTTATGCATTTGCAGACTCAACTGATACAGATGTTCCTACATGGTTTTTAGATATGATTGAATGGAGAAAAGGTCAAGTCCAACAAGCAGTTGAAGATGGAGATATACAAAAACAACAGGGCATATATTATAATGAACATTTTGAAGAAATGGAAAAATTTCATAGAGAAAATGACTTTCCAGCCGACTGTGGAAGGGGTTTTAATAGAGGTCATGGATATGGTTGGAATAATTAAAATTTCTTATTAAAAAAGCTAGTGAATTTAAATTCACTAGCTTTTTTTTAGAAATATGAAATAGTAGCCTTAGTCTAATAAGTAATATATAGATATCTAACTTAGGTATTAAAAAAGGAGAAATGAGCATAATAAGAACATACGTTCCTGGGATAAGAATATAATTTAACAAGGGAAATTGTATAATTTTTTCAATACAAAGATATTTTAATGTATGATAAAATTAAATATAAACATGGGAACGGATAATAGTGATGAAAAGGAGGATGTTATGGAAAAAATTCTAAAACAAATATTAAGTGGATTAAAAGATGTAAAAAAAGATATCACTGAATTTAAAACTGAAATGCATGACTTTAAAGATGAGATGATTGAATTTAAAACTGAAACAACAAAACGTTTAGATGAATTAGAAATTGGTCAAAGGGAGAATAGAAATATATTAAGATCCTTAGAACATGCAAGTGAGGTTAGTAAAGCTCAAAGAGATAGATTTACCCATGATATTAAAGAGATTAAAGGTGATATTAAGGATATGAAAAAAGATATAACGAAGATTGAATTTGTAGCTTCAAGTAATTGGAATGAAATAATTAAGTTAAAGGCTACAAAATAAAGACTTGATAAAGTACCCTATAAAATAGACGATAAAAAGTCTCTATAGGGTATTTTTTATTGAAAAAAGTTTTGATGGATATCTAGTATATATTATAAGTTTAGACAACCCTAAAATGTATCTTAATAGAGTAGATATAATAATGAAAAGGAATAGTTTTTAAAAAAGGATTTTACAAAATTATATAGAATATAATACTTATAGACACTTTCTTTGAAAATACGACAAAATATATTATATTTAGCATGAAACATAGTAAAGGGGGTAAAGTCTAACTTACTTAAGATAATAAATTAAAAGGGGATTTAAACAGGAGGATTTAGTTAGATGGTGACAGATGAACTAAGCTTAATAAAGAATACTAGGGAGTTATTTGTTGATAATTTAGAGGCCATATTTGTTATTAGAAAGGAAAAAATAATTAATTGTAATGATTATGCAGTTAATCTTTATGGATATGGGAAGAAAGAAGATTTAATAGGATGTAAATTTAATAAGCTCTTAGTCGATAGTGTGGATATTGATATAGATGAAAGGGAAAAGTTTAATTTAATACAAAAAAGAAAAAATGGGGAGAATTTCTTTTCTGATACTACAATAATCCCAAATAAAGTAGATGGAATAGATTATTACATAATAATAGTTAGAGACGTTACAAACATTAAGAAAATTAGGGATATGATAGAAGAAAATAATTTAAGTTATCGGAATTTTTTTAATAAAAACCCAATAGCAATGTTACTTATAGAGTATAATACTTTAAAAATTAAAAAAGCAAATAATTCTGCTATTAATTACTATGGATATAGTAAAGGTGAACTTAATACATTCAAACTTAGTGATATAAGCACTTTAAATGAAAAAAAATTATTAAAGGGACTTAAGGGTCTTAAGAATAATGAAAAGGAAAGTTTACATATAAAACAAAGACTTAAAAATAACTCTATTAGAGATACAGAGATATTTTCTATACCCCTTAAACTTAATAATGAAAGATTGTGTTGTATTATGATTAAGGATATTACCAAAGTAAATAAGTTAGAAGAAAGGGTAAGTTTTTTACAGTATACAGATAGTCTTACTAAATTAAATAATAAAGACTTTTTATTAGAATTATTAGAAGAAAAGCTAAAAAAGAGAATTAATCAAGAAATGTACATATTTTTCATAGATTTAGATGATTTTAAGAAAATTAATGATAATTTGGGTTATAAAAATGGAGATTATGTTTTAGAGGAATTTACAAAAAGATTAAAAGACTCAGTTAGGGATAATGGTTTTATATCAAGATATGGTGGAGATGAGTTTATAATATTATTAGATAAAAAGGATGCTAATAAGAAATTTAATAATATAGTAAGGGATATTTTCTCTTCTATGAAAGAGCCATTTCTTATAGAAGAGAGCTATATTTATATGAATCTAAGTATTGGAGTATCAAAATATCCTAATCATGGAAAGGAAGCAATGAATTTAATAAGAAGTGCAGAGGTTGCCATGCATAAAGCAAAGGAAGGGAAAGGAAATAGAGTAGAGATATATACATCTAAGCTAAATGATAAAATTAGATCAGATTTTATATATGATAGCTACCTAAGATACGCTCTAGAATATAAAGAACTATATTTAACTTATCAGCCTATAATAGATACTAAAAGTAGCGAAATAATAGGAGTTGAGGCTTTACTTAGATGGGAAAATGATGACTTAGGAAAAATATCCCCTGCTACCTTTATACCAATAGCCGAGAAAAATGGAACTATAATAAAAATTGGCAAATGGGTATTAAAAGAGGCTTGTAGACAAAATAAAAGATGGCAAAATCTAGGTTATAAACCTATTTTTATTTCAGTTAATGTATCAGCTTTGCAACTTAAAGAGAGTAACTTTTATAAAACAGTTAAGGAAATCTTAGATGAAACTAAACTTGATAGTAAATATTTAGAATTAGAAATTACAGAGAGTGTTTATATGAGTTACTCAGCTAAAATAGATGAAAATTTAAAAAGAATAAATAAATTAGGTGTAAGTTTAGCTATTGATGATTTTGGGACAGGTTATTCTTCCTTTTCTAAACTTAGAAAGGAAAGTATAAGTAAATTAAAGATAGATAGATCCTTTGTAGATGATGTTTGTAGCGATACCCATAATAAAAAAATAACTTCAGCTATAATATCTATGAGTAAAAGTTTACAATTAGAGGTTGTGGCTGAGGGTGTTGAAACTGAAAAGCATTTAAAATATTTAAAGGGTAAATCCTGTGATATGTATCAAGGGTATCTTTTTAGTAAACCATTAGAGGGAAAATCCTTTGAAAAATATCTAAAAAAATAAAAGGAGGAGTTTAAAATGGAAAAACATAAGAAAAATAATAAGAGTACTAATTTTTTTAGTAGTATAAGAGTTAAGCTTTTTATAATTATAACTTTAGTTATAGTAATTCCTGTGGCTAGTATAGGATATTTATCCCATAGGGCAAGTTTTAATGTGTTAGAGGATAAGCTTAAATTAACTTCTAATCAAATGATGAAGGAAGTAACAAGTGGTTTAGATGAGTATTTAGAAGGACTAGAAGCCCAGGCATATGTTTTAGGAAATAGTTCTGAAATAGTTAATTTTATAAATCAAGATGAATTAGAGGTAACTACTACAGAGGAAATAGAAAATGAAGAAGGAGAAAAGGTAATTAAAGAAAAGGTTATTAAAATGCCTGATTATAAGGAATCTGCAATGGAATTACTTAAAAATATAAATGAAGGTGATTCCACAATAGCTAATACATATATAGGTACAGCTAAGGGGGATATGCATATATACCCACAACAGGACCTTTCAGATGGCTATGACCCTAGAGAAAGACCTTGGTATAAAAAGGCTATGAATAATAAGGGTAAAACAGTTTGGACAGATCCTTACATAGATGATTCTTCTAAAAATACAACTGTAACCGTTGCAAGAACAGTTATGGAAAATGGTGAGGTTAAAGGTGTTATTGGTATAGATGTTTTATTAAATGAATTATCAGATGAAATATCTTCAAAAACAATAGGTAGAACCGGTTATATATTTATTACTAGTGAAGATGGTAAAATATTATCCCACCCTACAAAGGAGCTTATAGGTACTAAAAAAATAACTGAAGAAAGCTTTTGGAGTAGTGTTGAAAGCAAAGAAAAGGGATTTGAAGAATATACTTATGAAGGTGAGAAAAAGTTTTTACAATTTAATACTGATGAGAAAACAGGTTGGAAAATAGGAGCAACAATGGAAGAAAAAGAACTTATTAAGGATACAAATATTATAAAAAAGTTTGTTTTATATTGTTTATTAGGAGCACTTCTATTAGCTTTAGTAATATCATTTTTATTAAGTAGATACATAGCAAAGCCATTAAATAAATTAAAAGAGGCCTTTAATAAAGCATCTAATGGAAATTTAAATGTGGAGGCTAATGTAAATAGAAATGATGAGTTTAAAGATGCAGCTAATAGCTTTAATGAAATGATAGGTAATATTAAAAATTTAATATTAGATGTTAAAAAAGCATCGGAAACTGTATTAGATTCTTCTGATTCTTTAAGTGATGTTACAGAACAAACTACAACAGCTACCAATGAAGTTGCATCAAGTATAGAAGAAATATCTAAAAATGCCACAGACCAAGCTAAGGATACTGAAGATGGAGCAGCTAAGGTTAATAGTTTAGCAGACGATATAGAAAGAATAGATAAATTAACAGTGGAAATGGATAATTCATCGAAAAGTACTAATACCCTTAGTGATAAAGGACTTGATACAGTTAAGTTATTAACTGAAAAATCTAAGGAAAATACCAATGCATCAATGAAAGTTAATGATATAGTATTAAAGGTTGATGAAAGATCTACAGAAATAAGTAAGATAACAGAAACAATAGGACAAATTGCAGAACAAACTAATTTACTTGCATTAAATGCAGCAATAGAAGCAGCAAGAAGTGGAGAAGCAGGTAAAGGGTTCGCAGTTGTGGCTGAAGAGATAAGAACTTTAGCTGAAGAATCTTCAAAATCAGTTGAAGAAATTAAAAACATAGTTGATGGTATACAAAATGAATCTAAGGAAGCAGTAACTGCAATGGAAGGAGCTAAGGCTGTAGTTAAAGAACAAAATGAAGCTGTAAATGAAACAGAAAATATATTTAAGGATATATCAGATAATATTAAAGAGCTAACTAATAAAGTAAAAAGTGTTAAAACTAATAGTGAAAATATGATAGATAAGAAAAATGAAATAGTTCATGTTATAGAAAATATAACAGCAGCTGCCGAGGAAACTTCAGCAACAACCCAACAAGTTTCAGCATCTAGTGAAGAACAATTAGCTACTATGGAAGAAATAGATTCATATGTTAAGGAATTAGAAAACTTAGCAGAGAGCTTAAAGGACTCTACTAATAAATTTAATATTTAAAATTATTATAAAAAGCCACTTAACTTAATAAGTTATGGTGGCTTTTTATTTGTAAAATAAAAGCAAATAATATAAAAAAATATATATGTATGTTAAAATATAGGTAGTTATAAATATTTTAATTAGGTGATAATATGTATAAAAAAATAATTAAATATATTAAAAAAAGGAAGAAAAAAACAATACCCCTATTAGAAATAGAAGGACTAATGGATGGTGATGTTGATTATAATGAATTTTCAAATGTTATAAAGGAAATTGAGAAGGAAAGGATATTAATACCAGTTAAATCCCACGGTAAGAAAAATAGTCTTTATAATACCTATAGAATAAATAAAACCATATTTAAAGATGAACTAATCGATGAAATACAAACCCTTAAATTAAAAATACATCCAGCTATTAAATTAGACAATTATCTAAAATTAACAAAAAAAGACCTTAGTAAAGATTTAAAGTTTATAAAAGAATTAGATAAATATCTAAAAGATAAGGGCCTTCCTAAAAGGGAGGCTTCATCTGAAGAAAGAAGCTATGAAATATTAGAAGATGAAAAATGGATAGATTATAAAGGTGGAAAGAGATTTTTACAAAGAGTTGAAATGTTTAATAAATTAAAGATAAGTCTATATAAAGACCCATTAATGCTTGCTATAAATAAAGAAAAAATAAACGGTGAAATTCATAAACATATGGTTATTGAAAATAAAACAACCTTTCATTTGTTTTTAAATTGTCTAAATGAGACGGATTTTACATCCTTGGTATATGGTTCAGGATGGAAAATAGTAGGGAATATAGATATGTTAACTAAACAGTTAGATTTAGATAAAGAATCTAATATAATATATTATTTTGGAGATTTAGATTATGAAGGAATAAGTATATGGAATAGTTTAAATAAATCATCCTTAGTTAAATTAGCATATCCCTTTTATAAAAAATTACTTAAAAAGCCCTATTCATATGGAAAGGAAAATCATTATAAAAATAAATTAGCACTTTCTAACTTTTTAAAGAATTTTAAAAAGTTAGAAAGTCAAAAGATAAAAAAACTTTTAGATGATGGAGGTTATTATCCCCAGGAAAGTTTAAATTCAAAAGAGATATTAGATATTTGGAGGAATAATAAGTGGAAATAGATATAAAAAATGTTACTAAAAACTATAAAGAGCGTATAGAAAGAATTACTTTGTTTGATCCCTTATATAAGTTAGAGAATAAAAAAACAAAGGATGATAGTGGAAATTTTATAGATTTTTTTAGTTTAGGATTATTAACTTTACTATTTTTCTTTGAAAATATGCTTTTAAGAAACAAAAAAACAGGGACTTTAGAATTAGCATCTTTTTTATATAGATTAAACAAAGATGAAATTGATTTAGATTATAAAGGTTTTGAGAAAATTTCAAGAGTCATTATAGATGCATTCAGACCCCCCAGTGGAAAAAGAAATTTTAGAAGGTTTTATAATTGGGAAACAAGAAAAGAAGAAATAATACAATATTCAATCTTAAAGGCATCTAAATCTGATACTAAAAGTAATACTCAGTATTATACATTAGATGAAAAGGGTTTAGAACTTATTTTTGCAACCAAGGAATACTTTAGTGAATTTCAACTTTCTATAAATCAGCTTTTACTTAGAAAACAGCTAGAGAAGGGTGAATTTTCCCTAGCCTTAAGACAAATAGATGAAATGAGAATAGATGTAAAAACCCTAGAAGATAGAATAAATAAATTAAAACATGAAATACAAAGAAATATAATGGCAGAGAAAACCTATGAAAGATATAAAGAGCTTATAAGTGATATAAATAGAAGACTAACAAGGGAAAATGACGAATTTAATGAACTTAAAACCTTTGTAAAGGAAACAAAGGAAAAGTTAGGATATGAAATTAAGGATGAAAAGGACCAAAGGGCCTATAGTTACATTATAAAGATAGATTTAAAATTATCTAAGGTTCATAATAATCATAAAAAATTACTAGAAAAGAGTATAGAATTAAAAACAACCACTATAGAATCAGCCCAAGAATCCCTATATTATATAGGACTTGATTCGTTTAATTTTAAAAATGAGATAGTGTCAAGACTATTTTCATCCCCTTTACCAGTTGAAAGTACAAGGAATTTATTAAAACCATTTTTATATCTACAAAAGCAAAGTACATGGTCTCCTTTAAGTGTGTTTTCAGAACAAAGGCTTGAAAATAATGAAAATACAACTAAGGTTTATGAGTTTTTAGATTTAAAAAGTAAAGAACAAAAGGAAATAGAAATTAAAATCATTCAAGATAACTTTAAATATATCTTTGATATAGTATATAAGCTTATGGATAATAATAAGACAACCCTTAAGAAAATTATTAAATATGTTAAGGAAAATGAAGAAAAATTATTAGATAAAAGGATATTTTATGACTTTTTTATATTGCTTCATCAAAAATCACCAATAGATTTTAATAAGGGAAGGGAAGAAATTTTATATAAAGGTATAATAAATAGTTATAAAAATGAAATTAAAGCTATTAAACTTATTGAAAATAGGGAGACTTTAAATGTAAATAACAGATTTAGCATTAAAGATATGCTACTTTTATTGGAGGTATAAGGGAATGGATTATAGCGAAAAAGAGGTTATGAAGGCATTTAAAATATATTCTAAACTAGCATTAAATGGATATGAACAAAGGGATGAAATAAGGGAATATTTAGCCGATGATAAAATTAGAGGTTTAGTTGATGAATTTTGTAAAGAAGTTGATTCTACAATATTTGTTGTCGGAGATATAATCTATATGATACCTGTAAATATAAATAGTCCCTTTCATATAACAAATGATAATATAAAAAGAGATTTTCTCCCCTCTAAAGCATTAAATATGGATATATATTTAATGTATGTTTGTATTATAATACTATTTGGTGAGTTTTATGATGGATATCACTCAAATGATCCAACTAGGGATTTTATTTCCACAGAAATGTGGCTATCTAGTATAAATGAAAGGATGGAATCTTTAAAGGAATTTGATGAAGAGAAACTTAAAAATATAGAAAAGGATTTTGAATATAATTGGCTATCAATATTAGAAAAATGGGATGCAATGGATGATTTAAAGGAAAATGCTAAAAGTCAAAAGGGAAATACAATAAGTAGATTAAGTTTTTTAGATAAGGTTAAAAAGTTTTTAAAGGCTCAAGAACTTATTTTAGATATAGGAAATGAAGAAATAGAAATTACTCAAAAGGCAAAGGTAATCGTTAAAAGATATTATATGGAATATGAATATAACAGAGGAATACTTGATTTTATGTATAATCTAGACCAAAGGAAAGGGGATAAGTAAATGCCTGCTATATCAAGGATACGCTTTACTAATGTTGTATATGAAAATGGAGGAAAAAGGTATAATGATGATATATTTGAATTCGATGGATACAACGGAGCTATTTTGCTTGAAAATGGTGGAGGTAAAACTGTTTTTATACAAACTGCAATTCAATCTATACTTCCCCATCAGGATCTAGCCGATAGAAAAATCATAGATACATTATCCCTTGAAGGAAATCCATGTCATATAGCAATAGAATGGATATTAAATGATAGACCAAGAAGGTATGCTGTAACCTGTGTAACCCTATTTTTAAATAACAATAAACTAAATTCATATAAGTATGTATATGAATATGGACATAATGATAATCATAGTTTAGAAAATATCCCCTTTGTTAAAAAGACTAAAAATGGTTTAAGACCATCTAGTAAAGGAGAGATAGGTGAATATTATTCTAATATGAAAAGTGAATATATAAATGCCTATACTTTTAAAACCATAAGGGATTTTCATAACCATATAGAAGAAAACTTTAAAATAATACCATCGGAATGGAGAAAAATAAGTCTTATAAACAGTGCGGAGGGAAGTGTTGAAGAATTCTTTGATGGATGTAAAACAACAGGACAACTTGTTGATAAATTATTAATACCTGTTGTTGAAGAAGCTATAAGTGATAATGGCACTGAGGATTTTGTTAATACCTTTGATAAACAAAGAGATCGTTTCAAAAAACATAAACAATTAACAGAAAGAATAGATGAATGTGGAAAAATCAGAGAAAAAATAAAAGACTATGTGGATGTTTTTAGTAAATATAACAGTATTAAAAATGAGTACCATGAAAAAAAGAGATATGCTAAGGGACTATTTAATTTAGCTAAAAAAAGAGATGATGAGTTAACTTATAAGTTAGATGAAAATAAAAAAAATAAAGAAAAATTAGAAAAAGAAAAATATGACCTTAAAAAAATGAAGGAGTCTTTTAAGGTATATAAGTTAAAAGTTAAAAAAGAAGATGAAAAGAAAATATTTAAAGAAAAGTTAAATGAGTTTTTAAAAGTAGAAAAAGAATACAATAAAAAAGATAAAAGATATATTACCCTAGATATTCTTAAGCTTAAATTAGATATAAAAACATTAGATGATGATATAGTTAATATAAAAAATCAGATAGATATTTTAAATAAAGATAGGGATGTATCTAAGCTTCAAGATAAGTTAAATAAAAACTCAAAATATCTTAAGGGATATTTTGATAAAGAGAAAAACAATTTAGATAGAGAGTTTAATTTAATAAATAGTCAGCTTAATAATTATCAAGATGAATATGATGATTTATTAAATAAAGAAGAAGAAATTTCATCTAAAAGGGATGAATTAAATAAAAGTATAAATGAAAAAAATGGTGAGATAAAAATATTAAATAAAGATATTGATGCTATTAAGGGAATGATACTTGATAATAAGGATCAAGATGTTAAAGATAGTCAAACTAAATGGAAAGAAAGGATAGCTGAATTAGAAAAACAGGGAGCAGATTTAAGGGTAAATATACAAAATCTTAAAACCAAAAAAGAAGAAATAAATTATTTACTTCCAAGGGAAAGAAGCAAACAAAAGGATCTTTATAATAACCTTAGGGATGTTCAAAATAAAATAAAATTAATAAAGGATGAAGAAATTAAACAATTAAATAAAATAAGGGAAATTGATACAAATTTTAAATATATAGAGTCCATATATACTAAAGAGAAAAGTATAATAAATACTTTAGAAAATAAAATAGAGTATTTAAATAGACAAAAAGAAGATCTTTTAAAGGATGAAAGAAAGGTAAGTAGATTATATGATGATTATATGGAAAATAATATGTTTACAGCAGAGCCCTTATTAGAAAAAATTATAATAAATTTAAAGGGTGATTTTTCATATATAGAATTAGGAGTTAAGTTTATACAAAGAGTAGCTGATAAATTAGGTAAGGATGAAGGGATATTTTTTGATAAATATCCTAACTGGCCTTTAACTATTATAGTAAAAAAAGAAGAAGTTAATAAATTAAAGGAAAAATTATCAAAACAAAAGGGAAAGATAACTTATCCTATTTTTATATTACAAGAAGATAAGGCATTAGATATTATTAAAAATGATAAAAAACATGAAAATTTAGTTGTGCCTCCTGAATTTTGGAGGGGTAATCTAAAGGAAAGTAATTTCCTAGATTGGAAAAATGGTTTAGGTGAAGAATTTAAAAGGGTAAATAAATTAAGGCGCGATAAGGAAAAAAATTTAGATTATCATAGGGATATATTAAAGGGGGTAAAAAACTTTTTTATAAATTATTCTTATGATGAATTAAAACAATTTACTGAAAAAAAACATAGTTTGAAAGAGGAAATAGAAAATCTAGATGAAAAAATAATAAATAGTGAAAATGAGCTTAAAAGTATAGATGAGGAAATATTAAGGATAAATGATAATCTACAACAGGATGAAAGTGAAAAACATAATTTAAATTTTAAAATACAAAAGGCCCAAAGTTTTATAAGTAAAGTTAAGGATTTAAAAGATATTATAGAAAAAAAATTTAGTTTAGAAAAGAAATTAAAAGAAGTTAATAGAAAAATAAAAAAAATTAAGTCAAATATTAAGTCAACTTTAAGGACAATAGAGGATTTAAAAGATAATAGAAAGGATTTTAATGATCGAATTAATTCACTAAAAGAGGATGAATTATATAAAGAAGTAAAGGAATATAAGGGAGTATTAAATGATAATACCAAGGAAGGTTTAAAAAGTGAAAGAAAAAGATTAACAGATATATTAAATGAAAAGCAAAAAGATATAAAATATTATAAGGAAGAATTAATTGAAAAAAATAAAAAAAAGGAAAAATTAAATAAGGATTTAGATAGAAAGCTTAATATGTGTGAATATGATATAGCTCTTGACTTAACATTTCCCTCCTATGGAGAGGATGAGATGAACAATTTAGTAATTGATTTAAATAACTTAAAACCTAGGATTAATAAGTTAGAAAATGAACTAAATAAAGCAAAGAAAGGGTATGAAAAAATAGAAAATAAATACGAATTTGCTCTAGAGAATTATTTAAAAGAATATGATGAAATTATCAAGTTTAAAGATGAAATATACAAAATAGAGGAAAGTTTAAACTTAAAAAATAAAAAAATAAATGAAAGAAAAGAGAATTTGGATAATATTTATGATATGTTAAGTAGTGAAAAGAAAGAAATAGATGATAGTTTGAAAAAATTAGAAATGAAAAATGAAAGGTATTTATTTTTATCTGATAATATAGAAGCCTTAAAATTAGATGGGGAAATGTTAAAGGATTTTCTTTATAATAAGGAAAAATATATTAAAAATGTAATAGATAAATTATCTGTATTATTTGAAGAAATAGATTATATAAGTAATTCTTTAAATACTGAAAAAAGTAAGTTTATAGGATTTTGTAATAATAATATTACAGACCCTAAACTTAGAAACATGGCAATAGGTGGGGTTAATTATAAAAAGAGTTATGATGATATTAAAAGATGGCAAAATCAGATGGATGAAAATATTACTAGGACTATAAATATAGCAACACATGATATGAGACAACATGATAAGGAAATACAACAGTTTATAGAGCATCTTTATGTATTTTTAAGATCACTTACAGATGAATTAAAGGATATACCTAAAAAAACCCGTATAAAAGTAGAGGATAAATGGAAAGAAATTTATAGATTTAATATTCCAGATTGGGAAGAACAAAAGGGGAAAGAAGAGTTAAGAAACCATGTAAATTGGATGATAAATCAATTAGAAAATAATGATTATAAAAATGATGATGGTAGTGAAAATCCAATAAAAATAAGAAATAAAATAGAAAAATGGCTTAATTCAAAACAATTATTAAGAATAGTTTTAAAGGATAAGGTTATAAAAATAAATTGCAGAAAAGTAACTAATGATGGTAGAATTAGTAGTGCTCCTACTTCATGGGAAAATTCTAATAAATGGTCAGGAGGAGAAAAATGGAGTAAAAATATGACCCTTTTTCTAGGGATATTAAACTATTTAGCTGAAAAAAGGCAAAATATTAACACTACAAATAAAACAAATAGAACAGTGATAGTGGATAATCCCTTTGGTAAAGCATCAAGTGACCATGTTTTAGATCCAGTATTTTTTATAGCTGAAAAACTAGGATTTCAAATAATAGCCCTTACAGCCCATACCGATGGAAAATATATAAGAAATTACTTTCCTGTTGTTTATAGTTGTAAATTAAGGGAAGCAAGTAATGGGAAAAGTTTTATTATAGATAAAGAAAAAGAAATAAAATATGCATTTTTCAAAGATAATGATCCTAAAGCTTTAAATAGATTATCAAAACAAGAGCAAATAGATTTTTTAGGACAGATGAAATAAAAAGGTGTAAAAAAGGAGCTTTAAATTGAAGAAGATATTATGGATAAGTACAATATTTTGGATGGCACTAATATTTTTCTTTTCTAATCAACCTGCTAATGTTTCAGAAAAACAGTCAGGAAGTATATTAGTACTTTTAAATCTTATTGATGAAAATGAAATAACTAATGATAATGAAAGAATAAAGAATTTACAACATATAATAAGAAAGTTAGCCCATTTTAGCATATATTTTATTTTAGGTGTTTTATTAACATTATCATTAAAGACTCTAAATATAGATAAGGTTTATATTAAAGCTTTTATAATAGGAGTGATATATGCTTTTTCAGATGAATTTCATCAGTATTTTATACCAGGAAGGGGATCTCAATTAAAGGATGTTTTTATAGATTCTTTAGGGATAACCTTTGGAGTATTAATTATTTTTATATTACTAAAAAAAGATTTACTTAAATTAAATTTAACATAGGGTGATAAAATGAAAATAGAAGAAATAATGAAGAAATATTATAAAGTTAAGGATAAATTAGGTTATTATATTGAGGATTACGTAAACTCCTTAGATGATGAAGTTTTAGAAAACTTAGAATTTGACTATACAGGGGAGAATGAAACCGATGAAGATTTTACCTTTTATAGTTGGTTAGAATCAGATTATATAACTATTTATAATAAAAGCTTGATAGAACAATTTATCGATGAAAGTAATAACCTTTCAAAGAAAGAAGTAAAGATTTTAGAGGGAAGAAATAATAGTTATGTAAATATATATCAAGTGGCTGATACTGATAAAAATGATGTTAAACTGTATGATTTTTTAAATGAAAAGTATTTAGATGTTAAAGTTTTTAACGGTGAGTTTAAAAATGGAGAGATTATATTAACAAGGATAGCTAATATTTTAGGATATAATTTCATAGTAGGAACATGTCACTACTTAGATGAAAAGTTAAAGGATATTTTACTTACATTTATAAAGGAAAGTTTAAACACAATAGATAAAGAAAAAGGCTTAAAGGATCTAACTAGGGTAGAAAAATTAAAGCTGTTAAGTAAAGGTATATATGAATATCTTGAAAAATTAATAAATGGAGAAAAGGATTCTAAGGAATCTGAAGTTTCACCAATTGATATATTTGGAATGTATTTAGTCAATGAACAAGAGTTAAAAGAAGAGACTGTTAATAAACATATGGAAAACTTATATAGCTTTTATGAAATATATTATAAGGATGAAAATAAAGCTATAGAGGATATAACAGCTAAAGATGTTGATACTTTTATAAAAGAGGGAATAGAGATTAATTACTTATTATCAAAAACTGCTATAAACTCCCATATAGTATCATTAAAAAAGTTTAGTAAATTTTTATATGATTATGGACATTTAGAAAAAAAGGCCTATAAGAGTATAGTTAAAATTTCAAAACAAAGGGATAAATATATAAAGAGATTAGATTATGAAATGAATTATGAAAATGTAATTAATTTTAAAAATAAAAAAAGTAAAGGCATGGAAAATGTATTTAACTATAATGATACTATAAAAGATATTTTAAAAGGATATGAAGTAAAAGAAAGATTTATCAAAGATTATTATGTATTTTTAAATTATATAAAAAAAGAAAAACCAAAGGTTGTAAATAGAAATCTTAAGAAAAAGGATATTAAAACCTTAAATGATCTAATAATTAATAAAGGAATTAGGGAAATAGATATAGCTTATCTAGATATCTTTTATAGGTTTTCCCTTTATTATAATATAATAGATATTGATAATAAAATAATTAAATTAGATGATGGTTTAAACGAATTTAATAAATATGATAACTATGGGAAACTATCTATATTTATAGATTATATATTTAATAAGTTTAATTTTGATAAATATATACCTAATAAAAATTTTATACTTTTAGATGAAGATAGTAAAGTTAAATATATAAAAGAAATATCTAAACTTAAAGAGAACGAAAAATACCTATATGATATTTTAGAAAAAATATTTATTGATTTAACAGATCATTCTATAACTAAGAATTTTCATATATTTAACTTTGTATTATTTAATATTTTTAATACTTTAAATCTAGTTGAATATGATGTGTTTGATAATGGGAAAAATAGAAATACAAAAATAAAGTCCATTCTTATTAAACCTATGGGGAAAGAAGTTTTAAAAGAACTAACAGATAATAAAGAAAAAGTAAAGGGAAAGGTTATAAACCTTTTTGATTAATATAAAAAAGATTTGTTTTATTTGAAAATAAAACAAGTCTTTTATTTTTCACATAAGAATATATTTCACTGGTCATACTAAAGGTGCATTAAATATATATTAAGGTGACTGATATGAAAAAAAATTTCAAGATACAAATAAAGGCTATGGTTTTTAATCTAGATAGATTTTTAGTAATAAAACCCTCTAAATCATGGGAATTTCCTGAAGGTAAAGTAAGGTTTGGAGAAACTTTAGAAAGAGCTACAATTAATAGAATTAAAGATTTAACTGGTTTAGATATAGAAGTACTTAAACCACTTTATACTAATACTATTATAAAAAATAATAAAGTGCATACTTTAGTGATAACTCTTTTATGTTTTTCAAAGAATAATAAAATAAATCTTAAAGATAAGTCCTATGAGTATAAGTGGATTAAATCATATGAATTAGAGAAATATTTATCCGAGGAATTACTTAATGATATAGAAATGAATTTAGATATGGATAAAATACTTTTAGATATGAAATTCTTTTATTTTTATAAGTAGTAGACAAGAGAAATTAAGTAAAATATTTAATTTCTCTTGTTTAAAGTATTTTTACTTTCCGTTGTAAAATCTATCAAGGATATTTATTATCCCATTTTTATTAACTATAAAACTAATATTTAGATAATTTTCAGTTATAGAAATATCTTTAATTGTGATTTTATCTAACTCTTTTATATTTAAATTATAAGTTAGATCACTTCCCTTTAATCCAAGTTTTCTTAATAAAGATAAAGAAATAGGTATCTTACCTAAATAAACATTTGTTATATCTAGATAAACTATATTGTTTTTAAAAAAAACTTTAGTATAGATATTTAAGCCGACAGGTAATTTATATAGGCTTATATCGGTTTTTATCAAAGCTTTATTATCTTTAAGATATATATATAGATTATTATATTTAATAAATGAAGGAAGTTCTGAATTTGTTATTTCTTTATTTATTATTGGTACTAATAAGTAATTCACTTCCTCCTCTGTAAAGGATATAGTACTTTTTCCAAACACTTTTATATCAGAAGTTAATAACTTTTCAGTTATAGATATATCCTTTGATGAGTTAAAGTTTTTTATCTTTGATGGTTTAATCATGTAAGATGTAAGTGCTATTAGTAAAATTAATATAAAGATAAATATAAGTACTTTTCTAGTTTTCATATAACCCCTCCATATAGATATTTAATTAAAAACACATTTTAAAAAAAGCTCTGTTTCTTTTAATTTATACATATAAATGATATGATGTATATGGCTAATAATTCTGAAAATTATATCAATATTAATATACAAACATAAGATAAAGAAGAACTAAAAATAAAAAAGATTTTTTAATCTTAAAAGGAGGAGCTTTTTTTGCTCGCAAGCACTCATTATATCATAGCAGATAGTGTGTATGATAATATTAAAAAGATTACTGGATATAATCTTAATAAAAGATTATTTAAATGGGGAAATATAAAGCCAGATGTTGATTTTAAATTGTTAAGTAAATCCCATTATAAGGATGAAAGTTTTGATTTTGTTATTGAAAATATTTATAAAATATTAAATACTGAGTTTGACTTTAATAATAAGTATTATAAAAATAAGTTAAGTGTTGATTTAGGGATAATAAGTCACTTTCTAACAGATTTTTTCTGTATTCCCCATAGTCAAGGATGGCATTTTAATACAGAGATGAAAAAACATATAAAATATGAAATTAAGCTTCATAAAAAGGCAAAGAGATATAATTATAATGCTAAAATTATAGCACCTAATATAGGAGTTATTAATAAAAGTAATATAAAGAAACTAATCGAGGAGTTACATTTTGATTATAGAAAAATAGAGGATTATAAAAATGACTTAAAATCATCTATTGATGTGTCATCAATTATTTCAGCAATGGCATTAAATTATATTCTAAAAGAAAATAAAGAAATTAAAGTTACAGCTTAGGGGTAAATATAACCCCTATTTATTTTTTTCAAATTCGACAAATAAAGAAGTTTTTTTATACTCATTATGACAAATTTATCGCATAGTATATGCTATTATACAAATACAGAGTTCAAAGGATAAAAAATTGGAGGGATATACTATGCTAAATGAATTAAGTGGAAAGCTAGACACTTTAGAGTATTACACAGAGGTACTTTATGTGGCAAGGAGCTATCAGAAGGAAGATTTTGTTGGGGAACCTCTAATATTTGGTGGAACAGAAAGATATATATTATTAGGAATAAAAGAAATAAAGGATATTTGTAGACTAGTAGGCCGTTATAATGGATTAATGGAAAATGATATAGCTAATATACTCGATTATTTAGATGATAATAAAATATTAAAGGCCAATTTAAAAATAAGGTTTGAAAAATATTTACCTATAATAAAAGTTGATTACTTAAAATATATGGATAAAGAAGAGTTATATGAAATTATAAATGAATTTATTGATTGTTTTATAGACTTTAAAGGTTGTATAGAGGAATATCTACAGAAAAATAAAAGATTAAAAACAGGTGCTGCTGTATAAAATATAAAAAACTTCTTTCTGAGTAATCAGAGAGAAGTTTTTTTAATTTAAAGGGGGAGAATATGAAAAGTATAAAGAATAAGTTAATAATTATCATGGTTTAATTGTATTAAGACCTTTTGTTATATCAAACATTTTTAGTAATTATTTTATATCTAAGAAGTTGTAAGTGCATATAAACCTATTAAACTTCCAGGTAAATCTAATGATTGGGCAGTTATAACTGTTCAAAGGAAAAGTGATGCCTTCGAGTTTGTAAATGATGTAAGGGATAAAAATATTTTCATACTATTAGGGTTAATGATAATAGTAGGATTTGTTGCAATATTTTTATCTAAGACTATTACTAAACCATTAAATAGTTTAAAGGAAGCTTTTAATAAAGCTTCTTAAAGTTTTTAACTATTTTGATAAAAAAGATATAAGTATTGAAACTAAAAAAGTTATAAAATATTAGTAGAATTTATGATTGAGCTTAAATCTCAGTCTTTTTTATAATATATAGTTAAAAAGATTATAAAAAGGATATATATAATAATAGAGATAAAAAAGGAGGTCTAGCTTGTGAAGAATATAGAGAAAAAGACAATTGAAACTATACGCTTTTTATCAGTAGATGCAATTGAAAAGGCTAAATCAGGCCACCCTGGTTTACCTATGGGAACTGCTTCTATGGCTTTTACCCTTTGGAGTAAGTTTTTAAAGGGAAGTGGAATGGATCCTAAATGGCCCGATAGGGATAGATTCATTTTATCAGCAGGACATGGTTCGATGTTACTATATTCCCTTTTACATTTGTTTGAGTATGATGTTTTAATGGAGGATTTAAAAAGCTTTAGAACATTAAATTCAAAAACACCAGGACATCCTGAATATGGTCATACTCCAGGTGTAGAAACTACCACAGGACCATTAGGTCAAGGAATAGGAAATGCAGTAGGTATGGCTATTGCAGAAAAAAGGTTAGCAAAGGAATTTAATAAACCAGAATATAATATAGTAGATCACTATACTTATGTTATAGCTGGGGATGGAGACTTAATGGAAGGTGTAGCAAGTGAAGCAGCATCCTTAGCAGGACATTTAAAATTAGGAAAATTAATAACACTATATGATGATAATAATATAACTATAGATGGAACTACAGAAATAAGTTTTACTGAAGATGTAAAAAAGAGGTTTGAAAGTTATGGTTGGGAAGTATTTGAGGTAGAAAATAGTAATGATGTCGATGAGATAGAAAAAGTAATTAAAAAGGCTAGAGAAAATTTAGAAAAACCAAGTTTAATAAAAGTACCAACTACTATAGGTTATGGAAGTCCAAACAAAGAAGGTAAGTCAGCTGCCCATGGAGCGCCATTAGGAGAGGGAGAAATAAAATTAACTAAAGAAAGAAGTAATTGGGATCATCCAGATTTCTATGTAGCGAAAGAGGTAAGGGATTATATAAAAGAAATAGTAGAAAGAAGAGAAGCAATAAAAGCTGACTGGGAAGAAACATTTGATGATTATTGTGAAGACTATCCAGAAAAGGCAAGACAATGGAAGCGTTGGTTTAGTAAAGAAATACCTGATTCATTATTGATGGATGAAGAACTTTGGGATTTTGTTGATAAACCAAAAGCCACTAGAAAAGAAGGTGGAAAGGTTATTAATATAGTTAGTAAACATCTAGAAAATTTAATAGGTGGTTCAGCAGATTTAAATGCTTCAACAAAAACTACTTTAAAACAAAAGGATGACTTTCAGTGGAATACACCCCATGGAAATAACATAAATTTTGGAGTTAGAGAACATGGAATGGGAGCAGTATTAAATGGTATGAGTCTTCATGGAGGCTTAAGAGTATTTGGTTCTACATTTTTAGTTTTTTCTGATTATATGAAACCATCAATAAGGCTTGCAGCATTAATGAAACAACCGGTTATTTATGTATTTACCCATGATAGTATTGCCCTAGGTGAAGACGGACCAACACATCAGCCAATAGAGCAATTAACATCCTTAAGATCAATTCCTAATTTAACTCTGTTTAGACCAGCTGATTCTAAAGAGACAGTTATAGCTTGGATGGAAGCTTTAAAAAATACTAATGGGCCATCGGCTATTTGTTTAACAAGGCAAAGTGTCCCCCTTTTAGAAGGAGTTAATAAGGGAGCCCATTCAGGAGGATATATATTAAGAAAAGAAGATGGAGATAAACCAGATATAATTTTAATGGGAAGTGGTTCAGAAGTATCACTACTTACAAAAGCCCATGAAAAATTAAAAGAAGAGGGAATTAATTCAAGAGTTGTAAGTATGATAAGTTTAGAGGAATTTGACTTACAACCTAAGGTTTATAAAGAAAGTGTTCTTCCAAAAGAAGTTAAAAAGAGGATTTCAGTTGAGGCTGCTTCAACATATGGATGGCATAAATATGTTGGAGATCAAGGAAGAGTAATAGGAATAGATGAATTTGGAGCTTCAGCACCTGGAGAAATACTTATGGAAAAGTATGGTTTTACAGTTGATAATATAGTTAAAAATGCTAAAGAAATATTAGATAAATAAAAATATTAAGATTAAATCCCCTATAGAAAAGATAGGAAATTAAGTCTATTCTGTAGGGGGTTTTTATGTGAAATAATAGTTAATAGAGAGTAAAATAAAGGATTTAAGTTTACTTTAGTATTGAACTTTTGTAACAAGTATACAAATAATAATATATACTGTTAAAGTTTAATAAAATCTGTTGAAAAAGCACTAAATATCAATTATAATGTGAGAATAATATTAAAACTAAATATAATGAAAAAGGCAAACTTGTCGTGAGGCAGGGACGCAAAGCCATGGGTCTAGTTATAGATAGCCAGGTTGCCATATTAAGATATTATGGCACCTATATATGTGTAGGTGTTTTTTTGCGTGCTTAAAAAGGAGGAGGGTACATAGTTTTTAAATTTTTAAAGTAATGAGAAATTTTAAAAGAAAAATACTATTATATAAGGAGGTTAACAGGATGAAAATATCTATAAAGAAGAAATTTATGATATTTGCAGCAGGTTCTTTAGTTTTACTACTTATGATAACTTCAGCTGTTATGTATATGCAGAAAGAAAATATTAAGGATAGGACTAATATAACAGTAGATAAGTTAAATGAAAATTCTAAAGAAGATGTGGAAAAATCTTTAAATGAACTTTGCTTTAAAATATCTAATTATGTGAAAAATACAGAAAAAGAAATTGATAATGTTATGTTAAATGCAGCCTATGTTTTACAAGAGGCTGATAAGGGAAAGGAATTAACAAATAAAGATTTAGAATCTATAAAAGAAAAGACTGACATGACAGATTTATATCTAACAGATAAAGAGGGTTCTTTTACTCTATCAACAGAGGAAAAGTCAGTAGGATTAAATTTATTTGACATCTGGGATGGTTATAGAATGCTTGTAACAGGAGAAGCTAAAGCTTTACCATCATCACTTAAAATGAAAGAAGAAACAGGGGAAATATTTAAGTTTATGGCAATACCAAGATATGATAATAAAGGTGTTATAGAATCTGCATTAAATGCTGAAAAAATAGAAAAATCTTTAAAAGATTTTATAAAAGAAAATAATGAAATTAAGTCATTATATTTAATTGATAGTAATAATTTAGTTTTAACTGAAAATTTAAAAGATGTAGAATCTTCAATTAAAAAAGGTAAAAAATTAGAAAATGAGTATATAAAGAAGGTATTTAAATCTTCTGAAAGTATAATTAATTTAAAAGGTGACGTTGCAGAGATTTATTACCCTATAAAATATGATGGAAATATTCGTTATGTAATATATTCTAATATAAACACAAAACCATATTTTGAGAATGCAAACGTAGCTAAAGATACTATAAATAAAGCCCTTGATACAATGGAGAGTAATGTATTTAAGATTATGGCTATAAATGGCGGGATAGTAGTCTTAATTTTATTAGTATTTATGTTTTTATTAAATACTTTATTAAAGCCTTTAATGAAAGTCGTTAATGCTACAGATGAAATATCTAAAGGAAACTTAAATGTAAATATTAAAACAAAGACTAAAGATGAAATAGGTTTACTTAGTAATAACTTTAATAAAATGGTCCAAAATGTGAAAGCAATTATAGGTAATATACAGGATGCATCAATGAATTTAAAAAATACTTCAGACTCAATAACTAAATCTTCTGAGGAAGTAAGTCTATCTAGTGATGAAATATCAACAACTGTACAGGAAGTTGCCTCAGGTGTAAATAATCAAGCAGAGGAAATTAATAAATCCTTAAATACAACAAATGAATTATCAAATAAAGTGAAAAATATTAATGAAAAAATAAAGACTACTATGAATGATACAGAATTGATGGATCAAAACAATAAAAAAGGTTTAGATTCGGTTAAAGAACTTAAAACTGGATTTAAAAAATATACTTCAGTGGCAACTAATGTAAATGAAAATGTTGGTAGTCTATCTGAGAAGTCAGAAACAATAGGAAATATAGTAGATAGAATAAATGAAATATCAGAACAAACTAATTTACTTGCATTAAATGCAGCAATAGAAGCAGCCCGTGCAGGGGAATCTGGGAAGGGATTTGCTGTTGTTGCCGATGAAATTAGAAAGTTAGCAGAACAGTCAACTAATGCATCTAATGAAATTCAAAATATTATAGAGGATATAAATAGCACTATAGTTAATGTTAATTCAGAAACTAAAAAAGCAGGAGAAATGCTAACAGAATCAAATAAATCCTTAGATAATACAGAGGATATATTTAAAAAATTAGATGAATCAATAAAATTAGTAACTAGTAAAGTATATTCATTAAATAATGATATTAAAGATGTTACAAAGTCTAATGAAAGTGTTGTTGATACTATGGAAAATATATCTGGGGTAGCTGAAAACTCAGCAGCTTCCACTGAACAGATAAGTGCATCAATACAAGAACAAACTGCTTCTATAGAGGAAATAACATCATCCATACAACAATTAGATGAAATGATTGATATGTTATCTAAGGCTACAAAGAAGTTTAAAATTGATTAAATTAAGGAGATAGATTAAATTCTATCTCTTTTTCATTTTATTTTAGTTTAAATCTATTATATACTAGTAAAAGGATAAAGTTTATAAAAGTTATGGAGGCTATGTATGATATATAATTTTTTAAATAAAAAAGAAGGACAAGATATAATAGCTAAAAAAGATGAATTATTAGAAAATATGAATGAATTTGAAAGATCATTAAAAATGAGGACTGATAAATTAATCGGAGAAAAGGAATATGAAGAATTCTTAAAGGATAATGTATTACCATGGAAAAAGAAAGAAAGGGAAAAAGTAAAGGAAAGTTTAGATGAATTAAATAGATTATTAAAGGATTTAAGCTTAAATATAGATGAAGAGATACATATAGTTAAAACAACAGGTAGGGAAGAATTTAATAGCGCATATACTAGGATGAATACAATATTTTTACCCCAAAGGAGAATTGAAGCTTATAATAATCTAGGTTTAACAAAGTTTTTAGCCCATGAACTTTTTCATATAATATCAAGAAATAATTTTAACTTAAGAAAAAAGTTATATGAAGTTATAGGTTTTAAACTAGTTAATAATATAAAACTACCAGAGAAATATCTAAAAAGAAGGATGACAAATCCCGATGCTCCTTTAATTAATAGCTATATAACAGTGCTACATAAAAAAAGAAAAGTAAAGGTTACACCTGTAATACTTTTAAAGGATGATTATGAAAATATAAGTGATGATAAGGATATATTAAAAAAATTAGATTTAAAACTTTTAGTACTAGAGGATATTGAAGGAAAGTTAAGGGTTAAATATAAAAAAGATGAACCTGTATGTCTAGATTTTGTAAAGGTAGATGGATTTTTAGATAAAGTAGGTGCAAATACTGATTCTTCTATACAGCCAGAAGAAATCCTTGCAGAGAATTTCGCTTTATTAATAACTGGATATCAAGATGTACCTTCTCCTTTGATAATAGAAAAAATGAAGGATATTTTAATAAAAGAATTAAATGAAAATGCTTAAGTTTCAAAGATTATAATTATATATTAAGGGTAATTGATATATACTAAGGATAATTATTGGAGGGAAAGTATGAAATTAGTATCATGGAATGTTAATGGCTTAAGGGCCTGTGTAAAAAAGGGATTTTTAGATTATTTTAATAAAGTAGATGCAGATATATTTTCTGTTCAAGAAATTAAATTACAAGCTGGACAAATAGATCTAGACTTAGAAGGATATTATCAATATTGGAATTATGCTTTAAAGAAAGGCTATTCTGGTACAGCTGTTTTTACAAAGAAAAAACCATTAAATGTTCAGTATGGAATCGGTGTTGAGAAACATTCAAAAGAGGGTAGATTAATAACATTAGAATTTGATGAATTTTTCTTAGTAAATGTTTATACACCTAATTCCCAGAGGGGTTTAAAAAGATTAGATTATAGGATGGAATGGGAAAAATTATTTAGAGAGTATCTAAAGGATCTAGATTCTAAAAAGCCTGTTATTTTATGTGGTGATTTAAACGTTGCCCATAAGGAGATAGATTTAAAAAATCCAAAGTCAAATAGAAAAAATGCAGGGTTTTCAGATGAAGAAAGAGAGAAGATGACAAATTTATTAGAAACAGGTTTTATAGATACTTTTAGATATTTTTATCCAGAGAAAGAAGAAGTATATAGTTGGTGGTCCTATATGAGAAAGGCTAGAGAAAGAAATTCAGGATGGAGATTAGATTATTTTATTGTATCTGAAAGATTAAAGGATAATTTAATAGATTCTTATATACACACAGATATTTATGGAAGCGATCATTGTCCTGTATCGGTTGAATTATATATATAAACAAAGAGACACTTAAGGATTTACTTAAGTGTCTTTTTATATGTTGGTAGAGTTAATAGATGTATTGTAACACCTATGGCTATAAAAAGTAAAAGTATTTTAATTAAAAGTAAAGGAACAATAAATATAGCTGAGTATCCTATGGTTAGCCAAAGGGTTGAAATTGCAATTATTTTTGTTTTTTTAGGAATTCCCCTACCTTCTCTATAATTTTTTATATAGCTTCCTAGATATTTATTATTAATAAGCCAATTATAAAGTGAATTAGAGCTTTTAACATAACAACTAGCCCCTAATAAAAGTAGTGGAGTTGTAGGGAGTAATGGTAAAAAGATACCTATTATTCCTAAAGCTATCGATATAGAGCCAAGTATTATTAATATTATTTTTTTCAGATAAATCACCTCTTATATAAAACATTTACTTTTCATTTTATATCTTTATATATATATAATCAATAAGTAAGAGGTTTATTTATTATTAGTTATTTTAATGGTATTTTTATGTTCTTTTGTAAATCATAAAGATATCCAGAATTATCAAGGGTAATATTATATTTGGATTTTAAATCTATTTTTTAAAATCCAAATTCATTTATAGAAGGTTCATTTTTATTATTAATGTTTTCTCTAAAGCTTTTGTAGCTATCTCCTTTAAAGCCATCAATATCTAAACTATTAACCCTTAAACGTCTAGGTAACTTCAATGTAATAACTAAATTTTCATTTTTGTGGATTACTTTTTTGAATGTTATTTCTTTATTCATATATGTTATTTTCTTTGGGTAAGAGTCTTTAATGTTAAGATTAATATTATTATCTTTAGAGCCTATCCAAACTCCATCAAATACAATATATAACTTTTTAAACTCTTCAAAATATATAGAAGGTACAAAATAAAAACTACGACTATTTTCATTAGGATTAGTACTAACTAATCCTTCAGGTTTATAAGCATTTCCCTTACTATCTAGTAAATAAAGATTTTCAAAGTCTGTAAATAAATATTCTTCATCCATATCAAAGTTTACATCTAAGTTCATTCTAGTAGGACTTATTGTTAATTTTTTTAAACTTATAACTCCATGGGGAGAAGTTATTTCTTTGTTTAGTAAATGCTTTTTAGATAATAAAACATTTTCTTTATTAAAGAGGATTTTTATATCATTGAATTCTTTAATAATTTTACTTTCTTTATTATTTCTTATCATAAGTTTAGCATTAAGAGCAATGTATTTAGGGTTCTTTTTTAAAAAGGCGATTACTTCTTTATCTTTAAATATTTTTTCAGCCCTTATTTTAATTTTTTCTTTATCAATATTTGTTTGTAAAAAACCACCTTTTTCTTTAAAGTCATTGAATTTAATATCAATTGTTAGATTAGATTTTTCACTTTTGAGTTTTTTTACCTTTTCTCCATCTGCTATACCAGATAATACTAATCTATCTTCATCGAAGATAATATTATTAATTGTTAGCTTATATCCATCTTTATTAATAACAGTCCCTTTAATTTCTTTATAACCATTTAGCTTTGCATTTTCTGTTCCACTATCACCTTTAATTCATTCAACAGCTATTTTTATTATAGGAATATTAGATGCATAGGCTGAAAAGCCTTTTATATATTTTACTCCAATTGTAAAAAGAAACATAAATATAATAACTACAGCTAATACTTTACTTATTCTTTTATTTAAGATTCTATCTTTTTTAATAGGGATTTTATCTATTCTTTTCTTTATTATATAAATCTAAACATATTAAAGACAAACAAAACTAATTATGTTATATTTTTTTAACAATTAGATTAAATGGTAATATTTAACCTACATAGAATATAATAGATAAAAAGAAGGATATAATTACATTTCATAGAAATTATAGAAAGTATTAGTTTGAAGACTATATAGTAAAAATAAGTACTAGGGGGAGTAGATATATTTTTATGTTTAGATTTAAAAAAGTAATTTTCTTAATTTTTTTAATTGTGAGTATTATACTCATAAGCATAGTATTTTTAAGGGATGATAAAGTTAAAAACGTTGTTAAAAGGGATTTAATTATGTCAGATAGTAATAATTTAAATAATGAAATGCTAAGTTCTATTTCAAAAAAAGGGATTATAGTATTAGGAGAATATCACGGCGTTAAAGAACACCATGAACTTTTGAAAAATTTAGCCATTGAATTAAACAAAAAAAATTATAATACACTTTTAATTGAAACACCTCAGGCATGGAGTTGGATATATGAAGATTATACTACGGGAAATATTTCAGAGGTTGATGAAATAATAAGTAAAAGGTTTAGGTTTTATACAGCTAATTTAAAAGATATAAGAAAATATAATATAAACTTACCAGAAAAGGAAAGGTTAAGGGTAAAAACTATTGATATAAATCATAATCCTTATTATTATATTACTTCTTTAGAATTTATGGTCCAATTCATTGAGAATAAAGAACCTATAAAGATACTTATCAAAGAATTAAAGGAAAATGTTGAGGATGAAGAAAACTATAAAAAGGTAGTTTTAGATTTTAATAATAACCTAAAAAAATATAAAAGCAAGTTTTCTTCTAAATGGTATAATAGGTTAAATAAAATGACAGACATAGAAATTAAAAGTATAAAATGTAGAAAATATTTAAAGGATGGAAAAAGAAAATCAAGATATATTGAAAGGGAAAATATAATAAAAAGCTTAGTGGAAGATAATTTAAAAATTACAGATAAACTTATTATTAATGTTGGTGCAAATCATGCCCAAAAGAAACCCTTTAGAGGAACTAAGCATGAATGGATTGGGGAATATTTATCCTATAAAAGTTCTTATGCTAAGGATAACACCTATTGTTTATTGGTTATACCCAAAAAGGGAAAAATACAATGGGGCTCATTTGATAATCATAAAAGTATTGATATTACAAAATCTTCTGATAATGCTGAACTCTTTAAAATTATAGCAGAGACTTCAAAGGATAAGATAGGTTTTTTATTATTTAATGATCAAATATTTGAAAATGAGAAGATGCCTTTAAATTTTTATTATAATAAAATAAAAATAAAACCAAAAAAGCAATACGATGGAGTTATAGTTATACCAAAGGCTAATGTAATAAAAAGATAGAAGGTGGGGTAAAATGGATTTAAAAAAATTATTTATAAGTTTAATTATTATTACAATGTTAACAGGTTGTAGTGTAACTGATTTAAAGGATTCAGAGTTTAAAAATAAAGAAGTATATAATTATCTTGAAAAAAACTATTCTATAGTTGATGTTGAGAGTGATAATTTTGAAGATGTTAATATTATAGATACTGAAAATAAAAGAGTTTTCTTAACAGGAGAGAAACATGGAAATAAAGGAAATATGAAACTTAGAGAAAAGTTTTTAAAATATTTTAAAAAGGAAACAGATTTTAAATATTATTTATGTGAACTTTCATATAGTATGGGATATTTTTTAAATAAGTATTTAGAAACTGGGGATACAGAAATTTTAGATAATATATATAAACCATTAAAGGGTACATATGCATGGAATAAGGATAATTATAATCATTGGAAAATGCTTTATGAGTATAATAAAAAACTTCCAAAGGAAAGTAAAATAAAGGTTGTCGGTATAGATATTGAACATCAGCCTTCTAATGCATTAAGATGTATATATGATGTATTACCAAAAGAAGAACCAAAGGAAGAAATAAGCGAAATGATTAACGAATTTAAAGCTATAATGAGTCAAGAAAAAAAGGTTAATCATGAAGGGTTAAAGGATTTTTCTAAGAGACTTAAAAAAGATATAGAAGAAAATAAAAAAGAGTATAAAGAATATTTAGAAGATGATTTATTTATATTTAATTTAGTAAATAATAACATTCTTTATAGATATGAAGCATATGGTAATGATAATTTTAATAGTTTTAGGGATGAAAAAATATATGAAAACTTTGAAAAAATATATAATAATAACCCAGATGAAAAATATTTTGGACAATGGGGTATTGGTCATATATACCAAAGGGAACAAAAAGATGTAAAATGGATGGCTACTTTAATGAATGATAGTAAAGAATTAAAAGACAAAATAGTATCTATTGTGTATTCTTATGATGATTGTAAGTATATGAGTAAAAATAATGGTTCCTATGAAGTTAAAGTTATTGATAATTTTGATCATAAACTTGATTTAATTAAAGACTTTACATTATTTAGATTAGATGGTGAGAACTCTCCATTTAATGATGAGTTAATATGGCCTTATTCATATTCTATTGAAAAGAAAGGTGTTACAACAGATTATTTTCAGTATTTAGTAGTTATTAAAGGTTTAGATGCAACAGAACCATTAGATTAAATTTTTAACTTTGATATTTATTAAGATAATTAAATACTTGGATTTAGGTTAAATAAAAGTAAAAAATACTGAGGATTTTTATCCTCAGTATTTTTACTTTTAAAGACAAATTAAAGACAATATACAGTCTTAAAGCTTAGATGTAAAATTAAAATAAGAAACATATGATATGGAGGTGGGCTTTTGAAAGCATTAGAGGGAATAAAAGTATTAGATTTAACTAGAGTTTTAGTAGGACCCTATTGTACAATGATTTTAGCAGATTTAGGAGCTGAAGTTATTAAAGTTGAAAGGCCAGAGGTTGGGGATGATTCAAGAAGTTTTAGTCCATTTATAGAAAATGAAAGTGCATATTTTATTAGTCTAAATCGTGGAAAGAAAAGTATAGACCTTGATTTAAAGGAGCCTAAGGATAAATTAATTTTAGAAAAACTTATAGAAAAGGTAGATGTCATAGTAGAAAATTTTAGACCGGGCACCATGGAAAAGCTAGGTTTTGGTTATGAGGATATAAAAAAAATAAATCCAAGTATTATTTATGCTTCTATGTCAGGGTTTGGTCATACGGGACCTTTAAGTAAATATCCTGCCTATGATATGATAGTTCAAGCTATGGGGGGGATTATGAGTATAACAGGTGAGGAAAATAGTAAACCAGTTAGAGTAGGAAGTTCCATTGGAGATATTACAGCAGGATTATTTGGGACTATAGGTATTTTAGCAGCTTTAAATAATAGGTCTAAAACTAATGAAGGACAAAAGGTAGATATATCAATGCTTGATTGTCAGGTAGCTATATTAGAAAATGCAATTCAAAGATATGAAATAACAGGGAAAATTCCAAAACCCTTAGGTACTAAACATCCTTCAATAGCACCTTTTCAAGCTTTTAAATCTAAAGATAGTTATATTATTATAGCAGCAGGTAATGATAACTTATTTAAAAAGATGTGTAAAGCAATGTATATTGAAAAAATTATTGAGGATGAAAGATTTAAAACAAATAAAGATAGGCTAAAAAATCAAGATGAGTTAATAAATATTATAGAAAAATTAACTATTAAAAAAACAACAAAGGAGTGGATTGAAATATTTAGTGTTAAAGGAGTGCCAGCAGGACCGATTGATACAATAGATAAAGTAATTAATAACCCTCAAGTGAATGAGAGGGATATGATAGTTAATATAAATCATCCAAGGATAGGTGATATGAAAGTAGCAGGTAGTCCAATAAAATTATCAAAAACCCCAGTTGAAATAGAAAAATCTGCTCCAGATTTAGGTGAGCATAAAAAATGGGTATTTAAACATATATTAAAATTAAATGATAATGAATTAAAAGAACTTTTATAATTAAAGACACTTTAAAGACAATATACAGACGTATTAGTAGAATGCTATAATATATTTAAAATATTCAGAAAATTCAAAAAGGAGGTTATCCTTTGAGTATTGTAAATGAATTTATTGAACTTATAAAAATAGATGTTGAATCTAAAAATGAGAGAAAATTAGCTGATAAAGTGATAGAAAAACTAAAAATTATTGGTTGTGAAGTAATAGAGGATGATACTAAAGATAAAATTGGAGGAAATACAGGAAATATCATTGCTAGACTTAAGGGAAATAAAGAATACTCTATATTGTTATCAGCCCATTTAGATAGGGTATCTAAGGGAAGAAATATTAAACCTAGAATAGTTCAAAATAAGATATTAAGTGATGGAACAACGATATTAGCAGCTGATGATGTAGCTGGTATAGTTAGTATTTTAGATGGTCTTAGAAAGGCAAAGGAATTAAGAGACCGTTGCAATATAGAAGTTATTTTTTCAGTATGTGAAGAAAAAGGGGTAACAGGATCTAAATATATAGATTATAGCAAACTAAATTCTAAAATTGCTTATGTTTTTGATTCGCCAGGAAATATAGGTAGAGTAATAAATCAAGCACCTACTAAATGTGTAATTGATGTTGAATTTTTCGGAAAGCCAGCCCATGCAGGAAATGAACCTGAAAAGGGGATAAATGCTATTAAAATTTTAGCTAAATCATTATCTAAAATAAATGAGGGAAGAATTAATAAATATACTACATCCAATTTTGGAATAGTTAGTGGAGGAAAGGCAACAAATGTTGTTTGTGATTATGTAAAATTAACAGGGGAAGCAAGGAGTAGAGATAATGAAGATTTAGATAAGTATTTAGAATATATAAAAAGGGTTTTTAATGAAACAGCTAAGGAAAATAACACTAAAGTAAATATAAATATTAATAGGAATTATGAAACTTTTCATATTAAAGAGGAAGAAAATATATCAAAACTACTAATAAAAGCAATGGAGAATTTAAATATAAAATGGGAATTTACACCTGGCGGTGGTGGAATGGATGCAAATAGATTTAATAATAATGGGATAAAAGCAGTGGGCATAGCCACTGGCTATAAAAATAACCATACATTTAAAGAAGAAATAAATATTAATGATTTAAAAAAGGCAGGTGATTTAGTAAAAGAGATTATTATTGAAGCTTCAAAATTAGATTAAAGGGGGTAATTATTTGGGAACTTCAAAGGAAGTAAAAAAAGGTAAAATAGGTAGATTTCAAAGGTTTATTAATTTTGTTGAAAGAGTGGGAAATAAACTTCCCCATCCATTTATGTTATTTGTATCATTAGCTATCATAGTTTTAATCATATCTTTTGTATGTAATAAATTAGGAGTTTCAGTAACTTATATGACAGCTAGTAAAAATGCAGCAGAAACTACTAAAGAGGTTACTGTAACAGTTAGAAATCTATTAGAAGCAGATTATATTAGAAGTTTTTTAACTGATTTTGTAGATACTTATGTTTCATTCCCACCACTTGGTTTAATTATGATAATGATGTTAGGTATTGGATATTTACAGGATACTGGATTTTTTAATGCTCTTATGAGAAAGACACTTCTAGGAGCACCAGCATATACAGTAACATTTGTATTAGCAGTAGTAGGTGTATGTGCAAATATTGCATCTAATGCTGGTATTGTATTTGCTGCGTCGATAGGAGCAGCTATATTTGCAGCTTTAGGTAGAAATCCTATACTTGGTGCAGTTGCCGGATACGCTGCTGGACATGGTGGTTTTACAGCAAATTTAATGGTTGCTGGGACCGATGGATTACTAGCAGGTATTACAGAATCAGCATGTAAAAGTATGGGAATAGAGGCCCCTACACATCCACTTATAAACTGGTTTTTTATGATAGTAGCTACTTTTGTTATTGCAGCAAGTGTAACCTTTGTAACTGAAAAAATAATGCCTAAATTTATTAAACTTGAAGGGGATGTAGATGCTTCTGAACTTAAAAAACAAGAACTTACACCTATAGAAAATAAGGGTCTTAAAAATGCTTTAATAGCCTTTGTTGTATTTTTAGTACTAATTTTAATTTTTACAATACCACAAAATGGTTTACTTAGAAATGAGGCAGGAAACATTTTACCTAAATCACCATTTACAAAGGGTATAGTAGCAATTTTATTCTTTTTATTTGTAACTTTAGGAACAGCTTATGGTATAGGTGCAAAGGTTATAAAAAATCATAAAAGCATACCTAAATTTATGGCTAATGGATTAAAAGGTTCTATATCTTTCTTTGTAGTTGCACTTCCAGCAGCTTATTTTATAGGTTTTTTTAAAGCTAGTAATCTAGCTACAATAATAGCTGTTAAGGGGGCTAATTTGCTTCAAAGTTTAAATTTTAGTGGTATACCTTTAGCAATATCTTTTGTAATACTTACAGGTTTTTTAAATTTATTCTTAACAAGTGGATCTTCAAAATGGTTAATATTAGCACCTATTTTTGTACCTATGTTTTCGATAATGAATTTTTCACCAGCCCTTACTCAACTTGCATATAGGATAGGTGATTCAGTGACTAACCCTATATCACCAATTAATTATTTTCTACCAATGCTTATAGCTATATTACAGCAATATAAAGGGGATAATGAAGATATAGGAATAGGTACTGTTATATCAATGACACTACCATATAGCATAATGTTTTTAATATCTTTAGTTTTATTACTTGTTATTTGGATGCTTATAGGATTACCATTAGGTCCTGGTACACCTCTTTGGTTATAAAGATGAGCCTGCTAATTTAGCAGGCTTGTTCTATTTATAGTGTTAATGTTATATAATGAAATAAATATCCTTTGGAGGTGGGATTTATGGATTTAGGAATAATAGGTCCTAAAAGAAGTATAAAAAGAATAAGTAGTGTTATAAAGAAAAATTTTAAATATTTTAATATAGTTAATCTTTATTATGATACTTATAAAGATGCAGCGAAAATAGCTAAAAAGCATCAAAGTAATCTAGATGGATTATTATTTACTGGAACAACTCCCTTTGTATATGCAAGTGAGCATGTAAATCCCACGATTCCATGGGAATATATACCAAGACATGGATCTTCCCTTTTAAGTATTTTACTTGAAGGTATTATTAATAATTATGATATAAAAAATATTAGTTTTGATAGTTATGATTTAGATAAATTACATGAAGCCTATGAAGAAATAGGTTTAAAAAAGAAGGATTTAAATATTTATGTTGCTGAGGATAGAATATTAAAGGATGATTATATTAAGAGTCTTTATAATTTTCATAAAGAAAACTATTTAAAAGGAAGAGTATCTTGTTGTATAACAGGGATAGTGAATGTATATAAAAAACTTAATAGTGAAAACATACCTTGCTATAAAATAAGACATACATCGAATATAATAAGGGAAACAGTGACTAAATTAAAACTTAAGCATTTAGCATTGATAAATGAAAGTAACCAAATAGTGGTTCTTTCTATAGAGATGGACCTTCCTGAGGAGCAATCACTAATACATAAAAATGAATATCAATTAACCCTTCAAAAAATGAAAGTTACTGAAGAGATTTATTTATTTGCTCAAAGAATACAGGCAGCTGTTGTTGAAGTTGGATTTGGTAATTATTTATTATTTTCAACTAAAAGTATATTAGAAAGTGAAACTAATAATTTATCTAAGTTTCAATTAGTTGATATGATAGATAAAAATACATCTAATACTGTAAGTATAGGTATAGGATATGGAAGGACAGCTAGAGAAGCAAAGTATGGAGCTAATCTAGGTAAATCTAGAGCTAAAAAGTTTAAAGGTAATACTGTATATGCAGTATATGAAGGTGAAAAAATAATAGGCCCTATCAATAATTTAAAACAAAAGAATGAAAATGAAAATATAATAGATAAAAGACTTCTTACTATAGCAGAGAAATCTGAATTAAGTGTAAATGCTATATTTAAATTAAATTCTATTAAAAAACAATATAGACTAGATAATGTAACACCTAAGGAATTAGCAAGACTTTATGGTATTACTCTTAGAAGTATGAATAGAATAATTAATAAATTAGAAGGAAGTGGATATGTAGAGATTGTAGGCAAAAAGGTAATAGAAAAAGCAGGAAGGCCTAGTAGGGTTATAAGGTTAAAGATATAAAAAAAAGGAGTTAAAAACTCCTTTTTATATCTTTAACTTATATATTTTTTCCTTAGTTTCATCTGCATTTTCTGTCAATGAATCAACCGATTCTGAGATTTCATTTACAGAACTAGTAGTTTCTTGCATTAAAGCTGTTGTATTTTCTATAGATTCTAATACATCATCAGTTTTTGTACTTATACTTTCCATTGTAGAAGATATATCTTCCACTGTAGCTGTCTGTTCTTCATTAGAAGCAGAAATTTCTTGAACCATTGAGTTAACTGATGATACTTCATTTTGTATTTTTTCGTATAATTCATTGGATGAATCGGCTACTTCTTTTATATTTTCAATAACATTTGAAACGTTCCCTGTTTCAGTACTTAGATTATTTATTTCTGATTTTATGGCATTAATAACATTTTCAATTTCAGATATAGAAGTTGCTGTATCTTCAGCTAAATTTCTTATTTCTTCAGCAACTACTCCAAAACCATTACCTTCTTTTACACTATTAGTTTTAGCACTTTCTATTTTAGCATTTAAAGCAAGTATAGTTGTTTGTTCAGCTATTTTATTAACTGTTTCAGTAATCTTTTGTATTTCTTCTGATTTTTCTTTTAATATGTTAGATGAATCTTCTACCATATCAAAGGACTTATCTAAATTATCAATACCTTTAACTACATCATCATTTTTATTTTTCCCATCTGAAACTATTTGATTAACATTAGTTGTAAAAGAGGCTGCTTCTTCAGAACTTGCTGTTATGCCCTGAGACATTTCATTAAGATTTGAAAAATGATTTTTAGTATCTTCTATGTAGTTATTTATATTTAACATACTTTCGTTTATAGATTCAGTTTTATTTGCTATACCTGATATAGCTTTATTTACAGTATCAGTACTTTTATTTACATCTTGAGAAATATCAGAGACCTTTTCAACGGATTTGGTGGTGCTTTTAACTAAGTCAGCTAAGTTATCCACCATTTTATTTATTTCTTTTCCTAAAAGGGTTACTTCATCTTTTTTGTCTATGGAAAGTCTACTTTCTAAATTTCCTTTAGCTACCCTTTCTGAGAATTCCACAAGTTCAGATATTCTTGATAGTATTAGTTTTTTAATTAATATAGTAATAACTATAGTGAGTATTATAATATTCATAAAGGAAGCAACATAAGCTCCTATATCAATATTTAATACAGAAAATTTGTTTACATACTTATTAATAAAACTTGCGATAAAGGGTGTTCCTAGCTGCGCTATAACTGTAAGGGTAATAAATTTAAATAAAATAGAGTTTGTAAAATTAAGGGATGTAAGTTTTGATAAACCTTTAGTTTCTTTTTTCATAATAACCTCCTATATAATTTTTTTATGTCAAAGACTTATGGGTTTTGAAAATTCGACAAAATTTGAGCTTGCAAGATAAAATTAACAAGTAAGCACCTCAATAGTACCATAAATAAAGATTGATATCAAATTAATTAGCTAATTTATGGGGATTTAAAATAAAGCAATTAATTTTAACACTTAAAATTAATTTGAAAAAAACTGCATTAAAGCTTGTTATTAAGTAAAAATAAAGTTAAAATAATGTCGGAATAAAAAGGAAATTCGACAAATTTTTTAAGAAAAATGTTTAAATCATATATTTCTGGATACATAATATAAAACATTACTTTAGGAGGTAATATGGAAGATTATTCAATAGTTACCTATATAAAAAGAAAGTTTAATGGAATAACTTTAATAACTTTAATAATTACTTTACTACTTTCAACTGCATTTTTATATAGTGTATATAAAGAGAATTATATTCAAGAAAAAATAAAACTAGAGGGAGTACTTAATAATTTAGTATTAGTATTAGAAAAAACATTATATGAAACTCAAGATCATTATAATAAAGAATTAGAAAAAGAATTATTACGTTTCTATAATGAGTATACAAAGTTTTCTGATAATACAAACATGGAAAAGTATTTATTAAATATAGGAAAAAATATTGAGAATTTAGATGATTTTAAAGTAACAAAAACTAACTATTATCTTTTAAATAAGAAAGGGACAATTATAAAAACGAATTATGAAGATGACTTATATCTAAATTTAAGAAAATATCCTTCGATATGGGATAAGATAGATATGTTAGAAAAAGGTGAAGTATTATTGCTCCCCTTTGATAACGAAACAAATAATGATAAAGTACGACTCTATGGATATATCAAATTACCAAATGATAATATATTTGAAATAGGATTAAATTTTAAAAAATTCACAAAAAAAATAACAGATAAATTTACATATTTAAAAAAGGGTAATTATACTGAATTTGATTTATTAACATATGATTTTAATTCTTTATTAACTGGTGAATCTAAAGTGACAGATAAAGAGAAAAAATATTTTAATGACTCTTTACATAAAAATAAAGTTATAAGCAAAAGAAAATCTTTATTTACTGAAAGTTTTTATAAAGGGTGGGAAAGTAAATATGGTAAACAGTTTTTAAGAGTAAAGGTAAGATATAAAGTCTTAGAAAAAATGTTTTTAGTAATGGTTATGATTATAGTTTTTATAGTCTTTATATTATTACTATTAAGAAATATGTTTATAGATGAAATGAAAAAGATAATGATGCCTTTAGGATATATAGCTTGTGATATGGATAAATACAAACAAAACACTGATAATACATTAAAATTTACTAAGACAAAAATTAAAGAGATTAATAAAATACAAAATAGCTATAAAAACATGATAGAAATCATAAATACAAAAAATAATAAATTAAAAGATAGTTATGATGAATTAGAAGAATCCTATCAAGAAGTAAATACAATAGCAAAGGGACTTGAAAAAGTTATATCTTTAACTTCAGATGTGGGTAAATTTAAGCTAAAGGATGAAAATGAGTTTTTATCTAATATGTTAAGAACAGCTATTAATATAATACCTGAAGCTGATTTTGGAACTGTGTATACATATGAAAAAGATGAAATAACTTTTATAGATGCTGTAGGACATAATATAAGTGCTTTAAATAAGCTAGATTTAGGGATAGATGAATTTAAATTAAAAAAAGATGAAATAAAGATTATAGATAATATTGATGAAAAATTATTTAAAAGGGTAAGTGTTGATAAAAATACTTTCAATAAGGCAATTAAACCTACTAAGCAGACACTAATGTTTGCTCTATTTAAAAATGAAGAAAAAAGTTGTGGAATGAATATTGATATAGATAAATTTAGTATAAAGGAATTTGAAAATGACTCAATAAAACTTATAAAAGATTTTAAAAACTTAAATATGGTGTTTTACAAACTTCAAACCTATTATAAAATGCAGAACGATTTTCATAGAGAGATTATAGTATCTATGATTAATATGTTAGAGATACATGATAGTTATACAAAAAATCATTCAAAAAATGTGGCGGATTTGTCTGCTAAAATAGCTGAAAAAATGGGTTTAAGTAAAGAAAGGGTAGATAAAGCTTATTGGGCAGGTATAATCCATGATATAGGAAAAACTTTAATTCCCTATGAAATATTAAATAATAAAGAAAAATTAACCGATGAAGAATACAATATAATAAAAAAGCATCCTGTATATGGATATGAAACATTAAGAGATTCAAAGGAGCTTAGAAATGTTGCAAGGTATGTAAAACATCATCATGAAAGATGGGATGGAATTGGATATCCTGATGGGCTTAAAAAAGAAGAAATACCTTTAATATCACAAATTTTAACAGTAGCTGATACTTGGGATGCAATGACCTCTAATAGGTCTTATAGAAAAGCCCTCAGTAAAGAAATTGCAGTAGAAGAAATAAAGAAAAATAAAGGGACTCAATTTTCACCTAGGGTTGTAGATGTGTTTTTAAATAAATTAGATATAGTCTAAGGAAAACAGCAAAAAGGAAGTTCTCTTCAAAGATAGTATTATAACATAATTAATAAGTTATAATAATAGTAACTATTAAGAGAGGTGTTTTTATGGAATATAAAGAGCTTGAAAATAGAGACTATAATGACTTTTATAAAACTTTAAGAAAAGATATTGATAAATTTTTAAAGTCTAGTAAGGGAAAAAAATATGAGTATGGAGAATACTTACTTATAGTTCCAGATATGTTTTATTTACTTTGTAGATTAATTATAGATAAAGAAATACCTAAAACATATAAAGCTATGCTTTTATCAACTATCGCATATTTTATTTTAGTTGTAGATTTTTTTCCTGAAGCTTTAATAGGTCCACCGGGATTTATAGATGATTTAGCATTAGCAGCCTTTGTACTTAATAGGGTAATAAATAAAACCTCTAATGAAATTGTAGAAAAGTATTGGATTGGAGATGAAAAATTACTACCTACCATTAAAAGTATTCTAAAAGTATCAGATGATATTTTAGGAAGCGGTTTAATGAAAAAGTTAAAAAAATTAAGTAAAAGAAATAAAGTATAATAGATATTTTTATTAAAAAACAAGGGGGAAATCCCCCCTGTTAAAAAGTTCTTAGATCTTTTGGGTATTTATTTATAACTTCGCAACCATCCTTAGTAACAATAACTAAGTCTTCTATTCTAACACCATATTTACCGGGAATATAAATTCCAGGTTCTATAGAAAATACCATCCCTTCTTTAACTTCCATATCATTAACACTGCTTACATCTGGATATTCATGGGCACAAATGCCAATATTATGACCAGTTCTATGGATAAAATATTCTCCATATCCACCTTCTTTAATAATATCCCTTGCAGTATTATCTATATCAGAAAACTTAACACCAGGCTTAACTTTTTCAATAGCCTTTAAATTAGCTTTTAATACTAGATTATAGATTTTTTTATATTCTTTACTAGGAGTTCCATTAAAAAAGCTTCTAGTCATATCAGAGGAATAGTTATTTGTAATTCCACCGATATCAATTATAATACATTCATTTTCACTAAGTTTAGTATCATCCGAAGAATGATGAGGCTCAGCTGCATTTTTCCCAAAACATATTAATGGATCAAAAGAAAAATTAGGTGTATTATACTCAGCATATACATCTGCTAGTTTTTTACCTATTTCTTGTTCACTTAAACCTTTTTTAACTAGATCTAAAGCTTTTTTCATAACTTTATCATTTACTTCAGATGCTTTTTTCATAAGTTTAATTTCTTCTTTATCTTTAATCATTCTTGTTTCATCAACTACTATAGAACTATCAACAACTTTAAGATTATTAGTTTCATTTAGTAGCTTTATTAAAAATGATGATGGCCAATTTTTATCAATTCCCATTATTTTTGTTTCATCGATTACACTTGCTAATTTTTTAATAGGGTCTTCAGTATCATCATAATAACAAACCTTTGTGCCTATATCTGATAATGGAAACAATTTGTTATTAAAAAGTTTAGTAAATCCATTAGAGTTTATATATAAAGCAAGCATTCTTTCTCCTGGATGTATCCATTCATTAAGTAAATAAAATATTGAATCTGGAGAAGTAATTATCATTTGATCAATATCGTGATTTTTCATATTTGATATTATCATTTCTAATCTTTTTTTATTCATAGCAAACCTCCTTAAAATTATTTAAGCTGATTTATTATCTATTTTACCATTTTTAACTTTCTTTTCGTATCTATTCCATATAACAAAGCCAAGCCATGATATAAAGAATCCATCGCCTATTATTTCAACTTCATAGATAACCTTTTGCATTAAAGTTTTATATTCATCCGATGGAATTAAAGAAAGTCCCATACCTAAGAAATAACAAAGTAATCCGACTATAGCTATTGATTTTGCAACTTTACTGTTTCTTGTAGCCTTAAATGGTCTTTTATCATTAGGTCTATTTTTTTTTAGACTCAAAAAAGTAGTAAATAATAATAGATATGGAAGTAAACTAGTTATAGCTGTCATTGTAACTAATATTGAGTAAATAGCGTTAACACTTGGCATTAAAACCATAAGTAACATTACTATAGAAACATCTATAGCCTGTACTATTAGACCATTTTGTGGAACATTATGCTTATTTGATTTTGTTAAAAAGTCTGGGAAAACTCCATTTTTAACACTTGCAAATAACATTTTAGACTCATTACATATACACTTAATGCACCAAAACCACTTATTACTATTAAAAATACAATAACCCTTACAAACTATTCACCTATACCTAAAGTTTGTGCTATTAATTTAAATGTATCCATTATACCACTTGCTGAAACTATCTTATCCGGTGTCATCATAAATGTTATACAAACTGTTCCTAGAATGTATAATCCAGCAACTATAAAAGCTGATGTAAATATTGCCTTTGGAAATACCCTTTGAGCATCCTTAACATCTGTAGCAAAGGCTGCTGTAACTTCAACTCCTGCCATGGCAAACATAAGAGCTGATAATGCAGCTATATTTGATCCTTGACCAAAATCAGGTATTAAAGTTGATAAATTATATTCTGTAGCAACCGGTTTTTTAAATACAAAAACAGAAGCTAAACCAAGTCCTATAAGAAGTACTGCAGGAATTATACTTCCTAATAAAGCTCCAAAGTTAGAAAACCATTTACCTGTTTTCATACCCTTTAGATTAACAGTTGTTATAAACCAAAATACCCCTAAAACTACTGGTATAACGAAAAACTTATTATCTGCTAATTCAGGTCTTCCTAAAACAAAGGCAGAACTTACAGTAATAAATGTTAAATATCCAGGATACCAAAATATTTTAGCAGTCCAGTTTAACCAACATACAATATAACCCCATTTTTCACCATATGCTTCTTTAACCCATGCAAACATACCACCTTCATGGGGATATGCAGCTGCTAATTCAGGGGATCTTGTACTTATGAATGTTGCTGCCCTTTTCGGACTTAGATGGATGGCAAATCCTCCCTAGTTATAAAAAAATGTTGGAACAGAATATGTAAAAATCTCAAATAAAATATATTAATAATCCCAACTGATTTTCATATTAACACAAAAATTATAGTAATACGATAATTAATTTAATAAAACTATAATTTTGTTAAAATTTTATAAAAGATAAAGGATTAAAAGTTAAGTGGATAGTTAAAACATTTATTGACAATACTTTGACATCCAAGTATAATTAACTTATGAATTCAGATAATACAATACATTTAATAGGAAGAATAAAAGAAGAAGCCAACAAATTAATTAAAAAAGAGCTTAAAGAACTAGGAATTGATAATCTAGCTCCATCCCATGGAGACATTTTGGCAGTTTTATTTAATTATGAAGAATTAACTAAGACTGAAATAGCAGAAAAAATTAATAGGGATCGGTCAACGGTGACAACTTTAGTAAATAAATTACTTAAGCTTAGATTAGTTGATTCTAAGGAAAATCCTGAGGATAGAAGATCTAATAAAATCTATCTTACAAAAAAAGGAAAGGAGCTAAAAACAGGTTTTACTAAAATATCAGAAAAGTTATATAAAATTCAATATAAAGATATAACTGAAGAAGAAAGGGAAGTATTTAGAAGAGTTTTAAAGAAAATGCATAAAAATTTTTAGAAATAACATTGGGTTAATTATAATTTCTAGGGTATATATCCATATGATGAATAAAAATAGGAGGAATTTATGAAAAGATTTATTATAATTTTTTTAATTTTAATACTTACAGTAACAATAACTGCATGTTCTAATGAAAAACCAGCATCAACTTTAGATAAAGATACATTAGTAGTAGGAATGGAACTTGCTTACCCTCCCTTTGAATTGACAGATAAAGAAGGTAATCCATCGGGAATAAGTGTTGATTTAGCTAAGGCTTTAGGTGAATATCTAGGTAAGAATATAAGAATAGAAAATATGGCTTATCAAGGATTAATCCCATCACTTAAGACAGGAAAAATAGATTTAATAATATCATCAATGACAATAACTGATGAACGTTTAGAATCTATAGATTTTTCTAATCCCTATTGTAGGGCCTATCTTTCAGTATTAGCAAATAAAAACTCCGATATAGAAAGTATAGATGATTTAAATAAAAAGGGGAAAAAAGTTGCTGTTAAAAAGGGTACAACAGGACATATATATGCATCAGAAAATCTTAAAAATGCAGAAATTATGGTATTTGATAAACAGGGTATATGTGTTTTAGAAGTAACTCAAGGTAAGGCAGATGCTTTTATTTATGATCAAATGACTATATATAAAAATTGGAAAATGAATGAAAATAAAACAACTGCAATATTAAAACCATTTCAAGAGGAATTTGAACACTGGGGAATTGGTATGAGAAAGGAAAATGACAAATTAAGAAAAAGTGTAAATGAATTTTTAAAAGAATATAAAAATCAAGGTGGATTTGATAAATTAGCTAATAAATATCTAAAAGAACAAAAAGAAACCTTCGAAAAACTTAATATACCATTTTTCTTTTAAAAATAAAAAGAAGGGAAAATATTATGGAGATAGAGGAAAGTATAAATAAAACAAACAATAAAGAGGGTTTATTTAAAAGATTATTCATTTCTGATTCTGAAAATATATCAACTAAGAAGAGATTATTTAATGGGTTATTAATATTTTTACTTTTGGTATTTGTATTTATTTTTTCTATTGAAAAAATTGGATACGATATGAGATGGGGAGCAGTATTTAAGTATAAACATAAGTTTATATTAGGTTTTAAGATGACTTTTTTATTAAGTTTTTTTTCATTATTTACAAGCTTAATAATTGGAAGTTTTTTTACTGTAGCATCTAGATCTAAATTTCTACCTTTATACTATTTATATAGATTTTATGTTGCTATGATAAGAGGGACACCTTTTTTAGTTCAGATATATGTATTTTTCTATGTTATAGGTACGGCCTTTAACTTAACTAATAGATATATAATGGGAATTATAATATTATCCTTATTTTCAGGGGCATATGTTACTGAGATAATAAGATCTGGAATAGAAGGGATATCTAAAAGTCAGTTAGAAACCTCAGACTCCCTTGGCTTTAATACATATCAAAAGTATAGATATATTATAATACCCCAAGTGATTAAAAAGATAACACCGCCCTTAGCTGGACAGTTTTTATCCTTAGTTAAAGACTCATCATTACTTTCTGTAATAGCAGTAAATGAGCTTACTAAAAACATACAGGAAGCTGATTCATTAAATTTTGCATCTATAGAAAATTATTTACTTTTAGCAGGATTGTATATGATTATAACTATTCCTTTATCATATTTATCTAAACTACTTGAAAGGAAATTTAGCTATGAATATTAATATAGATAATTTAACTAAAAGCTATGAAAATAATAAAGTGTTAAATGATATAAATATAAATCTTAAAAATATAACTTCCCTGGCAATAATAGGACCATCAGGAGGGGGGAAATCTACACTTTTAAGAATTTTAGCAGGGCTAGAAAAACCTGATAAAGGAAATATAAAAATAAATGATTGGAATATTTTATTTAATGAAAAGTATTTAAAAACATATAGAAAAAATATAGGTATGCTTTTTCAAGCATATAATTTATTTCCCCATATTTCAGCGATTAGAAATATAACTCTACCTTTAGAAGAAGTACATAAAATAAATAAAAAAGAAGCTTTTAAAAAAGCCCAAAGCTTATTAGAAAGATTTCAATTATCTAAACATAGTAATAAACGCCCAGATAAATTATCCGGAGGTCAAAAACAAAGGGTTGCAATAGCAAGAGCTTTAGCACTTAATTCTGAATTTTTATTATTTGATGAGCCAACTTCAGCTCTAGATCCTGAACTTACCATGGAAGTATTAGATATGATTAATAATTTAAGAAAAGAAAATAAAGATTTAATACTTGTAACCCATGAAATGGGTTTTGCAAGGAAGGCTTGCGAATATACAATTTTCATATCAGAAGGTAAAATCATAGAACATGGGGAAAGTGAAAGAATATTCACATCACCTAAAAGTAAAGAATTAAAAAGATTTTTAGGAAAGCTATTTCAGTGGCATTAATATCTATACAAGAATAAAATTAGTTAAAAAGTAAGGATTAAGTCCTTGCTTTTTTTATATAAAAAATACATTTACTTTTAAATATAAATTCATAAATAACACATAATTATAATACATATAATTCATGTATAAAAAATAATGAAAATTTTACATGTATTTAACATTATAGGAAGGTATAGGAGCTTATTTGGCGAATATTATAAATATTCAAATTATTTTTAAGGAGGTGTTATTAAAATTAGTACATTTTTAATTAACCAAATTTAAAAGGGGGATAATACATGTTAAAGATTTCAAGAAAACTTAGTTTATTATTGGTATTAACATTAGTACTTTCACTTATAATGCCGTTTAGTTTTGTTAGTGCCGAAGAGAATGATTCTGTCAATATCACGATACTTGGTACAAGTGACATTCATGGTGCAATCAATAGTTGGTCCTATGAAAGTAATACTGATTATAAAAATGTAGGCTTAACTAGAATAGCTACTATGGTTAATGAAGTTAAAAAAGAAAATCCCAATACATTAGTAATTGATAATGGGGATACAGTTCAAGGTAGTATATTAACCGATGATTTATATAACACAGATTTAGAAAAGCCAAATCCTATGATAGATGTTATGAATTATATCGGTTATGACGCTATGACTCTTGGTAATCATGAATTTAATTTTGGTTTAGATTTAATAGAAAAAATGAAAAATGAAGCTGATTTTAAAATATTATCAGCTAATATCTATAATGAAGATGGTTCTAATTTTCAAACACCATATGTAATTAAAGAGGTTTCAGGAATAAAGGTAGGTATTCTTGGTCTTACAGTACCTAGTATTCCTAGATGGGATGGACCTAAGGTTGAAGGTCTAGAATTTAAGCATATGGGTAAAGAAGCTAATAAATATGTAAAAGAAATGAAAGAAAAAGGCGCAGATGTAATAATAGCTACAGCCCATGCTGGGTTAGAAACTAGACATGAAGATGATGGTAGTGACGCAGCAATAAATATAATAAAAGAGGCTCCTGAAATAGAAGCATTACTAGTTGGTCATGACCATAAATCCATTTCAGAAGAAATAGATTCTACATTAGTAGGTGCTCCTGCTGCTAAATATGGTCAAGCTACAGAAGTTGTTAGATTTGATCTTAACTTAGTAAAGGATGGAGATAGTTGGAAAGTTAATAATAAAACTGTAGATACCTTAACAATTGCTGATTATGAAGCTAATAAAGAACTTAGTGAATATGCTAAAGGATACCATGAAGCTACTATAGATTTTCTTAAGGATCCAATAGCTACAGCAACAGGGGATTTTCATCCTGAAAGTGAAGTGCCAGGAATTCCAGAAGCACAGATTAAAGATACAGCTGTTATAGATTTAATTAATAAAGTGCAATTAGAATACACAGATGCAGATATATCAGCTGCTGCTTTATTTAAATCCTCTTCTAATATAAAAGAGGGAGAAGTATCATATTCTGATGTATTTGATATCTATAAGTATCCTAATACATTATATGCAGTTAAGGTTACAGGTAAAGAGTTAAAGGATTATATGGAGTGGTCAGCTTCATACTTTAATACTTATAAACCTGGGGATTTAACTATTAGTTTTAACCCTAATATTAGAGGATATAATTATGATATGTTCCAGGGAGTAGATTATAAGATAGATATATCTAAGCCAGCTGGAGAAAGAATTACAGATTTAACCTTTAATGGAGAAAAAGTAAAGGATGATCAAGTATTTAAGCTAGCTATCAATAACTATAGATATGGTGGACTTACTTCTATGGGAATTATAAGTAATGAAGCATATTTTAAATCTGATCCTGATACATTAAGAGGATATATTAAAGATTATATGGAGAAAAAAGGTACTATAGAGCCAACAGTTGATAATAACTGGGAAATAATAGGCGCTGATTTAGATAGTCCATTGAGAGATGAAGTAATTCAAATGGTTAAAGATGGTGAAATAGAAATACCAACATCTGAAGATGGAAGAACTGACAATGTAAAAGCATTAAATATCTTTGAACTTGTTAATGAAGGAAAATTATCAAAGGATGTTATTAAAGAAAATAATATTAAAGTTCCTATAACAATAGTTCATACAAACGATACCCACGGAAGGGTTAAAGAAGGTAAGTATGATGGAATGGGCTTTGCTAAATTAACTACAAAAATAAATGATCTTAGAAAAACAAATCCTAATATGTTAGTACTAGATGCAGGAGATGCTTTCCATGGTCAGACAATAGCTTCTTTAGTTGAAGGAGAAAGTATAGTTGAGATTATGAATACTATCGGATATGACGCTATGGCAGCAGGTAATCATGACTTTAACTATGGTCAAGATAGATTAGTAGAATTATCTAATATGGCTAATTTTCCTATTTTAGCTGCTAATGTTTTAAAGGATGATGAGTCTATATTAGATAAGTATACAATTAAAGAAATGGGTGGAGTTAAAGTAGGTATATTCGGACTTTCTACTCCTGAAACTACTTATAAAACTCATCCAAAGAATGTTGAAGGGCTTAAGTTTAAAGATCCAGCTATAGTGGCTCAGGAAATGGTAGATGAGCTTAAGGATAAAACAGATGTTTTAGTTTGTTTATCCCACTTAGGATTAGATGAAGCTTCAACATATACTAGTGAATATGTTGTTAATAAAGTTGATGGAATAGATATAGTAGTAGATGGACATAGTCACAGTACATTAGAAAATGGTAAAAAGATTAATGATACTTTAATAGTTCAAGCAGGGGAATATGATAAGAATTTAGGTATTGTTAATTTTTCATATGAAGATGGTGAAATTAAAGATTTAAATGCTTCACTATTTACAAAGGATGAAGCGAGTGAAATAAAAGAAGATTTAGATGTAGTAGCAGTAGTTGAAGAAATTGAAAAAGAAAATGATAAGGTACTTTCAGCTGTTGTAGGAAACACTGACTTTAATTTATTAGGAGAAAGACAAGATGTAAGAACAGGTGAGACTAATTTAGGTAATTTAATAACAGAGTCTATGTTAAAGGCTACTAAAGCTGATGTTGTTTTAACTAATGGTGGAGGAATTAGAGCTTCTATTTCACCAGGGGAAATAACAAAGGGTGATGTAATAACAGTACTACCTTTTGGAAACTTTATTGAAGTAATAAAAGTTAAGGGTTCAGATATAGTAAAAGCATTAGAACATGGTATATCTGATTATCCTGAAACAAAGGGAGCATTCCCACATATTGCTGGTATGACATTTGAATTTGATGAAAATAAAGAAGCTGGAAATAGAGTTATGGAAGTTAAAGTTAATGGTAAAGCTATTAACTTAGATAAAACTTATAAACTTGCTACTAATGATTTCTTAGCAGCAGGTGGAGATAACTATTCAATGTTTAAAGGAAAAGAAACAGTTACTCAATTAGCAGGACTTGATGAAATAGTTATAGACCACATTAAAAAATACGGAGTAAAAGATGCTAAGGTAGATGGTAGAATTGGTTTATATACTCCTAAAGAAAAACCAGCTTTAGAAACATATGTTGTTAAACCAGGAGATGTTTTATGGAAGATAGGAAATAAATTTAAAGTAAGTTGGGAAAAATTAGCTAAACTTAATAACTTAAATAATCCTAACTTAATTTTACCTGGTCAAGAACTAGCAATTCCTCAACAATAAGAATTAAGCTTAATTAAGGAGAAATTCCTTAATTAAGCTTTTTTACTTTAAAACATCTATCTTTTTTGATACTATAGTAATATAAATTTACTAAAAATTAGGAGCGTGCTATTTGGAAAATAAAATTATAAAGGAATTATCAAAAAAAATAAGAAAATTAAGAAATAATCAAAAAATGACTCTAAAGGATATGAGCAAAAAAACTAACTTATCTGTAAGTTTCCTTTCACAAGTAGAAAGGGGAGAATCATCCATAGCGATAACTTCTCTAAAAAAGATAGCAGATGCCTTAGATGTATCAATAACAGATTTTTTTGAAGAAAAACATAAACAAAAGTTTACTAGAAAAAAAGATGATCAGCAGATATTTAAATTAGAAGGATCAAACACTGAGTATATTAGATTGAGTGGAGATTTTTCTAAAAGAACGATGGAAACCTTATTAGTACAAATTGCCCCTAATGAAAAACATGGAACTAAATTTACCCATCCTGGAGAAGAATTTGTATATGTTTTAGAGGGAGCAATAATAGTAAACTTAGAGGGTGAAGAAGTTTTACTTAAGGCTGGAGAATCTATTCATTATCCATCGGAGATATCCCATTATTGGGTAAATCCTTTAAATCAAAAGTCTAAAGTACTAAGTGTATTATCAGTTACATTATTTTAAGCTTAATTAGGGAAAGTTCCTTAATTAAGTTTTTTTATTATTAAAAGTAATCAGGGAATAAAAATATGTTTTGAAAATTTATAATTTGCCATATAAACTAAATAATATAGATAAAGAAGGAATTTAAAATTTCTAAGAAATGAAAGGGGTAGTTTAGTTGAAATGTGTAAAAATTATACCTTCAAGGCTAAATGGAGATATAGAAATACCTCCATCAAAAAGTATAGGACATAGAGCATTAATAAGTGCAGGTTTATCAAAGGGAGTTAGTGATATTAAAAATTTAATGTTTTCTGATGATATTACTGCAACATTAAATGCTATGAAAGATTTTGGAGCTAAAGAAATAGAGAAAGAAAATAACAGGGTAACATTAAAGGGGATAGATAAATTTAAAAAGCCTAAAGAAAGTATAGATTGTAAAGAATCAGGGTCAACATTAAGGTTTTTAATTCCTATGGCAGGACTTATAGGAGAGGAAATAACTTTTAATGGTAGGGGAAAGTTAATTGAAAGGCCATTAAAAACCTATTATGAAATTTTTAAAAAGCAAAATATAAAATATAAAAATAATGATGGAAAACTCCCACTAACTGTAAATGGTTTATTAAACCCCGGAACTTTTAAGGTGAAGGGAAATATAAGCTCTCAATTTATATCAGGGCTTATGTTTGTATTACCATTACTAAATGGAGATTCTAAAATCATAATAACAACTAAATTAGAATCAAAGGGCTATGTTGATTTGACAATGGATGTTTTAAATAAATTTGGAGTAGAGATTGAAAATAAAGAGTATAAAGAATTTTTAATAAAGGGAAATCAAAGATATAAAAGTAGAAATTATAGAGTAGAGGGGGATTTTTCCCAGGCTGCATTTTGGATTGTTGGAGGTTTATTAGGAGGTAATATAAATTGTTTTAACTTAGATATAGATTCCCTTCAAGGAGATAAAGTAATATTAGATATAGTAAAGAAAATGGGAGGAAAGTTCTTAATTAAAGAAAACAATATAAAAATAAAACCCTCTAAAACAAAGGGAATAGAAATAGATGCATCCCAGTGTCCTGATTTAGTACCAATTCTTGCTGTATTCGCTTCTTTAAGTGAGGGGATAACTAAAATAAGCAATGCAAAGAGACTTAGGATAAAGGAATCAGATAGATTAAAGGCTATAAGTACTGAACTTAATAAATTAGGAGCTTCAGTTACTGAATTAGAAGATGGATTAGTTATAAAGGGTAAGGAAAAATTAAATGGAGGAGTGGTTGATAGCTGGAATGATCATCGCATAGCCATGGCGTTAGCTATAGCAAGTATAAAATGTAGTGAAGCTGTTATTATAAAGGGAAGTGAAGCTATTAACAAATCATATCCCCATTTTTGGATGGACTTAAAGAAGTTAGGAGGCAAAATAGATGAGTGGAGTATGGGGTAATAGATTAAAGCTTTCAATTTTTGGAGAATCCCATGGTAAAGGCATCGGTGTAGTAATAGATGGATTACCAGCAGGGATAGAGCTAGACTTAGATTTTATTAATAAGGAAATGAAAAGAAGAGCACCGGGTAATAAAAGAATATCTACTTCAAGAAAGGAAAAGGATGAGTTTAACATAATAAGTGGATATTTTAATAATAAAGCGACAGGTTCACCTATATGCTGCATGATAGAAAATACTAATCAAAAATCAAAGGATTACGAAAGTATAAGATACATTATGAGACCTGGGCATGCAGATTATACTGGAAATATAAAATATTTAGGAGCTAATGATTATAGAGGTGGGGGTCACTTTTCTGGAAGATTAACAGCACCCTTAGTGTTTGCAGGGGCTATAGCTAAACAGATTTTACTAAAAAAGAAAATAGTAATAGGAAGTCATATAAAAAGTATAGGTAATATTAATGATGATACCTTTAATTTAACTAACATAGGAAGTAAAGAGTTAGAAGAAATAATAAAAAAAGAATTTCCTGTTATTGATGATTATAAAGGTAGAGAAATGAAAGAAGCAATTATTAAAGCTAAAGAGGATAAAGATTCTTTAGGTGGTGTAATAGAAACTGCAATAGTTAATCTACAAGCTGGAGTTGGCGAACCATTTTTTGATTCCATAGAAAGTAATATAGCCCATATGCTATTTTCTATTCCAGGAGTTAAGGGTGTAGAGTTTGGTAAGGGTTTTGATATTACTAAGATGAAGGGGTCTGAAGCTAATGATAAGTTTTATATAGAAAAGGGTAATATAAAAACAGATACAAATAATAATGGAGGAATAAACGGTGGAATAAGTAATGGGATGCCAATTATATTTAATACAGCATTCAAGCCAACTCCATCAATAGGAAAAAAGCAAAGAACTGTTGATTTATCAAAAGATGAAAATATAGAGTTTAGTATAAAAGGGCGGCATGATCCATGTATAGTGCCAAGGGCATTAGTAGTAGTTGAATCTGTTTCAGCAATAGCTTTATTAGATTTAATAATAGAAAGGAATGGAATGTCATGGATAGTTTAGATAAACTAAGGGAAGATATTGATTTAATAGATAAAGAACTTATTAAGTTATTTGAAAAGAGGATAGAAAAGGTTTATGAAATAGCTGAATATAAAAAAGAAAACAAAATGCCTATATTTGATGAAAATAGGGAAGAAGAAGTAATAAAAAGAAATATAAAAGATAAAGAAAAGTCTAAACAGGTAATTATTAAAGATTTTTTGAAATTTATAATGGATACTAGTAAAGATATACAGAAAAATAAAAACAATGTTAAATAGAGAAAAAAATTAATTGGAGGATATAAATGAAAAACTTATATGGACTTTTAGGGGGAAATTTAAGTCATAGTTTTTCTCCTAAAATACATTCTCTTATATTTGATGAAAGGAAAATCGATGGCTTTTATCATTTATTTGAAGTTAGTGATAATGAATTAAAGGAAGCTATTAAAGGATTAAAAGTTCTAGGTGTAAAGGGGGTTAATGTAACAATACCCTATAAAATTGATGCAATGAAACACTTAGATATAGTATCAGATGAAGCAAAGAAAATAAAAGCAATAAATACTATATGTTTTAAAGAAAATAAAACTATTGGATATAATACAGATTATTATGGCTTTGGAATGATGCTTGATAAATATAATGTTAATGTAGAAAATAAAAGTATAGTTATATTAGGAACTGGAGGTGCTTCAAGGGCAGTAGTTCAATATCTTACAGATAATGGAGCTAATGAAATTATTTTTATAACTAGAAACCTTAAGAGGGCAGAAAAAAAATTAAGTGGATATAAAATATTAACATATAACGATATAAAACATTTAAAAGAAGTGGATATACTTATTAATTGTACTCCTTGTGGTATGTATCCAAAATTAGAAGAATCTCCAGTGAATAAACAGGTTATTTCTAAGTTTAAAATAGTTATTGATCTTATATATAATCCAAAGGAAACCTTATTGTTGAAATATTCTAATGAACTAAGTTTAAAGTCAATAAATGGGCTTTATATGCTTATAGCCCAAGCTATTAAATCTCAAGAACTATGGAATGATATAGATATAAAACCAGATACAATAGATGGAATTTATGATAGAGTAAAGTCCTTATTATATAAGGAAAAGAACAAATAATTTAAAATATTAGTTAAATAAAAAAATCTTAGTTAAGGTTAAACTTAATTAAGATTTTTTTATTTGAGTAACAAGGATTTTTATAAAGAATATAATGGATTAGAAAAGATTATTAAATAAGGGGGACTAATATGGGGAATTTAAAGGTAGATAAAGAAAATATAGAAGAAGTAGATTTAAATGTTAAGACTAATAAGTTAAAAGATAAACCAATAGATGAAAAGGTGAACATATTACCAGTAGCCACTGATTCAAATATAGATTGTTGTATTGATTACTCAAAAAAAGTTCACTATAAAAAATGTGAAGATGAATTAGAAATAGTATTATCAGGTGATGATAATAAGGGTGTAGAGATAAAATGTCAAGGAAGGTTATTAAAGATAAAAGTTAAACTTAAAGGTATCTGTAAAGGTAGAAAATTAGCCTTAGGTGTATTGCTTTTAGAATGTATTAATGGAGAATTTAAAACAAAAGGATTTAAAGCTACAAACATATATATACCTGATGATTGTAATAAGCCTAAGTGTAGTAATTTAACAGTAGGGGATTTTTTATTTGTTTTACCCGAGGAAAATATTTGTTGCAAAAGAACATTAATAGCAAAAGTTATTGTGCATTATACTGATTTAGAATGTTAAAATTAAAACCTTCTTAAATTTAAGAAGGTTTTATATTTTTAGATAAAAATTTTAATTTAAATTTGAACATTGTATACAAAATAAATATAATATATATAGGTCAAAAAATTAACAATAAAAGCCGTATAACATAATTAGACAATATTCGACATTTTGAAACATACTTTTTAAACTTTCTGTTACACAATTCGATTTACCTGATTTTAAAACTGTGATAGTATAATTAAGAAGGTTTTTTTTTGAAAATTTCCAAGGAGTTTTATGGTAACTATAGAAAAGATATTAAGGTTACGTAATATTTTTAAAGTATTTTTTGTAAGAATAATAACAAAACTAATAAAAAAACATATATTATTTAGTGAGTAACTAATATAAATCAGAGGTGATATTTTTGAACCAACAGTTGGGTATTTCTCTTCATAATGTTGGTGTGGATTACATTACTAAGTATAATTTTAAAAAAGTACAATTGTGTCATAAATTCTCAGGAGCAAAGGAAATAACTTCATTATTAAAGTTAAATAAAAAGCATCCAATAAAGGTAGTATATCATGCTCCAGTTTTTCATCAAGCAGATCCCACATCTACTTATTATTTAAATAGTAATACTAGATTAAGAAATGCTACATTTGATATATTAGAAGTTAATTTAAAAATGGCACAAAGTTTACCCACCGACTATGTTATAGTACATTTCACTTCAAAGGATATAGATGAAAAAATAGATGATAAAGGATTACTTAAATTAGCAAAAGAAAGCCTAGAAAGACTTAATGGATTAAGTAAAAAGTATAATATACCAATATATTTAGAATACAATGGTTATAATGATAGATTTTATGATCCTGATAAATGGATTGATTTAATTAAAGGTTTAGATAATTTAGGGATTTGTCTTGATACAGGACATTTAGCCATAGCATGTAAACTTCATGATATGGATTATTTTAAAACTTTAAGAAAACTTTTGCCTAGGATTAAATCTATGCATTTATGGAATACTAGAGGACTAGATGATATTAATAAATTTGGACATATTCCAGTACATCCTAGTCAATCAACGGAAGATGGATGGATAGATATAGAGAAAACTTTAAAAGAGGTTCTTTATTATAACTATGATACATCAGTAGTTTTTGAACCTGATTTTAAATATAAAGATAAATTATATGCAAAAGAGGGTATAGACTGGATAAATAATATGATATATGATATTAAAGGATTTAGGGAAAATTCAATGGAAGTTAAGTAGTTCAAAAGAAAAGGATGGGGTGAAAACTATGGATTTTATGGATAAATATAATATGTGGTTAAATAACGATTATTTTGATAAAGAAACAAAGGATGAATTAAAAGAAATTAAGGATAATAAAAAAGAAATAGAAGATAGGTTTTATACAGATTTAAAATTTGGTACAGGGGGTTTAAGGGGAAAGATAGGCGCAGGGACTAATAGGATAAATAAGTATACTGTATCTAAGGCTACCCAAGGACTTGCTAATTTTATTAAAGATTATGGAGCGGATTACAAAAAAAGAGGTGTAGTTATTGCCTATGACTCTAGATTTAAATCAGAGGAATTTGCATTAACTGCAGCTAAAGTGCTTGCTGGAAATGATATAACTGCCTACGTTTTTGATGATTTAAGGGCTACACCAGAATTATCCTTTGCTGTAAGGCATTTAAATTGTGCTGCAGGTATAGTTATAACAGCAAGCCATAATCCACCTGAATATAATGGATATAAAGTTTATTGGGAGGATGGAGCCCAAATGGTTCCAAGATTTGCTAATAAGGTTATTGAAAAGGTAGATGAAATTAAGGATTTTTCTAAAATAAATGTTATGAAAAAAGATGAAGCTAAAGAAAAAGGATTATTAAATATTATAGGTAATAATATAGATGATGAGTATATAAAAAGAGTTAAAGATTTAAGTATTAACGATGTAAATAAAGACATTAATATTATATATACTCCTCTACATGGAACTGGAAATGTTCCAGTAAGAAGGGTATTAGATGAGTTAGGTTATAAAAATGTGACAGTTGTAAAAGAACAAGAAAAACCAGATCCTAATTTTTCAACTGTTGAATATCCTAACCCAGAAGATCCTAAAGCCTTTAGATTAGCAAAAGAATTAGCAGTGGAAAATGATGCTGATATATTATTAGGTACAGATCCTGATTGTGATAGAGTTGGAGTTGTTGTTAAGGATAATAGGGGTAAATACATAGTATTAAATGGTAATCAAACGGGAGCATTACTTCTTGATTACATATTAAGTGAAAAAGAAGATATTCCAGAGAATGGAGTTTTAATAAAAACAATAGTAACAAGTGATTTAGGAAGGGTAATAGCAGATTATCATAATATAGAAACAATAGATACATTAACTGGATTTAAATTCATTGGAGAAAAAATGAAGGAATTTGAAAATAGTAATGATAAAAAATTCATATTTGGATATGAAGAAAGCTTTGGCTATTTAACAGGAACATTTGTAAGGGATAAGGATGCAGTTATTGCGTCTATGCTTATTTGTGAAATGGCAGACTTTTATAAGGATAAGGGCATGTCATTATATGAAGCATTGCAAAGTCTCTATGAAAAGTATGGATATTATGTTGAAGAATTAGAAGCAATAAAACTAGAGGGTATAGAAGGTAAAGAAAAGATAAGAAAAGTTATAGAAACCTTTAGAAAAGAACCCATAAAAAAAATCAATGATTTAAATATTAAAACTATAAATGATTACAAAGAAGGTATTAGTAAAGACATAATAAATGAAAAGGTAAGTGAAATTAACTTACCAAAATCAAATGTATTAAAATATGTATTTGAAGATAACTCATGGTATGCATTAAGGCCTTCTGGTACTGAACCTAAACTAAAAATATATTTATCTGGTAATGGAAAATCTAGGGATGAGGCACTTAAAAGAGTTAATGAAGTTAAAAGTGAAGTATTAAAGAGAATAGAAAATATAATTAATTAGTTAAAAGGCTTATGATTAAAAATCATAAGCCTTTATTTGTATAGTTTTTAGCATTTAGTAAAAAATAAACAAGACTATAAATATGGAGAATTTTTCTTGGAGGTTTGTTTATTGACAAAGAGAATAGTATATATAAGTCTTGTTTTAATATGGTTAATAATTATATTTTCATTATCCTCAGAGGTAGGAAAAAAAAGTGATATAAAAAGTAAAACAATTGTAAATTTAATTTATGAGAAATCTGATATAATAGAAATTGACAATATAACAAAGAAAGAATTAAACTATTATGTAAGAAAGCTAGGACATGTATTAGAATACTTCATACTTACTATATTTATTTTAGGACTTTTAAAAGCATTAAATATTGATATAAAATATAAGTATGGATTAGCGTATTTTATTTCTACGACTTGCGCAATATTAGATGAATATAATCAAACCTTTGTTATCGGAAGGGATGGAAGAATAACTGATATTTTCATTGATAATTTAGGAATCGTTTCTGCACTGGTTATAGTATCGATTTTTCATTTATTACAAAGGACGATTAAATGGAAAACAAAAGGAGGAGAACTATGAAAAAAAGTATAGTAACAATATCACTTATCATTTTAATATTGACTTCTTTTTCTCAAACAGCTCTATGTGATAATAAAAATCCAACGAGAAAGGAATTAGAAAGAAGAATTGAAATGGTAGCAAAAAAAAGAGGTATACCATCTGTATTACTAAAAACGATTGCAAGGGTTGAAAGTGTTTATAAACATTTCAATTCAGATGGAAGTGTTTATACTGGAAGTAGAGGAAGTATAGGATTAATGCAAATAAATAATAGAAGTGCAGGATTTAATACTGACAAACTAAAATATGATATTGATTATAATATCGAAGCAGGGGCTGAGATGCTTCTAAGAAAGTGGAGTATGGCAAATAATTATCTCCCTAAAATAGGTGATATGAATCCTAATGTATTAGAAAATTGGTATTTTGCTTTATGGGCTTATAATGGTTGGGCTAAAAGTAACAATCCTAATATGAATATAAAAAAGCATACATATCCAGAACTTATTTATTTAATAGCTGAAAATGAATATAATCAAAAGATAACCCCTTTAGATAAAAAGTTATTACCAAAGTCAGGACTTCCTAGTAAGACTATTCATTATAAAACTCCTGAAAATCATCATACTGGAGATATTTTAATGTATAAAAAAGGTGATATAGCAAAAGTAGATGTTAATAGCTCTTTAAGGGTCAGAAAATCACCAAATGGTTCTGTAATAGGGTCTTTTAGTACAGATGAAACTATAACTATACTTAAAGGACCTACTTTAAAAGAGGGCTATTTTTGGTATAAAGCAAAAAATAGTGAAAATTTAACTGGTTGGGTTGTAGGAAATTGGATAGTAAAAACCGGAGAAAAGAAATTAGCATATGAAGATATATATAACCATTGGGCTAAGGAATATATAGTTCAATTAAAAAGTAAAGATATATTAGAAGAGAGTAAAAACATAAGACCAAATGATTATATAACAAGGGAAGAATTTAGTGTTTATCTTGCAAAAGCTTTAAATATGAAAAAGGTAGAATATAAACTAACTTATGATGATATTGATAAAATAGATGATGAAAACATTGAGTATTTAGAAGCTGTTTGTAAAAAAGGATATATTCAGGGATTTATCGATAATAGATTTAGACCTAAATATAATCTAAAAAGACAGGAAGTAGCGATAATACTTAATAGGGTTTTAGGTAATGAAAATATGGATGTTAAATTACCTTATAAAGATAAAGAAAAAATTTCTGAATGGGCTTTAGATTCTGTAAAATATGTTTACTCAAAAAATATAATGAAGGGTAAAGGAAATAATTATTTTAAGCCTAATGAATTTTTAACAAGAGCTGAAGCATTCAAGGTTATATCAGATATAATGAGTTTAGTAAAAAAAGTGGCTTAGCCACTTTTTTTTATATTTTTCATAGTAAATGTGATATTATAAAATAAAAAGAGTTTTCCTTAGGAGGAATATAAATGGGAAATAGTTTTTATGATAAAGTTCATTTACACCCTGTTATTGCTGCTGTAAGTGATGTTAAAAATTTAAATAAAGCTATAAAATCTTCCTGTGAAATAGTATTTTTACTAACTGGAAGTATATTTAATCTTGAGGATATAGTAAAAAGAGTTAAGGAAAGTAACAAAAATATATATATACATATAGATTTATTAGATGGTTTTTCTAGAGACTTGACAGCTCTAAATTATATTAGTCAGAAGATAAAACCAGATGGAATAATAACTACTAAAAGTAATTTAATAAAACCAGCAAAGGATATGGGGTTATTTACAATACAAAGACTTTTCATATTAGATTCTTTGTCTGTTGAAACTGGGATAAAATCTGTTAAAGAAACAAGACCTGATGCAATAGAAATAATGCCTGGTATAATGTCTAAAATAACTAAAAATATCCATGAAAGAACTAGAAGACCAATTATAACAGGGGGATTAATATTAGAAAAAGAAGATGTTATAAAAAGTTTGCAGGCAGGCGCAATAGGAATATCAACTAGTAAAGAGGAAATATGGAGTATATGATTAGACTTTTTAATTTAAATATACTTAAACACTAGATTGTCCTTATAGAAGGATGATTCTAGTGTGTTTTTTTGCATTCTTCAGATTTATAGATTTTAAAGATTTTATTTTAGGTATATTTGTTAAGGGTAGTTAGTAGTGATAGTATAAAATAAAGAAATAATATTTACAAATATAGATTTAATTTATTATAATAGATTATAGGGGGAGGAAATTTATGGATGAAAGATATATTATGGCACTAGACCAAGGAACTACAAGTTCAAGAGCTATTTTATTTAATCATGATGGAGAGATTGTCAGTGTGGCACAAAAGGAATTTAAACAGATATATCCAAAGCCAGGCTGGGTAGAGCATGCCCCTATGGAAATTTGGTGTACACAAAGTGGAGTAGCTAGAGAAGTTTTAGAAACTGAGGGTATAAGCCCTGAAGAAGTAGCTGCTATTGGAATTACTAATCAAAGGGAAACTACTGTTGTGTGGGATAAATTTACTGGTAAACCAGTTTATAATGCTATAGTTTGGCAATGTAGAAGAACTGCAAATATATGTGATAAATTAAAAGAAAAAGGTTTAGAAAAATATATAAAAGAAAAAACAGGATTAGTAGTTGATGCATATTTTTCAGCAACTAAAATAAAATGGATTTTAGATAATGTAGAGGGTGCTAGAGAAAAGGCTGAAGATGGAGATTTATTATTTGGAAATATTGATACATGGTTAATATGGAATCTTACAAGGGGTAAAGTACATATAACTGATTATACTAATGCATCAAGAACGATGTTATATAATATTAAAGATTTAAAATGGGATGAGAAAATTTTAAAGGAATTAGATATACCTTTATCAATGTTACCAGAGGTTAAACCTTCAAGCGAGGTTTATGGTTATACAGATGAGAAAACGTTTGGCGGAGCGAAAATTCCCATTGCAGGAGCAGCAGGGGATCAACAATCTGCTTTGTTTGGTCAAACTTGTTTTGAGCCTGGTATGGGTAAAAACACCTATGGAACAGGATGCTTTATGCTAATGAATACCGGGGAAAAAATGATTACCTCAGATAATGGTTTATTAACTACAATAGCATGGGGTGTAGATGGAAAAGTTGAATACGCCCTAGAAGGTAGTATATTTATGGGTGGAGCATCAGTTCAATGGTTAAGGGATGAATTAAAACTTATAAATGATGCTTGTGATAGTGAGTATTTTGCAACTAAAGTAAAGGATTCAAATGGTGTTTATTTAGTCCCTGCATTTGTAGGTTTAGGAGCACCATATTGGGATATGTATGCTAGGGGAACTATAGTTGGTTTAACTAGAGGTTCAAATAGAAATCATATAGTAAGGGCCACTTTAGAATCTATCGCATACCAAACAAGGGATGTATTAGAAGCTATGCAAGAGGATTCAGGTATTACTCTTCAAAAGTTAAAGGTAGATGGCGGAGCAGTTAGTAACAATTTCTTAATGCAATTTCAATCAGATATTTTAGGAGCTCCAGTGGATAGACCTAAGGTGACTGAAACTACAGCTTTAGGAGCAGCTTATCTAGCAGGATTAGCAGTAGGATTTTGGAATAATAAAGAGGAAATAACTAATAAGTGGGTAGTTGATAGAACATTTACACCACAAATGGAATATAATGAAAAAGAAAAATTATATTCAGGTTGGAAAAAAGCTGTTAAAAGAAGTCGTAACTGGGTAGAGGAAGAAGAATAAATTTAATTAAAAATATTAACATAATATGATATAATATAATTAAGATTACAAAAAGAATAAAAGCGCTTGAGATACGGAGAGCCACGCATTAAACCTATGGAGAGATAGGTTTGATTGCGTGGTTTTTGTATTTTTCAATTGTTTAGTAATATAGGAGGGATTTTAATGTATGATGTGGCAATAATAGGTGCCGGTATTATAGGTAGTTTTATTTCAAGGGAATTATCTAAATATGATTTGAAAACGGTTCTTTTAGAAAAGGATAATGATGTATCAAATGGAACAACTAAAGCAAATAGTGCTATAATCCACGCTGGATATGATGCTTTATTTAAAACTAATAAGGGTAAATTTAATGCCCTAGGAAATCCAATGTTTGATAAGGTATGTAAAGAATTAGACGTACCATTTAAAAGAATAGGTTCCTATGTTGTAGCTTATAATGAAAAGGAAATAAAAACATTAAAAGAACTTTTTAAAAACGGAAAAAAATTAGGAATACCTGATATGGAAATAATTAATGGAGATGAACTTAGAAAAAGAGAACCTAATTTAAGTGATGAAATTGTAGCCGGTTTATATGCTAAAACAGCAGGAATAGTAGGTCCCTTTGAGTTATGTATAGCTTTATGTGAAAATGCAGTTGAAAATGGAGTTGAACTTTTATTAAACTATGAAGTTAATAATATAGAGAAAACTAAAAGTGGTTTTAAAATTACTAGCAATGAAAAAAGTATTGAAGCTAAATATGTGATAAATTGTGCAGGTGTATATGCAGATGAAATAAATAATATGGTTAATAAATCAAAGTTTAAAATAACACCTAGAAGAGGACAGTATTACTTACTAGATAAGAGTGCAAATGGTTTAGTAAATTCAGTTATTTTCCAATGTCCTAACGAGATGGGAAAAGGTGTTTTAGTAACTCCAACGGTACATGGTAATATTTTAGTTGGACCTAATTCAGAGGATATAATGGATAAAGAAGGTACACAGACAACTAGTAATAGTTTGAAATTTGTAAAAGAATCTGCGAGTAAGTCTATAAAAAACATACCTTTTAATGAGGTAATAACTACATTTTCGGGATTAAGAGCTGAGCCGACAGGGGGAGACTTTATAATAGAAGAATCAGATACAGAGGGTTTTATTAATGTTGCTGGAATAAAATCCCCTGGATTATCAGCATCACCTGCCATAGCAGAGCATGTTGTTGAAATTATTAAAGAGATAAACGATGGTTTAAAAGAAAATAAAGACTTTAATCCAATAAGAAAAGAAATGGTTAGATTTAGTGAATTAGATGATCAGAAAAAAGCTGAACTAATTAAAAAAGATGAAAGATATGGAAGAATAATATGTAGATGTGAAAATGTTACTGAAGGAGAAATAGTAGACGTTATAAATAGATTAGTAGGAGCTAGAACTGTTGATGGTGTTAAAAGAAGAACAAGACCTGGTATGGGAAGATGCCAAGGCGGATTTTGTGGACCTAGGGTAGTTGAAATATTAGCTAGGGAATTAGGAAAAAGCGTAGAAGAAATAGTTAAAAGCAATAAAGAATCTTATATTATTACTGAGGAAACCAAGGGCGATATAGATTATGATAAAAAAGAAAAGAAATTAGCATTAAGCTAAACTTTGGAGGTGATTAAATGTTAAATTATGATATTGTAGTTATCGGAGGAGGTCCTGCAGGATTAGCTGCTGCCATAGAGGCAAAGAAAAATGGAGTAAAGGATATATTAGTAATAGAAAGGGATCGTGAATTAGGAGGAATATTACAACAATGTATACACAATGGATTTGGTCTTCATGTATTTAATGAAGAATTAACTGGTCCTGAATATGCAGAGAAATTTATAGATGAATTAAAAAATCAAGGCATAGAATATATGTTAGATACAATGGTTTTAGATATAACAGAGGATAGAAAAATAAGCGCTATAAACACTGAAAATGGTCTTATGAATATACATGCTAAGGCTTTAATATTATCAATGGGTTGTAGAGAAAGAACAAGGGGAGCTATAAATATTCCAGGAACAAGACCTGCCGGTGTATTTAGTGCTGGAACTGCCCAAAGATTTATTAATATGGAAGGATATATGGTTGGAAAAAAAGTAGTCATATTAGGTTCAGGGGATATAGGATTAATAATGGCAAGAAGAATGACTTTAGAAGGTGCTAAAGTTGAAGCCGTTGCTGAGTTAATGCCTTTTTCTGGGGGATTAACAAGAAATATAGTTCAGTGTCTAGACGATTATAATATACCATTATTATTAAGTCATACTATTATTGAAATAAAGGGAAAAGAACGAGTTGAAGGTGTTGTGATTGCTAAGGTAGATGAAAATAGAAAACCAATACCTGGAACGGAAAAACATATAGAGTGTGATACTTTATTATTATCTGTCGGTTTAATTCCAGAGAATGAATTATCCTTAAAAGCAGGTGTTAATATAGATCCAAGGACTAATGGACCTATAGTTAATGAATCTATGGAAACAAAGGTTAAAGGAATATTTGCATGTGGAAATGTAGTTCATGTACATGACCTTGTGGATTTTGTTACTAAGGAAAGTAAAAAAGCAGGAAAAAGCGCTAGTAAATATGTATTAGGTGAACTTGTAGAAAAGGAAGAAATAATTAAGACAAATGCAGATGAGGGAATAGGCTATATAGTACCTCAAAGGATAAGAATGTCTAATGTAGATGAAAAATTAGAATTATTTATGAGGGTTAAAGATGTATATAAAAATGTTAAATTAGTAATAAAAGCCGATGGAGAAGTAATTAAAGAATTTAAAAGAAAACATTTAGCTCCAGGTGAGATGGAGATTATAAGTTTAAACTCATCATTATTAGAGGGTAAACAAGTTTCAAATATTTCTGTATCTGTAAAGGGGGCTTAAAAATGAATAAGGAAGTGGTTTGTATAGTATGTCCTATGGGGTGTCATATAAAAGTTAAAAAAGATGAAAATTTATATTTAGGATATACAGTCGAAGGCAATAAATGTAAAAGAGGAAAAGAATATGGTATTAAAGAGTTAACAAATCCCACAAGAATAATAACTACAACAGTTAAAATTAAAAATTCACATTTAAGAAGATTACCAGTGAAAACAAATGAACCTGTGGCTAAGGATAAAATATTTGAGTGTATGAAAGTAATTAATAAAGTAAGTATAAAAGCACCTATTAAAGTAGGAGATGTAGTATTAGAAAATATTTTAGATACAGGCGTAGATATTGTTGCTTCAAGGAGTATGTAATTAAAGGAACCAAAATAATGGTTCCTTTTTATATATTATTATAGGCATATTTAAAAGCTTCAACTATTGATTCTGCCATTTTCATAATAAATCCTAGTCTAATTGCATGGAGGGATAGATTAAAGTCATCGTTAACAGTATCAACTATACCTATAATTGATAAGTCCCCTATGGAGGGAAGTTTCTTACCTACACCTTTTCCTGGAAAAATAGGACCTTTTCTAATTTGTATATGACCTACACTATCCCTTTCTCCTAAACAAGCATCGATAGCTATAGTATAATTCATTGGATGTTTTAATTTTATCTGTTTTGTCCTTTTTTTTATATTAAGTGCATGGATTGGCTCTTCTAATGTTCCATATACTTTAAAGGGTAAGTTTTCTTTTTTTAAGAGTGTTCCTACTAGGGGACCTAAGCAGTCTCCTATACATTTGTCAGTTCCAATACATATAATTATTAAATCATTAGTACAGAAGGGTTTTAAAGCTTCTCCTATTATAGAAGGACATAAAATATTATCATGATGGACTTTAATTTCATCAAGTTTATTCAAAGGATAATCCCCCCCTTTGTTTTATATATGAAAACAAAGGGGGGATTATTCTTACTTTTTACTCTAGGTTATAGTAGTTATTAATAAGTTCATCTAATTTCTTACTGATTGATTCCATTTTTTCTGTATCATTATTTTTTATGGAATCATATAATCTTTTTCTAAGATTTTCAATTTGTTTGTCTAAATATTCTAAGTTGTATTCTGACATACTAACACTCCAAGTCTAATTTATTCAGCACCATTATTATAACATAAAAGTTGATAAAATTGTTTTGATATGTGCATTGTAAAATAAATGTAATAAATTTATAAATGTATTAAACTAATATTTAATGTGAATAATATATTTGAAAGGGGAGAAGAGTATGGATTTCCGTAGGATATATTATAGTTTATTAGTTATAGTATTAACTATATTAACTGTTAGTATTATGTATAATATAAAAACTAAAGAATCAAGAGTTTATGATAAATTAAATACTGATAAAAAGTATGCCTTTGAACAATTTATCTATGAGAAGAAAAACATTTCTAAAAAATCTAAGACAAATGAAAATAAGTTTAAAAAAGAGTTGTTAAATTATAAGTCGAGTATAAAAACAAATGAAAAAATAAGAAAAACTAAAACTTCTAAAGAAGAAAAAAATAAGTTAAGTAAAAATGAATTAAACATACAACTTTTTAAATATAGGCAAGTGGTAAAACTACATAATGAAGCATTTACAAACTATGATAAGGAAACAATAGCATTATTAATATCTCAATTAGAAAAACAAATAGAAAAAACGAAATTAAATCAATTTAAAAATAGATTGAATCAAGAAAAGACTATTCCATCTTTAAATATTAATGAATTGAACAGTAATTTGGATTCTTCAGATAAATATAAGCTAAATAATACTATTAGTAAGTTAGGAAATTTTGATAAAGCAAAGATACTAATGATGTCTAAAAAAGGGATAACACCTAAAGAACAAAGAAATTTATATAATATATTAACTGAAAATCTTTCAAAGGAAGAATTAATAAATCTTAATGATATATTAGGAAGATATATTGAAAAATAAAAAGGGCTAAAAAGCCCTTTTTATTTTTCCTTAAACAGTGGTAAAGTTTCATAGGTTATTTTACCATTTTCAATTGTAAATTGTGTATAATTAGTCTCTTTAAATTTATTTGGATTAATATCTGTGTTATTAAACTCCATATATCTTATTCCATCTTTTAATATTACTTTGTTTTCATTTCCACCATGTAAGACAAATATATTTTTTTCCTTACTATATTTAGTTAAGGTTTCATGGAATAATTCCCTTTCTAATGGATCAGAAAACCCTTTAGTTTCAAATATATCTTTAGGTAATAGTAATATTATATTTTCATTTTCTGAATCTTTTAAAGCATTTATAAATGCTGGCCATTGTTCTGGGTTAGTAGCTCTAATACCTTTATTGGTATTATCTAGTTTTATAAATGAGATATCTTTATGGTTAAAATTAGAAAAACCCTCTGATATATCTAATGTTTTAGTCTCCGTTGCTTTTAAAAACTTTTCATTCATTCCATTTATGAAAAAGCCTAAATCAACATTTTCTAATGTATTTATAATATTTCGACCTAATTGATATTCCATTAAATTTTCTAAGTCATTTACTCCCTTAGTAACAATAAATCTATAGCCATCTTTAAGTTCAACGTGTTTTTCTAAGTTATCTTTAATAACTGTTTCCTTTGGTAGAACCATAGATTTAATAGGAACTTTATATAAAGCCTTTAAACCATCTAAATATATGCTACCTGTATCTTTAACTAAGGGGTTTATCTCTGCTAAATAAAGACTTTTAACTTTTATTGGATAACTAATATTTGAAGGTATATCAGCTGTAACCCATTTCCAGTCATCCCAGTCTACATTTCCAGCAAAGTTAATTCTATGAATTTTACCCTCAGAATCTAAAAGTTCCCCTCTAAGCCAATGGTTACTATTATCTCCATATACCCACATACCTAGTTTATCTGTTTCATTGTTTAATACAATATTTTCATCTTCTATATTAACATGGGCAACCCTAGTATCATCGGTTGTTGTAAAATCATAATTAAGTTTAACTGAGTATTTATCTTCTTTATCTTCATTTTCTTTTTCTATACTTCCTGTAACAACTTTTGGCCAGGATCTAAACTCCATATTATTTATATCTTCAAAATCTAAAAGTTCAACTTTATTAAACCCTACCGATGCTAATACATTTTCAACACCATTACCAACCTTTAAAGTTAATGCTCCTGAAGATGGATTTTTAGAACTTTCAAATATGCTACCATCGAATTCCCCTATATCTCCATGAATTGTCCAATCAATATCCCTAGGATTAAGTTTAACTCTATATCCTTTTTCGTTAACTCCAATTATTGTACCTAATATATCAGTGATGTGATTTTCTGTATCTGTACTTATACTAATTTCATTGGTATCTAAAACAATATCCTTAACTTCGTCTAAAACATTAATATCTATTTTAGCTTCCTCTCCATCGTATTTAGCAATTACTGTAGCTGTACCTGTTTCTTTTGGTTTAAATATGTTATCATCAAAATCTCCATCTAAATTTTTAACATAATAGTTTACTTTATCTTGATCTATATTAACAGGATTTTGATATTTATCATACCCTTTAATCTTAAAGCTTCTTGAAGTATTAACAAATACGTTTGTATCATCTGTAATAATTTTTATATTATCTAGACGTCTTTCCGGTGCATTATTAAAGATTCCTAAACCATTTGAAACTCTTCTTTCGCTTCCATCAGAAGGTTTATTTACTACAATAGGATGGTTTTTATCCCTAGGATTAAGTGCCATAGTAGTAGAACCTCCACCATCTAAATTGATTGCATTATATGCTCCTAAATCTATCATAATTTCAGCTAACTCTTCCTGGGTAACCCCTTTAAAGGATTCATTCCTTCCATCTATTGTAACCATTATTAATTCCTTTTTATCCTTTGTAAAACCTACAGCAGTTCTTGGATGGTTACCTTTAATATTTAGATTAAAATCAGAAACTAATCCATCTTTAACTAAAACAGTACCTCCACCTATTGCAGATTTTAGATCTTTATAATCTGGAGTTGTATCTATATTTAATTTAACTTCATCTCCAATTGAAAATGTATCTAAAAGAAGTTTTTTAGCATTATCTCTACCTGTTAGAATAAATCCATTATCTGGCATGTCTATGGGTTCTTTTCCTACTCTTATATCACTAACTTCTCCATCTTTTATTATAATCTCACAAAGATCATTAAAAAAGGTATTACCTAGAGTTTTTTCACCCCAATTTTTATCATACATCCTAACTTCTCCATTTAATTTACTATCTTTATTCATTGAATATACTGTAATAGGTTCTTTATCTTCACAAATAGCTTCTATATTCCATTGCCAATAGTTTATAAATGGCACTTTTTCTTCATCAAAAGATAGTACAGGTAATTTGTTAAATTCAGGATTTGTTGGATTTGTAATAAGCTCACCATCTTTAACCATAGTTCCTAAAGGTGAAGATACATGATATGTACTAAAGAAATCACCATTTATTCCTGCTATGGCCTCTGAGTTATTTACCATTGTTGAGATAGTTTCTTTTTTATATATACTTGATTCATTAAACATAGGTGCAATATCTGTATATTTATCATCTAAATCAACCCGTAAAACATTTATATTAGTAAAGCCTTCAGATGTGAACTTTTGTATATGTTCATGTGAAAGACCACTTGCTAATTTCTCTTTAGTAACATCTTCATGTATTAAAAACGATTCATCGGCTAAGCTTACAGTAAAACTAGAAACAAATATACCGGCTGCTAAAGTTGTTGCTACTATTTTTTTTATAAATTTCATGATTATCGCCCCTTTTTAAAACCACAGATTTAATTGATCTTCATTTTTTAAAGCAGTTATAAGCTTTTGTCTAGCCTTTGGTATATCTTTGTATATATGATTCATTAAACTTTTTATTTCCTCCCTTGTTGTCTTTTTATCAACAGGACAAGGACTTTTAACTAAGGGTAGTTCGTGTCTATTATGAGCACCAATTATTTGAGCTTCAGATAGATAAATCATTGGTCTAATAACATGAATTTGTTTTCTATCTAGGAAGGTTTTAGGTGAAAATGTACTAATTCTTCCAGTATAAAACATATTCATAAATAATGTTTCAATAGCATCATCACAGTGATGGCCTAGGGCTAATACATTTAAATTTCTTTCTTTCATAACATTATGAAGTGCTCCCCGTCTCATATTAGCACAAAGGGAACAAGGATTTTTTTCATTTCTAACATCAAAAACTATCTTTGAAATATTAGTTTCTTTAACTGTATATACAATATCGTTACTTTCGCAATATTCTCTAATGGATGAAATATCAAAATCATCAAAACCTAAGGATATGGTTATAGCTTCTAATTCGTATTTAACAGGACTAAAATATTGAAATAGATTAAGTGCATGTAATAACACCATACTATCTTTTCCTCCTGAAACACCTACAGCTACTCTATCACCATCTTTAATAAGATCAAATTCTTCTACAGCCTTTCTTATACAACCTAAAACACGTTTCAAAAAATCACTTCCTTTTAATAAGACGTTTTTTTATATAAAATGTTTCATATTTTTTCATAATTCTACTATTTTATTATACAGTAAGAATATTATAAATACATTACAGTTCAATTACAATTAAATTAAATAAAAAAAACGAGCCGATAATCAAATCGACTCGTTTTTTAATATATGGTCGGGGTGGCAGGATTTGAACCCGCGGCCCTCTGGTCCCAAACCAGATGCGCTACCAAACTGCGCCACACCCCGTTTTTCACAACTATTATAGTATAGGATATTTTCTTTGAAGTTTCAAATTATAATATGCATTAATATTTTTAATTATATTGAAATATTAGTATAATGCTTTAATATACTCAGCGTTGCTTTAAATTATAAAAGTTTTAAATTATAAAATTAGACTTCAACTTATGTGTAAAATATTGTATAATCAAGTAAGTAGATATTATGAGGTGATTTTGTGGGAGAATATTTAAGCTTAATTAAGGAACAATTATTTGTAATGTTAATAGCAGCAACGCCAATCTTAGAGTTAAGGGGGGCTATACCTGTAGGAATAGGTCTTGGCTTTACGCCTTTTCAAAGTACAGTTATGAGTATAATAGGTAATATAATACCTGTACCAATATTATTACTTCTATTAAATCCTGTATTTAATTATTTTGAACATACAAAATATATAGGAGATATAATAAACTGGTTAAAAGAAAGAACGTTAAGAAGAAGTGATAAAGTAAAGAAATATAGAATACTTGGACTTTTTTTACTTGTTGCTATACCGCTACCAACAACAGGAGCGTATACAGGATGTGTAGCAGCTTGTTTATTTGATATTAAATTTAAACATGCACTTCCTACAGTTATATTAGGAGTAGTTGCAGCTGGGATGATAATGTTTACTTTAAGTAGTTTAGGAGTTCAAATGTTTAGTTGACATTAACTAAAACTTATGGTAATATACTTATGATATAGAACAATTGAATACATCCTTATCAAGAGAGGTGGAGGGATTGGGCCCGATGAAACCCGGCAACCGTTTATTATAAACAGGTGCCAATTCCCACAGATTTAGTCTGAAAGATGAGGTTAACTTATATGTTAATAACCTCTTCAGTTTGAAGAGGCTTTTTTAATTGGAAAATAAAATAAAAATTTTAGTTAATAATATGTGTAAACAAAGAAATAAAGTCGATGGTTAAATCGGCATTAAGATACATAGTATAAAGGGAGGTAATAATATGAGAAAATGGTTATTTACATCTGAATCAGTGACAGAAGGACATCCTGATAAAATATGTGACCAGATATCTGATTCGATATTAGACGAAATATTAAAATGTGACAAGAATGCAAGAGTTGCCTGTGAGACATCTGTAACTACAGGTTTAGTTTTAGTTTCAGGAGAGATATCAACTAACTGCTACATAGATATTTCTAAAATTGTAAGAAATACAATAGAAGATATAGGCTATACAAGGGCGAAATATGGATTTGATTGTGATACTTGCGGTGTATTAACATCAATAGATGAGCAATCCCCTGATATAGCAATGGGTGTTGATGAAGCTTTAGAAAGTAGAAAAGGAGAAGATAAAGGTTTAATAGGTGCAGGAGATCAGGGTATTATGTTTGGTTATGCTTGTAATGAAACTAAAGAGCTTATGCCACTTCCTATATCCTTAGCACACAAACTTGCAAGAAGATTATCTGAAGTAAGAAAGAGTGGGAAATTAGACTATTTAAGACCAGATGGAAAAACTCAGGTTACAGTAGAATATCATGATGATAAACCAGTTAGAGTTGATACAGTGGTTATTTCAACTCAACATAGTGATTCAGTTGATTTAGAGACTATAGAAAATGACTTAAGAGAACATGTTATAAGAAAAATAGTTCCCCATGAGTTATTAGATAATGATACTAAATATTTAATAAACCCAACAGGTAGATTTGTTATCGGAGGACCTCAAGGGGATGCAGGACTTACAGGGAGAAAGATTATTGTTGATACCTATGGTGGATATTCCCGTCATGGAGGAGGAGCATTCTCTGGTAAAGATCCAACAAAGGTAGATAGATCAGCTGCATATGCTGCAAGATATGTTGCTAAAAATATTGTAGCAGCAGGACTAGCTGATAAATGTGAAGTACAACTAGCTTATGCAATAGGGGTTGCAGAACCAGTGAGTGTATTAGTTGATACCTTTAAAACTAATACAGTAGATGAAGAAAAAATAGAAAAATTAGTTAGAAAGCATTTTGATTTAAGACCAACAGCAATAATTGAAGATCTAGATTTACAAAGACCAATATATAAACAAATTGCAGCTTATGGTCACTTTGGAAGAACAGATGTAAGTCTTCCATGGGAAAAAACTGATAAAGCTGAAATTTTAAGAAAAGAAGCTCAAGAATAAAAAAATTATAATTAAGAGTCTGTGCCTTTTTGGTACAGACTTTTATATTTTGAAATTAAATAACAATAAAATTATTAATATTATTATAAATCTAATATAGATAATAAATTATCCGATATACTAATTAATAAAGATATTGAAAGATTAAATATAAAAAGTTTTATATTAGGTTTTACTGAGCTTTAAAAAGAGCGATTTTATTTATGAAAAGAACGTAGGAAAAAGGGGGGACATTAGATTATGAAAGGGCAAAAAAGGATAAGGGATTATAATGTAAACATAGGTAAATTACAATCTGGGAAGAATAATTCTATTACCGATGTAAAGGGTGTTAAAGTAGGACATTCTACTATAAGTGATGAATCTATAAAAACAGGAGTTACAGCGATATTACCCCATGGGGGGAATATATTTAAAGATAAGCTTATTGCATGTAGTCATGTTATTAATGGGTTTGGTAAAACTATAGGTACTATACAAATAGAAGAATTAGGTACTTTAGAAACTCCTATAATATTAACTAATACTCTAAGTGTAGGTATAGCAAGTGATGCTTTAATTGAATATATGCTTTTAAATAATGATGATATTGGAATAAAAACAGGAACAGTAAATCCAGTTGTATGTGAATGTAATGATGGATATTTAAATACTATTAGAGGAAGATATATTAAAAGAGAAAATATTTTAGATGCCATTAAAAGTGCAGATATAGAGTTTAAAGAAGGGTCTATAGGAGCTGGCATGGGTATGTCATGCTATGATTTAAAGGGTGGTATAGGTACTTCATCAAGAAAAATTTTGGTTGATAATAAAGAGTATACTATTGGTATTTTAGTATTATCTAATTTTGGTAATTTAAAGGATTTTATCATTGATGGATCTAAAGTAGGGATTAAATTAGCAGATAAATATAAAGATTTATTTAAAGAAAAAGAGGATAAGGGTTCAATAATAACCATATTAGCAACAGATATACCTATGTCTTATAGACAATTAAAAAGAATATCTAAAAGGGTAAATGTAGGTCTTAGTAGAACAGGTTCTTATATTGGAAATGGAAGTGGAGAAGTAGTAATAAGTTTTAGTACATATAATAGGATTAAACATTATGAAAAACAAGGCATAGTAGATATGAAAGTCTTTAATGAAAATAAAATAGATTTAGCCTTTAGAGCGGTAGCAGAGGCAACAGAGGAGGCAGTATTAAATTCATTAATTTGTTCAGATACAATAAAGGGAAGGGATGGACATATTAGATATTCTTTAAAGGAATATATAGATGAAGTGTTTTAAAAAGGAGTGTTAACTATGGAATATAACTTTGCACCTATGAATATAGAATATGCTAAAAAGATTAAAAATTGGAGATATAATGGCTTTGTAAAAAGTATATATATGGAGCCTTACTTTAAAAATTATGATAAAGAAAATAAAAAGTTAAAGGGACCTTCAAACTGTGATGGATATGTAGTATTAAGTTATGATGAAATTGTTGGGTTGTTTGAGTACTATTTTACTGATGATATATTAGAAATTGGATTAGCATTAAATCCTAAATTAGTTGGAAAGGGTTTAGGGAAAGAATTTGTATATCAGGGTATAAAATTTGGGATAAAAGAGTTTAGTTATAAGGGAGAATATATTAAACTTACTGTCAATAAAAAAAATAAACCTGCTATAAAAGTATATGAAAAGACTGGTTTTTTAAAGTATACTGAAAATGAAGATGAAATAGAAATGAGAAAATATGTTTAAAACCACAGATCAGTCTGTGGTTTTTTATTATTTGATAGATTAATTAACGCACATTAAATATAGATATACATATAAATAAAGTAGAGTGGTGATTTATAAAGGCGGGGGGCTAACTAATGGGGAGTAAAGATGTAAAAATAGAGTTTAATAATAATGAAAGGATATATGTTAAAAATTTCAAAGTTAAAAATACTCCTGTAAATAAAAGTATAAAAACTTATAAGAAAAAAGGAAAAAAGAAAAAAAATCTTAATAAGAAATCTGATGGGGTTTCTGTTATTACCTGTACAAATAGACAAGGGTTTATGGAAAATGTATTAAATAATTATTATAGGCAAGTATTTGATAAAAAGGAATTGATAGTTGTAATAAATAATAACAGTATAGACTTAAATAAGTGGAAACAAAGGTCTTTAATTCATAAAAATATTAAAGTATTTAAATTAGATGAAAATATCTCTCTAGGAAAATGTTTAAACTATGCAGTTGAAAAATCAAAGTATGATTTTATTGCAAAATTCGATGATGATGATTATTATGCAAAGAACTATTTAAAAAGACAAATAAAAGCTATTTTAAATACAGATGCAAAGATAGTAGGTAAACGAACCTGTTTTGTATATTTTGAAAAAAGTAAAATACTAGCTTTAAGATATCCAAATAAGGAAGATACCTATGTTGATTATGTACTAGATTCAAGTATGGTTATAAAAAAAGAAATATTTAATAAAATTAAATTCCCAGACTATACCTTTAAAACTGTAGGACCTGATTTTACATTTCAAAGGATATGTCATAAAAGGGGAATAAAAATTTATGCTACAGATAGATTTGATTATGTGGTTCATAGACATGTTAATCCTAAAGAGCATACATTTCAAATAGAGGATAATAAAATATTAGATAATTCAATTACTATAAAAAAAGATATAGATAATTATTTTAAATATATTACTAAAAATTATATAGAAAATATAAAGGATTTAAAGGTAGCCTGTATACTAGACGAATTTAGTTATGAATGTTTTAAATATGAATGTAATCTCTTTCAATTAGGTGTAGATAATTGGAAAGAAATAATAGATAAAATAAATCCAGATATACTTTTTGTAGAATCAGCTTGGAGGGGATATAAAGGCCAATGGAGATTTATAATTGAAAATTATAACGAGTTAAAGGATGATAGTTTAAAACAGTTAGTAAAATACTCTAAAGAAAAAAATATCCCAACAGTATTTTGGAGTAAAGAAGATCCATATGATTTTAATAAGTTTATAGAAGCATCAAAGCTTTTTGAATATGTTTTTACCACAGATGAAAATTGTATAAAAAAATATAAAGACATATTGAAACATGAAAGAATCTTTGTATTACCCTTTGCAGCTCAACCTAAAATTCATAATCCAATAAATAGATATAAAGAAAACCTTGGGGAAGTGGCATTTGCTGGGGGATGTTATAATAAAGGGCATGGTAATAGAAAAGAAAATGTGTTAAAGGTATTAAAACCTGCTATTAAATATAATTTTCATATCTATGATAGATTTTATCATAGAGAGGGGGAATATTATAGATTTCCAAAGGAGTTTAATTCCTATATAAAAAAACCATTACCCTATGAAGAGATAATTGATGTTTATAAAAAATATAAAGTGTTTTTAAATATAAATTCAGTGGATGATAGCCCAACAAATTTTGCAAGAAGAGTTTTCGAATTATTAGCATGTAAAACTCCAACAATTAGTAGTTACGCTTTAGGTATAGATAATTATTTTGGTGATATTGTAAAGTTAGCTAAGGATAAAAATGATACTAAATATTTTTTAAAACTTTTATTAGAAAATGAAAAATTAAGGGATGAATTATCGGTTTTAGGATTAAGGGAAGTATTAAAAAAACACACATACAAACATAGACTAAAAAAAGTATTAACAAATATCGACTTTAAATATAAAGAAAAAGAAAAGTTAGGTGTATCAATTATTACCAGTATAAATAAATATAAAAATATAGAAAATGTATTGAAAAATTTCAAAAATCAAAACTATGAAAAAAAAGAGTTAATATTACTATTAAATAATGAATTAGATATTAATATAGTAAAGGAAACCATAAAGGAGAATAGTAGCATAAAAGTATATAAAATTAATAAACAAGATAATTATAAAGATAAGTTAAAATTAGGAGTTAAAAATTCAAAATATAATGTTGTATCTATATTTAGCGAAGAAGATTACTATGCTCCATTTTATTTAACTGATTTAATAAATGCTTTTTTTTATACCGATGCTTTAATAGTAGGTAAATCTAAAGTATATATATATAATGAAAAAACAAGGGATTTTTATTTAAATAAATCCCGGGAGGATATGTATACTGATAATATATTAAAGTCAACTTTAACTTTTAAAAAGGAAATATTTAATAAAATTGATTTTATAAAAAATGAAAATATAATAAAAAGTGAAATTAAAATATATTCATCTGATAGGTTTAATTATATTAACATCACAGATAGATTATATAATAATGATTTAAAACCTATTGATGAGAATATAAGAAATTATAAAAAGTATGTAACCATATAATAAGAAAAGAGACTAGTCTTTATATAAAGGTTTAGTCTCTTTTAATCATTTCATATATATTTTTTAGAGTATAGGTTTTAAGATTATTTTTATTGATAAACTTAAGTAAATTTACTATAAAATCCTTAATACCTAAACCATAGTTTTTTATATTTTTTAGATCTTTATCATTTAATGAATTCCATTTTTGGCGAGTTAGGTTGTCTTTAATTTTCCTAGCATATAAAAAGTCAGGAGAATTTAAAGCCATATGCATAGGATGGATGTTTATTATAATTAACCCTTTTGAATAAAATAATTCTTCAGATATTTCATTAAACTTTAAATTTTTATTATGGTATAAGTAGGCACCATCCTCAAAATATATGGGAAATCTTATTAATCCTGATCTATGAACAAAGGGATCTACCCTTTGTAAAAATGTACAAAGATTAGAATCATATAAAAATCCTAAGTCATATAGTTTTTCATTTATATCATTAACATCGAAGTATCTATGGCATCTAAAGGATTTTGCCTTTGGTAGAAGTTTAGTACAATAATTAATGACTTCTTTATAGTTATTACCATGACTACTATTTGGTAGGAAATTAGGATGTATTCCTGCATCAATTTCATTATAGTTAATTTTATCAAATAAAAATTTACTATAATGGGTAACAAAGAAGGTAATTGGTATATTAAATTTTTCAAAATAATTAAATGTATATTTTATAGCTGATTCACTGGCCCAATCTAAATCTATAGTAAAACAGAATATAGGTTCATTTTTCCAAAAGAAATTACTTTTATTTAAATACATAAAGTCACCTCTAATAATTGTTTTAACAATATATAATATGATAACTTTATTTAAGTGTGAGGAAGGTAATATTACAATAAATGCGAAAAGCCCACTCCTTCAGGTGTGGGATGGATAGCACATTGGATGAAAATAAAAATTATAATTTGTGTATGTAACTTTAGAAAATACACATAATATCTATTATAATTAAAATATTGAAAATATATACGGAAAAAAATAACAGTATAAATAATTATCATTTTGTTTTTTATCCTAGGTATATAAGGAAAATATTCTTAATGTCTAATGTATAAAAAGATTTAAAACTTTGGTTAATAACATATTTAAAGAGTTAGATATTAAAAAAGTGAGGTAAA
>VENA01000049.1 GCA_009711785.1 Bacillota bacterium
CCAAGGAAAAACTGCTATGGGCATGTTTATGATGTTTGTAATAATGTTTGTTGGTAATGAAATGGCTCTTTTATTAGAGGATAAAAAACTAAAAACATTTACAAGGGCATTTACAGCACCACTTAAGAATTATGAAATGGCTTTAGGTCAGTTAATTGCAAATACCTTATTAGGTTCATTACAAATTCTAATATTTTTATTTTTTACAACAGTTATATTTAAAGTAAATTGGGGAGTATCTATAGCATATATGTTTTTAATCTTGTTTATTTTTATGATAACGGCTATAGGGTTTGCCATAGGACTTGCAGGTATTATAAAGGAAAGTGAAAAATATAATATGATATTAATGTTAATAGCATTGGTTACTAGTTTTTTAGGAGGAAGTTTCTTTCCACTTGAAAATTTAAATAAACTAATAAACAAAATTTCTAATTTTATTCCTCAAAGATGGGTTATCGATGCTTTTGTTAAGTTATCAGAGGGAGGTACAATCTCTGATATATATACAAACATTTTAGTTCTAATTTTATTTGGAATAGTATTATTTACCTTCGGAATAAAGTCTTTAAAACCTAATTTAGAAGATTTGTAATAAAAAGGATGGTAGCCATCCTTTTTATTTGTTTTTTGGAATTAAAAGATAAGTTTGTGTTAATAATAAATCACAAAAGAGAATTTAAAGGGTGATGTTATGTTTAAAAAATTATCTTCAATATTTAAATACATACAATTAAAGTCAATTAATGATAGTAAAAAGAATAATAAAAAAAGTATAAAAATTCCTACTTCACTAGAAGAAACTAAGACAAAGTTAAAGGGGATTTTTTCTGATTGTGGAGAATTTGTAATGAAAGAAGTAATATTAGGGAATGAATTAAAGGTAAAAATTATAGTTGCATTTATTGATGGTCTTACTAATGAAGAATCAGTGGACAGTAATATTTTAAAACCTATAATGATAGAATCAAGAAAAGTTTTTTTAGATAATGAAAATAAAGACTTACTATCTATTATAAAAAAACATATTTTAAACTCTTGTATCGTTGATGAAGAAAGGGATTTTAATACTTCAGTTAATATGATATTAGATGGAAATACTGTTTTATTTATTGATGGTGAGGATACATCCCTTGTAATAGAAGCAAAGGCTTGGGAAGCTAGAGGGATAGAAAAAAGTGAAGTAGAAAATGTTGTTAGAGGCCCCAGAGAAGCTTTTACAGAGCAAATTTCAGTTAATGTATCACAAATTCGTAGACGTATTAAAAATCCAGATTTAAAGACAGAATATATGAAGATTGGAGAAAAAACAAATACAGATATCTGTATTTGCTATATTAAAGGGGTAGTTAATAAGGACATATTGAAGACTGTTAAGAGGCGACTTGAGAGAATAAAAACAGATTCAATACTAGAATCGGGGTATTTAGAAGAGTTTATAGAAGACGGCCCCTTTTCACTTTTTGCTACATTAGGAAATAGTGAAAAACCAGATATAATAGCTGCTAAACTCTTAGAAGGAAGGGTAGCAATATTAACAGACGGAACCCCAGTTTGTTTGACTGCTCCTTACCTTTTTATTGAATCATTGCATGTAAGTGAGGATTATTATTCTAGATACTTTTTTTCTAGCGTTTCAAGAATATTTCGTGTATTAGGGTTATTAATATCAGCCTACGCGCCAGCAATATATGTTGCTTTAATCACATTTCATAGAGATATAATTCCATTTGAACTTTTATTGACTATGGCTGGTGCTAAGGAAGGTGTACCTTTCTCGCCTTTAGTTGAAGCACTTATTATGCTTATAGCTTTTGAACTTTTAAAAGAAGCAGGTGTAAGAATGCCAAGACCTGTAGGTCAAGCTGTAAGTATAGTAGGAGCGTTAGTATTAGGAGAAGCAGCTATTCAGGCCGGGGTTGCAAGTCCTCCAATGGTTATAACTATAGCAGCTACTGCAATAGCTAGTTTTACAGTTCAACCTCTACAAGGAACTATACCAATATTTAGGTTTTTTATGCTTTTTGCAGCCAATATATTAGGCTTTTTAGGGATAATGTTAGTTACTGTAGTTATATTAATTCACATGTGCTCTTTAAGATCTTTTGGAGTTCCTTATTTATATCCATTTTCACCACTAACTGGAAGTGATTTAAAGGATACTATTCTAAGGGCTCCTATATGGGCTATGTTTACAAGACCGAAGGCCTTGTCATGGGATGGAAATAAAAACACTAAATATAAAATGAATATAGATTATAGAAAAAAGGAAGATTAAAATATGGTTGATAAAAAATTAATGCTATTAATAATAATTCTAGTTATACCAAGTTTACTATTAGGATGTTGGGATAATAGAGATTTTTCTGAAGTATCTATTGTATCTGCTGTAGGACTAGATTTAACTGATGATAATAAAATAATAGCAACATTACAAATAGTAAAACCTAGCCAATTAAAAGGACAACAAGAAGGATCATCTAATAATGAAAGAGCAACGTGGGTTCATTCAAGCAAAGGTGATACCGTTGTAGAGGCACTTAGAAACCAACTTAATGTAGTCAATAGAATAATGGACTATAGTCATCTTCAATTATTAGTTATTGGTGAAAAATTTGCTAAAGAAAGTATAGTAGATGTATTATCTTCCTTTGAAAGTGGTACCGAAACAGAAAAAGAGATTAATGTTGTGATTGCTAAAGGTATGTCAGCAGAAAGGATTCTAAGAGCTGAAAGTGAATTGGAGACAGTTTCAGTTATGCACATTAAAGATATAATCGATAATAGTAGAATACGTGCTACTATGAATGATAGTCGGATGATGGATATATTAAAGGATATAGCAACACCTGGATTGAATAGTACAGTAAGTGTTATTGAAACTGTAAGAGAAGAGCCTGAGTTGGAGATAAAAGATTTAAGAATTGAGGGTTTAGGTATTTTTAAGAAGGATAAATTAGTTGGATATTTTGATAAAAATCCAACAAAAGGTCTATTATTTGCTATAAATGAGGTTGACGGAGGAATCATAGCTATAAAAAACCCATTAAATGAAAACAAGAATATATGTACTGAAATACTAGATTGTGAAGGTAAAATAAAAGCAGAAGTAGTTAATAATGAGCCAAAATTATCAATTGGTGTAAGGATGATAAGTGAGATTGAATGTCAACAGGGAAGTGAAGATTTAACTTCAGTAGCTTTAATTAAAGAATTAGAAAAAAGAATAAAAGAGAAAGTGATTGAAGACATAACTAAGGCCCTAAATTCAGCTCAAAAAGAATATAAAAGTGATGTTTTTGGTTTTGGGAAAGTATTATATAAAACAAATTTAAAGTATTGGAATGAAGTTAAAGATAATTGGGATGATATTTTTAGTGATACAAAAGTTAATATAAATGTGTCAGTAGAAATGAAGCGCTCGGGCTTATTGAAAAGGTCTCTTGATAAAAAATAAAGGATGATATTTATGATTATAGGATTTATTTCCATATTTTTATTACTGATACTTATTGATTTACCAAAACTTAAAAAAAGTAATTTAAATACTAAATATATAATGGTATATTTTTTTATTACACTTTTAAGTTTCGGTCTTGGGTTATTGTTGATTGTAAAGCCTAATATTCCAAGTATTTATGAAATAGTTAATACTATTATACCGCTTTTTCCTAAGGCTTTAAAATAAAGGATAGGTGATTTTAATGAAGGATGTAAAAATATCTAATATACAATTTATATTTCTTTTAGTGAGTTTTATATTTGGGAATAGTTCAGTATTCACTTTAGGTTCAGGGGTTTCACAGGATGCTTGGTTAGCTTATATATTAGGATGGATAGCAGGATTAATAATAATTGGAGTTATAGTATATTTAGCAAAACTCAATCAATCTAAAACTCTAATTGGGATATTAACAGATAGCTTAGGAAAATATTTAGGTAAAAGTATAGCATTAATATATGTAGTTTATTTTATTATTAAAGGAGGTTGGGTACTAAGAACGTATGGTGAGTTTTGTAAAGGAGCAGGTTATGAGAGAACCCCTTTAGTATTTATTATTTCAATTTCTGCATTAGTTTTAGTTTATGCATTAAATAATGGATTAGAGGTATTAGCTAGGGCAAATGAGTTACTAGCGCCTTTATTAGTTACATTTACATTAGTTGTAACAGTACTTTTAATACCTGAATTCACTTTTGATAATTTTCTCCCGGTTTTTGAAAGTAGTTTAGGTAATATATTAATATCAAGTTCTACAATTGCATGTTTTCCCTTTGGAGAAGTAATGGTTTTTCTTATGATTTTCCCTTACATGGCTAATGAAGAAAAGTTGGTTAAATTTACATATATGACTACAATTATTATAGGATTTGTTATATTTATATCTATTTTAAGAGATCTTTTAGTTTTAGGACCTGAATTAATTGATATAACTATTTTTCCTACTAACATAGTTGTTGGAATAGTCCCATCAATACAGATACAACCCCCTTTATTGACTGCAGTTTATTTAATTGGATGTGGAATAAAAGCGTATGTATATGTTTTTGCTGCTATAACTGCCATTACAGAAATATTTGGATTTGATGATTATAAACCTTTAGTAATTCCTGTTACGACATTAAATGTTGTAATAGGAATGTGGATATATGATAATGTATTTGAAATGTTACATTCTGTTACCAGAAATGTACCTTATATATTTTTGATATTTCAGTTTATTATTCCAGTTATCATGTTAATAATAACAATTGTCAAAAAGCAAAATAAAAAACAGACTATAAGTTAGTCTGTTAGATTTTAAATATTATTATTTAAAAGTATATATTAAAAAAGATATAAAAATCATTAAAGTAACGCTGATTGTGATTTTAAATATTCTTTTTCTTTTATTTCTTTTAAATGTATAGGAACTATCACAGTTCATAATATTTATATATTTAGGATTGTACATAATATCCTCCTTGTCTGTTGTAAATAAGCTAAAATTTTAACTTTTAACTTAGTAATCATATGAAACATTAGTTCGAGGATAGTATACCATATATATGTAGAAATTTCAATTATTTTGTCAAATAATGACTATTGAACCATAATTAAATCTGGGCTAAAAATAGCCCAGATTTAGTAATTATAAGGAAGTTAGTTATATATATATTATAAAATTGTACAATAAATTATTAAGATTAAGTATATAATTAAAATTTGCATTTGTACCTTATAATTACTTAAATGATATGGTTACCAAAGGGTTTAGCTATTAAAGTATTTAAGTTTTATCAAAGTAGAATATAATCTATATATTTTACTTTAAGTTATATCTTTTAGTGTTGGTTAATTGGCAACCAAATGCATTATTTAATATATATATATGAGCTTTAAAGGTTAATATTACAAAAAAATTAGTTACTTATAGTTTTTTTCTAATTTTTCTATTTCTTTATTTAGATCCTTTTCAATTTTTTCTTTTATAGAATTTTTCATTTCTTCAATCATATTTTCTTTATCATTATTAATTTTATCTTTTACTTTTTCTACTTCTTGATTTAATTTGTTTTTAGCTTCTTGTATTTTACTTTGTTCATATGCATCTAATTCATTTCTAATTTCTGTTTCAATATCATCTACATAATTTTTCAACTCATTTTGAGCATTTTCCCCGTCGGTAGTTAAAGCTGACTCTTTAGTTAGATAATCATTTTTTATACTTGTAAGATGATTTTTAATCGTTTCAAATAAAGACGTTTGTGCAAAGGCTACAGAACTAAAAACTATTGACATTATTAATATTGATAGTAGTATTTTTTTTGATAACTTTTTCAATTATAACCCCCCTTTTAATAGTGTTACTTATATTATATTTTACATAGATGGTAATTTTAAGGAGCAATAATTGGTATAAAAACTAAAATTTAATAATAATATGCTTGTTTAAAAAAATCTACTATGATAAAATTAAAAAAAAGAATAAATAGAATATTTTGACTTGTTTATTGAGATTAAAATCCACGTAAATGAGCCCAGTAAATGTAAAACATTTATTGGGCTTTTTTTGTAATTTAAAGGAGGATGGATAATGAAAATTTTTGTATCTGTTGATTTAGAAGGGATTTGGGGAATTGTATCTAAGGATCATGTATCTAATCAGACAAAAGAATACGATAGGGTAAGAAAAATTATGACCCAGGAAGCAAATTGGGTTATAGAGAAAGCATTTAATAAAGGAGCTACAGAAGTTATAGTAAATGATTCCCATGATACTATGGATAATTTACTTATTGATAAATTACATCCAAAAGCACAATTAATTAGTGGATCGCCTAAACCATTAAGTATGATGGAAGGAATAGATGATACCTTTGATGGAGCTATATATATAGGTTATCATGCAAGAAAGGGTACAAATAATGGAAATTTTGATCATACCTATTCAGGGGGGACAATATCAAGTATAAAAATAAATGGTAAACCAGTAGGGGAAAGTGGAATCAATGCTGGAGTTTGTGGGTATTATGATGTACCAATTTTAGCAATCTCAGGAGATGATAAGTTAGCAGCTCAAGTAAAAGAAGAAATAGGTGATGTTGAAACTATTATTGTTAAAAAGGCTATTTCTAGATATTGTTCAAGGAACTTATCTTTAGAGTCAGTAAAAAAAGAGTATAAAGAGAAGCTTAATAAAGCATTTGATAATATTAATAAATATCCAACTGTAAAATATAAGGGTAATATAGAAATGGAGATTGAATTTACTTTAGCTAATATGGCGGAGATGGCTATGCTTTTACCTGGAGTAGTTAGAAAAAATCCTACTACTATAAAAATAAATTCAAAGGATTATCTAGAACTTTTTAAGATGTTTAGAGCCTGTTTAATTTTAGGAGGAACCGGAAAATAAAGGGGAGGTTTTTTATGGAACTTAGAAATCATCAATACGCTATAACTAAAAAAACAGTGGCACCCATAAGGAAAGAAACAAATTTTAAAAGTGAAATGGCAGATGAAAGTTTATTTGGGATGGTTGTAAAGATTCTAAGAAATGAAGGTAGGGGTTGGTATTACGTTGAAACACATTATGATTATTATGGATATATGCATGAAAGTGATTTAATTATGGATACAGATGAAGCTTTAGATTGGCAAGAAAAATCCTCTAATAATCTTAAGCATCCAATAATAGATGTTATGGCTGAGGCTAAATATCAAAGCTATAAGATAGAACTTCTTGTAAAGGGGTCTTTTATTATACCCACAGACAATAAAAAAGATGGATGGACTGAAATTATATTGCCTCAAAAGAAAAAAGGGTGGATTAAGTCAGATTTTATATATGAAGATAATATATATGTTAAAGATGAAGATAAATTAAGAGAAAGGTTAGTTAAAACTGCTTTGACTTATCTAGGAACCCAATACCGTTGGGGAGGAAAAAGTCCACTTGGAATAGATTGTTCTGGTCTTACATCTATGTCTTATTTATTAAATGGAATAGTAATATATAGAGATGCTTTATTAAAGGATAAATATATGAAAGAAATTAAATTAGATGATATAAAAAAAGGAGATTTATTATTTTTTCCAGGACATGTAGCTATGTATATAGGAGATAATAAATACGTTCATTCTACTTCAAGTTCCCATGGAGTTGTTATTAATAGCTTAGATCCTGAGGATAAAGATTTTAGAAAGGATCTTAAAGAGGATATAACATGTATAGGTACTATATTTTAGATTAATGAAAATGCTGATAATCAGCATTTTCTTATTGTAGGAGGATAAAATGGAAAGCATTTCAAAAGATCAATATAAGAATATGAGCGTTGCTTATTTACAATTAGTTTTTGTATCTTTCTTTTGGGCACTAAGTACAATATTAATAAAACTATTTATAACAAGTATCCCTACTTTTCATCTTTTAATGGGTCAAAGTTTAAGTGCACTAATATTTTTGGTAACTATAAAGCCTAAAAAAATATTATTAATAAAAAAGGAAGATATAAAGATAGGTGGATATGCAGGATTATTTATATTTGGAACTTATTTTTTTAACTTTTATGGACTTAAATTTACAACTGCATCAAAGGCTGGTTTTTTAGTTAGTCTATCTGTGTTAATAATACCTATATTCAAAGCTTTTATAAAAAAAGAAAAACCAACAAAATGGACAATAATAACTATTTTAATTTCCTTAGTTGGACTTAAATTAATTTCAGGAATTAATGGTACAGATTTTAATATTGGTGATTTAATAATCCTAGGTACAGCCTTTAGTTATACCTTTTATGTTTTGGTATTAGATAAATATTTAAAAGATAAAGATTATATCGTATTATCTATGCTACAGCTTATTTTCATGTTTATATTAAGTTTTATATTTGCAACGATATATGAAGGAATAAATATTACTTATTTAAAATTAGGTATAATTCCAATAATTATTACAGGAATATTAGGTATAGGTATGGCAATGTTTTTCCAAATGAGAGCCCAAAGGGTGGCAAGTCCTGAAAGTGTGGGCTTGATATTACTATGTGAACCTATTTTCACTTTAATTATGGCTTTTTTCATATTAAAGGAAGCAATATTTTTAAAAGGAATACTAGGTAGTGGATTGATACTTATTGCTTTAGTTTTAGCTGTTGTTAAAAGAATTTAAGGGGGAGTTTTATTGTTAAAAGAAAAAATAATAAATTCAATAGATACCGAAAAGATAAAGTATTCATTTGTTGTAAAAAATTTAAAAACAGACAAATATTATTCCTATAATGAGAATAAAGTAGTTCCATCTGCAAGTTTAATAAAAATTCCAATTATGGCTGAGGTTTTAAATCAAGTAAAAAAAGGAGAATTGTCTTTAGAGCAAAAGATTATAATAAATCAAGATGAAAAAGTAGAGTTCAGTATAATAACATTATTAGATATAGAGGAATATCGTTTGTTAGATATTATTAAACTAATGATAGTTTATAGTGATAATACAGCTACAAATATATTAATAGATCTTGTAGGTATGGATAATGTAAATAGATTGATTGAAGATATAGGACTTAAAAATACTATAATAAATAGAAAAATGATGGATTTTAAGGCTAGAAAAGAGGGGAAAGAAAATTATACTAATGCATCAGATATGGAAAAATTACTTAAATATTTATATGATGGTAAACTAATAGATAAATATTTTAGTGATTTAATGATAGAAATAATGATTAAACAGACAGATCAAAGTATGATGGCATCTTTCATTCCCGATGAAGTAAAAATAGCAAGAAAAACAGGAGAGTTAGAAAATTTAGACCATGATATAGGTATAGTATATTATAAAGATAGAGAATATATATTTGTTGCCCTAACGTGGAATGCGGTATCTAATAACTATGCAAGGGATACTTTAGGACGTATATCAAAAATAACTTTTGATTATTTAGGAAAATAAAATTAAAGGATATCTTATAACTAATATAGAAATATAAAATAGCTATTATTTTTTGGAAGGTGATAATATGTATGATAAAAATACTGTTTATATTATAGGACACGGTAGGACAGGAACTAATAATGCTATAACAGAACAATATAAGATATTTTTTATAGGGTTTGTAGTTGATTTTAAAACTGATGAGATTGTAGATTTAGGATGTTCAGTTACTATAGATACAACTGAAGAGTTTATAGCAAGCATTTTCGTTGGAAGAAAATTTGATAGATTTTATGAAGATATCGAACAAGAGGTATATAGAAGATATTTTGGATCTTCACAAAAGGCAATTATTGTAGCATATAAAGATGCATTAAAAAAATATAGAGGAATGAAGCAAGAATTATAAAAAACATAAAATGTTAAGAAAATGTAAAGAAATACTTGACTTATGTATTTAACAGTATTATAATAAGATAAACAATAGATTTCAGAATATTCTCACTTGTTTATAGAGATGTTAAATACATTAACGTAAACGAGGCCCATTAAATGATTGAGCATTTATTGGGCCTTTGTGTTTTTTTTGAATGTTTTTTCAATTTAATTTAAAGGATGTGATAAAAAGAGCATAAAGTTATATTAAAGTAAATATATATTAGAAAAATTAGAGGGGGAAATAGAATGGTAAAAAGTAAAGGATTAGTAGTTTTATTAATTGTTTTTATTACTGCTTCATTAGTTTTAAGTGGTTGTGGTCAAGATAAAGAAACTAATAGTTCAAATGAAATTACAAGTGATAAATTAGCTAAAGAGCAAATACTTAGAGTCGATTGGGGAGACGAGCCACCTTCATTAGACCCACAATTGACAGGAGATTTAGTTTCTGGAGCTATACTTATTGAAACTTTAGAAGGTATGATAAGACTTGATGAATATGGTAAAGTAAAAGAAGGTTCAGGAATGGCTAAAAGTTGGGATGTTACTGAAGATGGAACTAAATATACATTCCACTTAAGGGATGCTAAATGGTCCGATGGAAAAGAAGTAACAGCTCAAGACTTTGAATATTCATGGAAAAGAGCTATAAATCCAGAAACAGCTTCATCCTATGCATTTTTAGCATATGATATAAAAAATGCAGAAAAGTTTAATAAAGGAGAAATTAAAGACGAAAATAAATTAGGAATTAAAGCATTAGATAAGAAAACATTAGAGGTAAAATTAGAAAGACCTAATCCAGCATTTTTAAGTAAATTACAGACATTCACATTCCTTCCTTCAAGAAAAGATTTAGTTGAAAAATGGGGAGATAAATATGGTTCTGAGGTTGAATATCTAGTATCCTGTGGACCTTTTAAAGTCACTAAATGGGTTCATGAAGCTGAACTAATTTTAGAAAAAAATGAAGATTATTGGGATAAAGAGAATGTAAAGTTACAAAGAGTAGAAGGAACTATGATAAAAAATTCTAATACTGCGATTAATATGTATGAAACAGGAGCATTAGATTTTACTAATATTTCTGCAGAGTATTTAGAAAAATATGAAGATGTTATGAAAAAAGCACCGGTGGCGGCTACATATTATCACGCATTTAATACTGAAAATGAATTCTTTAAAAATAAAAATATAAGAAAAGCTTTTGTACTTTCAATAGATAGAAAAAGAATCCTTGATCTAAGAACAAATGGAATGTATCCAGCAGCCTATGGTTTTGTACCTCCTGGAATGCCAGGACCTGGGAAGAAAACCTTCAGACAAGCAAATGGAGATTTGTTTCATGATTTAGGTAAAGGAGAGGAAGTTAAAAAAGAGGCAAAGGATTTATTAGATAAAGGTCTTAAGGAACTAGGAAAGAGTAAAGAGGATATTGATGGAGAAATAAAATTATTATGTACAGAGGGAGATAGTACACTTGCATTAGCTCAAATATGGCAACAGGCTTGGAAAGAGGTTCTTGGAATAGATGTTGGTATAGAACAGGCTACATTTAAAATAAGATTAGATAGACAAGATAAAGGAGACTTTGACCTTTCATATACAAACTGGTGGGGAGATTATAATGACCCTATGACATTTATGGATATGTGGGTTAAAGATGGAAGTCAGAATATGACTAATTGGTCTAATCCTCAATATGACAAATTAATTAAAAAAGCACAAACAACTACTGGTGATGAACGTATGGAAGCTATGCTTGAAGCTGAAAAGATTCTTATGGAAGAGTTACCTATAGCTCCCCATGACTTTGGAGTTAAAGTATATATTGAAAAACCATATGTTAAGGGCGTAGTGAGATTACCTTTACAGATATTACAAGGTTTAAAGCATGCCTATGTATTAGAACATTAAAATTATAAAGATGAATAGAAAATCCAGTAATTGTTATTTAACTTTTACTGGATTTTTTATTTAGATCATTATAAAAAATAATTTCCTACATTATATATAAAAGTATATAATATAGTAGTAGGGGGGATATTTATGGTAGTAAAAGTTAAGAAAGAAGAAAAAGTAAAATCTTTTGATGATACATTACTACACTTTATAAAAGATGAAGTAGAAGAAAGTAAAGCAGTAATAATTATAGTACATGGTTTTTGTGAACATTTAGGAAGATATGACTATGTGACGGATAAATTGAATGAATTTGGATTTTCTGTTTATAGGTTTGATAATAGGGGACATGGAAAATCCGGTGGGAAAAGGGGCTATCTAAATGATTTTAATGATTATATTAAAGATTTAGATGTAATAGTTAATTTAGCAAATAAAGAAAATCCTAAAAAATCAATATTTATATTAGGACATAGTATGGGAGGATTTATAACTTCATCCTATGGTATTAAATATGAAAATAAAGTAAGTGGAGAAATTTTATCAGGGGCAGCGACGGAAAGGCCTGATATATTAACAGGAATAAAGGGAAGCTTTTTTAAAGGATTAAATAAAATAATGCCAAATTTAACTTTAAAAAATAAATTATATAATAAATTATCAAGGGATGACAAAATTTCAGATGATTTTTTAAAGGATCCTTTAAATTTAATGGAGGCAAGTTTAAAAATCCATGTAGAGTTTTTAATTAATGGAATAGATTGGTTAAATCACAATGTTCATAAGTATAATTTACCTTGTTTAATAATCCATGGAGGGAATGATAAAATTGTAAATAAGGAGGCTTCAGAAAATTTTTATAATAATATATCCTCTAAGGATAAAAAATTGAAAATATATGATAAACTTTACCATGAAATATTAAATGAAAATATAAGGGATGAAATACTAAAAGATATTAATAAATGGATAGAGCAGAGAATATGATTTATTAAGAAAATGTTATATTTATCAATATTAAATGTAAAAAAAGTTGTTGACATTAGAAATGAAAATATATATAATTATTGGTGTTGATACTCCTAGTTATCTGCGGGAGTGGCGGAATTGGCAGACGCGCTAGACTTAGGATCTAGTGTCTTTGACGTAAGGGTTCGAGTCCCTTCCCCCGCACCATTAATTAAAAATAAACCAATGGGTTTATCCATTGGTTTTTTTCTTGTATCTGAAAAATAGTTACTAAATACAGTAATGAGGGTAATTATGTATATAATACTTAATATTGGAGAAAATCATTTAACAGGTTTAGAAGTTTTGATATTTTAATTAAATATGGTATAATGTAGTGATAATGTTAATCTATGAAGCTATGTTATATTTAAATAATAGATTATATGTACGAAAAAATGACCTATTAGTTTGACTTTAATTGTACATAAATTTTATATAATAAGGAGGAGCGAAAATGAATTCTACAGTTGAGAAGAAAGAGAATAATAAAGTAACTTTAAAAATTGAGGTAGAAGAAAGCAAGTTTGAAGAAGGTATACAAAAGAGTTATAAGAAAAATAGAGGAAGATTTAATATCCCAGGTTTTAGAAAGGGTAAAGTACCAAGAAAAATAATTGAAATGAATTATGGTGTGGAAGTATTTTATGAAGATGCAGTTAACTTTATTTTACCTGAAGCATATGATAAAGCTATAGAGGAACATGGTTTAGAGCCAGTAGATAGACCTGATATTGATATTGAAGAACTTGAAAAAGGTAAACCTGTTATTTTTAAAGCTGAAGTAACAGTTAAACCAGAAGTTGATTTAGGAGAATATAAAGGTATAGAAGTAGAAAAAGTAGAGTATAATGTAACAGAGGACGATGTTGATGAAGAAATAAAGAATATGCAAGAAAGAAATGCAAGAATAATTGAAGTAGAGGATAGAAAGTCTAAAGAAGGAGATACTTTAGTACTTGATTATGAAGGTTATATTGATGGAGAGAAATTTGAAGGTGGATCTGCTGAAAACCAAACTCTAGAATTAGGAGCAAATAAATTCATACCAGGGTTTGAAGAACAATTAGTAGAAAAGGAAGCTGGAGAAGAAACAGAAATCAAGGTAACTTTCCCAGAAGATTATCAAGCAGAAGATTTAGCTGGTAAAGAAGCTACATTTAAAGTGAAAATTCATGAAATTAAAGAAAAAGAACTTCCAGAACTTGACGATGAGTTTGCAAAGGATGTTAGTGAGTTTGATACTTTAGAAGAATTAAAAGAAGATACTAAGAAAAAATTAGAAGAACAAGCAGAGAATAAAGAAAAAGCAGAAAGAGAAAATAATGTAATAGAAAAGGTTAATGAAAACTGCGAAGTGGATATTCCAGAAGCTATGATTGAGTCTCAATTAGAAAATGAAGTAAGAAACTTTGAATATAGATTAAGATATCAAGGTTTAGATATGGATAAATATTTTGAACTTACAAATACTAGTTTAGAAGATTTAAAGGAACAAATGAGACCAAATGCAGAAAAGGTTGTTAAATCAGACTTAGTATTAGAAACTATAGGAGAAAAAGAAGATATAGAAGTAACAGATGAAGAACTAAATGAAGAGTTAGAAAAATTAGCTGAACAATATAATCAAGATATAGCTAAATTTAAGAAGAATATGAGAGACCAGGATTTAGATTATATTAAAAAGGGTATAATTAAGAAAAAGACAGTTCAATACCTTGTTGATAATGCAAAAATGGTATAGTATAAAGGTATACTAAAATAACTTTACCAGGAGGGATTAGCTATGGCTTTAGTACCTATGGTAGTTGAACAAACTAACCGAGGCGAAAGATCGTATGATATTTATTCAAGACTTTTAAAAGAAAGAATTATCTTTATAAGTGATGAAATAAACGATACTACTGCAAGTTTAGTTGTAGCTCAGCTTTTATACTTAGAAGCAGAGGATCCAGATAAGGATATACAGCTTTATATCAATAGTCCAGGAGGTTCAATAACTTCAGGATTTGCTATTTATGATACTATGCAGTATATTAAACCGGATGTATCAACTATATGTGTTGGTATGTGTGCAAGCATGGGAGCATTTTTATTAACAGCTGGAGAAGCAGGCAAAAGATTTGCACTACCAAATTCTGAAGTCATGATACATCAACCTCTAGGAGGAACAAGAGGTCAAGCTGAAGATATTAGAATCCATGCAGATAGAATTATAAAGATGAGAGAAAAACTTAATAAGATATTAAGTGATAGAACTAATCAACCATTAGAAAAGATTTCTAAAGATACTGACAGAGATAACTTTATGTCAGCAGAAGAAGCTAAAGAGTATGGTATAATAGATAAGGTAATCACTTCTAGGAAATAACACTTAAGAGAGGTGACAGGATGTCAAGATTTGATGATAAGCAGCTAAAATGTTCCTTTTGTGGTAAATCTCAAGAGCAAGTAAGGAGATTAATAGCAGGGCCAAATGTTTATATTTGTGATGAATGTATAGAATTATGTCAAGAAATTATAGACGAGGAGTTTGAAGACTCATCTGAATTTGAACTTAAAGAATTACCTAAGCCAAATGAAATTGATGAGATATTAGACCAATATGTAATTAAACAAGATAGAGCAAAGAGATCATTGGCAGTTGCTGTATATAACCATTATAAAAGGATTAATAAGAAGGTTTCAATGGAAGATGTAGAACTACAGAAAAGTAATATAGTAATGCTTGGACCAACAGGTTCAGGAAAAACATTACTTGCTCAAACTTTAGCAAAAATTTTAAATGTTCCCTTTGCCATTGCAGATGCTACGTCTTTAACTGAAGCAGGGTATGTTGGTGAAGATGTTGAAAATATTCTATTAAAGTTAATACAAGCAGCAGATTATGATATAGAAAAAGCAGAAAAAGGAATAATATATATAGATGAAATAGACAAAGTAGCAAGAAAATCTGATAATCCATCGATAACTAGAGATGTGAGTGGCGAAGGTGTACAACAGGCGCTTTTAAAAATCCTAGAAGGAACAGTTGCCAGTGTACCACCGCAAGGAGGACGTAAACATCCGCACCAAGAGTTTATACAAATAGATACCACAAACATACTTTTCATAGTAGGTGGAGCATTTGATGGTATAGACAAAGTAATTCAAAAGAGAATAGGCGAAAAAGCTATGGGATTTGGAGCTCAAATCCAAAGTAAAGAAGTTAAAGATATAGGAGAGCTTTTAAAACAGATACAACCAGAAGACCTATTAAGATATGGATTGATACCAGAATTTGTAGGAAGATTACCAGTACTTGTATCCTTAAATCAGTTAGATGAACCTGCATTAGTTGAAATACTAACAACACCTAAAAATGCCCTTGTAAAACAATATAAAGAATTATTTAATATGGATGGAGTGGAACTTGAGTTTGATAGAGAAGCTCTAGAACAAGTGGCTAAAAAGGCAATAGCAAGAAAAACTGGTGCAAGAGGTTTAAGAGGAATATTAGAAGAGATTATGCTAGACATAATGTATGATATTCCTACTAGAGAAGATATAGAAAAATGTATAATCACTAAGGATACTGTATTAAAAGGATCAGAACCTACTTTGGTATTATCTGAAAAGAGAAAAAAGAATAAAAATAAGAAAGATAAGGAAGAAACAGCATCCTAATAGGCTTAACAGTAATATAGTTTATAAATAAAAATGCTCACTTAAGTGAGCATTTTTTATTGTATCTAAGTAGCTTTTAAAAACAACTTATACATATTTAGTAATATTTTAGTCATTACTAGTACAAATAAAGTTAATATTGACTATTTAATACTTTTTAGGGTAACATGTATAGTAGTACCTATTTAGTAAATATTAGTGGAAGTGTTTAAATATATAAATGGAAAATTATTTTCCATAGCTTTTAACTTATATACATTTTTTAAAAGATACGGTGTTAAACTAAAAAAAATATTTTTTTAAGTTATAGTTTATTCTTGGAGGTAGTGTATAAATACATTTTTTAGTATAGATTTACGAAATAAAAGGAGTTGATATAGATGGATAAATATGAAATGAAAACAGAAGAGAGGACATTACCTTTAATACCACTACGTGGGATGTCTATATTTCCCCATATGGTTATGCATTTTGATGTTGGTAGAGATAAATCAGTAAATGCTTTAGAAGAAGCTATGGTTGATGAATCTTTAATATTTTTGACAACACAAAAAGAAGCAAAAGTTGAAATGCCAACTACTGAAGATTTTTATCAAGTTGGTACGGTATGTAAAATTAAACAAATGTTAAAGCTTCCAGGAGATACTATAAGAGTATTAGTAGAAGGTATTAATAGAGGTGAAATTAAAAACATCACTCAAGAAGACCCGTATTTTGAAGCTGATATAGAAGAATATATGTTTGAATCTGAAATAGAGAAAGATAAAGAAACCGAAGCAATGATGAGAATGGTAGTTGAGGATTTTGAAGATTACGTAAAGGCTAGTAATAAATTGTCTCCAGAGGTTTTAGTTTCAGTTACCGAAATAGATGAACCAGGAAGACTAGCAGATGTTATTTCATCATATTTACATTTAAAACAAGATAATAAGCAAAAGATTTTAGAAGCTTTCCATCCATACAAGCGTTTAGAAACTTTGCATATAATATTAGAGGAAGAAGTAGAAGTTTTAGAGATAGAAGAAAAGATAAACCAAAGGGTTAAAAAGCAAGTAAATAAGGTTCAAAAAGAATATTATTTAAAGGAACAAATGAAAGCAATTCAAAAAGAATTAGGAGAAGGCGAAAGTGTAGAAGCGGAAGTTGATGAGTATAAAGAAAAGATAGAAGAAATTGATATGCCTGAAGAAGTTAAGGAAAAAGCATTAAAGGAACTAGGAAGGTTGAAAAAACTTTCTCCATCATCTCCTGAAACAGGAATTATTAGAAATTATGTGGAATGGATTATTGAATTACCTTGGGATAAAGAAACTGAAGATATGTTAGATATTAAGAAATCTAGAGAAATTTTAGATACAGATCATTATGCCCTTAAAGATGTTAAAGAAAGAATATTAGAATATCTAGCTATAAGAAAACTTACAGAGGATATGAAAGGACCTATTCTTTGCTTAGTTGGACCTCCTGGAGTAGGTAAGACTTCCATAGTAAAGTCAGTTGCTAGAGCTTTAAATAGAGAGTTTGTAAGAATGAGTTTAGGTGGAGTTAGAGATGAAGCTGAAATAAGAGGACATAGAAGAACTTACGTAGGAGCTATTCCTGGTAGAATAATATCTTCTATGCGAAAAGCAGGTTCGAAAAATCCAGTATTTTTATTTGATGAAATAGATAAGATAAATAGTGATTTTAGAGGAGATCCTGCATCAGCTTTACTAGAAGTTTTAGACCCAGAACAAAACAATACATTCACAGACCATTTCCTAGAAGCTCCTTTTGATCTTTCAAAGGTAATGTTTATAACGACAGCGAATTCTATTAATACTATACCTAGACCTTTATTAGATAGAATGGAAGTAATAAGAATATCAGGTTATACAGAGGAAGAAAAATTAGAAATTGCAAAGAGGCATTTGGTTAATAAGCAATTAAAAGAAAATGGTTTAAAGAAAGACAATTTAAGTATTTCAGATAACGCATTAAAAGATGTAATAACTAATTATACAAGGGAAGCTGGAGTTAGAAATTTAGAAAGAGAAATAGCAAATATATTTAGAAAAGCAGCTAAAAGAATAGTTGAAGAAGACATAAGTTCAGTTAGAATAAATAGTGGAAACTTACACAAATATTTAGGAGTCCCTAAATATAGACGAGAAAAGGCTAATAAAGAACATCAAATAGGTATAGCAACAGGTCTTGCTTGGACAGCCGTAGGTGGTGAAACTTTATCAATAGAAGTTACTCCTATGAAAGGTAAAGGTAAGGTGCAGTTAACAGGTAAACTTGGAGATGTTATGAAAGAGTCAGCAATGACTGGTATCAGTTATATAAGATCTAGAGTAGAAGATTTTAATTTAGATGAAAACTTCCACAAAGAAAAGGATATTCATATACATGTTCCAGAGGGAGCTATACCAAAGGATGGACCTTCAGCAGGTATAACTATGGCTACAGCTGTTTTATCTGCCCTTACAAAGATACCTACTAATAGTAATGTTGCAATGACAGGTGAGGTTACTTTAAGGGGAAGAGTTCTTCCTATAGGTGGAGTAAAAGAAAAGGTATTAGCTGCTGATAGAGTAGGCATTAAGAAAGTTTTACTTCCTTGGGATAATAAAAAAGACATGGAAGAAATACCTACAAAAGTTAAAAGAAATATAGAGTTTGTATTTGTTAAAAATATGGATGAAGTATTAGAACATGCCCTTGTGAAAGAGGAGAATGAAAATGAAGATTAAAAAGCCGGAACTAATAATAACGGCTGCAAGAGAGAAACAATATCCTAAAGAAGGGGTTCCTGAAATTGCTTTAGCAGGGAGATCTAATGTTGGGAAGTCTTCATTAATTAATACATTAGTTAATAGAAAGAATTTAGCAAGGACAAGTGGTAAACCAGGCAAAACTCAAACTATAAACTTCTATAATATAGATGATAAATTTAGGTTTGTAGACCTTCCTGGATATGGATATGCTAAGGTATCTTTAAAGGAAAGGGAAAAATGGGGAGATATGATAGAAACTTACTTAACAAAAAGAAAGTCCTTAGTTGAAGTAATTTTACTATTAGATATCAGACACAAACCTGGTGAACATGATGCTGTTATGTATAATTGGATTAAAAGCTTTGGATTTAATGGTATAGTGATTGCTACTAAATGTGATAAATTATCAAAAAATAAAAGACAAAAACAAATATCAGTTATTCAAAGAGAACTTGGAATTGAAAATAAGAATTTAATTATACCTTTTTCTGCTACTAAAAAGATAAATAAAGATAAAGTATTAGATTTAGTTGATGAGATAATAAAAATTAATAAATAGAAATTTAAAGTTATTTATTTTGAATCTGTTATAAACCCACGATGTATATCGTGGGTTTATCTATAATGTGAAAGTTACCTTCATTGTTTTAATGGAATTTTTTCATTGTTTTTTCAAAATCTTCTCTAGCTTTCTTCTCTTCCCTTGACATAATGGATATTGAGTTATATTTTCTTTTAATTAATTTACATTTTCTTGATTTTAAATTTTAAAGAACTTCAATTTTGTTTAGTAATATCTTAGATCTAAATATTTTAATCATCCTTTCAATTTTGTATTAATATATTATATGTTTTTAATTAAATTTTATTGCTTTATGCATCTTTAAAATAAGTTAACCTTTTAAGTAATAATAGAGCACTACTTTTTCATGTTTATATAGATGTAGTATACTTAAATAAAGTTAGGAAAAAATATCCCTGGTATTAAATAAGAGAAAAGAAAGTATTGATATAGGAAAAGATAATATAGATCTTTATTGCTATGGTAAATGGAAGAATATTATATAGTAAAAAAAATTAACATAAAAAAGCTCCCTCAAGGGAGCTATTAGTTTAATCCTGTTTTTCAAATAAATCTTTACCTGCACCACATACTGGACAAACCCAATCATCAGGTAAATCTTTAAAAGGTGTGTTAGGTTCAATCCCCCCTTCAGGATCTCCTTCAGCAGGGTCATAAACATAGCCACATGGCACACATACATATTTATCCATAATATAATTCCTCCTTTTATTTTATCATCTAAATAGATAATACCCTATTTAATTTTTTATAAACTTAAATTCAAAAATTATTTAAATAATAAAAACGTTTTCCCAACAATAGTATGGGTATATATAATAATAATAAAATAAAAGATTATTCATTTTTTATATGGGTAAAATATTATATGGAAGGAATTATTTTTAAATTAATTATAAATGGATGTGATATAGTTGTGCTATAAAATAAGCAAATCTTTATCTAGCGATCTTATGAAAATTAAACATGATTTAGAAACGATTATAAACAATTTAAAAGAAGTACTAAGGGATGAAACTTTAGTTTTTGATGCTAGATTAATTATCGATGAACTTATTTGTAATGGAGTTTTACACGGAAACAAATCAGATAAAACAAAGAAGGTAAAGCTTAATATAGAGATATCAAGTAGCCTAATAAAAATAGAGGTTATGGACCAAGGAGAAGGTTTTGTATACAATAAAGAAGATTATGACCCGATGAAGTTAACTTGTAATGGTAGAGGACTTAAGATAGTAGATGGATTAAGTGATGAATTTATTATAGAAAATAATAAAGCGATTTCTATAAAGTATATATAAAAGTAGAAAATTTATGGGTTAAAACTTCCCTATAAGTTTTCTACTTTTATAGTATTAAGTGTTTAAAACTTTCTATATACGTTTACTTAAATAGGCTAAGGGTAAATAAATTAATAAACACTTTATAAGGAGGAATTTAAATTGAATATATATCAGTTCGCCATGGACATGGAGCTAGATGGAAAAAAATATTATGAAAAATTAATGGGTAAAGCTAATGATAAAGGCCTTAAAAATATTTTTAAAATGTTAGCAGAAGATGAAAAGAAACATCATGACATAATAAAAGAAATGAGAAATAAAGGAGATATTAATGTAGATTTTAAAAGTTTAGGAAATACAGATAATATATTTGAAAAATTACAAAAGGATAAAGAAGATTTAAATTTAGATAAATCTGAAATAGAAGTATATAGACATGCTATAGATATAGAAGATAAAAGTATAAATTTTTATAATAAGCAATTTGAAAAAGCAAAGGAAGGAACAGAAAAAAACTTATTTAAGACATTAGTTGAGGAAGAAAAAAAGCATAAGTTAATATTAAAAAACATAATACATTTTGTTAGTGAACCTAATAAAAATATAGGTAAAAAGTCAGAAAATGCTGACCCTGAATTTGCAAGATTTGAATCAGAAATAGATTAAACCTCCAATTTTGGAGGTTTTTTATTTTGATTTTTTTTAATATTTAAACATAAAAAATGTGATATATGAAAAAAATATATAATGAAAAAATAAAAAGAAAGGTTGTTTTAAAATGGGAGATATTATTAATACTATCAAAGAGAGAAGAAGTGTTAGAAAATACAAGAATATAGACGTTCCTAAAGAAAAAATTAAAAGAATATTAGAAGCAGCAAATTGGGCACCATCTAACGCTAATAGTCAGCCATGGAAATTTTATGTTTTAAAGAAAGAATATCTTAATAAGGTAAGTGGTGTTTTTTATAAGTGGTCTAAAGAATATATTCCAAAGGCTGATTATATTCCAGAAAATAAAAAAAATGATATGATCGAGTATTCAAAAAATTTCGGTGGAGCACAGAATCTAGTAGTTGTTACCTATGAAGCTTATGAGAATGATAAACATAGAACTGAAGAGTCTTTGATGGCTTCATGTGCAGCTGTTCAAAACATATGCTTAGCAGCTAAGGAAGAAGATTTAGGAACTGTATGGATTACAGGACATGTAACCCATGACCCTGAAACAAGAAAAATTTTAAATTTAGATAATAATGAAAAAATAGCTGCTATAATACCAGTAGGGTATCCAGCTGTTAATCCTCCAGCACCACCTAGGGAGGATAGTAATTTAGTAGATAAAGTTAAATGGATGGGTTTTTAGAAACTGAGTTATCTCAGTTTCTTTTTTTTACTATTGTTATTTTCTAATTAAAGATGCTATAATAATTAAATGAGTGATAGCAATAAAAGGAGGGGTTTTTAATGAAAAAACATGATGTTATTGAAGCGGTTATAGAAGAGGTGAAGTTTCCAAATAAGGGTATAGCCTTTGTTGAAGATAGAAAAATTATAATTAAAAATACATTAAAGAATCAAAGAGTAAAAGCTAGAATTACAAAAAAGAAAAATAAAAAAATAAAGGCTAAAGTACTTGAAGTTTTAGAAAAATCTCCCTTAGAAAAGGAAGCTGATTGTAAACATTTTAATGAATGTGGAGGATGTTCTTATCAGAACTTGCCATATAAAGAGCAGCTTAATATGAAAAAAGAACAGGTGAAAAAGTTATTTAAAAATGCAGGAATTGAAGAATATGAATTTTTAGGGATAGAGTCAAGTCCAAAGGAATTTGATTATAGAAATAAAATGGAATTTACATTTGGTGATGTTGAAAAAGATGGACCTTTAGCATTGGGAATGCATAAAAAAAATAGATTTTACGAAATGGAGACCGTAACTGGATGTAATATTGCTGATGATGATTTCACTGATATATTATCAATAGTATTAGAATATTTTAGAGAAAAAGAGGTTCCTTTTTATCATAAAAAAACTCATAAGGGAGTTTTAAGACACTTAGTAGTAAGAAAAGCAGAAAAAACTGGGGAAGTTTTAATTAATCTAGTTACAAGTTCACAAAAGAAACTAGATTTAGATGATCTTGTTGAAAGAATTAAAAATAAAGAGTTAAAGGGAAAGTTAGTAGGATTTCTTCACACCATAAATGATAATGTAGCGGATATTGTACAGAGTGATGAAACTAAGGTTATTTATGGTAGAGATTATATAACAGAGAAAATATTAGGTCTTGAATTTAAAATTACAGCATTCTCTTTTTTCCAAACAAATTCTTCAGGTGCTGAAAAACTATATAATATTGCTAGAGATTTTGCCCAATCTGATAAAAGCAAGACTGTGTTTGACCTTTACTGTGGTACAGGTACAATAGCACAGATAATGTCACCAATATCTAAGAAAGTTATAGGTATAGAAATTGTAGAGGAAGCTATAGAGGCAGCTAAGAAAAATGCAGAATTAAATAACTTAAATAATTGTGAATTTGTAGCTGGGGATGTATTAGAAAAAGTTGATGAAATAAAAGTAAAACCAGATATTATTATTTTAGATCCACCTAGAATGGGAATTCATAAAAAAGCTATCGAAAAAATAATAAATTTTAATGCTAAGGAAATAGTATATGTATCATGTAAACCTACATCATTAGTTAGTGATTTAGAAAAGTTTATAGAAAGAGGATATGAGGTTAAGAAAGTTAAATGTATGGACATGTTTCCGCATACACCACACGTTGAGACAGTTGTGTTGATAGAGAAGAAATAGGTTTATTTGAAGCCTTTTAAGGGTTTAGACTAAATTTAATATTGTATTTTAAAATCTCCCAGACTTATGTTTGGGGATTTTTTGACCCCGGGGGTAGTACTTTTATGCAGAATTAGGGATACATGGGTAATTGTTTAATTTTGCGAAAATGTTTGTTGGTTTTCTATTTCTCATAAGAAAGTAGAAGGTAAAGGTAAAAAACTAACTGTTACCGAAGAACATTCTTCTGGCTATGCTACTACACTATAATCTAAATAAAATTTTACTTGATGCATATACAAATTTGGTGTTTGGTTGAAAGAAAAATATATGTCATGTGAGAAATGCAGTAGCAAGAAAATGGCTACGTTTTTTATTTATTACGATATTCATATGCGAATTGAATTATTCACGTATTCGTGATAGAATCTTGTTTAGAATGTAATAAAAGGGGGTTAAGCAATGGCTGTCCGTTACAATAAATTGTTCAAATTGCTTATAGATAAGGAAATGACAAATGCTGAACTTGCTAAAAAAGCGGGTTTTAGTGCAAACATTATTACACGCCTAAAAAGAAATACATATGTTTCACTTGAAAGTATAGAGAAAATCTGTAATGTACTTAATTGTGGAGTGGATGAAATATTAGAATTTATAACAGAAGACATAAATAGCAGGAGGTTGTAAGTAAATGGTAAAATCAATAGAACCCAATATTGCAGATTTAGCGAACAGTTGGCTTAAATCTTACAAATTAGATTATAAATTAGAACAGGAATCTTTAAATACTGAAATAGACAAAGCACTTTCTGATTACTTTACTAAAAATGGTGGAGCAGGTGCAAATCGTCCAGATGTAAAATTACTATTACAAGACAAAAATTTAGATTCTTATCCTGTTCTTATTGAGTATAAAGGTTACAAAGATAAACTTGTAAAACTTGATGATAATGGACAAGTTGAAAATAGAACCAAAAAAAATAAGCCACATTTTAGAAACATAAATTCTTATGCAGTAAACGGAGCCGTGCATTATGCAAATGCTTTGCTACATCATACTAGTTATACTGATATTATTGCCATTGGTATGACGGGACACAAAGATGAAACTGGAAAAATAAGACACGAAATAGGAGTTTACTATGTTTCAAAGAGTAATTTAGGTGCAGGGCAAAAAGTTGGGGAATTTACAGATTTATCCTTTTTAGCACCTAAACATTTTGATAAGTTTATTAAAAAAGTAAAAACTTTACATTTAACACAAGAGGAAATTGACAAACTAAAAGAACAACGTGAAAAAGAGATTGATGCTAGTTTAGTAAAGCTAAATAATGATATCTATCAAAACGAAAAAGGTTTAGGTGAAAATGACCGTGTTTATCTCGTTGCTGCTTCTATTATTGCAACAATTGGAATACCCGGAAAAGTTAAACCACTCGAAAAATCTGACCTAAAATCTTCTACTGAAAAAGGAAGTACTGACGGCGAAATAATAGTAAGAAAAATAGAAGCTTTTTTGGGGGAAAAAGAACTACCAAAAGAGAAAAAAGAACTGATTGTAAGAACTTTACAAAATACACTTTTAACTGATAATATCAACAAAGTTGAAAATGGTGAAAGTCAACTAAAAAGGGTTTTTACTAAAATTGTAGATGATTTGGGAATATATTATAAAATAGGTTTAACAACTGATTTCACAGGGAAACTTTTTAATGAAATGTATGGATGGCTCGGTTTTTCGCAAGACAAACTTAACGATGTAGTGCTTACTCCATCTTATATTGCTACTCTTTTGGTAAAATTAGCACGAGTAAACAAAGATTCTTATGTTTGGGATTTTGCTACAGGGTCTGCTGGATTGTTAGTTGCTGCTATGAATGAAATGCTCATTGATGCCAAAAACACAATTACTTCATCTGAAGAACTTATTCAAAAAGAGATTAAAATAAAAGCTGAACAATTGCTAGGTTTAGAGTTGCTTTCAAGCGTGTATATGTTGGCAATTCTAAATATGATTTTGATGGGTGATGGAAGCTCGAATATTTTAAATAAAGACTCTTTAAAAGACTTTGATGGAAATTACGGTTTTGGTAAAATACACAGCAAATTCCCTGCTGATGCTTTTGTTCTAAACCCTCCGTATTCCGCTAATGGTAATGGTATGAACTTTGTAGAAAAAGCCCTTGGAATGATGAATAAAGGTTATGCTGCTATTATTATCCAGAATTCGGCAGGTTCTGGGAAAGCCAAAGAATACAACAAGAGAATTTTAAAAAAACACACTCTTTTGGCAAGTATTAAAATGCCAGCAGATATCTTTATCGGTAAATCAAGTGTACAAACTAATATATATGTTTTTAAAGTAAACGAAAGACATCATAAAGATGAAATGGTGAAGTTTATTGATTTTTCTAACGATGGATATACTAGGACTAACCGTAAGAAAGCCAGTAACAACTTAAAAGACACCGATCGTGCTAAAGAACGATATGAAGAGCTAGTAAACTTGGTACGTTTTGGGAAAAGCAAACTTAATATTTTTACTGATAAAGAGTATTACGAAGATACTATTGACCCTAACAATGGTGCTGATTGGAATAAAAGTGTACCTATAGACACTAAACCTACTATACAAGATTTTAAAAAAACCGTAAGTGACTATTTGGCTTGGGAAGTCTCTAATATTTTAAAATCACAAAATACAAAGGACGAAAATCAGGGAAAGTAGATACCCCACTTGATAAAAAATTAGAAGAAGTTGAGTGGGGTGAATATAAATTAGGTGATTTATTTGATATAAATCCGACAAAATATTATCGTTTGAAAAAGGAAGAAATAATTAGTACGAATGGGAAGGTTCCAGTGATATCAAATTCTTCAACAAATAATGGAGTAATGGGTTTTTCTAATTTAAAAGCAAATAACAAAGGGAATACAATAACTTGCTCTGACACAACATTGGGCGCAGATACAATGTTTTATCAGCAAAATGATTTTATTGGATATTCCCATATTCAACATTTAGTTCCTAATTTTCAACCTTTTAATAAGTCTATAGCAAGTGTAATAATTACTGCTTGTAGAGCTTCAACTTCAAAAAAGTACGATTATGGAAATAAGTTTAATCGTAAAGCAATGAATAAAACCAAAATTCAACTTCCCATCAAAAATGGGAAAATAGATTTTGAATTTATGGAAAGCTTTATAGCGGAGTTAGAAACAGAGCGTATAGCGGAGGTAGAAGCCTACTTGTTAGCTAGTGGACTAAAAGATTATACTTTAACTGCTGAAGAACAACAGGTGTTGCAGGATTTTAAGAATTTCAATTGGGGAACATTTAATCTTGAAAAATTATTTGGAAAATCTACTCGTGGTACACGACTAAAAAGTGCAGATAGAATTTCAGGGAATTTACCTTTTGTAACAGCTGGTGAAACGGATGAGGGAATTTCTGGATTTATTGGAAATGACGTTACTGTGTTTCCAGAAAATACAGCAACTATTGATATGTTTGGTTCTGCAAAATACAGAAATTATAAATATGGAGCTGATGACCATATTGCGGTTGTCCATACCGAGAATTTGCCAAAATGTGCAGCAATTTTTGTAACAACTGCAATACATAAATCATCTCATACAGGAAAGTTTGATTATGGAAGAAATTTTTATCCAAAAGATGCAGATGAATTAAATATTTCACTTCCAACAAAAAACCAACAACCAAATTATGCAATAATGGAAACCCTTATTTCTGCTATTCAAAAGCTCGTTATAAAAGATGTTGTTTTGTATGCCAATAAAAAATTAGATGCTACAAAAAGTATTGTAAACAAAAAAGTATAGAAAAAGTAAAAGAAGTTATTACAAGTAAAAGAAGGGCTATTACGAAAATGGATAAATTTTAAAATGAGCTTAGCAATTTAATTCTATAGGATACTATCCAGCTCACCGATCTGGTGGGCTTCCTGCTAAAATAGGGTAGTTTAGTTTTTTTAAGCAGAGATGATAGAAATTCTAATGAAGTTTAATATAAACTTGCCAGAGTTAGTTGATTTTACGAATTTTTTCCAGATTAAGAACTTTCTCACCTTTATTTACATTATCTTCTGCTAAGCCATTGCTATAATTATAAATAATTGAGTTCTTAACTCCTTCAATAGCACGAGTAATTCCGTTTTAAAGTTATTTATTCCTGTAATGTTTAAAGTTTTTGCTTTTCCAATCCTGCTTTCTAACTTTTCTGGTATTTGGCCAAATAAGATTTCTTTAATAGATTTAACTAAGTTATATACATCTGATAAAATTGGATTTTTTTCAATAACAGCTTAAATTGTTCTGAAGAGATTTCTTTTACCTTATCTAATGGTTTATATAGTAGTTTTAACAGATGGTTACGCTCAACTATCTCTATTTTTAATTCACCAAAATATTTGAAAGAATGTACATGAAATGAAAAACTGATATTCATGAACTAATAGAATCCCAAGGATATGCTATCTAAAAAACTTTCCATTTTTGATTATTATAAAGTATTCCGAAATGATAATGATTCTTAGGCTGTACTAAATAATGCAAGTTGATATTTTCTTTGCTCGCCTGCGACCATAAGTTTTACCTCTTATCACTAATTATTTATATTCCATTTTAATCACCTAATATAATTTACTATATCAATGAATAAGAAGCTATAACCGATTTTGAGGAAGAACCACTTTTAGTTTACTATATACATGTGGAAAAATACTTTTACTGATTTACAATCCATTTCTTTGTTTCCTTCGTTCTATAAAAACTAGCATCTATATTTACTATATAAGATTTATGTGTAAGCTTATCTACATTTCAGTTGTCATTGCAGGGTCTCATAAATGATTTGTCAGGTAATAAAGTAATTAGTGTTTGTAAATTTTTTATAAACTTACAAAAAATAAAGTGCTGCCTCAAGGAAACACATATTTTGCCAATAATATTGACTCTTGGGAAAAGCGGAAGTAAAATATAACAATAACAGTAAATAAATTCAATTAAAGTAAACGACAAACATTTAAATCAAACATCTTGAGGGGGATAAGCTATTGACTTTAAATCTAAATGTAGAGTACTTAAGAGAAATTTTAAACACTAGAGGATGGAGTGAGAGACAGTTTGCTTTAAAAACAGGACTATCATCTTCAACAGTATCAAGGATTTTAAATAAAAAGAGGGGAGTGGGGGCTAAAACTTTACTAGCAATTAGAGAAGCTCTTAAAGATATACCTTTAGAAAAACTTTTCTTTATTAATTAAGTACTAAAATTGTTTAAGGTTTGTAGGAATTATAATGTTTTTATTACAATATTGTCTATCAGATTAAAGGGGGAATAGAGATATGACTATAAAGATTGATGTGAATCTTACAGGAACTGAATCATTAGTGAGTGCAATAAATGCTCTAGCTGAAGTTATGGGGAAAGAAAAAGCAATAAAAAGAGAAGTAAAGAAAATAGACCAAATAGTTGAAAGCAATCCACTAAGGACTATTACTTTAGAAGAAGTAAGGGCTAAGTTATCAAATTTATCACAATCAGGAAAACAAAAAGAAGTAAAAGCACTCATTAAGAAATATGGTGCAACTAAATTAAGTGAGATCTCAAAGAATCAATACCCTAACTTAATGAAAGATGCGGAGGAAATGTAATGACAGAACATGCTCTACTGTCTGCTTCAGGCTCAAGCAGATGGATGAAATGTCCGCCATCAGCGAGATTAGAAGAAGTGATAGAAGATGAACCAAGTGAATATGCTAAAGAGGGAAGTTTTGCCCATTCATTAGCAGAGTTAAATCTATGTTATTCCTTGGGAAATATCTCAAAAGCACAATTCAATAAAGAATTAAAAAAGATTAAAAAGAATAGTTTCTATACTGAAGAGATGAAAGAATATGTACAAGTCTATGTGGACTTCGCCATTGAAAAAATAAATGAAGGAAAAGCTCATACAAAAGATGCAATAGTCTTATTAGAAATGAAACTAGATTATAGCCCTTGGGTACCTGAAGGCTTTGGAACAGGAGATTTAGTTATAGTTACAGATAAAGCACTTGAAATTATAGATCTTAAATACGGAAAGGGAGTCAAAGTTTCAGCTAAAGATAATAGCCAAATGAGGTTATATGCTTTAGGAGCTATTCATCAGTTTGATTGTCTATATGATATAAAAACAGTAAAAATGACAATAGCTCAGCCAAGACTTGATAGCATATCAACAGATGAATTGAGCATTGAAGAACTACTGACTTGGGCTGAAAAAGAAGTAAAATGTAAGGCTGAACTTGCTTTTAAGGGAGAAGGTGAATTTAAAGCAGGAGAACATTGTAGATTTTGTAAAGTAAAACCAACCTGTAGAGCTAGAAGAGATGAAAATATGAAGTTATCATACATGGACTTTAAAGAACCACCATTACTTACTGATGAAGAAATAGCAGAGGTTTTATTTTCTGTAGGAGAACTTCAGAAGTGGGCTAAAGACGTAGAAGTTTATGCCTATAATAAAGCAGTTAATGAAGGAAAAAAGTGGCCAGGCTTAAAGCTAGTAGAAGGTAGAAATAGCAGAAAATTTAGAAGTGAAAGTGAAGTGGCAAAATTATTACTTGAAGCTGGATATGAAGAAGATAAGATTTATTCAAAATCATTACTTAGTTTAACAGCTTTAGAAAAAAGTATAGGAAAGAAGAATTTTAATGAAATTTTAGTTGATTTAATCACTAGAACTCCTGGTAAATTGAAGTTAGTACCTGAGGAAGATAAAAGACCAGAAGTTAAAAATACTGCTGAGGCAGATTTCAAAAGTTAGGGGGATTTGGTATGTCAAATAAAGTTATTACAGAAAAAGTAAGGTTTAGTTATCTAAATGTTTGGGAACCTAAAAGCGTTAATGGTGGGGAACCTAAATATTCAGTAAGTCTGATTATCCCAAAGTCAGATAAGAAAACAATAACTAAAATCAAAGCAGCTATTGAAGAAGCCAAGAAGGAAGGGTTATCCAAGCTAGGCGGTAAAATACCTGCTAATTTAAAAACCCCATTAAGAGATGGAGATATTGACAGAGCAGATGATGAAGCATATGCAGATAGTTATTTTATAAATGCTAACAGTAGTGTAAAACCAGGGATAGTTGATAAAAATGTTCAGCCCATATTTGACCAGACAGAGTTCTATAGCGGTTGTTATGGGAGAGCAAGTATTGTTTTTTATGCTTATAATGCTAACGGGAATAAAGGAATAGCTGCAGGGCTTCAAAATTTACAAAAGTTAGAAGATGGAGAACCGTTAGGTGGAAGAGCTAGAGCTGAAGATGATTTTCAAGCAGTTGAAGAAGATGATATTTTAGGTTAACAGTAATGAAAAGATTAAGTATTGATATAGAAACTTATAGTAGTGTAGACCTCGTTAAAAGCGGGGTCTATAAATATTCTGAATCAGATGACTTTGAAATTTTACTATTCGGATATGCATTTGATGAAAAATCAGTAGAAGTTATAGATCTTGCTAGTGGAGAAAAGATACCAGAGGATGTGTTAAAAGCTTTAATAGACCCTTCAATAATAAAAACAGCTTTCAATGCAAACTTTGAAAGGACCTGTCTAGCTAAATATTTTAACAAACCCATGCCAGCAAAAGAGTGGCGTTGTAGTTCAGTACATGCATTATCTTTAGGGTTACCTGGAAATCTATCTGGAGTAGCTAAATGTTTAAAGTTATCACAACAGAAGATGAAAGAGGGAAAAGCTTTAATAAGATATTTTTCTATGCCTTGTAAACCTACTAAAGCTAACGGAAAAAGGACACGTAATCTGCCAGAGCATGATAAAGAAAAATGGCAGATATTTAAAAACTATTGTGGTAAAGATGTTGAAGTAGAAAGAGCTATTAGACTAAAGTTAGAAAAATATCCTATAACTGAAAATGAACATAAGCTATGGGTTTTAGACCAAAAGATTAATGATAGTGGAGTTAGAGTAAATAAAGAACTAATTAATAATGCTATTATTTGTGATAATGAATATCGCCGGAGATTATTAAATGAAGCAATTACTTTAACAGGACTTAACAATCCAAATAGCGCAGCACAAATAAAAAAATGGTTAAAAGAGAAAGGGATTAATGTCAAAAGTTTATCTAAGGAAAAGGTCACTGAACTTATAGACAAAGTAGATAATGAAAAAGCAAAAAGAGTATTAAAGCTTAGACAGAAACTTTCTAAAACATCTGTAAAAAAGTATGAAGCTATGGAAAGAGCTTTATGTGAAGATGAAAGAATTAGAGGCCTTTTACAATTTTATGGAGCTAGTCGCACTGGTAGGTGGGCTGGTAGAATTGTTCAAGTTCATAACTTGCCTAGAAATAAATTAAGTGACTTGAATCTTGCAAGAGAACTACTTTTAAAAGGTGATTTTGAACTTATAGAGCTTCTTTTTGAAAGTGTTCCAGATGTGTTATCACAACTTATAAGAACTGCAATTATACCATCTAAGAAATCAAGATTTATTATAGCTGACTTTTCAGCTATAGAAGCAAGAGTAATTGCTTGGTTAGCAGGAGAAAAATGGAGAATGGATGTATTTAAATCCCATGGGAAAATATATGAAGCCTCTGCATCACAAATGTTTCGAGTTCCTTTAGAAAGTATAACAAAGGGTAGTTCACTAAGACAAAAGGGAAAAATAGCGGAATTAGCCCTTGGATATGGTGGTAGTAAAGGCGCTCTTATAACAATGGGTGCTTTGAAAATGGGACTGTTAGAGGAAGAATTGCCAGAGCTTGTTTCAGCATGGAGAGAAGCAAATTCTAATATTGTAAAGTTGTGGCGTGATGTAGAAAAGTCTGCAATAAAAGCAGTTAAAGAAAAAAGAACTGTAATTATGCAATACGGATTAACTTTTTATTATAAAAGTGACATTCTTTTTATAAAATTACCATCAGGTAGAAGTTTATCATATTTAAGACCAAGAATAGAACTAGATGAGAGGTTTAATAAGGATAAGCTTACTTATGAAGGTGTGGAGCAAGGTACAAATAAATGGGGAAGAGTAAGTACCTATGGAGGTAAACTTGTTGAAAATATTATACAAGCTATAGCACGAGATGTTTTATCAGATTCTATGGTAAATCTTGATAAAGCAGGATATAAAATAACATTCCATGTTCATGATGAAGTGATCTTAGAAGTGCCTTTAGGTTTTGGTTATTTAAAAGAAGTAGAAGAAATTATGGGAAGGTCTTTAGACTGGGCTCCTGGATTACCGTTGAGGGCTGAAACCTTTGAATCAAATTACTATAAAAAAGATTAATTTATTGGAGGGGACTTTAAGTGAGAATAAAACCGTTCATATATGTATGTTCACCTTTAAGGGGAGATATTAAAAGAAATATAGATAGAGCAAAAGGTTATTCAAGATTTGTTTATTCAGAAGGCGGTATTCCAATGACACCACACTTATATTTTACACAGTTTTTAGATGATGAAATTCCAGAGGAAAGAAAAGCAGGACTTGAAATGGGTCTTGAACTTTTATCAAAATGTTCAGATTTATGGGCTTTTGGAGAAAGAATATCAGAAGGTATGGCAACCGAAATTGAAATAGCAGAAGCATTAGGATTAAACGTAAAAAGGTTTAATGAACGTTGTGAGTTAATTACAATAGAGGGTTAATGAGATGGTGAGAATTGATAGAGATAATTTCATGAGAAATCTTAGGGAATATAGAAGTGTGTTACCAAAACAGATTATTAAGACTAAAAGGGGACAAGCCCTTTCAGGCAACTTAAAAGGGGCTAAAAAAGGCCTTAGAAAGGCTTTGGTAGGGAAGGTTGATAAGTATGATAGAGCCTAAAGAAAAAAGAAAAGGTATATTAAAATATGATGGCCTATTAACGATTTCTACAGGTAGAAGTAGAAAAGAACTTAATTGGAAAAACAGAGAAATTCTTTGGTCAGATTTGGTTCATAAATTAAGTCATACAATAAGAACTAGTGAAACCTATGAGGAATATAAAAAACTTCCTAAGAGTCAACAGGATGAAATAAAAGATGTCGGCGGTTTTGTTGGAGGAATACTAAAGGGGGGAAGACGAAAATCAGATAGTGTAGTTTGGAGACAACTTGTAACTCTTGATGCTGACTTTGTTAAGGGGGATTTATGGGCAGGTGTAGAAACAATGTTTGGATTTGCCTGTTCTATGTATTCTACTCATAAACATAAATCAAGTGCACCAAGACTTAGATTAATTATTCCCTTAAAAAGAGCAGTAACACCGGATGAATATCAAGCAATAGCAAGAAGAATTGCAGCAGATTTAGGAATTGATTTCTTTGATGATACTACCTATCAACCTCAGAGACTTATGTATTGGCCATCTACAGCCTCTGATGGAGAATTTATTTTTAAGGTATTGGATGAAGAATGGTTAAATCCAGATGACATATTAAAAAGATATCCGGATTGGACTGATTCTTCATATTGGCCAGAAAGTTCAAGAACTCAAAGTAAAAGAAAAAGATTAGCCGATAAACAAGGAGATCCAAGGGAAAAATCAGGAGTTGTGGGAGCTTTTTGTAGAACTTATTCAGTAGTAGATGCAATTGATAAGTTTTTAAAGGATGTTTACACACCTTGTGAAGAACAAAATAGATATACTTACACAGCTGGAAGTTCAGCTGGAGGTCTTATTATATATGGGAATGGAGATTTTGTTTACTCCCATCATGGAACAGATCCTATAGGGGGAAGACTTTGTAATGCTTTTGATCTTGTAAGGATTCACAAGTTTCAAGAGTTAGATGAATTAGCTAAGGAAGGTACACCAGTTAACAAACTTCCCTCGTATAAAGCTATGGTAGAGTTGGCATTATCAGATAATGACGTGAAAATGACAATGGGAAAAGAACAACTTAACTTAGCAGTACAAGATTTTAATGAAGAAGATATGGGATGGCTTGTGGAACTCACAAGGGATCAGAAAGGCAATATTGTATCTAGTGCAACTAATGTTATTTTAATATTAGAAAATGATCCATGTTTAAAGGATAGAATTGCTATTAATGATTTTATCCATAGGGTTTCAATAAAATCTAGTTTACCATGGAGAGGTTTAGATAGAGGAGAATATTGGACTGATTCTGATGATGCCAGTCTTAGAAATTACCTTTTTGCTACATATGGCATTAAAGGAGCAAATGTTATTAGTGATGCTTGGAGTGAGGTTGCTGTAAAAAATGCTTTTCATCCCATTAAAGAATATTTAGATGGTCTTGTTTGGGACGGTAAAGAAAGAATAGAAACTTTAATGATTGATTACCTTGGAGCTGAAGATAACGAATGTGTGAGAGCTTTTACTAGAAAGATATTTGTTACAGCAGTAACCAGAATTTATAGGCCTGGTGAGAAATTTGATTATTGTGTAGTTTTAATTGGACCACAAGGAATAGGCAAAAGTTATATCATAAAAAGAATAGGTAAAGAGTGGCACTCAGATTCATTAATTACTGTAAAGGGTAAAGAAGCTTATGAACAATTACAGGGTGCTTGGATTTTAGAAATGGCTGAGTTGACTGCCACTAAAAAGGTAGATGTTGAAGCTGTAAAGCATTTTATAAGCAAATCAGAGGACACTTTTAGAGTAGCCTACGGTAGGCATAATGAAACTTTCAAAAGACAATGTGTGTTCTTTGGAACTACTAATGATTATGACTTTTTAAATGATCCAACAGGAAATAGAAGGTTTTTACCTATAACAGTTGATGGTAGTGGTACTAAAAGTTTATGGAAGGATTTGACTGATGAAGAAGTGGACCAGGTTTGGGCTGAAGCTAAGACCTATTTTGAAAAGGAAGAGAGTTTAGCTTTAGGAAAAGATATTGAGCTTAGAGCAAATGAACTACAAAAGGCCCATACCCAGGAGAACCCTATAGCCCAAACTATTAGACTTTATTTAGAAACACCTGTACCGGTTAAGTGGTATGAGATGGATATTAGTGAGCGAAGAATTTACCTTCATATGTCAGATAGCAAAAATCAGTCAAAGGATACTATCAAGCTTGATAAGGTGTGTGCTCAAATGGTATGGGAGGAATGTTTCCAAAAAGATATCTCTACCATGACAAGATATGATGCTAAGGAGATTAATACCATTATTCAAAACACTTCTGGGTGGAAAAGGATCAGTTCTGTTAGGTTCGATAAAACTTATGGAACTCAAAGAGGCTTTAGAAGAATTTAAATGTAAACTTGTAAACTATATAAAAAATTTAAAGTTTACAGTGAAACCTTTGCCATTACTATTATATATACTATGTATGCTTTGTAAACAATATTATCTATATATATAAGAATAGAGATATATATAGATAATATATATCCTATAATACGTATATAAGTAGAGGTAACTGATTTTAATGCTTACAAGACTACAAAACATTTAGCAATGGCTAAAAATGAAGGGTTAACGCTGTAAACTATTTGAATAGTGGTGAAAGTAAATGAGAAGTGAAAAGCAAATTGAGAAGAGATTGAGAAAAGAAATTATAAAAATGGGTGGCTTGGCATTAAAGTTTGTTTCTCCAGGAATAGCAGGTGTGCCAGATAGAATAATACTTCTACCGATTGGTAATGCACTATTTGTAGAATTGAAAGCACCAGGTAAGAAGCTTAGACCATTACAAATAAAAAGAAAAAAAGAATTAGAGGCTCTAGGTTTTAAGGTTTATGTTATAGATTCTTATAAGGGAATAGGAGATTTAATTAAGGAAGTGGAGATATGATTTATAAGCCTTATGGTTATCAGGAATATGCTACTCAATGGATTTTAGATAAAGATAAATCAGGACTTTTAATAGATATGGGATTAGGTAAAAGTGTTATTACTCTAACAGCAATAGCAGAACTTATGCATGATAGGTTTGACATAACGAAAGTGTTAGTAATAGCACCTCTTAAAGTAGCAGAGAGTACGTGGGATGGAGAGATAAAAAAGTGGAATCATTTAAATTATTTGAAAATCTCAAAAGTCTTGGGTAAAGAAAAGGATAGGATTACTGCATTAAATACTCAAGCTGATATTTATGTAATAAACAGAGAAAATGTTAGTTGGTTAGTTAATAAGTTTAAGAACAACTGGCCTTTTGATATGGTTGTGATTGATGAATTATCAAGCTTCAAATCTCCAAAGGCACAGAGGTTTAAATCTTTAAAGAAAGTGAGACCTTTAATAAGAAGAATAGTTGGTCTTACTGGAACACCAGCACCTAATGGTCTTATAGATTTGTGGCCTCAGATTTATCTTTTAGATGGAGGAGAAAGATTAGGTAAAACTATAACAGGATATAGAGAAAGATATTTCAATCCAGATAAAAGGAATCAAACAGTAATTTTTAGTTGGAAACTGAAAGATGATGCTGAAAAAGCTATTTATGAGAAGCTTTCAGACATTTGCGTTAGTATGAAAGCAGAAGATTACTTAAATATACCAAAGAGAATAGATAATATAGTGTCTATTAAGCTAACAGAAGCTTCAAAGAAAAAGTATGAAAAGCTAGAAAAAGACTTATTACTACCCTTATCAGACACAGATGTAGTAGCAAACACTGCAGCAGTTCTAACGAATAAATTACTCCAGATATCAAACGGAGCTGTATATGATGAAAATAGAGAGGTAAAAGAAATTCATAAAGAAAAGCTTAAAGCCCTTGAAGATGTAATAGAAGCAGCTAATGGAAAATCAGTATTAATATTTTATTCTTACAAACATGATTTAAACAGAATAAAGAATTATTTTAAAAGTAAAAACTGTAGAGAGTTAAAAACACCAAAGGATATAGAGAGTTGGAATAAAGGGGAAATTTCAATTTTGTTAGCTCATCCAGCTTCAGCAGGACATGGATTAAATCTTCAAGCTGGAGGAAATATTATTATTTGGTTTGGACTCACTTGGAGTTTAGAACTATATCAACAAGCTAATGCAAGACTTCATAGACAAGGGCAAAAGGAAAATGTGATTATTCATCATTTAGTAGCTAAAGATACCATGGATGAAGATGTAATGAAAGTTTTAAAGAATAAAGAAGTAGGACAAGAAGCATTACTTAAAGCAGTTAAGGCTAGGATTAATAAATTAGGGGGAATGAAGCAATGAATGCAAAGGAGTATTTAACTCAAGCATTTAAACTTGATGAAAGAATTAACTGTAAGATAGAACAAGCATCTTCACTTAGGGACCTTGCATGTAAAGTTACAGCAAGTATAAATGATGATAGAATAAGCGGTACTAAACAAAAGAGTCCGATGGAAAATGCAATAGTAAAATTAGTGGATTTGGAACGAGAAATTGATAAAGATATTGATGAGCTGATAGATTTAAAACGTGAAATTATTAATATTATAAACTTAGTGAAAAATCAGAATTATAGATTAATACTTGAGTTAAGGTATATTAACGGTAAAACTTGGGACGATATAGCTACTAAAATGCAATATGATTTAAGATGGATTTATAGATTACATGGTAGAGCATTAAGGGAAATAGATAAAAATATAAAGAAGCCATTAAAAGACACAAAACAATCTGATATAATTTAAAATGTAAAGGTATAGATAATATCATGAAGAATAAAAAAATAGCGTAGAATAGTCTAGATTACATAAGTGCAATGAACTTCTAGACAACACGCCATTAAAATGCACATAACTACCATGATATACTGTAAAGTGTAGAAATATGAACTAACCCTAAGAGTTAAGTCTCTCAGGGTTTTTCTATGCCTTTTTTATAATAAAACTAAGAATACTAAAGTTGATAACCATATTAAGTGAAAAATATTGATTGTGAGATAAAAAATAGTCATGATATTAATTAGAACATTTGAAACCTTAAGCTGATGATTATTAGCTTTTTTTAATCTTATAGTTAAGTACATTAGTAAAATAGCTGGTAGTATTATTTTAAATATGAAGCTTTTTAATGGACTCTGTACTATATTTACCATAAAAGGATTTGCCTCTAAACAGAAACCAGAGTTTAGAAGTATTAGGGTGAAAACTATATCAGTAGCATTAAGTATGAAAAGAAGTAAGATTTTATTTAATATGTTTTCATAAGAATAGTTTTTTAATAAAGTAATCACTTTATCACCTCCACAGAAGGAGTATGTCCTAGTTAACAAAAGATAAACGCATATTTATTATGAAATAAATGGAGGAAGGTTATGAGAAAATGCAAGAAATGTATCTGGGGAACATGGGCTACTGAAACAAAAGTAGTTTGCATGTTCCCTAATTGTTTTATAGATAAATTAAAGGATGATAAAAATGCCAAGAAAACCACTCAAACCATGTAGACATCCAGGATGTCCTGAACTAACAGAAGATAAGTATTGTAATAATCATAAGAATTTATATATTAATAAACGTGAAACTGCAAGCAAACGAGGCTATGACAGTAGATGGAGGAAAGCAAGGAGCAAATATTTAAAAGGAAATCCTCTGTGTATCCACTGTAAAGAAAAAGGAAAATTGACAAGAGCTACAGTAGTAGATCACATAGAACCTCATAGAGGAGATAGAACTCTATTTTGGGATGAAAGTAACTGGCAACCTCTTTGTAAGAAATGTCATGATAAAAAAACTATGACAGAGGATAGATATAAGGAGTACAGATATTAATAGCACATCCCATTATTATGTTTTATTTTTGCTTATTTGGTTATAATGAGTAGTAACAAAATAAAACAGGAGGGAAAGTTATGTCAAATTTATATATGGGATTAAGTAGTATTTCACAGGATGAAGAGTCACTAGATAGTTTTCTTAATATACTTGAAAAGGAAATATCTTTACCAAACATACCAATGAAAACTAAAGGAGGTAAAGTGTTCTGGAATACTATGTGCGAAGCAAATGGGTGGAAAATTCAACAGAATATGATAACTAAGCACGCTAGAATATTAAATTCTTCCGATGTACGTGTTGCTTGGGGAACTATGGCAGGAATGCTTAAAGCTTTTGATAGATATAATGAGTTACAAAATAAATATTAACATCTAATTAGTACTGCAATAACATATATGGGGTGGGTAGGGGACTATAAATCTCTAAATATATAGCAGTACAGGACCGCCGCCCCCTTTCGTGTGTAATTTCGCATAATTGAACGAGGGGGTAATACCTTAAAAGTTAAAAAGTATAGTAACATTAGCAAATAAGAGGGTTTGATATAATCTTAAATTGCGTAAATGTAAAATTTTATAATATCATAAAAATGCGCATAAACCTTGAAGTTATGAGGAGTTCAATCAGTTTAAGAATTTAAGACAAAAATAATTAAAAGTGCTTATAAACGTCTATTAAACAATAGTTTTAGGCGTTTTTTTAATGTCTTTTTTAATACTAGTTATGCAGAAAGGGGGACAGCAGGTGACAGAACTAGAGAAACAACAAATCAGGGATTTAAGGTTAAAAGGTATGGGATATAAAGCAATTGCTACAGTATTAGGAATAACTAGAGACACAGTTAGGGGTTATTGCAAACGTAGTGGACTTGATGGAGATGCACGGGTAGTCTTTCTAAATATTGAGGAAAAGAAAAAACAAAATCTATTATGTGCCTGTTGTAGCAAACCTATCAAACAAAAGAAACGCGGTAGAGCCAGGCGCTTTTGTTCTGATGAATGTCGTAGGAAGTGGTGGAAGGATAATTCCGATAAGCGAAATAAAAAAGAAGGAGCTATATATATATTCGACTGCCCTAACTGTGGTAAAGAATTTAGTTCCTATGGAAATAAGAACAGAAAATATTGCAGTCATGACTGTTACATAAAATCTAGATTTTGGAGTGATGATGAAGATGGAATTTAAGAAACTTAATATAGATAGTTTGATACCTGCTAACTATAATCCGAGAAAGAAACTAAAACCAGGAGATCCGGAATTTGAAAAAATAAAGAACAGTATTAATGAGTTTGGATATGTAGATCCAGTTATTGTGAACAAAGACTTAACGGTGATAGGTGGCCACCAAAGAATATCAGTTCTTAAGACTCTAGGATATAAAGAAATTAACTGTGTGGTTATAGGTATAGATAAGACAAAAGAGAAAGCACTAAATATAGCTCTTAATAAAATATCAGGTGAGTGGAACAAAGAACTCTTAGCAGAACTTATTCAAGACTTACAGAGCTTAGACTATGATGTTTCATTTACTGGTTTTGAACCACCGGAAATTGATCACCTTTTTAATGATGTACATGATAAAGATATTACAGAAGATGACTTTGATGTTGAGGAAGAGTTGAAGGAACCAGCTATGACTAAAAAGGGAGATATGTGGTTACTTGGTCGTCATAGATTGATATGTGGAGATAGCACAGAGCCACAGGTATATAAAAGATTGATGGGTGGTCAAAAGGCAAACCTTGTTGTTACAGATCCACCATATAATGTTGCCTATGAAGCTAAGGCTGGCAAAATACAAAATGATAACCTTAAGGATAAAGAGTTTTATAACTTTCTTTTTCAAGCATTTACTAATATGGCAGAGAGTATGGAAAAGGATGCTTCAATTTATGTATTCCATGCAGATACAGAGGGATTGAATTTTAGAAAGGCATTTAAAGATGCTGGACTTTATCTATCAGGTGTATGCATTTGGGCTAAACAAAGTTTGGTGTTAGGAAGGAGTCCATATCAATGGAAACATGAGCCCGTTCTTTATGGATGGAGAAAGGATGGAAAGCATAATTGGTATGCAGATAGAAAACAAAGTACTATCTGGAATTTCGATAGGCCTTCTAAAAATGAATTCCATCCAACAATGAAGCCAGTAGCTCTTTGTGCGTATCCAATACAAAATAGTAGTATGAGTAACTGTATTGTTTTGGACCCCTTCGGAGGAAGTGGTTCTACCCTTATGGCTTGTGAACAAATAAATCGTATCTGTTATACAATTGAACTTGATGAAAAGTATGCTGATGTTATTGTTAAGAGATATATCGAGCAAGTTGGTTCTGATAGTGATGTTTTCTTAGTAAGGGGCGGAGAAAAAGTATCCTATAAAGATATCACTATTAATGAATAAAAGACTTGCAATTACCTGTGTTTAGAGTGATTAATAGAGTAACAAAAACACAGGAGGGATAATATTGGATAGAAAGAAAATAGTAAAAGCTTTAGAAGAATATCTTGGAGTGAAATCCAAATACCTAGGAGCACCAACCTTTGCATATGAAGTTATGACAGATGATGAAACCTACACAATTGACAGAGAAGGTAAAATCACTACAGCAGATGAAAATGAACTGGGATTAGAAGAAGTATTAAATGATACCCAAAACTTCGAAGAGCCTACAGAAATTAATGAAGTTGAAGTGATTATTCCATTAGATGGACACACAGGAATCACCTTAAGGAATCTAGTTAATATGATGTACAGCAAACAGTTTCTTATTAAAAAGGCATTTGATATAACAGAAAACATTGTAGAAGAAGACTTTTCTCTAGGAATAAATGAAGCTAAAATTACTCTGCTAGAGGATTTCAAAGAAGCCCTATATAGCTTAGGAGAAAATGGGTGTCCAGGAATAAAATTTGATTTCCAAGATAGCACCATAACCTTTAAGTTTCTAAAGGGAAAATGGAATGTAGAAAAGATAGAAACCTATTCAAACTTTGTAGCCATTTTAAATCAGAAGGCAAAGGAGCTAAAACGGGTTTCACCTAAAGTAAAATCAACAGATAATGAAAAGTACACTTTTAGAACATGGCTCTTAAGACTTGGAATGATCGGAGATGAATATAAGCAAGATAGAAAGGTCCTCCTTCAGAACCTTTCAGGGAACAGTGCCTTTAGGAAGGAGAAACCTAAAAAACCACAGGATTCAGGGGAATAAAAGCCCCTGTTTTCCATTGTAAGGTCTTAAATATAAAAATAGGAACCGTAGCCCAATGGCGATATCACTTTTTCAGGTAGGCAGTCATACAATTAAAAAGACATTTTCAATAAAATCCTTGCAATTACTTGTATTTAGAGTGATAGATAGTAGTGACAAAAATACAGGAGGGATAGAAAATGGATAAGTTTTTTACTCAGAAATATTGCGATAGGTGTGGTAAAGATTTAAAATGTGGTAGGATAATGTCAATGTTTAATGAGGACTGTATATGTATGGCATGCTGCAATGAAGAAAAGAAAGATCAAGACTATGATAAGGCTGTCAAAGCAGACATCGAAGAGATAAAGAGGGGAAACTATAACTTCAAAGGTATCGGCAGAAGAAAGTCTAATAAATAGATAACTCTAATGGAGGTTAAAACATGACAAGGAAACAACTGAAAATAATGATGGAAGGGCTAATAGCCACTGCCATTGAGAAGATATGTGTATTAGGGTCAGAGGATTCAATGGAAGATGTAAATAATATTATTAACTTAGTTGAAGACCTGGAAAACTTTTGGGCTGACCTGAGTCAGGAAGAAATCACCTGGCACACCAAAATTACAGAAGCAGTGGATAAGCTGAAATAAGAATAGAATTATTAGATGAAGGCCTTAGGGCCTTTTTCTTATGAGGAGGTGATACCTATAGCCCAAAGAGGAAGGAAACCAAAACCAACAGCAATTAAAGAACTTGAAGGTAATCCAGGAAAAAGAAAACTTAATGAATATGAACCTAAACCTGAAAAGAAGGTGCCAAGATGTCCGTCATGGCTTGAAGATGAAGCTAAAAAGGAATGGAGAAGAACAGCTAAAAGACTTGAGAATCTTGGTATTCTTACCCAGATAGACATGGCTGCCTTTGCTGGCTACTGTCAAGCTTATGCAAGGTGGAGAGAAGCAGAAGAGTTTATTTCAAAGCATGGTACTATCGTTAAGACACCTTCAGGATATTGGCAACAAGTGCCACAGGTATCAATTGCTCAAAGTTATTTAAAAATCATGAATAGATTCTGTGAACAGTTTGGTCTTACGCCATCAGCAAGAAGTAGAATAGTTACTGAACAAGGAAATCAACAAACTAGTGACCCCATGGAGTTAATTCTTTTAGGTGGGGGAAAGTAACATGTATGATGAAAAGAAAGCTCAACATGCTGTTAATTTTATTAATTGCTTAAAGCATACAAAGGGGCAGTGGAGAGGGGTGCCCTTTGATTTATTACCTTGGCAAGATAAAATTATAAGGGATATATTTGGAACAATCAGAGACAATGGATATAGACAATACAATACTGCCTATGTAGAAATCCCAAAGAAGAATGGAAAATCAGAACTAGCTGCAGCAGTTGCGCTTCTTATGACTTGTGGTGATAATGAATGGGGAGCTGAAGTTTATGGATGCGCATCTGATAGGCAACAGGCATCCATTGTGTTTGATGTAGCAGTGGATATGATAGACCAATGCCCGGCTTTAAAGAAGAGAATTAAACCAATAATGTCAGTTAAAAGATTAGTATATAAACCAACTAATAGTTTTTATCAGGTGTTATCAGCTGAAGCTTATACAAAACATGGTCTAAATGTTCATGCAGTTGTATTTGATGAACTTCATGCACAACCGAATAGAGATTTATTTGATGTTATGACTAAAGGTAGTGGGGACGCAAGAACACAACCTTTATTTTTTCTTATAACAACCGCTGGAAATGATAGAAATTCGATATGTTATGAACAACATCAAAAGGCATTAGATATTATTGAGGGAAGAAAAATTGACCATAACTTCTATCCAGTTATTTATGGAGCAAGTGATGATGATGACTGGTCAGACGAAAAGGTGTGGTATAAAGCCAACCCTTCCCTTGGACACACTATAGATATAGAAAAAGTAAGAAATGCTTACAATAGCGCAAGGGAAAACCTAGCTGAAGAAAATATATTTAGACAGTTAAGATTAAACCAATGGGTTAAGCAATCAGTGCGCTGGATGCAGATGGATAGATGGGCTGAATGTTCTTTTAAGATAGATATAGAATCACTAAGAGGTAGAGAATGTTTTGCAGGATTAGATCTTTCAAGTACAACAGATATCACAGCATTAGTATTGGTGTTCCCACCAAGAACAGCCGATGAAAAATATATAGTATTACCTTATTTCTGGATTCCAAGAGACAACCTGAAATTAAGAGTTAGAAGAGATCATGTACCTTATGATATTTGGGAACAACAGGGTTATATCAAAACTACAGAAGGTAATGTGGTTCACTATGGATTCATTGAAAATTTTATAGAAGAATTAGGGACTAAATTCAATATAAAAGAAATAGCTTTTGATAGATGGGGAGCAGTCCAGATGGTCCAGAACCTAGAAGGAATGGGATTTATAGTGATACCTTTTGGACAGGGGTATAAAGATATGTCTCCACCTTCTAAAGAACTTATGAAACTGACGCTTGAAAAGAGAATAGCTCATGGAGGGAATCCTGTTCTTAGATGGATGATGGATAATATTTATGTAAGAACTGATCCTGCTGGAAATATTAAACCAGATAAAGAAAAAAGCACCGAACGTATTGACGGCGCAATAGCTTTAATTATGGCACTTGATAGGTCTATTAGGCATGAAAATAAGAGTAGTGTTTATGATGAGAGGGGTATTATCATATTGTGACTTTTAGTGTCATTTGATACAATCGTTTTAAGAATAAATTGTTACAGGGGGTATTCTTAATGGAAGATACAGATATGATAAAAATAGCCGAGAAAGTAAAATTTTGGGAGAAGCAAGATGAGATTAATAAAGAATTAATACCTAGAGTTATTAAAAATCATAAACTAATTACTAAGATTTCTCAAAGGTCTCTTAAATCTGCTGAAATCATTTCAAATATTAAGGCGCAAAATAATAAGCTTGAAACTGATTATAAAAGCTTAGCAAAGAGAATTAATAAATTGGATAATCTGTTTAAAGAAAATGAAGAAGCTTTAAATAACAGTAATGAATTTCTTGAAAATAGTAAGAATATTGAAAAAAAGACTGAAGCTATTTATAACGAATGGAAAAAAAGTAAAGGAGAACTACGAAAATTAACTAAACTAGTCTATATTTTCATTACAATTTCCTTAGTAATGTCAGTTGTAGCTGTATATGGCATTATTAACTAAGGAGGGGACTTATGGAATCGACACGTCTATTAAATGATTTAAAAAAAATAGCTATAAATGATGAAGATAAATCTGAAGATTATAAAAAAATACTAAATACTTTATTAGAAAAAGACACAACAGATTGCGTTTTAGAAGCAGGATTTGTTTTTGAAAAGGGAATGATTGCGTTATTTAAGAATCGAAATATTCCAGACAGCTTAAAGTTAGCTTATGAAGATTCATTCAGAGATTCAAAACTATCATTATATGAGAATTATTTAGAAAAAGTTGAAAATGGTGAAAAATCTGTTATGGGTTTCATTAATAATTTAAAGGGTAAAGTATTTGAATATGAGTTACCTAAACGTTTAGAAGAATTATACCCTAATTATGAGTTTAAAATTGCAGAGAAGGTAAATCAGCCTACATGGGATATTGAAGCTATTGATATAGAGGGGACAGAGAATTTTTTTATACAGGCGAAGATGTGGGGAAATAATCCTAGTAATTTAAGTAATTTGAATGAACTTATGGAAGCAAATCCTGATGTTATGTATGCAACAAGTAGTGAAATAAGGGATGCTATTCTTGAAAAATCACCAGAATTATCAGAGCAATTAGTTCCAGATATAAATATATCTAATTACGATTTTACTAATAATGTACAAGCTAATCTAGAAACCTTAGCAGAAAATGTTGGATTAGATGTACCTGATGGTATTGGAGATATATTACCATATTTCACTGAAGTTGTACTGGGAATAAAGTTACTTATGGACCTTATAGAAGTTCAAAGAGATTTTAAAAATATAGGTGCAAAAAATAAAACTAAATTGTCAGCAGTTAAAGTGATTATTTTGTTCTCAAGATTTGGTGTTACATCTGTATGCACTTTTATTGGAGGGGCAGCTGGTGGAGGAGTAGGCACGTATATACCAGGAATTGGCAACATAGCTGGAGGATTATCAGGAACTTTAGGCGGTGCAATATTGGCAGCAAAGATAAATAAAAATATAAAACCATATATGCTAAATATAGCACTTGAATTAGTTGGTTTAGATGATGATGATATGTTTTATTTAAATAATAAAAGAAGAATTGATAATCTAGCACTTTCTTTTATTAAATGCTCTAAGAAATTCAATTAAGTTTACTTTTTCAATTTATCTCCAGCTGATAGGGATTGTAGGTAAAATACAATTTTTTTAATTGGAGGGGTATAATGGCAAATACAAATAAATTAAAAACTGTCGTCGAGAAAGAAATGATTGATAGGTTTTGTGATAAATATGAAATTAAACCGCTGAAACTAGATTTGCAAAAAAATAAAATACATACAATATTTAGTGGAATGGAACCTGACCTAATTGCGTACCATGAAGAAGAAAGAATTTTATATTTAGGTGAGATTACTACTTCTGGATATTTAGGACAGCGTGGTAGAGATTTTCACGTAGGTGCTGTAAAGAAAATATCTGAAGCTTTCTCAAAATTCTATTTATTGTATAATGATATAAGAATAATTAATAAAAGATTACAGGAGTACTTACCAGATAATGAGATAGATTCAGTAAAATGTTTTTTTATAGTTCCAGAAGGTAGTAAGTTTATAAATGCCTTAGGTTACAGAAAAAAACTATTTGAGACAAGATACATGGATTTAGAGACAATAAAGCTAACAAAAGAAAGTCATTCAGTAATGATAGAAGTATTAGAAGCTTCAAAAAATGAAAATAAACAACATTAACAATATTTTCAAGCGCTTTTATATTTCTATATGGAGGTGACCAATTGAAAATTTCAGTATTAAAAAAACTTTTTCAATCAAGAGACGGTCCTAAGAATAGTTTGTGGGGCAATGCTTTTAGTTTTTTCTTTGGGCCTACAACAAGTGGGAAAACAGTTAATGAGAAAACAGCAATGCAAACCACAGCAGTCTATGCCTGTGTTAGAATACTAGCTGAAACAATAGCATCTTTGCCTCTACATACGTATATTCATACTGATAGAGGAAAAGAAAAAGCTATTGAGCATTCTTTATATTATTTATTACATGATGAACCAAATTCCGAGATGACTTCATTTGTGTTTAGAGAAACACTTATGGGTCATCTTTTATTATGGGGAAACGCGTATGCTCAGATTATTCGAGATGGTAGAGGCAAGGTAGTTGCCCTTTATCCATTAATGCCGGATAGGATAATAGTAGATAGGGATAACAAGGGTGAAATTTACTACCTATACAATAAAGATGGTCGAAGTTATACTTTAAGAAATTATGAAGTGCTACATATTCCAGGACTAGGTTTTGATGGTTTAATTGGTTACTCACCAATTGCAATGGCAAAGAATGCTATTGGAATGGCTATAGCTACTGAGGAATATGGGGCTAAGTTCTTTGCTAATGGAGCTAATCCAGGAGGAGTACTTGAACATCCCGGTATAGTTAAAGATCCAGCAAGAGTTAGGGATAGTTGGAACAGTGTTTATCAAGGAAGTAATAATGCTCATAGAATTGCAGTTTTAGAAGAAGGAATGAAATTTAATAGTATAGGTATTCCACCTGAACAGGCACAGTTTTTACAAACAAGAAAATTTCAAATTAACGAGATAGCTCGAATTTTTAGGATTCCACCTCATATGATAGGTGATCTTGAAAAATCGAGCTTTTCTAATATAGAGCAACAATCCCTAGAGTTTGTAAAATACACTCTTGATCCTTGGGTTGTGAGATGGGAACAGACTATTAAAAGAGCTTTATTTAGCGAAAATGAGAAAAAGAAATATTTTGTGAAATTTAATGTAGAAGGCTTACTTAGAGGAGATTATCAAAGTCGTATGACAGGCTATTCAATAGCAAGACAAAATGGATGGATGTCAGCTAATGATATTAGGAGACTTGAAGATATGAACTTAATTCCTGAAGAACTAGGAGGTGACAGATATCTAACTAACGGAAATATGGTAGATATAGCTAAAGCAGGAAATTGGGCTAATAAAAACAAGCAAGGAGGAGAATAGTTGGGAAAAAAGTTTTGGAATTGGGTTGAAAACCAAGAAGGTAGGACCCTTTATTTTGATGGATATATTGCACAGGATAGTTGGTTTGAAGACGACATTACACCTAAACAGTTTAAAGCAGAACTGTCAGATGGTAACGGAGACATTTCTGTATGGCTAAATTCACCAGGGGGAGATGTTTTTGCAGCTAGTCAAATATATACAATGCTAAAGGAGTATGAAGGTAAAGTGACAGTTAAAATAGATGGTCTAGCAGCTAGTGCTGCCTCAGTTATTGCTATGTCTGGAGATGAGATTCACATGTCTCCTGTTGCAATGATGATGATTCATAATCCATCTACTGTTATTTTTGGTGAAGCAGAGGATCTTAAAAGTGGCATTAGTATGTTATCTGAGGTAAAAGAAAGTATTATTAATGCCTATGAACAAAAGACAGGACTTAGTAGAACAAGAATATCTTATATGATGGACTCTGAAACTTGGTTTAGTGCAAAGAAAGCAGTAGAATTAGGATTTGCAGATGAAGTGATGTATGAGGAAGGTGGAGAAGAAATATCCGATGGTTTTATTTTTGATAAGGTGACAGTTACTAATGCATTAATTAAAAAATTACCAAAACCGAAACAAACAGACTCTTATAAAGAGGAAGGAACACCATATGATCAATTACAAAAAAGGCTTGACCTTTTAAAATATTAAATTGGAGGTTGTTAAATGAACAAAATATTAGAGCTTCGTGAAAAAAGAGCAAAGTTATGGGAGGCTACAAAAGCTTTTTTAGATAGTAGAAGAAGTGAAAATGGTTTATTATCTGCAGAAGATACTGAACAGTATGAAAGAATGGAAACTGATGTTATAAACTTAGGTAAAGAGATAGATAGACTTGAGAGACAAGCTACCCTTGACTTAGAGCTTTCTAAAGCTACTACAAATGCAATTAAGAATAAACCCAATAGTACTATAGGAGATGACAAAACAGGTAGAGCATCTAATGAATACAAAGAAGCATTTTGGAAAGCAATGAGAAATAAAAATAATTATAATTTTCAAAACGCTCTTCAAATTGGTACTGATAGTGAAGGTGGGTATCTAGTACCTGACGAATTTGAACGAACTCTAGTAGAGTCTCTTAGGGAAGAAAATATATTTAGACAATTTGCAAAGGTAATTACTACTTCCACTGGGGATAAGAAGATACCAGTAGTTGTTTCTAAGGGAACAGCATCTTGGGTAGATGAGGAAGGACCTATTCCAGAATCAGATGACGCATTCGGACAAGTTTCAATAGGTGCGTATAAATTAGCCACTATGATTAAGGTTTCAGAAGAACTCCTTAATGATAGTGTTTTTAATTTAGAGGACTATATATCGAAAGAGTTTGCTAGAAGAATTGGAAGTAAGGAAGAAGAATCCTTTTTTATAGGAGATGGAGTAGGTAAACCAACAGGTATATTTAATGCAACAGGTGGAGCTGAACTTGGTATTACAGCCTCAACTCAATCAACTATAAAGCTTGATGAAATTATAGATTTATTTTACTCACTAAAATCGCCTTATCGTAAGAAGGCAATCTTTGTTATGAATGATTTAACAGTTAAAGCTATTAGAAAATTGAAGGATGGAAATGGTCAATATTTATGGCAGCCATCAGTTAAAATGGGTGAGCCAGATACTGTTCTTAATAGGCCAGTTAAAACATCAACTTATGTTCCAACTATTGCAGCAGGAGCTAAAACTATTGCATTTGGAGACTTTAATTATTATTGGGTAGCTGACCGACAAGGTAGATCATTCCAACGATTAAATGAACTTTATGCTGCAACTGGGCAAGTTGGTTTTAAAGCAACTCAACGTGTTGATGGAAAACTTATATTACCAGAAGCTATTAAAACTTTACAGATGAAAGCGTAGGTGGTTTATTATGAGTAATGTAAAAAACTATGCCGAACAAGGTGGAGATAGGTGGGTTGTAAATGGTACTTTAGAAGTTACAGCTGATGGTCAATTATTAATTGACGGAGCAACTATAACTAGAGCTACTACCCAACCAGATAGTACAGCCACTACTGTAGAAGAACTTAAGGCCGATTTTAATGCTTTACTTACAAAACTAAAGGATGCAGGGTTAATGGAACTAGAATAACTTTAAGTTGGAGGTGAGTGTATGATAATTTCCCTTGAAGAAGTAAAATTATATTTAAGAGTAGATAGTGATGAAGAAAATGCACTCATCACCAGTTTAATTAAAACTGCTGAAGAGATTTGTGAAGATATTTTAAGATTTCCATTAACTGATTTTACTGATTTACCTGAAATAGTAAAACATGCTATATTATTTGCTGTAGGAAATATGTATGAAGAACGTGAAAAGTTAGACATGAAGATAATTCAAGATGTAATGATTAGACTCTTACTTTCATACAGAAAAGAGAGTTGGTGATGGTATGTCTATAGGTGATTTAAGACATAAGATCATTTTTCAAAAGCTCTTCTCTAGTATTAATCAAAATGGATTTGAGATAGAAAACTGGCAGCAGGTTAAATCTGTATGGTCTTCAGTTAAGAATTTACATGGTAAAGAATATTTTGAAGCAGCTAAAGTACAACGAGAAAAAACTGTGAAGTTTATAATTAGATTTAATTCTGAAATTGATGAAACTATGAGGATTGTTTTTAAAGGTAAGTACTATAACATCACTTCTATAGATAATATCAAATATGAAAATAAGTATATCGAAATTAAAGCCATGGAGGTGGATTCTAATGGCTAAACTTGAACTTCAAGGTATGGATGAATTAATTGATAGAGTAAATAAACTAGGAGAAAAAGGAGAAGATATTAAAAGGAATGCACTGAAGAAAGCAGGAAAATTTGTAAAAGAATCTATGGAGAAAAAAGCTCCAAGATCAGATCTATCTAAAAAGCACATGGCAGATCATATTGAGGTATCAGAAATAGAAAATGAAGATGGTGTGGATTTCATAAAAATTGGACCAAACAAAGGGGATAATTCAGAGTTTTATTATAGTAAATTTACTGAATGGGGAACTTCTAAAATACCAGCGCAACACTGGGCAGAAAAGTCAGTATTAGAAAACAGAAAAAAGATAAATGAAGTTATAAAAGAAGAATTAGAAAGAGGCATTATAGATGTTACTGAATAAACTTATAATTGAGACTTTAAAACCATTAAATATCCCAGTTGGGTTTCAAAAGTATAAAGGAAAATCTAATACCTACATTACTTTTCATGAATATTTACAAATAGGAGAGGAATTTGAAGAAGATCAGGAATTTTATACTGGGCATCATATACAAATTGATGTATGGTCCAAAGAAGATTACACTGAATTAGTTAACCTGGTTAGAAATAAGCTTACTACAATAGGTTTTAAAAGAATAAGTGAGGAAGATTTATATGAAAAGGATACATGTCTCTACCATAAGGGTATGAGATTTTTTTATTTAGAAGAAAAAGAGGTGGTTTAAATGGCAAGACAAGTAGGTCTTAAAGACATTCATATTGCATTACTTACTAATGATGATAATACAGGTACAACCTATGATGTACCTTCAAAACTAGAAAGAGCCATTAGCGCTAAACTTTCACCAAGGTCAAATTCTGAGAATATTTATTCTGATGATAGTGTAGAAGATATTATTACTGCTTTTGAAGGTGTAGATGTAGAAATAGAAATTAATCAACTTTCATTAGAGAGTAGAGCTAAAGTACAAGGGGCTAAAGTTGTAAGTGGTGTTCTTATAGAAAGTAAGAATGATTCACCACCAACTTTAGCACTTGGATTTAGATCCAAGAAAAACAATGGTAAGTATAGATACGTATGGTTGTTAAAAGGAAAGTTTGAACTAGCTGAAGATGAATATGATACAGAAGGTGAAAAACCACAACCTAAAAGTGCAAAACTTAAGGGAACTTTCTTTGCAAGAGATTATGATGGAAATTATAGATTTATTGCAGATGAGGATACAACAGGTATTGACCAAGCCATTATTACTTCATGGTTTACTGCAGTGCCTGACGAGCCAGCCGTAATATAAATGTTGAGAATCGCTGTAATATTTGATAAAATATAGTAAATAATTCCTGTCAGGGGTTATTTATACTTATGGAGGTGATTCTTTGAATTCGGAACTAGATAAGGTTTATACAGAATGGGAAGAAGAGGTTTTACTACCATTTTTAAATAAGAAAGAATGTAAAAACAAATATTCTTTACCATTTTATATAGGGAAACCATCACAATATAATAAGAATCAGAAAACAATAATGATTATTGGGCAAGAAACAAATAATTTTGGTAAATATAATAAAGAATGGTCTAGAAACAGAATCCAGAAATGGTGTGGTGATTATATTGATAGACAAGTATTTGGTATTGACAATGGATTAAAATATAATACATCACCTTTTTGGAAATTTTTTAGGGAATTTCATAAATATAATTATAATTTGATATGGAATAATCTAGATAAGATTCACAGATATGAAAACAATCAAACAGAAGAACTTACTGAAAAAGAAGAAAAAATACTTAATAGAAGATACGGAGAAGTTAATAAATCACTACTTGAAAGAGAGATAGATATATTTAATCCTGATATTATAATATTTCTAACAGGACCTAGATTTATTTTATCCATGGCTACTAGTTTTGGTGTACAGCAAAGTACATTAAGTAGTATTAAACCGACAATAAATAAGGTCTGTTCCGAGATAAGTGGAATTCTAGGGATTAATAGACCTGCTTTTTGGACATATCATCCTGGATTTTTAAGTAGGAAAAAGAAGTTCGTAGAATGTATTCACTATATACAAAATTCTATTAATATAAGAAATTGAAATTTTAGCTGCTCTGCAAAGGAGTCACAGATATAATAAACTACAGGGATTACAATTACCCTGTTTTTTTATGCTTAAAAAAGATTTGGGGAGGTTAAATTTGAAAGCATCAGAATTGAAAAATAAAGGAATTCCTTTTAAATTAGAGGATAGGGATTATGAACTAAAATTTGATATGAATACATTTTGTGAACTTGAAGAAATTTATGGAGATATTAATAAAGCCTTTGAAGATTTACAAAACATGAAAGTAAAAGCAATAAGAGCACTTATATATGCAGCAATAAAAGTAGATAATGAAAATGTTACATTAAAGGATGTAGGTAGTATGTTAGGAATTGAAGATATGGAGGCTTTAGGAGAAACTATAAACAAAGCATTAAATAATACTATGCCTGAAATTGAAGAAGAAATGTTGGGGGAATAGAAAGCCACACTAGTCAAGAAAAATGGGACTGGGAGTGGCTTTTATATATGTCAACTAATCTTTTAAAAATGACCGAAGAACAGTTCTGGAGTAGTACTCCTAAAAAGCTGCAGGCACTTTTTAAAGTATATAAAAAGGTTAATGGTATAGAAGATAAAGATACTCTAGATTATATTGATAATGTTATTTTTTAAGATTATTTAAGGAGTTGAAAAAATAAATGACCAGGGGAAATACAGTTGTTGCAAGAGTAGGTTTAGATGATAAAGGGTTTCAACAAGGAGTTGCAAAAATCCAGAGAGGACTCAAAGTAGTACAAAGTGAATTTGCAGCAGCTAGTACAAAACTTGGTGATTTTGGAAAGTCAACAGAGGGATTAAAACTAAAATCAGATAGCTTAAATAAACAAATAACATTACAAAAGGATAAGGTAGCAGCTCTTAATAAGAGTTATTTAGATAGTATTGAAAAGAAAGGACAAGATGCTAAAGCTACAGAAAATCTAAAGATTAAACTTAACTATGCAATTGCTTCAATGCATAAGATGGAAAATGAACTTAGTAAAGTTAATAAGCAAATTGAGGTTCAAAGTAGTGGATTTACTAAATTAGGTAATAAATTGGAAACTGTAGGCACAAAAATGAAAACTGTAGGAAATAGTTTTTCTAGTGCTGGTAAAAAGTTATCTATGACAGTTACAACTCCAATAATAGCAGCAGGAACCGGTTTATATAAACTTGCTAGTGATTTTGAAGATGCTAACAATAATATAAGAATTGGGACAGGTGCAACAGGAGAGGCTTTAAAGAATTTAGAGTCTGACTTTAAAGCAGTTTATACTTCTGTGAATACAAATATAGGAGATGCTAGTAGTGTAATCGCAGATCTTAATACTCGAACAGGACTTTCTGGTAAGGCACTCCAAACCTTATCAGTTCAAATGCTTAGGCTTGCTAAAATCACAAAAGAAGACATTAATACTCTTATTCCTGCTGCTACTAGGATGTTTCAAGATGCAGGACTAAAAACAGAAGAATATGCTAAGGCTTTAGATTTTACATTTAAAGTAAGTCAAAGTACAGGTATAGGTGTGTCTAGATTACAGCAATTAATGACTCAATTTGGTGGACCTTTAAGACAGATGGGATTTGATTGGAAAACTTCAGCTGCTATGCTCGGTAAGTTTGAAAAAGAGGGTGTTAATACTGAACTTGTAATTGGTTCACTTCGAATAGCTTTAGGAAAAATGGCTAGAGAAGGTATAAGCGAACCTAATAAAGCTTTAGAAGAAATGGTAAAACGGATTAAAGAAGCAGGAACTGCAGGTAGAGCTAATGCCTTAGCGCTTGAAATGTTTGGAGCAAAGGCTGGTCCTGATATGGCAGCAGCTATCCGTGAAGGAAGATTAGACCTAGACCAACTTTTGAATACTTTAAAAAGTAGTCCTGAAACAATAGAAAAAGCAGTTAAAGATACTGAAACGGTAAAGGATAAATTCATAGTATTAAAAAATAAAATGGCAGTGTCGTTAGAACCATTAGGGAAAAATTTAATTGATGCTATAGAAAAAGCAATGCCTGCAATAGAGAAATTAATAATAACTTTAACTAAAATAGTAGAAAAGTTTAATGCTTTGAGTCCAAGACAACAGGAAATGATTTTAAAATTTACTTTACTAGTAGCAGCTTTGGGGCCTGTTATTGCTATTATTGGTAAGTTAATATCTTTAGGAGGAACACTTTTCTCTGTTTTTGGTTCAATTTCTACAGCTATCGGTGCTGCTGGAGGAGTGAGTGGAGCATTAGGTGTTACATTTACTGCCCTCACTGGGCCAATAGGAATAGTAGTTGCTTCAATTGTTGGACTGATTACTATATTTATAGCATTAAATAAAAATGGTGAGAAGTTAAGAACTAAAACAAAAGAAGTTTTTAGTGAAATAAAAGGAACAATCAATGAAATTACAGAGAAATTAAAGATTGTATTTGAATCCTTCACTGATTATATTAAAAATGTCTGGAATAGTTGGGGGTATGATATTAAACAGGCAACTTCAAAAGTATGGGAATCAATAAAAATGTCTATAGTTAGTCCTGTTAATTCAGCAAAGGATGGAGTCAAAAAAGCAATAGACTCAATTTTTGGATTCTTTAGTAATCTAAAAATACCAGAGATTAAAATTCCAAAGATTAAATTACCTCACTTTAAACTAAAGGGTGAGTTCAATTTAATGCCTCCAAGTGTACCAAAATTAGATGTTAATTGGTATGCAAAGGGAGGTATTTTTAATAGTCCAAGTATTATAGGCATAGGAGAAGCAGGTTCAGAGGCAGTTTTACCTATTGATAGGTTAGATGATATTTTAGCTAGTGCTTTAGAAAAAGTAAAAGGTGTAGGTGTGAACACAGGGTTAACCTTACATATAGAAAAATTTATTAATAATACTGACAAAGATATAGAACAACTTGCTTATGAATTAGAGTTTTATAGACAAAGAATATCTAAAGGGAGGGGTGGTGATTAGTGTTAAGCTTTATGTTTGCTGGAAAAGATAGCTATTTAGATTATGGCATAGTAATATCTAGAAGGCCAACACTACCATCCCCAAAGAGAAGAATAACATATATAAATATTCCAGGAAGAGATTCTTCTTTTCGTTATGATGATGGAACTTATGAAGACTTAACGATTAACCTAGAGTGTTCAATAAAAAGCAACAGTAATCTTACACAAAAGGTTGATGAAATAAAGGACTGGTTATTTAATTCAGGAGAAGATGATTTGATTTTTAGTTTTCAATCTGACAAAAAGTACATAGCTCAAGTAGTTAATGCTATTGATTTTGCTCAAATACTCAAACATAGTTCAAAGTTTCCAATAATATTTAATTGTAGACCTTTTAAATATGCTGTACAAAATAATGAGATTACAATATTAAATAATAATACTAATATAAATAATCCAGGAACTATAGGGAGTTTACCTATTATTAAACTATATGGAACTGGAGATATAATTCTAAATATTAGAGATTTGCAAGTTGAACTTAAAGATATAACTGGAGAAATAATACTAAATTCTGAAATACAGGACTGTTATGATGTCAATATAACTAATTTAAACAATAAGATGAAGGGTTATTTTCCTACATTTAAACCTGGACAAAATTTAGTATCATGGTCAGGAAATGTTCAAAGTATTACAATAGTGCCAAATTGGCGGTGGTTGTAATGATTTGTATTTATGATAAAAGAACAAACAAGGATGATTTTAATAATAATGGACTTTCAGTTTTAGATGAATGTATCAAAGCTGAGATAACACAAGAAATAAATGGAGAATATAGTTTATATATTGAATATCCAACAGATTCTAAAAAGGCAGAATACCTAGTAGAATTTAATATAATAAAAGCAGAAGATCAATTATTTAGAATATATAAGATTGAAAGGCAACAGGAAAATATAAGAAAAATCTGTATTTGGGCAAGGCATATTTTTTATGACCTTGCTTTTTATTTTGTAGAGGCCATTAATTTGATAAATGCAAATATGAAAGAAGCAATAGAAGGAACAATACCTCCTGAAGCTCAAGTTATTTTTAATTTTCAGGCGCCTGAAAAAAATATATTCCCTGTTAATTTAAGAAACTTAAGTGCTTTGGAAGCCCTCTTTAAATTATTAGAGATTTATGGTGGAGAGTTGAAGAGAAATAATTATAATGTAGAAATAGTGGAAAGTTTAGGAGAGAAAAAGAACCTTGTAGTAAAGTATGGAAAAAACATAAAAGGTTTAAAAGCTATTATTGATACAGGTGATTTTGCTACCAGGATATATCCTATTGGAGACAATAATCTTGTACTTCCAGAAAGGTACATAGAAGCGGATAACAATATAGCTAACTTACTCCCATATCCTATTACAAAGAAAGTAGAGTTTACAGGTTGTAAAGATGTAGATATATTAAGAAACCTAGCAAAAGATTATATAAAGAAAATATCAAATCCTTTTGTAAATATTGTTGTAAATTTTCTAGAGCTTAGTAAAACAAAAGATTATGAAAGGTATGCTAATTTGTTTAATGTAGAATTAGGTGATGTAGTAGAAGTAGAGCATGAAAGGTTAGGAGTATATTCAGAGCTTAGAGTTATTAAAAAAGTTATCGATCTATTAAATCCGATAAACACAAAAATTGAATTAGGTAACCCTTTGAATACAATAATAAACAAACTTGATTTGACAAGCATTTTAGAAAGATTAGAAAGCAAAATTGAAAGTGTACAAAATGCAGTTATTATAAAAAAGAATCCAGAAACTTTAACTATTGGTTCAACTTCTTATTATCCATCAATTGCTGTAGGTATATCAGCTTTAGCAGATACAAATTTAACTTGCAATCTTATTATAAATGGAACTGTTAATACAGATACAATCCTATATTTTAAATTTTCACTTGATGGAAAGTACTATGAATTTCAACCTAGTCAGAATTTAACGCTGGGAGAGAATATTATAAACTTAACTTTACCTATACCACAGGTAACAGTTGGACAACATGCCTTTGTAGTAGAGATGAAAACTTCAGAAGGAACATTTAGTATAGATAAAAATAATCTGCAAGTTATGATAGAAGGAAGACATCTTGAAGGTGGATTAAGTCCAAGTCTACCTAGGGCAGAAGTAGTTCAGTTTGTCTTATTTAATCTGTTTTTAAACAAAATAAACAGTTTTAAAGATAATTTAATAGCCACTATAAATATCAGTGAACCTTTAGATAATAAATACTTAAATATTGAATCGGTTGCTTATAGTCAGGCTACTGGTAAAAATCCTACAAATATAAATTGTAATATTGATGTAATTAAGAAGATTGTTAGTATAAGTAGAAAAGCTGACGAAAATTTTTATTTAAACCTGATTAAAGATGAATGGTTAAAGCAGATTAATGAAATTGTTTTAAATGAAGATGGAAATTGGGAAGAAGAAAATTATATTACAGTTACAGAATTGACAGATACTAGAGTTTCATCGACATATTCTAATTTAGGTATTGGTGTAGTTTACGAAATAGATTTTAGTGATAGAAGTAATTATAGTAAGTTACTTGACTTAAATTTGGTATTTGAAGGTCAATAATTTTTTCATATTAAGAGGATAAAGAGGTAGAAAAATTATGACAATGATAATTAATGATGTAGTAGAAATGAGAAATTTCACATCAGAAGCTATTACTGTAACTGAAAGTTATACTTTACCAGGAGGGGTAAAAAGTGCAATTGTTGAAATATGGGCAGCTGGGGACTTTAGTTCATCGACTGAATATATAATTTCAAAAGTTGATGGTATTCAAATTGGTGGGCAGTTAAGAACTGGCTATGATGATTCAGTTATGAGAGCGGTTATAACGTATGACCTAACCTCATTGATAGAAGGGAAACAAATAATAGAATTAAGCATAACGACAACTTCAGCAATGAATCCAAATGTCGGTGTAAGTGGCGGAACTTCCTGTTGGGTGGACTGGAGATTTACTTTTGAATTATATACAACTAAAATTTTAATAGAAGACGGTACTGAAGTTAAAAGTTGGAATGCTGTTTCTAAATCATATGAAAAAATTGGAAACATGCCATTAACTGAAGAAATGTTTTCTAGTTTCGGTATGTATGAAATCCCCAAAAGTTTAGAAGGTATAATAAACGATACTCCTAAACTCCATTTATATACTGAAGATGTAAATGTGATTAATTCACCTACACTATATAGCTTAAAGTTAGAAGAGAAGAAGTTAGCATTGCCTAGAATAGTTTTAGAGAATACTGGAAGAATTTTAGAACAAAATATAAGTTCTATTGTAATTGATGATATTTTAAGTGGTACTGGTGATCTGCAATATGTAATAAGTAAAGATAAAATAATTTGGTATGCCTTCGATAAAACTAATATGTTATGGCAGGTTGTTGATATAACATATGACGTTAACTTTAGAGAAAAGGGGATGAGAAAGGAAGATTTTGTGGTAGTAACTGAAAGTCATTATGGGGAAATTTTTCAAGCTGGGGATGATTTATATTTAGCAGTTCGTTTTTTAAAAGGAGAAGAATTAGATATATGCAAATTTAAAGGGGTTAGAATAAATTATACTGCTCCTTTAGAGGTTAACTGTTAAAGAAAGGAGGTTATTAAAATAAAAGAGATAATAAGCTATAATAAAAACTTTTTAACAGGCAAAGTCAATACAGAAAAGAAAGAAAAAAAAGAAAATGGAATAAAAGGGGAAATATTAGTAGAGCTGTTTGATGCAAAAACAGGTAGAAAAATTGAAGAAGCTTACACTGAAAATATTATTCCTGACATTATTTTTAAAGAGATATTCTTAAAATTTTTTGCAGGAGATGTGATGGGGATAGATAGTAGTAATTTTGGGTATTTAGAGAATCTATACAGCTATATATATCTTACCGATTCAACTAAACCAGAAAGTAGCACTTCTGAAAAAGTATTAGGAAATATAATAGGATACGCTCATAGAAATAATACTTATTCAGGAACTGACACTAAAAGAGGAACAATTAATAAGGCAGAAACAAATCTTGAAATAAATAACGGTAAAATTAGAGTGAATTTTGTATTTGACTTTCCGACTCATGCTGCAAATGGCATATTTGAAAGCATTTATTGGGGAGATAGCCCTAGTAATATAGAGTATTTTCATATAGGGCCCCCAATGATAGGTAGGGGTGAATCTGGTGATGGAAAAATATACGTAAAAAATAACGATGATACTCAAGATATTTATTGGAGTATTTGTTATTTTATGCATGGGAATGCCGCTAAATATACTATATATACTGATTATAATAAGGGATATGTATGCTTTAATGGAGCATACAGTAGTGCAATAAATTCAACTTATTTTGCTTTTCCTGATCAATTAAAAGGATATCAGCTCATAGTACCTTTTAATTATAATTTTAGAGGTTTTGCAGACTGGAATAACGCAATTAAATTATTAAATAGTAATGGAGAACCTATTACATCATCTGATATAAGTGGTGCTTTTCCAGTGTTAAATGAATTAGGTGAAGTTGAATATATAATTGGTTGGTATTTTAATACAAACGATGGTGGAATATTAAAAATATATACATGGAGTAGTGTGGGTGTTTTCCAAAATTATCATGAACTGACTGACATAGCTACTTCTTTTCCGGATGAGTACAACAGTGATTTTACTATAAAAAGCATTAGTGTGAAACCAGTTTTTTGGGGAGAAAACATTGAGTTATATGGTTATCATAAAAGAATAGATGATATAACAGGGGAGTATATTTATTCAAACAAAGTAATTAGATTAGATATTGATTGTACAAAGGTTAGTGAGATGAGCCTTAAACCTAAGATAGGAAGTTCTACATGGTTTGCTACTAAGGGGATGGACAGCGGTAATATAGAAAGAAGGTGTTATTTAGGTCTATTAAAGTCAAGAACTAGAAGCAAGGTTTATTTATATTATAATGGAACAAATGGAGGAAGTGTTTTTTATCAGGTGATATCACCAGAAGGGAATTTACTTAAGCCCTTTAAAGAAAATTTTGGAGATAATATTAGTGATTATGGGATTATTAATATAATTGGGACAGATAAATGGATTATGTATTTTAGAGATATTTATTCAGGTTCTAGTTATAATTCTTATACTTTTGCCCTCTATCAAACAACAACATCAAAGCCTTGTGGAGCTCATACAAAACTAGCAAATCCAATAGAAAAAACTGATGACAATACTATGAAAGTGCAATATATGTTTGAAATAGATTTAGTTGATTATTCAAATGATTTATATTAAAAAACAGGGAGGAAAATTAATGAAAAATATAATAAATACAAGCCAACTTATTTTTACTACTCTAGGAAGCTATGTAGGTTGGTTTTTAGGGGGACTGGACGGTTTGATTTATGCTCTTACTGCATTTGTAGTTGTAGACTACATTACAGGCCTTATGGTAGCAGCTCTTGAAAGAAAGTTATCTAGCGAAATAGGTTTTAGAGGAATATTTAAAAAAATACTAATATTTACATTTGTAGGTATAGGGCACATAATAGATTTTTACGTTATTAAAGACGGCAGTGCAGTTCGCACCGCTGTTATTTTTTTCTATATTTCAAATGAAGGTATAAGTATTATAGAAAACTCATCTAAAATTGGTTTACCTATACCTGAAAAGTTAAAGACAATTTTCAAGGAAATAAAAGAGGATGATTCTGAGATAAAACAGGAGGGATGATAAATGCTCCCTGCTACAAAAAAACTAATTAATTATAATTATTCTAGTAGAAAAGGACAGAAGATAGAGTATATAGTAATACATGATACAGGAAACACAAAAAGAGGCGCTGGTTCTGAAGCTCATTTCAAGTATTTTAATAGTGGTAATAGAGAAGCTTCAGCTCATTATTTTGTGGATGATAATAAAATATTACAATTAGTAGAAGATTATAATTCTTCATGGAATTGTGGTGATGGAAGAGGAAAATATGGAATAACGAATAGAAATTCAATAGGAGTTGAAATATGTATAAACGAAGATTCAGATTATGAAAAAGCAGTAAGAAACACATTGAATTTAGTTAAATATCTTATGGAAAAATACAATATTTCTATAGAAAGAGTTGTAAGACACTTTGATGCTAGTAAGAAAATTTGTCCTAGGAGTATGAGTTATAGTAACTGGGCCAAATGGTATGAATTTAAAGAAAGTCTCATGGAATTATCAGAGGAAAAGTTTAATAAAACTTTAAAGATATTACAAAAGAATGGAATTATAAACTCACCAAATTATTGGGCTGAAAATGCGAAAGAAGGAAAGTTCGTTAAAGGAGAGTATGCAGCTATTTTAATAAAAAGAGTAGCTGATTATTTAATAAAGTAAAGAAAGTATATTAATGAAGACATCTGTTTATATAATGAGAGAGTTTTTTTATTACTTGAAAGTCATCATATAAAGGAATAGGTAAATAAATTTTGTCTATTTTAAATTTGAGCTTTTGTACTCTATTCAGTTAATACTTGACTTCTATCAAGATATGAGTGATATATAGTAGTACAAACTTGATAGAAAGGAGATATTAGAATGCGTGTAAGAATAATAGAACCTTCTTTAAAAATTGAAAACAGTAAGAAAAGAGTATGTGCTTATGCAAGAGTATCAACACTTTCTGAAAAACAAGGTGACTCATTAGAAAACCAGATAATCTATTATAAGAAACTAATTAATGCAAATCCTAACTATAAATATGTAGGTGTATTTGCTGATAGAGGAATAACAGGAACGACGGAGAATAGACCAGAGTTTCAGAAAATGATTAAACTTTGCAAGGAAGGAAAAATAGATTTAATTATTACTAAATCTATTTCTAGATTTGCAAGAAATACTACTGTAATGCTTAAGATAGTTAGAGAACTTAAAGAGTTAGGTGTTGAAGTAAAATTTGAAAAAGAGAATATAAACACTTTATCAGGGGACGGTGAGCTTATGCTTACTGTCCTCTCTTCTTTTGCAGAGGAAGAAAGTAGGAATGTAAGTGAAAATCTAAAATGGCGATTTCGTAAGAAGTTTGAAAAAGGGGAGTTAGTTATAAACACTAATCGTTTCCTTGGTTACAATATAGATGAAAAAGATAACTTAATAATAAATGAAAAAGAAGCAAGGATAGTAAAAAGAATATATTTAGAATATTTAAAGGGTAAAGGGTCCTATAAAATTGCAAAGCTGCTTAATGAAGAAAAAGTTCCTACAGTAACTGGGGCAAAGTGGCATGATTCAACAATTCTTAAAGTTTTAAAAAATGAAAAATACAAAGGTGATGTTAAGTTGCAAAAAACCTATGTTCCGGACCATTTAAGTAAAAGGAAGAAGATAAACAATGGTGCTGTCGATAGCTTTTATATAGAAGATAATCATGATCCTATTATTTCAAAAGAGGATTGGGCAAAGGTTCAGGAAGTGATGAAAAAACGAGCTAAAACAAAAGGAAATGTTAAGGGGTTGAAAAAATATGCAAATAGATATAAATTATCAGGTATGCTTTACTGTAGTAAGTGCGGTGCTTATTTAAAAAGAAGGACTTGGAATAGTAAACACGATTACCGAAAAATTGTTTGGCAATGCAATAGCTATGTTAGACATGGGAAAAAAGCATGTTCTGGAACAAGTATTGATGATGAAATAATAAGTAAACTTAATATAAAAGAAGAGACTATTGTTAAGGAGGTTATAATAAATGGAAAAAAAAATTACAGTTATTCCAGCAAATAATTCAGTGAATAATACAGCAGAGAATTTAAAGCCAGAAAAAAAGAGAATGGCAGCTTATTGTAGAGTATCAACTGACCAGCAAGAGCAATTGTCTAGCTACGAAGCACAGGTTAATTACTATACAACTTACATTAATGGACATCCTGATTACAAAATAGCCGGAATATATGCAGACGAAGGTATTTCTGGAACCAATACTAAAAAGAGAGAACAGTTTAATAAAATGATAAAAGACTGTAAAGCTGAAAAAATAGATATGATTATAACAAAATCCATTTCAAGGTTTGCTAGAAACACTTTAGATTGCCTTAACTATGTAAGACTACTAAAAGAATTAGGAATCGGAGTTATATTTGAAAAAGAGAATATTAATACCTTAGATAGTAAAGGAGAGGTTCTTTTAAGTATACTTTCAAGTTTAGCACAGGATGAAAGCCGTTCCATTTCTGAAAACTCCACATGGGGTATAAGAAGAAGGTTTGAACAGGGAAAAGTTATTGTTAATCATAAGAAGTTTTTAGGTTATGATAAAGATGAAGATGGTAACCTTATTATTAATAAAAAACAGGCAAAAATAGTTAAAAGAATATATAATGAATTTCTTGAAGGTAAAGGCATTAATAGAATAGCTAAGGATTTAGAAAAGGATAAAATGCCAACATGGAACGGAGCATTTAAATGGTATCCAAGCACTATTAAAAAAATACTAACTAATGAAAAATATAAAGGAGATGCTTTACTCCAAAAGACATATACAGTGGATTTTTTAACTAAAAAGCGTGTTAAAAATAATGGACAAGTTCCAAAGTACTATGTAGAAGAAAGCCATCCTGCTATAATAGATAAAGATATATGGCAAGCAGTACAGCTTGAAATGAAAAGGCGTAAGGCCTATGCTAAAGAACATGATATTAAAAGACTTGAGTATGCAACAATAGAAAACCCCTTTGCAGGAAAAGTTATATGCGGAAACTGTAATAAGATATATGGCAGAAAGGTTTGGAACTCAACTGAAGAAAATTTCAAAAGAATAATATGGAGATGTAATAATAAATATCCAAGAAAAGGTGTTAAAGGGTGTGATAGCAGACACATTGATGATAGTGTTTTATATCAAGCATTCATAGATGGATTTAATAGTATAGTAGAAAACATTAATAGATATACCCCTGAGTGGGAGGAACAAATTAAAGCTGGTGATGAACTTGAAAAAGTAACAGCCAAAAGATTTATTGAGATATTTAAGGAAACTGAGACTATTAATGAATTTAATGTAAATTTATATTTTAAGTTGACAGAAAAGATAACTGTTTATGATAATTGCAAATTAGTAGTTACATTTCTAGATGGGACAGAGGTTGAGTGGAAAAAGTGATAAAGGTATAGAAGTATAGTTTTTAAGTATAAGGAAATAAATTTAATAATTATCCTTTTAGGAGTGATATTTATTATGGAGTATATTTTAAAAGATACTAATATCTTCGATGAAAATATTAGCACTAAGTTTAGTAAAGTTATAGAAAGTAATATTGATAATTTTATTAAAGAAAAAGTATATAAACTTACAGTTAGCTTTCATGTAAATTTATTAGAGGACACAAGGTTTGAGGACTTTAATATTGAAAATCCTAAAAAGACTAAGGGCTATACAAAAAAGGATAAAATCTACGATGTATTAAGTTTTCAATTAGTAAAAATGGAAGAGGTTCTTAGTGAAAAGGGAATAGAAATAACTTCCTCAACTATACAAGGAGAAAATTTAGAAGATGAGGATATTATTAAGACAAAGATTAGCGAAGATACCTCTGAGCCCAGTTATACGGGTAGAGGAAAGAATAAAACTAGAATGAAAGTAAATTCTATAGTACCAAATTTACACTTTATACAAGATAAAGTTTCAGAACATGCTTCAAAGAGATTAAGTAAATTGTTTTGTGATATTATGAATATATTAAATCATAATAAGAAAACAATGTCAGAAATATTAGAAATTGAAGAAACAGAGGATGATGAAAAATTATATGGGGCTTTTGTAGAGAAATATGGAGAGTTATGGCTTACAACTAATGAAAGAGAGAAGGAGTTATTTAATCGTCTTAAAGAAAGGGCAGAATGTGTTCTTAAGAAATATAAGGAAAAGGAATAAATTTTTTCACATATTTATTTCTTAATTCAATTTAAGAAATTAAAACTTTCTTGGAAATAACAGCGATTTTTTCTTAATTATAAAAATTCGACAAAAATAGCTAAAATTTATCAATATAGATTAGTATAATGTAAATATAATAAACATAGGGGGTATTATTTTGAAAAAAAGAATTTCTGTAATTTTACTTATACTAATATTAAGCTTTACTACAATGCCAATATATGCTCAAGGACCGGTAAAAGTAAAGGTCGACGGAAATACCTTAAACTTTGATGTAAATCCTCAAGTAATTAATGGTAGAACATTAGTACCAGTAAGGGCTATATTTGAGGCTTTAGGTGTAAAAGTAGGCTGGAATGGAAAAACCAGAACAGTTATAGGTACAAAGGAAGATATTAAAATTGAGTTACCTATTTCTAGTAAGATTGCAACTAAGAACGGGAAACAGATACAACTAGATACACCTGCAACAATTATTGAAGGCAGAACATTAGTACCAGCGAGGTTTATAGCAGAAAGCATAGGAGCTAAAGTAGGCTGGAATGGCACAACTAGAACAGTTTTAATAACAAGTAACAATAAAAATAATAAGATGTCAGTACATTTCATTGATGTAGGACAAGCTGACAGTATTTTTATTGATAATGGAGACTATGATATTTTAATAGATGCTGGTAATAATGGCGATGGAGATTTAGTAGTTGATTATTTAAAGAGATTAGAAACTGATGATATAGAAGTTATGGTTGCAACTCATGCACATGAAGATCATATTGGTGGGTTAGATACTATATTACAGGCATTCAAAGTTGAAAACATAGTTGATTCAGGACAAGAATATTCTAGTAAAACTTATGAAGATTATATTGATGCAGCAAAGAGTGAAAAGAATTCTAATTTTATAGAGGATAAAGATATGAGTTTTGATATGGGAAATAATGCTGTATTTAAGATAATAGAAACAGGGGATGGATATGAAAATACAAATGATAATAGTGTAATTAGCATGTTGGATTATAAGGATATTGAGATTCTATTTACTGGTGATATGGAAGACGATATTGAAACAGAGTATTTACATAAGTTTAGTGATATAGATGTTCTTAAAGTAGGCCATCATGGTAGTAAAACTTCATCAAGTGATGAGTTTTTAAATGTAATAAAACCAGAATATGCAGTAATAAGTGTTGGTGAAGACAACAGATATGGACATCCTGATTCAGAATTATTAGATAAATTAAACAGTAGAGATATAAAAGTATATAGAACTGATGAACAAGGAAATGTAATAGCTACAATAAATGGTAAGACTGTAACTTTTAATACAGAACCAGTTAAAATAAAGGGCCAAGATAATAATAAAGACAATTCACAAACTACTAATGAAAGCACAGACGTAACTAAGGAAGTAAGTATTCAAAATATTGATTTATCTAAAGAGATTGTAACTATCAAAAATACTACTACTAATGATATAAATATGACTGGGTGGAAATTGGTATCAGTCAAAGGCAACCAAACATATGAATTTCCAAATGGATTCATTCTAAAAGCAGGAACTACAGTTCAAATAGTTTCTGGTAGAGGAGCAGAAGGTGATGGATCAGATAAACTAAAATGGTCTGGAGCTTATATTTGGAATAATGATGGCGATCCAGGAGAGCTATATGATAATAGTGGTAGTAAAGTTTCAGAATATGATGAGTAAATTTACAAAGAGGTAGTGTAAGTAAAAGTTAAATTTAAAAGTAGTGAGGACTATATATTTAATTGGTCTTTACTGCATGTTATTTTAAATAAAAATAGGAGTATAATATTAAATAGCGCTTAATATACATAAGGGGATAAAAAACTGGGAAAGTTATTGAGTGGATATATACTATTTAGTTTTAAATAATTGTATTAGGGGATGAATTAGTATGATAGATATTTTATGGTTAATTTTTTTGGGAGCGATTATTTATCAGGTAATCTTAACCTATTCAGATAGAAAAAAACATAAAGAGTTATTACAATCTGAAAATGTTACAGACAAAATTGAGAGAGTAGATAAATTTTTAAAAGAAATAAAGAACGCTAAATCAAATTATATTGTATATACATTTAAAAGTAATATATATAGTAAATTTAAAGATACTTATGATTTTTTCACAAAAAAACCTTATTCAAAAATAAAAAAGGAAAATATTATAGAGTTTAAAGATATTTGGGAAAACATAGATACCTATATAAAACAATGGAACGAAGAATATGTTCAGAATGAATTGAATAAAAATAGTGATTTATTTGATAATATAGATGGAAAATCATTAGATAAACAACAAAGAAGAGCAATTGTAGTAGATGAAATGAATAATTTAATATTAGCTGGAGCAGGTAGTGGAAAGACTTTGACTATCTCTGGCAAAGTAAAATACTTAGTTGAGAGAAAAGATATAAGCCCACAGGATATTTTATTGATTTCTTTTACTAGAAAAGCAGCTGATGAAATGTACCAAAGAATATCACAAAAACTTAATGTAGAAGTTGATGTGAAAACTTTTCACAAATTAGGGTTAGATATTATTACAAAGAGAAATAAACAAAGGCCAGATATAAGTCAAGATATGAAAAGGCTTATAGACAATTACTTTAAGCATAATATATATAATGATAAAAATATGATTACAAAAGTTATTATCTTTTTTGGGTATTATTTAAATATTCCTAAAGAGTGGGAAGAATTTGAAAACCTAGGAGAGTATCATGATTATTACAGAAATATAGATTTTCAAACCTTACGGAGTAAAGCTCAAGTTGAAGAGAATATTGATGAAGGTATCAATGATTTAAAAATTAATAAACAAACATTACAAGGGGAAGCAGTAAAGAGTCTTGAGGAGGTTATTATAGCAAACTTTTTATTCTTAAATGGTATAAACTATATTTATGAACATCCATATCCTTACAATTCTTCTGATCCTTATCGTAAAAGATATGAACCTGACTTTTATTTGCCTGACTATGATATTTATCTAGAACATTTTGGGATAAGTGAAGATGGAAGAGTACCATGGCTAACAAAAATAGAAGAGGAAAAATATCTAGAGGGAATCAAATGGAAGCGAGAAATGCATAAAAAGAATGAAACAAGTTTATTAGAAACATATTCATACTATAATAAAAATGGCGTATTATTAAAGAAACTAGAGAAGATGCTTAAAAAACAAGGGGTTAAATTTAAAGAAGTTAATTATGAGGAAGTATTTAATCGAGTTTATGATCAGCAAAAAGATAGATACTTTGAGGAATTTAAGAAATTAGTGGGTTCATTTATCGGTTTATTTAAATCAAATGGATATACATTAGAGAAATTTACTCAATTTAGAAAAGAAGCAGGTAGTATTTCTAATACATTTTTAAGGGAAAGAAGTAAATTATTCTTAGAAATAGTAGAACCAGTTTATGAACATTATCAGGAGTTTTTAAAAAATAATAAGAAAATTGATTTTAATGATATGATTAATTTTGCAACAGAAATAATAGAATCTAACTTATACAATGTAGATTATAAATATATAATAATAGATGAATATCAAGATATTTCTGCTAGTAGATATAAATTGATTAAAGCTATAAGAGATATGACTAATGCAAAAGTTATGTGTGTAGGAGATGATTGGCAGTCTATATATAGATTTGCAGGTAGTGATATAGATCTATTTACGAATTTTAGTAAGTATTTTGGTTACAGTGAGGTATTAAAGATAGAGAAAACTTATAGAAATTCTCAACAGTTAATTAATACAGCAGGAAAATTCATAATGAAAAATGAAAAACAATTAATGAAAGATTTGAGATCAGACAAACAACATAGTAATCCAATTAGAATTTTTGGTTATGAACGAGATATCTTTACTGCATTAAAAAAAGCTATAGATGAAATAGTACATTTATTTGGAAATGATACAAAAATCCTCTTGCTTGGTAGAAATAATTTTGATATAGAATTTATTGCATCACATGAAGATTTTGAATTAATAAAGAATTCTAAAGGACAAGTAAAGGTTAAGTATCGTCAGTACCCTAAATTAAAACTTCCTTTTTTAACTGCACACAGATCTAAAGGATTAGAGGCAGACAATGTGATTATTATTAATGCAGCAAATAAATTATTAGGTTTTCCAAATAAGATATCTGACGACCCACTATTATCTTTAGTATTAACAGATTTAGATTCTTTTCCTTTTGCTGAGGAAAGAAGACTATTCTATGTAGCTATAACACGAACAAAGAATACAACTTATATTTTAGCACCTGATAAAAAGCCATCAATATTTGTAGATGAACTAATAAAAGATGAAAAGGTAAAATATGAATTTTCAACTAATGAAAACTCAATTCAAGAGAATCCTAATTGTCCAAAATGTCAAAAGGGGTATTTAATATTGAGAAAAAATACTAAGACAAATAGAGCGTTTTTAGGCTGTACAAATTACCCACATTGTGATTTAACAATTAAAAATGTAGAGATTCTTAATGATCAAATCAAGTGTAGGTCCTGTGGAGGTTATATGGTGAAACGAAAAGGACGGTATGGAGAATTCTATGGTTGTACAAATTATCCATTCTGTACCCAAACTGTACGTATCGAGTCGAAGAGATCATCATAAAAGTGGATAAATTTTCATATGATATTAAGCAGATTTTATAGTATAATAAAGGTGGGATTCACTAAAAAATGAGATAATTACCTGCCTTACCTGAAAAATTGTAAAAAATGAATTCCAACAATTTAATAATATAATTTTATTTCCTCAGACTAATAGTTTGGGGATTTTTTTTATTATGGGCAAAAGGGAACTTGAAATATATATAAGGTAAAAAAAGGGATTAGGATAACGATATGGAATATTTAGGTAATAGACTTATAAATAATGTAAGAACTTATTAGGGGTTATTTAATTAAGGAGGGATTTAGATGCTCAATTTGGTAAAGAGCTATGATGAAGTTATAGAAAATTCTTTAGTCTTTCATGAAAGTGTAATTGAAGCTGAAGAAATAATAAAGAAATTAAGTTTCTTTAGACATTGGTACTACATAGAAGAAATGGATAAATTTGTACCAAGTAAATTTATTGGTTATAAAAATAATACACTTGCTCATTATAATTTTGGAACCAGTCAGGAAAATGGATACATGGATGGAAGAGAAACCGTACCACATCTAAAAAAATGGTTTAGATTAATCCCAGATGATAAGTGTAAGAAATATTATAAAGAGTTACAGACGTTCTTAGAAAAGTACGAAAAGAAACCTAACAAGATGGTTCAACTGTATTTTAAAAAATAGAACTATAAGTTAACCCCGTTCAACTAGCTTAATTGAATTTTAATTGGATACCTTCATCAATAAGTATAAAAAGGAAAGGGTTTTTCAAGTATTAAGCTAAGAGAGGGTCACTAATGAGTGTTTGGGATATACAAAATACTGTGTTTATATACGCTAGCATACAATCAATGCCTATATGTAAGGAATATAGGCATTGATAACTGTACACTTCTTTATAGATTGGAAGATTCAGAAATTTGGTGTTTGCAGTGTTTACATACTTTGGCTTTAATACTAATTTCTTCACCACAAATAGGACATTTTTTGATAAGTTCACGATTACAATGTTTGCATAATTTAGCGTCAACTAATATTTTTTCTGCACAGTATGGACATTGTTTGGTATTAATTGATTCATCAGTATCAGATTTTTTTATTATTAACCAAATAAAAACACCACATATAGGCCCAGCAAGTAAAATACCTAAAATAAGTCCAGATAACAAACATGCAAAGAATCCCCCAATTCCTAAACCCATACGTTTTTTTAAAGCACCCACTATAACAGGACCTAGCCCACAAATTCCTCCTATTAACAATGCTCCGATTATTGATTCCATAAATATACCTCCCTCTAAAATAGATTTTAAAAATTCTTCTTTAAAATACCTTTCTACAAAACACAAGAAAATCCTTTTAAAACTAGAATTAAATGGAAATAGAATGAGAGAATTTAGAACAGAAATCATTGGAGTGAGTGTAATTTTGGTTCGGTATCTAACCTTGTATTAATTTGTTGTCTAAGCTCAGTCATTTTCAAGGAAATTAGTTTTTAACAGAATTCATTTAACATTAATAGGTTTTACTTGAAAATTATAGAATTTAATAATAAAATTAAGATAAATCATGTTTAAAAGCTATAATAACAGAATTAAAAAATGGAGGAGGTTTGTAAAGTTGGTAGAAAATACTATAGAAAAGAATATTAGAAGTTTGACGGATGAAGAACTAGTTGAGATTATCGACAAAGACTTTGATGAATATACTGATAAAGCAATAGATTATGTAAAGGATGAACTTAAAATAAGAAATATTAGCATTGATGAATTTAAAAAAAGAAATATTAGTATTGATGCTAACCCATCTAAGTCTAAAAATAAGATATGGTTTTATGAATTTAAAGGTGAGAGGAAGGGACCAGTTAGTAGAGAAGAAATAATAAAACTTCTTGACTCACAAGTATTAAATCGTAAATCTTTAGTTTGGAAAAAGGATTTTGAGAATTGGAAAGCTATACAAGAAACTCAATTTGAAGATAATATAAGCATGCCGCCACCATTAAATGGTAGGCTAGTGAAAAACCATTTTGTTTGGCTTTTGGCTTTTGCACCACTACTAGGAATATCCATACAAGGTGTTGTAAGTGAAGTCATAGGTATAAAAGCAGAAAGTCTATGGTTCACTACTTTAGCATTGAATCTAATATTATCTTGGTTAGACGTTACGAAGTTAAAAAGGGCTGGGCATAATATGGAAAACCTTTTGGGATACTTTTGGCTAGTTCCAGTTTATCTTTATAAAAGATCTAAACTATTAAAACATAAATTTTCTTATCTAATTGTTTGGATTATTTCCTTCATAATATCACTAGCTTAAATATATAAAACTTATAAACATTAGAAACGATAGTAAGAAACTTAATTGTTTGAATCTATAATTACATAAAAAATTCAACATTAAATACAATAAAATGTATTAATTAAATAATTTAGTAAAATATAAGTGAGATTAACTAAAAAATAAGACAACTACCTACCTTACCTTTTAAAAAATAAATTTTATAATATTTAATATGACTTTTCCACCTCAGACATATAGTTTGAGGATTTTTTTGAAAGACAAAGTTTGGTAAAATAATATTAGTAGTAAAAAAGGAAATATACAGGACTATATGGAACATTAAACAATAGCTTATATCGTTAAGTATTTCAATTAAGTAGGTAATGGGAATTAGAATAATGAAATATGGAGTAAAAAATGATTTAAGAGGGGATACATATATGCGTTTAGAAGATTTCATGAAAATAATTGATAAAGAAATTAACCAAGACACAAATGTTACTTTGTTTATTGGAGCTGGGTTTTCGTTTTGGTATAATTTACCTAACTGGAAAAGGTTATTATTAGACTTTTGTAATGAGTTAGAAAGAAAATATGGATATAAGAATCATAAAGATATAGTTGATAAAATAGATAATACTTATACTATACCGAGAGCTTTTACAGATATATTAAAAATAACTAATATAGATAAAAGTATTTTACAAGAATATATAGCGAATTACTTAAATGATAATAAAAATATAAATAAAAGAGCATTAGGTGCAGATTTACAAAAATACAAACTTTTATTTAATTTATCTAGAAATTGTAGGATAATTACAACTAATTTTGACCTATTGATAGAAAATATTTTAAGACAGATTTTTAAAATCAAGATAAAAAAATTCTATTATGACACTGAAAACTTAAACAAGCAATTTTTCGGTGATATTTCGAACAAAAATGAACTTCGAATCTTAAAACTCCATGGTGATATAGAAAGACCAGATACAATGGTTGTAACTCAAGATGACTATGATTTGATTATTTCTGGAAAGGAATATAAGTTACTAAATGACGCACTACGTAGTAATTTTGCACAAAATATAAACATTTTTATTGGTTATAGCATGAGAGATGAAAATATCAAAAGACTTTTATTAACTAATAAGAACATTTATGGAAAAGATAAGAAGATGAGCTTTGTAATAAATATAGTAGGAGAAAAAATTATATCTTATGACTATAGTATTGTGAGGAATCAAAATGATGTTGAAGAAATATGCGTTTATGGACAAGATGAAATAATCACTATTTTTCAATATTTACAAGATGTTTTTAAAATTAATAAAAATAAATTTGTTAGTGATGTGAATAATTTCAACGAAAATAATATTACAGATAATTTTGGTTTGCAAATGGAATATTTAAAGGCTCTTTCTTTATTAAGGATGAGAAAATATAAAAAATGTAAGGAAGTGATAGAAGAAATAATAAATCAATTTGAAGAATGTAACAACACAAAATGGGAGTACATATATATGATATATGGTGTTTTGTTAGATTGTGAGAATAGTGATAAAAAAGATGAAGCTGAATACTATATTAATAAAGCAATAAAGCTAGGTAAGGATAAGGATGACATTTATTACAGCATTGCTAAGACATATTTAAATAGAGCATGTGTTATATTGCATACAAGCAATATCTCTCATAATCTTAGTAGGCATATTATTCAGGATAAAAAGATTGTTACTAGGGCTTTAAAATATTTTGAAAAATTGAGTGTAAAAAACAGAGAGGTAAATTATCACATATTAGATTGTTATCAAAAATTAGGCGATTATGATAAAGTGTTTTAATTAGAAGAGAAATATAGACAGAATAATAACTATCATCCGAAAATGAATTTAATATTAGCCTATACATATTGTAATTTAAGTCATAAGGAAAGAAGTAGAGAAAAAAGTAAAATGTTAGAACTAGGTAGGATAAGTTCTCATTACTTTGAGTTATTTTTAAGAGATGAATTATTTGAATCTGAAAAAGATAATTCGAAAATACATATTCTAGAAGCTTATTTGAATCTAAATTTAATGATTTCCGAAATTACAAAGTGTGAATTATTTTGTAATCAGTTATTAGACTTAAATCCATCTTCAATGATTGCACATTGCTCAAAATTAGAAATATGTTTTAGAAAAAATGACTGGAATGAAGTTATTAAAGAATGTGAATATTTAATTGAACATGTTAAATTTGAAAAAGATAAACATAAAGCAATGTACAGAAAGGCATTAGCATTAGCAAATAGAGCAAATAAAGAAGATGATTTCAAAAATGCAATAACTTTATGCAAATCAATTGTAGAAGATGAGGAAGGTAAAGAAAAGAATACTTATGCTGATGTTTATCATACTTTGTCTTCAATATACCAAAGATTAAATGATTATTTAAATCAAAGAAAATATGCAATAAAAACCTTTAAGACTTTCCCAATAGAAAAAAAATTTTTTCATAATGCTATAAATTTATTGAAAGGACCTCCTATAGGAAAAGAGGACCAGTATAATGTAAAAGAATCTATGGAAATAATGAGCAAATTAATTAATATTAAAAATAATTGTAATAATGACAAATACTCTAATAAACATAGGTACTTTTTGTTTTTCTATCCTTTTAATTAAAGACAGAGATAATTAGTATAAATAAGATTTAACCTAAAGAGTCAAATGTCCTCGTATATGGATAGAGGCTAATTGTTACGCAAAATAACTATTATGCGTATTAGTATTAATAAACTACCAAAACACACGTTGAGACAGTTGTGTTGATAGAGAAGAAAATTAAGAAATAAGAGTCTTAGAACTTTTTATAAATTAAACATATGAAAGGCCCTCAGACGAATGTTTGAGGTTTTTCTTTTAGGTGTAGCAATTCATTTTATGCTATGAAAAAGGAATCCATTCTATTTGGATTCCCTAAAAAATATTCATCACTGATTATTATGATAATACGTATTTGGCTATTTTTACTTTCTTTCAATTAAATTCTCTTCACATAGTATTCTGTGAAAATTATATTTTTCATGAGTAAGTACAATTTCTAAAAAGCACATAAAAATACCCATATCTATAGTATTATAAAATGTTACTTTTCATTTAGGAATCATAGATTTCTTCCTTGAATCACGGTATATATCCAAATGATTTGACATTGTTTTAACCATCCAAGGCTGTGTATTACAGGAACTTGGAGCATAACGAACTACATTCCTAACCTCTTGTAATAATTTACCTTTCCATATTTCTTCCTTTGTTTTACGCGTAGCTTTTGTATAATCTTTTCGAAATTCCTCTTTTTTTCCTTTACCAAAAGTTAGCATTATAACAAATTCAAGTTCCTCATATTTAGTCTCATCAATTTTTCCCATGCCATACCAACAAACCCCAATATCTTTAGATGCCATCCATAGATCTAATTGTTCTAACATATAGCCAACATTTAACAAATAATGTTCTTTTCTTTCGCTATATACCAATAAACAATATTCACCTCGTTTAGTTTATTTCTAATCTCGTTTAGAGTACTTAAATTTAATGATTCCGTACTTTTAAATCTGCGAAATGACTTGCGTTTAAAAATCATATTATATAATTGTTTCATTTAAATTTCCTCCAACAGATATTGTTGTTCCGTCAAAAAAATTAACTTATTTGATATATTTCCAGTGCTAAATCATTGAAATTTAAAGATTTAGCAGGATTTTTAAGTTCTCCCCCCTAAGATTAATGGTAGAGTCACCAATAAATAATACA
>VENA01000068.1 GCA_009711785.1 Bacillota bacterium
TTGATATTCCATATATAAACATAAATGTAACCATGAGGATAATCATCTAGGATTATTGCTTATAATCCGAGAGGAATTCTAAGAATAAGTGAGAAAAACGAAGAAAATAAAAGTATATAGAGGGAGGTTTTATTTTTGGATATTTTCTTTTTAGTGAGAATAGATTTGATGAAATATTAAGAGTTTTAAAGAAGGGTGGACAAGTTGCCTTTAGCATGTGGGGTAATCAAGAAGATCAAAAGTGGTTAACTAAACTTATAAAAAGATATATCTCTGTTAATAAAAAAAGTGAAAATAAAGAAAAATCAACTATCCCTGATTTTAGTACAGTTGAAGGCGTGAAAAAAATACTTAATAACTCAGGGTTTAAAAATATGGAAGTTTACAAAGAAGAGAATAAAGTTATATACAAGGATAAAAATGAATGGTGGCAGGAAATGTGGTCTAATGCAGCTCGGAATATATTAGAAAAAATAGATAGTTTAGGTAAAAATGAAATTGAAGAATTTAAAAAAGAAGTATTTAATGAACTTGAGAAATTTAGATGTGAAGAAGGATTTTGTTTTAGAATGCCAGTGATTTATGCATTAGGTACAAAGTAGGCACACTCAATTTATATTATCTATAGCAAACTTATTAATACTCCTCTCACCTTTTAAGTAGGTGGGAGGAGTATTAGTAAGTTATTTTATTTAAAAAATTTAGTGTTTTTATATTCTATTTTCACTAATAGATATACTATAAAACACAATAAAATACAAATGTTAAATATTTTATATAAAATTGAATAATTACCAAAAAAATGGTAATATAAAAATATCTGAAAATTCAGTAAAAAATAAGGGGGTGAAAGCAATTAAAAATAGACTAGATACTTATTGTGGATTGTATTGTGGCAGTTGTGAAATTTTCATTACTAATCAGAAAGGAGAAGTAAAAGAAACTGCTAAAAAGTGGGGGATGAATCCAGATGATTTATATTGTAATGGATGCAAGACAGATACTACTTCAGTATTTTGTAGAAACTGCGAGATTAAAGAATGTGCAAAGAATAATGAAGTAGAATTCTGCTTCCAATGTAGGGACTTTCCTTGTGAAAAAATAATTGAGTTTAAAAATGATGAGAATCCACATCACACAATAGTTTTAAAAAATTTAACTTCAATAAAAGAAATGGGTATTAACAAATGGCTTAAAGAACAAGAAAAAAGATGGAGTTGTCCTAATTGTCAAGAAAATTTTTCTTGGTATGATGAGAAATGTCTAAACTGTGGTAGTTCTTTAAAAAGTTGTATTGATGATGAGAATGAAATAAATAAGTAGATTTTGGAGTGAATTAGGTGAATAATATTGATAAAAGAAATAAATTAGAAGATAATGTATTTTCCTTTAGAACAACTAAGGATGGAAAGGTTTTTATTTATTGGTATGGAAAACAAGTTACTATTTTAAAAGGAAAAAAAGCCTTCAAATTTATGTCTAAAATAGATAGGGCAGATGAAAAACAAAAACAATTAATTATGGCAAAGGAAACAGGTAATTTTAAGAGAGGAAATGAGAAATAAATTTTAAACTTCTAATATGAGTACAGTATATCCTTAATATAAATATTTAATTTATACTATTCTTATATTTATTGCTTTTATATCTATATATTATTTTTCGGTTGTTTATACTTTAAGTATGGAAGATAATAAATTTATGTATAGAACCTGGAGTTGGGTAGAATATTTAATAACTTTGTTTGCTATTATAGTAATTATAAAGAAATTTGATAAACTAAGATTTAAATATATTGGAGTTGGTTTAATACTAATCAGTATAAATTTTTTAAGTTTTCATCAAAGAACAGACTTAAAAACAGCAATAATAGGTTCATTTGTAACACTGATAGGATTTGTAGGGGGATGTTTATTAACAGGTAATGAAAATAGAAATAAATCATTATTTAAAAACTTAAATATTAAAGCACTGCCAAAAGCCTTTTTACTAGGTATCTTAATTGCAATACCCTTTGCATTATTAAATTTTATCTATTTTAGGTTAACAATTGGAACAGTTCAATATATGAATGTTTTTAAAGCAGCATTATTAGCCCTTGAACCAGGAATATCAGAAGAGATAATATTTAGATTTTTTATTATGAATGCAATATTTACTTTATTAGATAATAGGATCAAAAAGAAGTACATAGTATTTATTAGTTTTTTCTTTGGTATAGTACCCCACAGTCTTATTCACTTTTCAGAGTTATGGATATCTAATGTGCCGGCAGCTTTTTTTATGTTGATTACGACTAGCTTATTATTTGGATTACCTATGGCATATTTACAATATAAAAAAGATTTAGAGACAGCAATTACGTTTCACTGGTTTATTGATTTTATAAGATTTATCGGAGGATATTAAAAATAATATTACATTAAATAAAAAGATACTAGAAAAATTGATAAACATAAAATATTTAAATTAGAAAATAAGAGTTTCTATTTAAGCCTTACTTAAAGTGGGGCTTCTTTTTTAGTAACTAAGAGACAAATTCTATCTCAATTTTTTTCAACCTAAGGTAAAGCTTTTAAAGATTATGAATGAAGAGAATTATAAGAGAAATGTATATGCAAGGACCCCTTATTCCTTTATGCATATTGATATAGAAGAAGACTTTAAGTTCAAAAGAAAAAAATATAATAAATAACAAAAAGTGACAAAAAACCATTTTAAAAGTGATAATATGTAAGAAAATAGGATATATGCCTATAATACTTTATTCTAGGGGGATGAATCATGAAAAAATTTATTATTACTTTTAGCTTTCTATTTTTTATAGTGTTTTTATTTAGTGGTTGTACTAGTTCAGAGAAAAATATGAGTTATGAAGTTTCAGAGGACTTTGGATTGTATGATTTTTATAATAAAATTGACAAGTCAGGGGAGAAGTTAGTAATAATATATGGTACAAAGGGAGATGAAAAAGAGACGGCTGATTTAAAATGGTATGGAGATTATATGAAAACTATAATGAGTATGTTCTCTGAAAATAGTAATAGCGATAATATTATAATAAAAAGTGATACAGAAGTTACAGATAAAATGATTAAAGAGAATAATATAGCTATTCTAGGAAAACCATCATTAAATCAGGTTTTTAAAAGGTTTAATAATAAGTTTCCAATTCAAGTAAAGAATAATCAATTAATTGCTGGAGATAAAATATTCAAAGGAGAAAAGGTTGCTTATCATTATTTATTACCTAATCCACTGGATTCAAAAAAGTATTGTTGGATAAATGGTGCTTTGAATAATGATATAATAAGATATATAGGACATTCATTTTGGCATGAAGACTATCATATTAAAATAAATGAAAAAGAGGAATATAGGGGTGATTTTGAAAAATCAAAGGATGGATGGACATTAAGTCTTGGTGAAAAAACAGTGAAAGATAATAACTTTTTAACAAAGGAAAGTAAGCATTTTAAATTTTATTACAGTCAACATAATACACATGTTGAAAAGGAAATAGATGATATAGTAAATAAAGCTGAGAAAAAATATAAGCAACTTTCTAAAAATTTGGGAGAATATGATGATAAGATAGAGTGTTATTTATTTATGGATTCAAAATTTTTAGTAAGGGGTATAGTTTATCCCTACGGTGAATTTTTAGGAGAAATTTATGAAGTACATAATAACTCTAAAAAGATTACTTCAAATAAAGAAAATACTTTGTTAAATAAACTTGGTTACAAAATATATAATATATTAGCACATAAAAATAAAAGACCACTCTCTAGATTTACTAATGATGGTTACTATTTATATCTTACAATTGATAATGAAAGGGCTAGAAATATAGATATAGAGATAAAAAAGATATTAAATACTGAAAAGTATATACCCTTAACATATCTATCTGAAAATATTATTGATTCTAGTTTAAATGAAAATATTGTAAATAAAGAAGAATACTCTTTTACAAAGTACATCATTAAAAAATATGGCATGGATAAATATAAGAAGTTTTATAGTTTAAGTGCTTTTTATAATTTAGAAACATCTCTATACAAGGTTTATAATAAAGAACTTATGATACTTGAAGAAGAATGGCTTGACTATGTTAAGAATGCGGATGTTACAAATGAAAAGTAAAAGAGGATTACTTCTAGTTATAATACTTATATTTTTAACAGGATGTAGTACTATAAGCTTAGAACATTTTAATGGAGAAAATGCTTATAAGCATATAAAAGAACTTTCTTCAAATGAATATGAAGGAAGACTTCTCGGTACAGAGGGAAATAAAAAAGCTACTAAATATATAGAAAATGAATTTAAAAAAATTGGATTAAGACCATTTAAACGGGAGAGTTACTTACAACCATTTAGAGCTATCTCATCTATATTAGGTGAAAAGGCTAGTTTAAAGGTTATTGATAAAAATGGACAAACTATAAAGGACTATAGACTTAGAAAAGATTTTACTGAAGTAACTATGGATTATGCAAAGGGAGGAAAGATTGTAGGTAAAGGACTATATAATGAATCTTTTAAAGACATTGAAACAAAGGATAAAATAATTCTTACTTCAAAAAATCCCCACGAAGAAAATATTAGTAAAATACTATTAAAAAATCGTGTTAAAGCAGTTATAAGACCATCGAATAAAAATAATAGGGGAATTAACAATAATAGATTTGGTAAAAGTGTAGTACTATATAAAAAACAAGAGAAAAAAATAAAAGGTGAATTCATAGATTTAATAGTAAATAAAAATGTATTTGATGAATTAGTTAGACTAAGTAAAGAGGGTAAAGAAATTAGTATAGATTTAGATTTAAAATTCCCAGAGGTTGAAATGTCTAATGTGATTGGTTATATTCCAGGAGAGGATGATAAACTTAAAAAAGAAACTATACTTATTAGTGCTCATTTTGATCATGTAGGGAAGGATCCTAATGGTGAAATATATCATGGTGCACTGGATAATAGTTCAGGAGTAGCTACTTTAATAGAATTAGCAAGGACTATAAAAGAAAGTAATATAAAACCTAAAAGGACAATAGTATTTGCTGCATTTAATGGAGAAGAAAGTGGTCTTCAAGGCTCAGAATATTATACAAGCTCAAGACCCTTTGATTTAATATTTACTAAGGTTATAAATTTAGATATGGTTGGATCTAAAGAAAAGGTGAAGTTAGAAATAAAAACTTCTCCATCCCAAAGTCCAAAGGATAAAGGTGAAATTAAAGGAGAAGAATTAATAAAGACTATTAGAGATTTAGCTAAGGAATTGAATATTAATTATAAGATAAATAAATATTCTTTTGATGGTGATCATTTTAGTTTTTCAAGTAAGGGAATTCCAGCTATCACTTTAACTAATAATTCAAAGGAACTTATACATACACCGGATGATGATATATCAAATATAGATAAAAATAGACTAGATAAAGTAGGAAAGTTAGCATTATCTATAGTAAATTATTATGCTTTAAATGCTAAGGATGTTAATAATATTAGTAATTTAGAGGAGAGAAGTATATTTTTTAAGAACTTTTTTATATTCTTACTAGTTTTATTATCTATTATTACTTTATTTGTACTACTTTATAAGTTAACTAGAAAAGAAAAGTTAAATAATTGCTTTAAAAATAAACCTATATTCTCTATTATACTATTTGTTTTATTTTTATTTTCTATATTAATTTTCAATAGTGATTATGAATATGAAAACTTCAATAAAACAAGGATGGTTAATACTAATTTTTATGAAACTAAGCCATGGAAGGTATCTGATAAATTAACAACTAATAAATCTACAAATATAATTGATGCTGATTTTGATAGGAAGTTAAGATGTATTTTAAAGGATGAAAAAGAAACTTATTTACTTACATTAAATGATAAAGGTGAAGTTATTGAAAAAGAAGATTTAAATCTTCATGTTGAAGATTTAAAAATATCTAATAAAGATATCTTTTTTAAAAAAGATAATAAACTATATAAGTTAGATGAAAATAACAATAAACATAAAATCTTAGATAACGTTGAAGGATATAAAATAGTAAAAAATAAAGAATATCAATATATAGTTGCTTATAATAAAGACAAAATTAAAATTAAGGGTGAAGATATAGAAAAAGAAATAAATGTAAATAGCATATTAAATCTTAAAGCACAAATTGATGAAAAGAATAGAATTTATATAGTTACTTTAAGAAAGAATAAAGGGTTCTATAATTTAGAGAAAATGTATATAAGTTCTAAAGGTATTGTTTCAGAAATAAAAAAGGTTCATAAACTAACAAAGGAAAAAGACTTTAGATTCGGTATAGATAAAGCAAGGGGATATATTTTTTATAAAAGAAATAAAAAGGATTATTACATAACTTTTTACTTAGGTAGTATAAATGGCTTACAAACTAAAGAAAAAAGATTAAAAGTTACAGGTGAAAATGGAATTCTTATAGAGACTAAAGGATTACCTCATATAAAAAAAGGTTATAATTCACAAGGGAAATTAACTGCCATATATAATGGATTAGATAAATATGATGAAGGGTACATTAAATTACTAAGATTTTTTAATGGGGATATAACAGAGAGAAAAACATTATATAATGATAAACAAACTAATATAAAAAAGACATTGATTACAAGTAATGAAAATGATGAATATGTATTCTGGCAGGAAGGAAAAGATTCAAATATCTATGCTACTAGTTCAAATCCTGAATTTGGTGAAGAACTATTAAAAAACAAAATATTAATAAGAATAGATAATATAATTCAAAATATTATACTAGCCTTTATTTTAGCTCTTTTTAAATTACATTGTATTCTACCAGCCTTTCTTATATTAGTATTACTAAGACTTATAGGAAAGGGTAGATTATTAGAAAAAACATGGGTTATGGTATTAGGAGTAGTTATAAATATATTATTTGAAATATTTTTTATTACTAAAATTAATCAATTTACTTTCTCAAAAGAATATATAATTATACCCATATTAATAGCTTTACTAGCCTTAATAGTAGTTATCTTTTATAAGTATGAAAAGAATAATACTTCAATATTGAAGTTGTTTATAATATTTATTATGATAAATTTCATCTTTATTACATCCCTTTATGCACCCTATAGTCAAGAGGGAGGACTAGAAAGAATACAACAAAATGAATATTTTAATTAGTAATGTAAAGGATGGTGATTTTATGGGGATAAGTATTACTCAAATAAATCAAGATACATATTTATTAAGTGATAATAGTTCAAAATTATATTTAAATTCCACAGTTATTTTTACTAATAAAGGACCTATTATTGTGGATGTTTTTAGAGATAAGGAAATGTTTAAACAAATTTGTAACTTTATTAATTCAAAGGGATGGAACAAACCATTAGCAATAATATATACTCATTGGCATATAGATCATACTTGTGGCAACCAATTATTTAAAAACAGTAGGATTATCTCCCATAAAGACACATATAGATATCTTGAAAATTTTATTAAAAATCATTTGAAGAGATTAAAAGTAAAAGGAATACTAAAAAAGGATGTAAACCCTTTATTACCCACAGAAACTTTTGAAAATGAAATTGTTCTAGATTTAGGAAATAAAACATTAAGGCTAATTCATTCACCAGGGCATACATATGACAGTATCCTTGTATATGATGTAAATGAAAGAGTATTAATAACAGGTGATAATATTATAGGAAAAGAAGTTACATTTTTTATGCCACCTGTAATACCTCCTGATAAACCAGATGCAAATCATAAAGACTTAGAAAAAACTTATGAAATAATTAGTACTTTGAATCCAAAAACAATTATTCCAGGGCATGGAAATTTAATTGAAGCTGATAAATTACTTTCATACAACAAGAAACGATATAAAGAATGTTTAGAAAAAATCTGAATTCCATTTAATAAAGGCTATGTAGTATATGAGAATAATAAACAATACTATTTAAAGGAGGATAAAAATGAGTGATAAAGAAGTGAAACTTGCAAATGCTTGTCCTATTTTAATTTCTGAAGATGTTAAGAAGACGGTAAAATATTATGTTGAAAAACTTGGGTTTACATATGCAAAGCATTATGAACATATTGAAAGCTTCGCAGCTTTGTATAGAGATTCAGTTGAATTAGTAGTTGTACAATCTAAATTTGGAAATGTCAAATCAAATACCAAAAGATATGGTGCAGGATATGATGTGTATATTGATCCTGATACAGTTAAGGGAGTAGATATTTTATATCAAGAATTTGTTTCAAAGGGTGTTAAAATATTTTCAAAACCGAGTAAAACAGATTATGGAAGTTATGAGTTTGTTTTAGAAGATATTGATGGTAGATTAATCGGAATAGGGAGAATATATGATTATAATACTTTTTTTCTAGATTCAGATAGAGAATAGTTGAAATAATATAACAATGGGAAATATTTCTAATCATTATTATATAGGAGCTAAAAAAATATTAATATAGTTTTTAAAAACATAACAGTTTCTGTAAGGGAATTTTGTGGTTGTAAAGAAAGATTATATTTATAAGAAAAAATCTTAAGGGCTAAAATAACCATAGAGGAGACTTGATAATAAAAAAATAAGACGAGTTTGTTGTGATATTGGAGGGATATTATATTGGGGATAGTAGAAATTAAAGCAAAAAGTGCTTTGCATAAGTTAAAAAGACGCAGTTTGCCCTATAAGTATGATTTAAACGTATACAGAGGGTGTAGTCATGGATGCAAATATTGTTATGCAGAGAGTAGTCATAAATATTTAACAAAGAAAAACTTTAAAAAAGATATTTATGTTAAATCAAATATTATAGAGATATTAGAAAGAGAATTATCATCACCTAATTGGAATAATGATATTATTAATATTGGTGGCGTATGTGATAGTTATCAAAATATAGAAAAAGACTATCAGTTAATGAGGGAAGTTTTAAAACTTATGATAAAATATAAAAATCCAGTAATCATTAGTACTAAATCTAATTTAGTTTTACGAGACTTAGATTTAATTGATAAATTAGCAAATCTAACATATGTAAATATAGCTATGTGTATCACTTCAAGTAATTCTAATGTATCAAAACGTGTTGAACCGGGAGCTAGTTTGCCAAAAGAAAGATATAAAGCTTTATGTGAAATATCAAAATCTAAGGCATTTACAGGTTTTCATTTAATGCCAATCTTACCCTTTTTAGCTGATGATAAAGATTGTTTAGAGTCATTAGTAAAGTGGGCTTCTCAGGCAAAAGTAGATTATATGTTAACTGGAATGTTATATTTAACTGGTGGAATAAAGAAAAGATATTTATCCTTCATTAAGGATACTTACCCAGAATATTTTGAATTATATTCCACATTATATCCTAAAGGTGGAGCAAATAAAGATTATAAAAGTAAAATCCATAATTTCTTAAAAAGTATGAGAAATAAGTACAATGTAAATAATAGCTACTCTAAATTTCTTCCTAAAAACTAGATTTATGAACTAATATTATATTTGCATAATTTAAAGAGGTGATATTAATTTGAAAAACCCTTCTGATTTATATAAAAAAAGAATCGATTGTTATTCTAAGTTAGCTCCTAGGATATCTAAGCATATGGATGTAGTTGGATATATTAGGATTGTAATAGCAGTTGTTACTATTTTAAGTGGAGTGTCTTTCTTTAGAGATACTAGCGATTATATATCCTTTGGAATAATAATTTTTAGCATTGGTTTATTTATATATGCTGTTAATTTTCATAATAAATTAAAAAGTTATCATAAACATATATGTATTTTAAAGAAAATAAATGAAATGTCTAATGATAGATTAAAGGGTAAATGGACTGACTTTAGTGATAAAGGAGAAGAGTTTATAGATGAATTTCATTGTTTTTCTAAAGATTTAGATATTTTTGGTAAAGGTTCCCTTTATCAATGGATTAATTCTACAACCACATATATGGGAAGAACAAAGCTTGCTAATATATTAACAAATCCAACAAATGAAAAGGATGAAATTGAAAAAAGACAAAAGGCTATAAGGGAATTATCAAAGAAAAGATGGTGGAGACAAAGATTACAAGCTGAAAGTATGTTAGTTTTAGAAAAAAATAATGTTAAAGATAAAAGTAATAAAGATCTGTTAAAATGGGCAGTAGCTAAAGATTCAATTTATCTAAATTCTTATCTAAAATTGATAATAAGGATATTACCTATAATTACAGTAATTACATTTATATTATCAATTAATGATTATATTACATTTAAGTTACCATTGTTACTTATTACTATGCAATTTTTAATGCTTTTAGCAAATGCAAAAGAAATTAGTAAACAATTTGATTTAGTTTTTAAATATAAAAATAGTATAAAAGCATATGAAAAAATTATTGATCATTTTGAAAAAGGTAACTTTAAATCCCAATACATAATGAATTTAAAAGATAAGCTAAGAAATGAAGACGGTTTAATAGCCAGTAGACAACTAAAAAATTTAGATAAATTAGTAGAAAGAACTTTATATAGAAAAAATATGTTGTTTTTTCCTATAAACATAATAACACTTTGGGATTATCAGTGCATGATTAAATTAGAGCAATGGAAAAAACAATCAGGATTAAGTATAAAGAGTTGGTTAGATGTAATAGGGGAAATTGAAGCACTTTCTAGTTTAGCTATTATAGATTATGATAATCCTAAATGGATAAAACCAACTATAACAGATAAAAGATCTGTTTTAAATGCAAAACATTTAGGTCATCCACTATTAACTAATAAAAGAGTATGTAACGATATTAACATAGATAACCCAACTAAAATATTATTAATAACAGGTTCTAATATGTCAGGTAAAAGCACATTGTTAAGAACTGTTGGTATTAATTTAGTACTTGCATATTCTGGTGCAGTTGTTTGTGCTAAATATTTGAGATGTTCAATTATGGATATACAAACTTGTATGAGAACTAGTGATAATTTAGAAAGAGGGATATCTTCATTCTATGCAGAATTACAAAGAATTAAATTAATAATTAATGAATCAAAAAAGGACAAAGAAGTATTTTTTTTACTAGATGAGATATTTAAGGGCACAAATTCCTATGACCGTCATATAGGTGCTAAAATGGTAATGAAACAATTACTTAAAAATAAAGCTATGGGATTAGTATCAACCCATGATTTAGAATTAGGAGACTTAGAAAAGGAGAGTAAAGGTAAAATTAAGAACTATCATTTTCAAGAAAATTATAAAAATAATAATATATATTTTGATTACAAGCTTAGTAATGGAATTTCTAAAACAAGAAATGCACTGTATCTTATTAAAATGGCTGGAATTGATATAGACGAAGAGATTAATGTAGGTGATAAGTAATGGATAAAGAGCAATTAAATGAAAGTAATATTGGACGTTTTATCACATTAAATAATCAATTATCCTATATAGATCCATATGTATTAAAGAAAACAAAAGAAATATTTTTAGAAGAAAATCAATATAAGTTAAAAAAAGGGAATTTATTAATCTTTGTATTAACACATAAAAAAGAAGATATTGGGTTTATTAAATTCCAATGTAAAAATAAAAATATTTTTATTGATAAATTGTTTGTAAAAAAGAATTATCGAGACTTTGAAGCATATGAGATGTTATTAAACATAAATGATATATTTACTGAAAATAGAAATTTCAAGTCTATAAAGTATATTGGAGTTAACGATAAACCTAGATTAATAGATGCTTTAAAATTCCATGGTTTTTTTATGGAAAAGGAACATATACAGATGGAAAAAATCTTGTCTGATAAACATGAAAATAAAAATTTTGATCTTTTTAAAAAATCTTTTCATGAAGTTAAAGATAAAAAGTGGATATATAATTTTATGAAAGAATGTATGATACCAGTCAAATTTAATTATAGTTATGAAGAAATAATACAAATTACAAAAGATAGTGATGATCTAAAGCTTATTTTTTATAAAGAGAATAAACCCTTAGGATTTATTATAGCCCATATAAATGAACAAAGAAATAAACAACAAAATAAAAAGGTGATATACATTGAAGAAGTGGGAATATTTAAACGATTTAGAAATAAAGGATATGGAAAACAAATAATAAAATTTATTATTAATAAAGGTGAAGACAAAGGAATGGAATTAGCTAGATTACATGTTTATAGAGATAATGAAGTGGCATATAAAATATATAAGAAATTAGGGTTTTCTAAAGTGAAAAGTATAGGACACTGGATAAATAGAAGTTTTTAAAAACGAGGTAAATCTTTAAAGATTGACATAGATTTATAAAAAATAAAAATAACTATTGACTAATAAAGAGTTAACGTGTAGAATATATATACAAATTGATTAAGAGTGGATGAAGATTATTGGAGATATTCTTAAAGGATACCGGAGAAGCAAGAAATGGACTATGCTATTGTCTATTACGAAACTTTCAGGGCTTATACAATAATCGGACACACCCCTGGAGAGACCCTTTAATTAAGGGCATCGACGGAGAAACTTACAGCTAATGTAAGGAAGCTTTCAGATAAAAGGACAGGGTGAAAAGTAGCAATGATTTTATCATGCTATTTTTCACCTTGTCCTTTTTGTGTTGCAATAATATACATATATATTCACTATTAAGTATATTTATAAATATTTTGTATTATAAAAAAATTATAATTTATTAATAAAAGGAGGTGAGTGTTAGATAATTTTAACTTGAAAACGTATTCTTAACAATAATTACAAACTTATGAGGAGGGTTTATCATGGAAAATGTTTTATCATTATTTAAATCAATAAGCAACTTTTTATGGGGAACGCCATTATTAGTATTATTATTAGGAACTGGAATTTTCATGTCTCTTAGATTGAAAGGATTACAGCTAAAAAAGTTAACTACTTCAGTTAAATTTTTATTTCAAAAAAATGAAGGTGATGGAGATATAACTGCTTTTCAGGCATTGGCTACAGCCCTTGCAGCTTCAATAGGTACCGGAAATATTGTAGGGGTCACAACTGCAATAGCAGCAGGCGGACCTGGAGCATTATTTTGGATGTGGGTTACAGCATTATTTGGAATGGCTACTAAATACTCTGAAGCAGTTTTAGCTATTAAATATAGAGTTAAAAAAGAAGATGGAGAGGTAGCAGGAGGACCTATGTATTATATAGAAAGGGGTCTTGGTCAAAAATGGTTAGGTGTATTATTTGCAACTTTTGCAGCAATTGCTGCTTTAGGAATAGGTAATGCTGTTCAAGCAAACTCAATAGCAGGTGCTTTAAAACAAAACTTTAATATTTCACCTATGATTACTGGTATAGTTCTTGCTGCTTTAACAGGTTTTGTTATTCTTGGAGGAATTAAAAAAATAGGTAAAGTTACAGAAATTATGGTACCCTTTATGGCAGGAGGATATATACTAGGATGTGTTGTAGTATTAGCATTAAATATATCTTCTATACCAGCAGCTTTTGGACTTATATTTAAGCAAGCATTTACCGGAACTGCAGCAGTTGGAGGTTTTGCAGGTTCAACAATTAGAGTGGCTTTACAAAAGGGTGTCTCAAGAGGGATATTTTCAAATGAGTCAGGTCTTGGTAGTGCACCTATAGCACAGGCTGCTGCTCAGACTGAAGCTCCAGCACAACAAGGTTTGGTTGCTATGTTAGATACTTTCATAGATACTATAATTGTTTGTACTTTCACTGGATTAGTTATAATCACAACTGGAGCATGGCAAAGTGGGTTAGACGGAGCAGCACTTACAACAAAGGCTTTTAACCAAGGGCTACCTGGACCTGGAGGATATATAGTTGCATTTGGAATTTTATTTTTCGCATTTTCTACAATTTTAGGATGGAGTTATTATGGAGAAAAATGTTTAGAATATCTTACTGGTAGTTGGATAGTAAAATACTATAGAATATTATGGGTTATAATGGCTGGACTTGGTGCGGTTATAAACCTAGAATTAGTATGGAGTGTTTCTGATGTAATGAATGCATTAATGGCATTACCAAACTTAGTAGGAATTATCGGCTTAAGTGGAGTCGTAGTAAAAGAGACAAAGGATTATTGGGAAAGAAAAAAGGAAAAAGAAGCAGCATAAAAGTTTTAAGGCTAGGATGAATTTAATCCTAGTCTTACTTTTATTATTATATTTTCATTTTTAGATAAATAACTACTATTCTAGGTTTGAATTAGTAATTCTTTTACGACAAATTATGACAAACTATATATTAATATTAATATATAATTATGTCATGTTAGATAATTATGAATTTTATTTGAAAGAATATAGATTAATTTAGAGCTTTATAAACAATAAGGGGGATTAAAAGATTTTGGAAGATTACAGTCTAAGAAAAAATTTTAGTATTGTCAATGAATGTTTAAAAAAAGAAATTGAAAAAGTCCGAAAAAAACTAAATAATTTAGTTATTGAGAAAAATATGCTTGATTTAGAAGTTCTCAGATTAAGTGAGTATCTTGATGAGTTAATAGTTCAGTATAAGAAAGTACATAAAGAGGATTGTTTTGTGAATTTATCTAATGTATCCGGTATTCATTCAACCTTTTATTACTATGGTAAAAACCATTTGTTTCCTAATATGATTAAGTATATTAATTGTGGAATTAAAAATAATGAAATGATTTATATTTCTATGAAGCCTGACTTATATAATGAATTACTAGATAATTTATTATCTTTTGAAATATCTAATGACAATATTAAATTTTCTTCTGTAAAGGAATTAATTGCAAGTAATAAAATTGGTGGAATAGATGGTTTAAAGGAAAAAATTAGAGGTTTATCTGAAGAAATATTAAATAAAGGATATAATGGAGTACGATGGATTGGACAACCTACATATGCAATAGAAGAAACTTCAAAAGATGATTTTTTAAATTGGGAAGTGAATTTAACAGAGTCATTAAAAAATACAAAAGCTTCAATTATTTGTATTTATGACTTTTATGATTATATGAGAGAAAAAAAAGTTATTGATAAGCAAGTAATTGATGAATCCTATAATACACATTCCCATGTATTAAATAAATTTAATTTAAAAAAGAGTGGTAATTAAATATATTATTTTATTAGTTATTGTTTTTAATTAATATTTTACTCAGGCACTACCCCTTGGATATATAGGTGCTAAAGTTTTTAATCTTCCAGTGTATATTATTTATTTAATTATATCCTTTGAAGAATTATTAGAGGTTGGATTTGCAATAAAAAGATTAAGGTCTAAAAAATGGCTTAATAATGTAGTTAAAGGAATATAAAATATAGATAAAAGAGGTTACTATGAAGGATAAATTTATTAAAGCATTAGAAGCTAATGATTTACTTGAGCTTCAAAAAGTAAATAAAAGTGATTTGCATAATCATGGTACAAGGGGCGGTAACATTAAATATATAGAAAAATGTTATGGAAGGAGTATATCTAGGCTAAAATTTAAATTTAAAAATCTAAATGAAATGCAAAAATGGTATACTAAAAATATTAAATCTGTTTGCATAGGTACTATGGGTTATGAAAAGCGTATAGAAGCTGCATTTACTCAAGCTAGAAATGATGGTGTTAAAGTCCTTAGTATGAGTTTTGGATATGATGAATCAATTTTTTATAACTATTCCATTGAAAAATGGATAAATGTATTAAAAACTATCCATAAAAAAATAGCTCCAAATGTTTTTTTTATACCTGAATTGGGTTTTGAAAGGGGAATAAAAGGTCATAGAGCTATGGAAATACTAGATATGGTTTCAGAGTATGAATATTTTAAGTCTATTGACTTGTACGGAAATGAATTTTCTTTACCTATAGGTGATTATAAAAAATTATATAAAAAAGCAAAGGATAAAGGAATGATTTTAAAAGCCCATGTTGGTGAATTTGGAGAAGCTGAGTCAATTAAAGAAGCAGTAGAAGAATTAGAACTTGACCAGGTTCAACATGGAATTTCTGCAATAAATTCAAAAAAAGTGATGAAGTATCTAGCAGATAATGAAATACAACTTAATATTTGTCCAACAAGTAATGTTTTTCTTAGTATTGTAAAGGACTATAAAAGTCATCCAATAAGAAAACTCTACGATAATGGCATTAAAGTAACGATAAATACAGATGATATGATTATTTTTAATAAAAGTGTATCTGAAGAGTTTCTTAACTTATATAATGAAAAAATATTTAATGGTGAAGAATTAAATAATATAAGAGAAAATGGTTTAAATATTTAGAATATATTTGAAACTTATAAAAATTGGCAACCATAGATGATATTAATCTAAATGTAGTCAAAAAGGGCACCTTTGTGTCCTATTTTTATTGTTAACCTCTTTTCTTAGAAGGGGAAAGGAGAATATGTGTAGAAGAATATTTGTAAGATTAAAGGAGGTTTAGTATGAAACAGTTGGCAGATAAATTATTTTATAATTGCAATATAATTTCCATGGAGAATAAAAGAATAGATTTTTTTGTAATAAAAGATGGGTTAATAATTAAAACTGGGAATAATGATGAATTAAATGAATGGAAAGTAAAATCTAAAGAAATTATAGATTTAGATAAAAAGACAGTACTTCCTGGTTTTATAGATTCACATATGCATCTTTTATCCTACGGAATAAAAAAGGAAAAACAAGTAGATTTAAAGAATGTTGAAACTATTGATGAATTGATAAATAAAGTGAAAAAATTTATTAAAGAAAAGAATATTAAACCTGGTGAATGGATAGTAGGAGCTGGTTGGAATCATGAGAAGTTTCCCTTTAAAAGAATGCCAACTAGATATGATTTAGATAAAGTTTCTAAAGAAAATCCATTGTTTTTTTATAGAACTTGCTATCATATATGCTGTGTTAATAGTAAAGCTTTGAAGGTTGCTAAAATAAACGACAAAACTAAAGTACCTGAAGGAGGTAATATTGATATAGACAAAGAAGGTAAACCTACAGGAATAATTAGGGAAAATGCTATTGACTTAATAAATAAATCAATACCTGTTATAGATGATAAAGAAGAAATAAAAAAAATAATTAAAAAAAGCTGTAAAGATTTATCTAAGGTTGGAATAACAACTGTACATACTGATGATTTTTCCTACGTTAAAGATAGAAAAACACTTTTAAAAGCTTTAAAGGAATTAGAAAATGAAGGAAAGTTACCTGTTAGAATAATCCTACAATTAAGAGCATCTGATATGGATGATTTGAATTTTTATAAGGATTTAAAGATGCAATCTTGGCAAGGTAGTGATAAATTAAGATATGGTCCAATAAAAATTATAGGGGATGGATCACTGGGATCTAGAACAGCAGCATTAAATAAACCATACAATGATGAATTAGATAACAAAGGAATACTTACAATAGAACCTAAAAAATTAAGTGAAATTATAACTATTGCTTTTAAAAATAAATTTGCTATAGCTGTACATGCCATAGGGGATAGGATTACTGATATTGTTTTAGACATTTATAAAAAGAATATTACTCTTATAAGTAAAAAAGGGTTGAGACCTTCAATAATACATTGTCAAATTTCTAGTGAAGATATTATAAATAAATTTAAGGAAAATAATATTATAGCAAACATACAACCTATATTTTTAAATACTGACTGGACTATGGTAGAAAAAAGGGTTGGTAAAAAAAGAGCGAAATATAGTTACTGTTGGAAAAAGTATTTAGAAAGAGGAGTTCTTTGTGTAGGAGGATCAGATGCTCCCATTGAACCTTTTGATCCAATTTATGGTATATACTCAGCAGTAGTTAGAAAGGATTTAAAAGGCTTTCCAAAGGATGGTTGGCAATCAGAAGAAAGGTTATCAGTTGATGATGCTATAAAACTATTTACATATAACTCAGCCTTTTTATCAAAGGAAGAGAATATTAAGGGAAGTATAAGGGAAGGAAAATATGCAGATTTTATCGTACTATCAGAAAATATAAAAGAAATAAATAAAGATAAAATTAAGGATATAAAAATAAATAAAACCTATGTTGGAGGCAAGAGAGTTTTTTAATCTTCAGAGTGCTACATTTAGAAATCATAAAGAAATATATATATGATATCTTCCTTAATGAATGCAATAAATCAAATGTTTTTATTATTTAGGGAAAAATAAAAAGTATTAGTACTTAAAAAAGCTTTCATTATTCTAAAAGTATGAGAAATAATGAAAGCTTTGTTTATTAGAGAGTTAGAAATAAAAATTAAAACTTATTAAAGTTGCTGTTCGTCTTCATTAATTAAATCTTTATATTTAATAATGGCTTCAGATATTGCCCTAGCACATTTATTTTTACCCTCTAAAGATTTTAAATATTTAGTATCTTTAGTATTACTTAGATAACCTAATTCTATAAGTACTGATGTGGCGTATGTATTTTTTAGAACATAAAGTTTTTTCTCGGATTCATATTTTAAACCTCTATTTTCTGTAAAGTTAATCATACTAAGATTATTATTTATAAATTTTGCTAATTTTTCATCTTTAGTATCTTTAAACCTACACCAAACTTCAGAACCTCTAATATTAGGAGAATCATCATAATAGTTACAATGTATTGAAACAAAAATGTCAGCATTATTCTTATTAGATATATCACACCTTCCCTTTAAGGAATCAGATTGACTTTTCCAAGGAGTAGTATCATCCTTTCTGGTGTATATGACATTTATATCTTCTTTTTCTAATATTTGACCAATCTTAAGAGATATATCTAAAGCTATATCTTTTTCAAAAGCATTTAAATTTTCATTATAAGTCCCATTATCATACTCTCCGTGACCAGCATCTATACATACTGTAAATCTATCTTCAGATAATAAAGGTTTTAGTGAGGTATTACTTTCTGTTTTAGAATTTGATTTATTATTACAACTTCTTATTAAAAGAATAGAACATATCAAAATTAGAAGGAATAATAAGCTAAAAAATCGCCTGCGTCGTTTTCTTCTAGCAATTCTTCTTTTCTTTCTTAAACGAATTCGTCTATTTATTTCTTCAGAAGTAAGTTGTTTATATTGCAAAGAATCATCTCCTTAAGTATGGAATGATTTAATTTAAAATTAGATTAAAATTAAATAGATTAACGAATCTAGTATACATCCATTACCATTAAGTGTCAACTAGATTAGTAAAAGTAAAAAGTGTATAATTAGGCTGTTTAATTTATGTATAATATAATATAATAAAATTAAAATTCTTTATTTGAATATAGGAGGTGTAATTATGTATAAACAATTGAAAGCAGATCTAGCATTGTTATTTGTAGCAATAGGATGGGGTGCATCTTTTATATTAACAAAAACTTCACTAACTGAATTAGATACATATAATTTTCTAGCAACAAGATTTATTATAGCATTTTTATTATCATCTACCATATTTATAAAAGAGATGTTAAAGATTGATAAAAAGACTTTTAAAAATGGAAATACATTAGGCATTATATTATTTTTAAGTTTTGCATTACAAACTGTTGGGTTAAATTATACATCGGCTTCAAAATCAGCTTTTATTACTGGGTTTAATGTTGTTTTAGTACCTATAATGGCAGCTTTAATGATAAAAAGTATTCCTAAGAAAAAAACTATTTTTAGTGTGTTTTTAGCTTTTATTGGACTTGGAGTATTAACATTAAATGGTAGTATAACAGATATAAACATTGGTGATTTATATACCTTGATTAGCTCTATATTTTTTGCATTATATATAATATATGTAGGGAAATTTACCCATGAATCTAAATCTGTTCCTTTAGCTGTTTTACAGATGGGAGTAGTAGGTTTTTTAAGCTTAATAACGTCCTTTGTATTCGAAAAAACAGTATTACCTACTCAAAGTAATGTTTGGATAAGTATTCTTATATTAAGTGTGTTATGTACCTCAGGTGCATATATAATACAAAGTGTAGCACAAAGATATACTACACCATCCCATACAGCGTTAATATATACGGCTGAACCAGTATTTGCTGCTATATTTGGTTATATTTTATCAGGTGAAGTATTGACTACTAAGGGGAAAGTTGGAGCTGTTTTAATACTTTCAGGTATGATAATAACGGAATTAGACATTTCAAAAATATTTATAAAACAAAAAAGAGTGGTAAAAGTGAAAAAATAAAGCTTAATAATTACACTAAGTTTTCTATACTATACCTTAAATAAAGCTTATAAAGATTGCTTAATTTAAATGAATTAAGTAGTTTTTTTATAGTAATAACATATATTTTGCATTTAAGTAAGGACTTATATCATAAATAATCTTATCATAAATGATAACAACTATACTAATATTAACTTATCTCTAGTTATAGAAAAGAGGATGAAGATTGTAGGAACCGGTGGACTATATATACATAAGATATATTTTAATAGATATCTTATAGGTTTGAAAGAAACAATAAATAATAATTTTATTAACTGATATAATATAGTCAGCTAATAGCCTTTATAAAGGTGGTGGGAGTCAGAAGTTGAAATTATTAAGATTTAAAAAATGAAAGTAGTTTTTAAGGATTTTACAAGCTACTTAGGAACTGATAGTATAATTATAGAAAAAAAGACAAAAAAGAACTTTTATGGTTAGTGGAGTGATTTTATATTTTAAAAAATAGGGGGAGTTATATTGATTCATATAAGAGATTATAATTTAGAAGATGAACTAGAGTGGCTTGATGTACATGCTAGTGTAATGGTTGATTCATATGCATGGTGGACAGCTATACATAAAAAACCTGAGTATGAAAATGATATAGTAGATTTAGTAGCTATATGTGATGATAGAATTGTAGGGTTTATAACAATAGAAATTAATTCACAGGTTTTAAAAGAATTAGATAACTATGGTTTTGTATGGGAATTTGGAGTACATAGGGATTATAGAGGTAATGGTATCGGTTTAAAATTAATTAAAAAGGCACATAAAATATTAAATGAAAAATACAAAATTGATAAAACTATTTGGTATTCTCAGGATGAGAATGCTAAAAAGTATTATGAACATATAGGAATGAAGGAAATAGATAGACATTGGCAATTTAGTATAGTTCCTGATGATAAATTAAAGAAAGAATTTAAAAATAATGGTTTTGATTGTTGGGAGATTAGAGGGTCATGCTCAATAGATGATTTTGATAAAGTGAAGAAAAAGTATAATGTGATAGAAGATGATGATCCAATTAATCCAAAAATTTGTATTGGATACGAGTTAGTATTATAAAGACTAAAATCTGAAGAATTATTTCTTCAGATTTTTTATTAGTTTTAAGTAGACAATAAATGACATGCTTTACCATATATTAACTTACGTGATACAATTGAGAAAGGGAGGGATATAAATGTAAAAGTTAATTATTACGAGGAGGAGTTTAATGAATAAAATGGGAATAAAAATTATTATTATGATGGGCTTAATAATATCTCTTGTGAGTTGTAAAAATTCAAAATATTTAAATAATAAAAATATAGAATATAAAAATCTTTATAATGGATTTGTTATAGTAGCAGGCAATGAATCATTACCTCCAAAAGAAACATTGGTATTTAATTCTAAAGGGGAATGGGATAAGTTTGGTAGAGAAAACTTTCCAGGAATAAATGGAATTATAACAATGTTTGATAAAATAGATTTTTCAAAAGAGTGTATTGTTTATACTCTTACTATTAGTCCAAGAAGTGGTTATGGTTTATCCGAAGAGATTGAAAATATCTTTATAGATAATAATAAATTAATAGTTAAATACAAAACTAATAATACCTATAATATATATGCATTAAATAAGTATATTGATGAGTATAATTTAAAGATTATACATCCATACATAAACATAGTTAAAATAGAAAAAAAATACATTCCAGATGATTTGAAAAATATATATGTTTCAAATTAATATATTATATAAAAATTTCTTAAATTTATATTAGGGAGTGTTAAAATTGAAGCTGTTATTTAAATTAAATAAAACTTTTATTATCATTATTATAGTGATATTTACCCTAGTTTCTTGTAATTATAAAAAAGATATAGAATATGGTTTAGAAGATGATTTTAAAGAAATTATAATAAAAGAAAGTAAAGATATAGATGAAGAAGATATATTAACAGTGATAAATAAATGGCACGAAGAATTATATAATGAGTCTCAAATGAAATTTCTACCATCAGTTGTTTTAGCTAATATGATGGATCCAGTAACATATGAAATAATTGAAAATTTAGATATAGAATCAATAAAAGATAAGGGGGCAGTAGAAAGGGTAATTAATTGGGCAAATGAAAGTATAATTCATACACAGACTTTAGATATCTTTAAGGATAATCCTGGAAAGGACCCATGGGGAGTAGGGAATTTATTACCTGCGTATAAAAAATTGTTACCTAGTGAAATGAAGGCAATGTCAATTTATTCAGGTAAAATTACTGGAAAATGTTCATCAATAGCTAGATTATTATCTAGTGTTTTTAGAGTTAGTGGTGTTAAGTTTAAGAACATAGTATTACTAAGGATGCCTTCCCATACAATAAGTTTAGTTAAGATTAAAGATACAGTATATTTAATAAATAATCAAAACATTATGAAGGTTAATAAAAAAATAATAAAGGAACTATCAGAACTACAGTATATAGGATTATATAACGAATCAGTTACAGTAAATAATAATATTAAAATTACAAAGGAAATATTTAAAAATAAAGAAACTCTATTAGATAGCATTATAAAAGTTAATAATTTAAATATAAGAAAAACTGATAATCATTTAAAAGAGAAATTTGATAGGAAAGATTTATCTGATATGATTTATAAAAGCAGTAATATAAAGTTTAGTTTGGCTAAGTATGCTTATCAAAGTTTATATGTAAAAAGACCTGAATTATATCTAAAGGCTTCTTTACGTTCACCTAAGGCTTTTGAACTTTCAAATAAACTAAATACTGATGAAGAAATTTTTAAATGGATTAAAGATAATATCAAAAGTGGTTCTATATTTAAAGATTTTAATGAGCGTATAATGATAGCTGACCAAGTTATAGTATTTAAGACTGGCGGGTTAAAGGACAAGGCAATATTAGCATATTCTTTACTTAAAAGAAATGGTTATAACCCCATAATAAGAATATCTAGAAAAAATGCTTATATAAAATATGATAAAAAGATTTATGATTTTAAGAATAAACAAATTATAAATTCAATAGATGAAGAAGTTAAACTTACATTAAAAGATTAATACTTTTAAGATAAAGGGGTTATAAGATAATAAAGAAGATTTTAAAAAAACAATCAGTATGGTTTTATAAATTTTAAATAATAGAACGATTTAATAGGAGGATAATTATGGCAGATTACATAAAATCTTTAAGAGAATTAATAGGACACAAGCCATTAGTACTTAGTACAGCTGGAGTTTTAGTAGTAGACGATGAGAATAGAGTTTTGCTTCAGTTTAGAGTTGATAATAATACTTGGTGTCCACCGGGAGGTATAATAGAGCCAGGAGAGTTAGCTGAAGAAACAGCAAAACGAGAAGTGTATGAAGAAACTGGTATTATTGTGGAAAATCTAGAGTTTTTCAAAGTGTACTCAGGAGAAGAACAACATTATATCTATCCTAATGGTGATGAGGTATATTTTGTAAGTGTCACATATATAACCCGTAGTTTTAAAGGGGAGATATACATAGACGGAATAGAAAGTAAAGATGTTAAATTTTTTCATATTAACAATTTACCTAAAAATATTTCTTCATCTGTTAAACCACATCTTAATGACCTACAAAATTGGTTATATAAAGAAAATAATATTTAATATAAAAACTCCATTATTTAATGGAGTTTTCTTAAAATATAGCTTCAATTATTATTCGTTTATGATTAATTTGTTTATTGGTTTTCCAGGAGGTACTATAGGATAGACACTTTCATCTTTATCTATAATACACTCGATAAAAATAGGTTCATTATCATTAGTTTTATCTGCTAGTATTTTTTTAAAACTTTCCAGGTTATTAACTTTATATCCATTAATTCCATAGGCGTTTACCAATTTTACAAAATCAACTTCATTACCTAAATCTGTTTCTGAATATCTTTCATTACTAAACATTCTTTGCCACTGTCTAACCATACCTAGGGTTCTATTATTAAAAAGTACAATTATTACAGGTAAATTATATGATTTTACTGTACTTAATTCGTTTAAGTTCATTCTAAAACTTCCATCACCAGTTATTAATAAGGATTTATTATTAGGATTTCCTATTTGAGCTCCTATACTAGCGCCTAGTCCAAAGCCCATAGTACCTAATCCACCAGATGAAATAAAACTTCTAGGTTTATTGAATTCCCAATTTTGTGCAACCCACATTTGATGTTGACCAACATCTGTCGATACTAATGTATCTTCACCTAAGTAATTATTCAAAGTTTTTAGTATTTCACATGGAGAAAAGCTTATTTCTTCATCATATTCTAACTTCCAATTAGATATTTTCTTTAACCACTCATTTCTTTTATTTTTGTCTAAATACTCTACTAATTTAATTAGTATTGTTTTTACATCTCCTATTACAGATATATCAGTACCAAGATTTTTATCTATTTCAGTACTATCAATATCTATATGAATAATATTTGCTCTAGGAGCAAATTTATCTGCCTTTCCAATAACTCTATCACTAAATCTTGCGCCTATTGCTATAATCAAATCACTTTCCGTAACAGCAAGATTAGTTTCCCGTGCTCCGTGCATACCCACTAAACCTAAGGATAATTTATTATCCCTTGGAAAACAACCTAAGCCCATTAAAGTATTTGCAACAGGGATATCAGCCTTAGTTGAAAAGTTATATAATTCTTTATTTGCATTAGATGTAATTATTCCTCCACCAGCATATATAACAGGTTTCCTTGCTTTATTTATTTTATCTGCTACTCTTTTTAATAAATCTAAATTTAATTTTTGTTCTTTTTTAGGGGCTACAATGTCTTTTTTAAAATATTCTGTTTCTTTTAAAAATATATCCTTTGGGACATCAATTAATACTGGACCAGGTCTTCCACTTTTTGCGATTACAAAAGCTTTCCTTACAGTTTCAGCTAATTCATTAATATCTTGAATTAAATAATTATGTTTTGTAATGGGAAGTGTAACACCTGTAATATCTATTTCTTGAAATGAATCTTTTCCTAATAATCCAGAGGGTACTTGTCCAGTAATTACTACTAAAGGTACTGAATCCATATATGCAGTAGCTATTCCAGTTATTGTATTTGTAGCTCCAGGGCCTGATGTAGCAAAACAAACTCCAACTTTACCTGTCGTACGGGCATAACCATCTGCAGCATGTAAAGCTCCTTGTTCATGGGCTGTTTTAAAGTGATTAAAATTATCCATTTCATCATATAATGCATCGTATAGAGGTATTACAGCACCACCTGGATATCCAAATAAAGTGTTTACTCCTTGTTCTTTTAAACATTCTAATAAAATTTGTGCTCCTTTAAGTTTCACCACATCACCTTCTTTCAATATTATTATCTGCAAATTGCTCCTTTATCAGCAGATGAAACTAATTTTGAATACTTACTTAAATATCCTTTTACATTTATTTTCTTTATCTTTAAATTTTTCATTCTTTTATTAAAACACTGATCACTTATATTTAAATTTAAAATTCCATTTATCATATCAATTTCTATAATGTCATCATTTTCTACAATTGCTATAGGACCACCTTCATAGGCTTCAGGAGATATATGACCTATTGCTGCACCTCTTGTTCCACCTGAAAATCTTCCATCGGTAATTAAAGAAACATCTTCATCAAGTCCCATACCTGCAAGAACTGAAGTTGGAGTAAGCATCTCTCTCATACCTGGACCACCTTTAGGTCCTTCATATCTTATTACAATTACATCGCCTTTTTCTATTTTTTCTGAAAGTATTGCCTTAACAGCTTCTTCTTCACTATTAAAAACCTTTGCTTTGCCCTTGGATTTAAGCATGTCTTTAGCTACAGCTGATTTCTTTACTACAGCACCGTTTGGAGCTAAATTACCCATCAGTACTGCTATGCCTCCAGTTTCACTGTGGGGTTTTTCAATAGATGATATTACACTATTATCTATTTTTTCTTTGTTTTTTATTAAAGAACCAATCTTTTTATTTGATACAGTCATTTGTTTTAGATGTAATAAATCCTTTTTTCTAAGTTCATTCATTACAGCCATTATTCCACCGACTTCATAAAGATCTTCCATGTGATTTTCTCCAGCAGGGGATAACTTACAAAGATTAGGTGTTCTTTTACTTACTTCATTAATTTTTTCTAAGTTCATATCAACTTCAGCTTCACCTGCTATAGCAGTTAGATGTAAAACTGTATTTGTAGAACAACCTAAAGCCATATCAACAGTTAATGCATTTTCAAAGGTTTTTTCATCTAAAATATCCCTTGGGCGAATATTCTTTTTGACTAACTCCATAATTTTCATACCAGTTTTTTTAGCAAGTCTTTTTCTTTCAGAATAAACAGCAGGAATAGTACCATTTCCCGGTAAGGCCAGACCTAATGCTTCTGTCATACAGTTCATTGAATTTGCAGTAAACATCCCTGCACAAGAACCACAACTAGGACAGGCTTTATTTTCTAATTCTTTTAATTCATTTTTATCCATGTTTCCAGAGTTTACAGATCCAACGCCTTCAAAAACGGTTGTTAAATCTATCTTTTTTCCTTTAAACTTTCCTGCTAACATCGGGCCGCCACTTACAATGATAGAAGGAATATTTATTCTAGCAGCTGCCATTAGCATAGCAGGTACAGTTTTGTCACAATTAGGTATTAAAACTAAACCATCAAAGGCATGGGACTCGGCCATTACTTCAATACTGTCTGTTATAAGTTCCCTACTGGCCAATGAAAATTTCATTCCTACGTGATTCATTGCCATTCCATCACATACTGCAATAGTAGAAAACTCAAGTGGAGTTCCTCCTTCCATTAAAACCCCACGTTTTACAGATTCTACAACATCTTTTAATCCAGTATGTCCGGGAACAATTTCATTGAAAGTACTAACTACACCAATAAAGGGTTTATCAATTTCTTTATCATTTAAACCTGAAGCCTTTAATAATGATCTATGGGGAGCCTTTTTAACTCCCAGTTTCATTCTATTACTTATCAATATACTCACTCCCTTTACTTATCTTCAACCCAAGACATCATTTTCCTTAAATCTTTTCCAGTTTCAACAAGAGGATGATTTAATTCATTTTTTCGAGTAGCATTAAATTCTGGTCTGTTTATTTTATTTTCCATTAACCAGTCTTTTGCAAACTTTCCTGTCTGGATTTCATTTAAAACTTTTTTCATCTCTTTTCTTGTATCATCGTTAACAATTCTTTTTCCAATCATGTAATCTCCATATTCTGCTGTATCACTGATACTATATCTCATTTTTTCAAAACCGCCTTCATATAAAAGGTCAACTATTAATTTCATTTCATGTAAACACTCAAAATATGCAATTTCCTTTTGATATCCTGCTTCAACAAGGGTATCAAATCCTGCTTTAATAAGTTCTGTTACTCCTCCACATAATACAGCCTGTTCTCCAAAAAGATCAGTTTCTGTTTCTTCTTTAAATGTAGTTTCTATAACACCTGCTTTTGTTGCACCAATTCCTTTTGCATAGGCTAAGGCTAAATCTTTAGATTTTCCAGTAAAATCTTGATACACAGCATACAGTGCAGGAACTCCTTTACCATCTTCATAGACTCTTCTTACTAAATGACCTGGTCCTTTAGGTGCAACCATAAATACATCAACACTTTCAGGAGGTACTATTTGGTTAAAATTTATGTTAAATCCATGGGCAAATGCCAGTGCATCTCCCTCTTTTAAGTAAGGTTTTATATTTTTTAAGTATATATCTCTTTGTTTTGTATCAGGTACTAACATCATGACTAAATCACTTTCTTTAGCTGCTAAAGAAACTTCTTTTACTTTAAGTCCATTTTTCTTTACTTTATCCCAGGACTTACTTCCTTTGTATAATCCAACAACTACATCTATACCACTTTCCTTTAGATTTAGTGCATGGGCATGTCCTTGACTACCAAATCCAATTACTGCAACCTTTTTATTTTCTAATAATTTTAAATCACCTTTATAACACATTTTTGTCATTTAAATCTCCTCCTTAAGTTCTTTTATTTCTGTAACATCTACAAGTTTTTTCATTTGTTTTACCGCTTGATTAATACCTAGTCCTAAATGATCCTCTATAGTAATAAATAGTTTCGAGGAATCTGTATCAGATGTTTTTTTCATATTTACATTGCTAATATTAAATTTCTTTCTTCTTAAAGTACTTAGAACCCTCATTAATGAATCCATATCATTTTGTAATTGTAAACTAAGTGTTTTACTCAAAATAATTCCCCCTTAATAAATATAATTTTAGTCTTTAGTTTTATCACAACCTTTTTAAAGAAAGATCTTTTGGTTTATCTAGTAAGTTATCGGAATGTTTTGAATGTTCTAAATAAAATACTAAATAAAAAAATCTTCCATCTCTATGAACATATTAGTATATGTTTATAGAGACGAAAGATTTTCGCGGTACCACTCTATTAGCAATTTTAATTGCCTCTTAAGTCAGATCGAAGTTAGTTTATTATTAAAACAGTTCTTGAATCCTAGCCATGTAACGGTGGCATCCGTCTTTGTTTACTCAATAATTTTAAATCTAATGTTTAAAATTAAATTTTAACTTAGCAGCTCAAGAGTGATCATTACATATCCTTATGACACTAACTTTCACCTAACGTTAGCTCTCTGTAGTCAAATTAAGATATCTTTATCTCCTTCATCACTTTTATAAATATTACGTTTTTTTAATATTGATTCATATTTTATACCCATAACTTAAGTTTGTCAATAGTTTGTTTTAAATTATAATTTATTTTATTGTATCAAATATTTTGGCTAATATATTATATTGTAGACTTAATAAATAACTCAAACTACATAACTAAAGTTAATGATGGTGAGTAAAATCTTTAGATATCAAGAAAATTATATAATGAGGGTTATCAGGGACATCTTTTAATTATACTTAGATGAAGATATACAATTTACAATTGATTATAAAAGAGATGATTATATCTATGTTAAATATATTCATTAAGGTGGGTATAAAAGACAATTAATTAAACAGGAATAACTTAATAAGTTTTAAAATAAAAAAATATAGACAATTAAAGAAATACAAAACTAATGAGACCCTCCGAGAAATTTAAATATTATTTTAATGTACCTAACTTTAGTTAGGTACATTTTTAAGTACCATATGATAAGATTTAAGTGGATACAGAAGTTAAACATCTATCTAACATGATAGTTATTAGAGAGTTAGAAAAATATTGATGTTTTAAAAGAAATTGAAGATTATAAAGTGGGTTAACTATTACAAGAAGTTAAAAATGTTTTTTATTTGTGTATAAGGACCTATCAATTGAAGCTGAGAGAATAATGGTATTTATTAATAAAGGTAATGGGATAAGACTAGTATTTACTCATTGTCAAAATAAAGATAAAAAGGAAGGTATTTAAATATGTTTATAAGAAAAATTAGTGAAGGTGATGCAGGAAAATTTTTAGATATGCTAAAAAGGTTAGATGCAGAGACTAAATACATGATGTTTGAGCCAAAAGAGAGGAAAACAAATGAAGATGAAATGAAGAAAAAGATAAAAGAAACTTTGGATTCAGATTCATTAATATTAGTAGTAGAAGATAATAATGAAATAATTGGATATTTATCAGTAGAAAGGGGATTTGCAAATAGAATAAAGCATAGTGGTTATATAGTAATAGGAATATTAAATAGCTATAGAGGTAAGGGTATTGGAACAAAACTATTTGAGCACTTAGAAAAATGGGCAACAGAAAATAATATTACGAGATTAGAATTAACAGTAATGACTAACAATGAGAGTGGAATAAGATTATACGAAAAAATGGGATTTAAGAAAGAAGGAATAAAAGAAAGATCACTTAAAGTAGATGGAGAATACATAGATGAATATTATATGGCAAAGTTACTTTAAAATATAATATACAAACAGCTTTAAATATATCAAGTTATTGTATTATAACTTTTCTATATAGATAATAAGTAATTAAAATAGATTTAAATATAAGAATAAAGAAGTTAAAAATGAAAACATAGATAGTTTTAAGATCTAGGTTTCTTAAATAAATCAATTAATTTAAATAACTAAAACAAATAAAGGTGGAAATAAAATATGGAAAAACCTTCAGAGAACTTAGTGATAAGAGGTGTAGAAAAAAAAGATGCTAAATATTTATTAAATTTATCTATACAGCTTGGTTATTCAGTTTCTTATGAAAAATTAGAGAAACATATGAATAAAATTATAGGGGATGATGATCATATAATTTATGTTGCTCAAAATAACGAAAAAGTAGTTGGTTGGATACATGCTTATATTTATAAATTATTTTATGCAGATTTAATGGTCGAAATCGGAGGCATTGTAGTTGATAAATCTAAAAGAAAGAAGGGAATAGGGAATAAACTAATGAAAGAGGCAGAAAATTGGGGAAGAGAGAAAGGATGCTCTGCTATTAATTTACGCTCAAATATAATTAGAAAGAATGCTCATATTTTTTATGAAAATTTAGGTTTTAAAAATGTAAAGAAACAATTTACTTTTCATAAGAAACTTTAACTATAGACTTATAATTTAAACTATTAAGTGTGGGGTGAATAAATGGAAAAAATGATATCAGGTTTACTATGGAGTTTGCTTGCTTATTTAATAATTGTAATTATTGCTTATTTTCACTCAAGAAAAAGTGAACATAGAAAAAAAGAAACTAAAAATATGTTAAAGATTATGACGGTGACATGGTTATTAAGCACTGTAATAATTACTATGATTTTTAGTGCAACTTAAAATTAAAGTATAATGAAATTGATTTGAAATTTTTAAAAGGAGTTGGTTATATGGAAACAATTAAAATAATTACACAAGCTGTGTTACCTATTATAATTACAATTTTAATATTTAAGTTAGAAAGTTTACACAAGTTTAGAACTATAATCAGGAAAATATTTTGGGAAGATATTTTTTATTCAAAACACAATGATAATAAAGCAGGGATAAAATTTTTTAGATTTTATGTAAGGATAATTATGTATGTATATCTATATTTTAATATTGCAATTATTATAAATGCTATATTATATGCTAATTATCAGAGTTTTTTAATTCTATTAATAACTGTTATAGTTTTTCCATTAATGTTTAGGTTAATAATGCTGTTACAAAGAAAATTATGGGACATACATTAGGTCTTATTTAAAATACTACATGACGTACTATATAAAAGGTAGGAGGAGGGAAAGGAATGGAAACGAAAATAAGACAAGCCGATGAAAGTGATAAAAAAGTTTTTATTGATTATTCTATAAAATTAAGTAAATTTAATAGAGTAAATCATAATAATGATAGTAAATATGATGATTACAGTTTGGTAATAAAAGCAATTAAAAAAAAGGCAGAAGAAACATTTAAATATAGAAATGAAAATACTTTAATTTTAATAGCTGAAATAGAAAATAAGCCAGTAGGATATGCCCTAGGAAGAATATATAAAGAGGATGAAACTGCTGATAATGGAACAGGTGAAATGGGACTATTAGATGAACTATTTATTGAAGATAGAGCTAGAGGAGCTGGATTAGGGCAAAAACTATTAAATGAAGCTATTAAATGGATGAAAGAAAAGGGAATTAAAAGAATAAAATTACACGCATATTCATGGAATGATAACGCAATAAAATTATATGAAAGAAATGGATTTAAAGAATATGTAGTATCCTATGAAACGTTTATTTAAATATTAGTATATATATATAATAAGGATAATATAGTTATAGGTACATTTTTAAGTTAAGGGGGAAATAGTATTGGAAATAAGGAGATTGAATGTAGATGACGCTGAAAAAGTTACAAATATGGTACAAGAATTTAGGTCAGTAATAACAAAAGAAAAAAAAGTTTTTGACTTTCTAGCAAACAAGAAAAATTATATTATTGCATGTTTAGATAATAAAAAAGTTGTAGGTTTTGTTTTAGGATATGAATTACAGAGATATGATGATCAAAATAATATGATATATATACATGAAGTAAATGTATTGCCTAAATATAGAAGACAAGGTGTAGGAAAGAAAATGATAAAGGAATTAAAGAAAATATCTAAAGATAAATATCTATCTAAAATGTTTCTTATAACAAAAAAATCAAATTTACCAGCTATTAATCTTTATAAAGCTACGAAAGGTAAATCTGATAATGATGAAGATATAGTCTTTTGGTATGAAGGTTCATAATATTTTAATTATTAATATTCAGTCTAATATAACGAAGTAGATTTTTCACATTTATTCAAGTATTGATTTTATAAAAAATATAATAAAAATAAATGTTTACATAATAATTCTAAAGGTTATCATCAATTTTTGGCAAGAAAACTTATTTGAAAGGATAGATAGTAAGATGGAAGAATGTATTTTTTGTAAAATTGTTAAAGGTGATATTAAAGCAAATATTATATATGAAGATGATTTAATTATTGGTTTTCTGGACATAGAACCAATTAATGAAGGACATTTATTATTAATACCTAAGAAACATAGGCTTGATTTAGATGAATTAAGCGAGGAAGAAACTATTAGAATAATGGAAGTATCAAAATTAATGGTCAAAAGATTAAAGAGTGAGTTTAAACCAGATGGATATAGTATAATGCAGAATGGTGGAGAATTTAATGATATTGGCCATTACCATATGCATGTATTTCCAAGATATAAAAATGATGGTTTTGGCTGGACATATAAAGAAGAATTAGATTGTAAATAGTTTAAATACTCACTATATTATTACTTATAATTTACTAATACCTAACTTTAGTTAGGTGTATTTTTAAGCTTTAGATAATATAATTCTTTGTGAGGAGGATATAATTAGTTAAATAATTACTTATAAAAAATGAAAATAAATAATAAGGATAAAGACATGTCGACTATAACAAAATTGCTATTATTGAAATTATATAAATAAATACAGTTATAAGTATGACAGTGTAAAAAATAGGAGGAAAAGAATGATATTAAATAAATATCTGTACAGAAAACATAATGATTATATTGTAAAAAAGGATATTAAAGATATAGACTTTAACAAACTTAAGGATTCAAATGATTATCATAATAAAACTAATTCATCATTAGATGATATTACATGGAATGATTTGAATATGAACAATGTATATGCAAAAATTAATTACACAGTCACTAGTCCAGGTGAAGAATGTCTATATAGTTGGTTGAAAAATCCATTAGATAATGAGAAAGAGTTTGAAGAAAGAAAGGATTTCATAAGTAGATTTACTAATAATGAAAAAATAAATAAGAAGCTAAGAACTAACCTTTCTAAAATTAAATATTGCAAATATAATTTTAGAAAAGTAATAGAAGGCAATTTTTTAGTACATAAGTTTATACTTGCCCTTTTTATTATGTTTTCCACTATAAATCTTTCGATTATTGGATATACAATATTTATAAGAGAGTTACTATTTTTACCAATTTCTATTTTAATGATTATTTTTGCATTTAATATACTTATACATTTTAAGTTTAATGATAAATATGGGGAACAATTAGAAGTATTAAATTATATTTTAAGATTATTATCTTTTGCTAACAAAAATAAGGAATTATTAAAACAATTTACTCCGGATTTAGTTAATAGACTTGATAAAATTAATGATACATTAATGAAAATTTCTAAAAAAGGGTCAGTGATATTTAGAATTGAAGGATTTGATTTTATAGCTGATTATTTTAATATTGCTTTTTTAGTAAAAGAAATAAACTTCTTAATGATATCTAGACAAATGCATGAGCATAAGAAAGAAATAATTGAAATTTATAATTTAATTGGAGAACTTGATGCAGTATTAAGTATTTGTAGGTATAGAAAAGAATTAAATTATTATTGTGAACCTAATATTGAAGACAATGAAGAAGAAATAAAAATATCAGATATGTACCACCCTTTAATTGAAAATCCAACACCAAATTCAATAAGTACTATTAAAGATATTGCAATTACAGGATCTAATATGAGTGGTAAATCTACTTTTTTGAGAACTATTGGATTAAATGTGTTATTTGCTCAAAGTATTTGTACTAGTTTATCTAAAGAACATAGAACTAGATTCTATAGATTGTTAACTTCTATTAGTTTAAATGACGATATTTTAGAAAGTAAAAGTTATTTCTTAATGGAGGCAGAAGCAATAAAACGTATGGTTAATTTAAAAGATGATAACTACCATTCACTTATATTAATTGATGAGATATTTAAAGGTACAAATCCAATAGAAAGATTATCAGCTTCAATAGAATTATTAAATTTATTATCGTTAGGGAATACAAAAGTATTTGTTGCAACTCATGATTTACAAATACTATCAAAGTTAGTGAAATATGATTATTATTATTTTACAGAAAATGTGACAAAGGAGTCTTTAGAATTTGATTATAAGATACGTAAAGGTGTCACTTCAACACGTAATGCAATAAAAATATTAGAATTTATAAAGTATCCAGAGGATATAATCACAAAAATAAACAAAAGAATCAGCGTTATGGAAGTATGATAGGTAATTAAGATGCTATTTTAAACATTGTATATTTCAAATAGATTGGGGGATTTTTGTGAAAAAGATAGTTAAAATAGGCTTAAGACTTTTAAGTATATCAATAATTTATAGAGTTATATTTTTTTTTGATTTAGTTACTCATGGAAATGGTCAAATTCATTTATTAATTTAATAAATGTGATAATTGCATTTGTGTTTTTAAGTATATGGTTTATATATGGATTTAAATACAATTTAGGAATTAAGCGTGGACTTATAGTAGGTTTAATAGGAATTAGTGATGGAATACTACTACAAATAATAACATTTTTACTATATCTCAATAGAGGAGGTTATTATTTTGGGCCAGTCACAATGATACCTTGGGTAGTTCCGTTTCTAGGTATAACTGATACTGTTGATTTTATTTCAGATATATTTTTATGTTATATGCCATTTTTAGCTTTGATTTTAACTTTATTAGGTAGCTTTTTAGGAGAGAAGTATAAAAGTGTTAAATGTAGAAATTGGATATAGGTAAAAGATTATTAAAATAATCATTAAAGGAGACTATTATGGTGGATTATTTAACTTATTACTACAGAAAGGAGAGTATTCCATTTAGAAGTTTATCTGAATTGATGAAAAAAAGCAATACGAATAATGAACGAATTATATGTTGATAATGCGCTGTGGAATCGTTTTAAAGACCCAGTTCGATATTTGGATAGAGAAAGGAAACTGAACTGTGGTTAAGAAAATAATGGCTCTGTACAGAGATTATGTTACTAAAAGTAAAAAATCTTGATTAAAACGATGGTTTATTTTGATAATTATGTAAATAATATTATAATTTACGAACGAAATCAAAATAGGAGTGATTTAATGAAACATATTTGGAGAAAGAAAGAAAAGAACTTGTATATACCTAAACAAAAACCTGAACTTATAACAGTGCCTAGTCATAATTTTTTTACCATTAAGGGAAAAGGAAATCCAAATAGTGAAGGATTTTCAGAGAAAATAGCAGTTCTTTATTCATTAGCATATGCCGTTAGAATGATGCCAAAAAAAGGATATACTCCAGAAGGCTATTTTGAATATACAGTATATCCATTAGAGGGTATATGGGATTTAACTGAAGAAGGGAAGCAATTAGATACATTAAATAAAGATGAATTAGTATATACTATAATGATTAGACAACCTGCTTTTGTGACACAGGAAGTGATAAATAGAGCTTTTGAAATTACAAGAAAGAAGAAGCCAAATCCATTACTTGATGAAGTTGCATTTGAAACCATCGAAGATGGATTGGCGGTTCAAATGTTGCATGTTGGAACTTATGATGATGAACCACATAGCTTTAAAAAGATGGACTCATTTATGAAAGAAAACAATTTAGAAAGAAGAGCTATGACCCATCGTGAAATATATCTATCTGATGCACGAAAAGTTGAACCTGCAAAATTAAAAACAGTTTTAAGATATATGGTTAAAAGTAGATTGTAGAAAAGTATGCACTATCTTATGATACACTTTTTTAAAAGATGAAGGAGTAATATCTAAAGAACATATTGTAGATCGAGAAGAGTAAAGAAATTTGAGTAACAGATTAAGATAAGCAGTTGGTTAAATGGAAGTTGAAAATATAGAAAAAATAAAAAGAGCATATGAGTTTTTAATATAGATGTCCTACTTTAAAGTAGGGCATTTTTGTATGTTAATGATTGTTATATAAAACCTTACTAAAGTTAGGTTTCATATAATAAAAAAAATATTATAATAATCAAGGATGATAAATAATATTAAAAATATTAACTTTAAATTATATCAGTTAAAGTCAATTTATTGATAATACGTTACTAATTCATCTATATTTTAAATTATAAAGGAGAGAGAAAACATGCGTAATATGATTAATGGAATATATTATGAAAAATATGGGAATTCAGATAATGAACACAATTTAGTTTTTATACACGGAGCAGGTTGTAATCATAAATTTCTAAAACCCCTAGCTAAACAATTGAAGGAATATAATTGTTATCTTATTGATTTACCTGATCATTGTAATTCCCAAGATAGAAACTGTAATAATATAGAAGATTATATTGAGGCTGTTTCACAGTTTATAACAAATTTAGAAAATGTGACATTAATAGGCCATTCTTTAGGAGGGGCAATTTGCTTAGGTGTAGCTGCTAGAAGAATTCATTCAGTAAAAAAAGCAGTTATACTTAATTCAGGTGCTAAATTTGATAAGCTAGATAAAGATTTCATGGAAAAAGTACATAAAAACAAAGTAGATAGATTATTTTTATTAAAGTCATGTGGTTCATTTTTTAATTTATCTATATATAAAGCATTATTAACATTTGAGTCAAAAGAAACTATAATTAAGGACTTAATAATCGGAGAAAAAGCTAATGTAGAAAATGGATTAAAAAATATAGACATTCCAGTATTAATAATAACAGGGGCTGATGAAATTTTGACTTTAGTAGAATACTCAGAAAAACTACATGATAAACTTTCATCTTCTAAATTAATAGTAGTTCCTAAAACTAGACATATGTTACCAATAGCTAAGAGTAGATATGTTGGAGGACTTATTAAAGAGTTTGTAACAGAAAATGAAACTATAGCTACAGAGGTATAAATTAAGAGTCTATCAATATGCTAGGGAGGATAAATAGATGCAATATATTTTTAATGTGCTTGAAATTATGCCTGTTGCTACTCTATTTACAGCACTTATTTATATATCGATTTATTTAATATTAAAACAAAAAAGGAATAAAAACGGAAATATATCAAGATTAGTTGTAGAGTTTATACTTATTGAATGGTGCGTATTATTTTTATACGTTACTCAAGTTATGAGGTTTGGAAACGGTTTTGGAGATCTTGTAAACTTTACTCCTTTATACTTATTTTATATTGCAGCGAAATACGGTTTAATTAATGCAACAATGATAACACAATTTTCACTTAATATTTTAATGTTTTTACCGTTAGGATTTTTATTACCTATTGTATTTTTAAATAAATTCAAAAATCATTTAAAAATATTATTAGTTTCTTTTGGTATTTCACTTTCAACTGAAATAACACAAATATTAACAGGTCGGAATGCAGATGTTGACGATATTATTGCAAATACATTAGGAGGACTAATTGGTTTTTCATTATATATTTTTTATAAAGGGATATATTTTATACTTAGAAGAAAAAAACAAGGTAAACCGATAGGTATAGACCGTTATAGCATTAAAGTAATTGCTTCTTTTTCTATTATCATAATAACATTGAGTCCATTTATAGTAGTAAAGATAATTAATACTAATAATGAATATGGATACATATATTATGGGCATTTACAGCCAATAAATATTGAAATATCAGATAATATTACCGATGAGGAAACAACATTAAAAGTTTATAAAAATATTCAAATTGAGAGTCTTAAAGAATTACAGAAAAGATTGAAAGCTAATACAGGCTTTACAGGGGATTTTAATAATACAGACGGGTGTAGTATTTGTAAAAATAACAAAAACGAAGCCATATACATTTATGAGTATAATACTTGGCGTATTACATTTTCTCGTGATACAGATATTAAAGTTGAAATATCAAAACTTCCCAATGAAGACGAAGCAGTTAAGCTTGCCTATGAGTATTTAAAGAAATTTCAAATTTCACCTGACACAGTAAGGTACATGGGTATAAACGACAATTATAGTAATAATAACTTACATTTGGAATTTAAAAGTATAATGATAACTAATCGTGTGAATGTATGGGGAGATATCCATGTAGAAATAGGAGAAGGAGGAAGACTACTCAGTATTTCTGATTATCGCACCTATAATGAATTTGTTAAAGAGGTTAAAACTATCTCTCCTAGAGATTCAATAAAAGTAGCTCAGGATATCGGAGTAGGGGAATGGACAGGTACAGCTTATGTGACTTCTGTTGAGCCGTCATATTACTTTAATAAAAACACAGGATACCTTATACCAACTTGGCAGATTACATCTACCTTTAAAGCAAAATCGGGTCGGTATTATAGCTGGACTCCAAATATTAAAGCTATAAAATAGAATAGAAGTTCAGTAATTCTACACACATAAAATGATTAATTAGAATACTAAAACAATACTTTAGTTAGGTGCTAATTCAATCCTAAGCTTATATAATTAAATTAAATGAAAGAAAGGATATTATGAGTAATTTTGATATTTTATATTTTAAAGAACAGATTATTAAAATACAATAACTTTAGCAGCAGAGGATGATTATTTTTGAAAAGTAAAAATTGGATAGTTATATTAGTTATTTCATTGTTATTTGTATCTTTTAAAATGTATTCTTGGAATACAGATAAGAAGCTAATGAAGAAAACAGATAAAGAGTTAAAATTTTTATTAAAACCTTATATTAACAATACTGTAATTATAGCAAATCAAAACAAATATTATCTAAGAATCAAAAAAGTAAAATTGTCAGATAAACTAGAGCCCTATAAAAAAGCTTTAAATATTCCAGCCTATGTTTATTTTGATGTCTACAAAAACAAAGTTAATAAAGATAACTATATAGATAGTAGGTTAATAAGAATGGAAGTATGGAGAGAAGAATTAGATAATGATTTCCGTTTTTATAAAAACGGAGGTGAAACGAATATATCATTTAAGGGAGAAATTTTTAAAGAGTTTACTAATATGTATTTTGATTTACAATATGAAAACAGAAATAAAACTATTAATGAAGGAGTAATTAAAAATTGTAATACTGGATATAGTCATGGTAAATTTGATGAGGATAATAATGAATATAATAAATATGGTGAGATAACATCAAAAGGAAATGTTAGGTATGAAATAATAAAATACAGAAGGGATTTAAGTATGAAGTTTACCACTTCTTTTTATCTTAATAATTTTAAAGAATATCAAAAAATGCATATTAAAGTAAAAAGGACAGAGGGAAATTACCATGCTCTTTGGGATATTAGTAATGAAGAAATAAAAACTATAAAGTATCATTATAGAGGAAAATATAAAGAAGGAAAAGTTATCACTAATGATTTTGCTATTGAAGAACTTATTACATATCTTAAAGGTATACCCTTTAAAGAAGCAAAGAATGAAATAATAAAATGTGAACCATTAATATTCATTAAGTTAGGAAAATATGGGAAAGATATAATTTTATGCAAAGATGCTATTTACACTAATAACTACCATGTAGTTTGTAAAGGGGAAAATTATGTAGAAAAAATTATAAGTTTACTTAAGAAAAATAACTAAATGAAATATATAAAGGAGAAAAGTTTAATATGAAAAAATCAAGTAACATAGATAATTTAAAATTATCAGATAAATATTCTATTGTAAGAGCTAATAAAAAAGAATTTGCAGTATATGATTCAGTATATGGAGATAGGACTAATAATAGATTCGCAGTCAAACATTGGGATTTACGTTTAGCTGTAAGCCTTGATAATCCATTTGCTAAAGAAGAAAGTTTCTATTGGATAAAAGCTTGTGAAAAAAGAGTTGGCGGTGTAATAATAGAACCTAATTTAGTATCACGATTATTTTTTATACCTCCATTTGAAAACAAATTTGAAATAATTAAATTATTGAAAAAAGAATTGATAAAGTTATCAGATACTAATAAAGATATAAATGCTTTTCAAATACCTTTAGAACAATCTCAATATTTTGAAAGGTTAGGGTTTTGGCCTAGTAAAAGTAGACGTTGGATGATGAGACCTACTGAGACTTTTAAAATTAATTGGAATAATAATTTATTAATAAAGATACCGGAAAAATCCTATGATATAGAGATTGCTAAACTATTTAGTGAAAGTTTTAAGGGGGATATAGATAGTAATTATATTGATGAATCAAAAAGAAAAGAGTGTAGTTATAAAGATTACATAGGTGAAATAAATGATTATTTTAAATATACTGAAGGTATACTACTTGAAGCTTCTACACTTATATTTGATAAAGAAGAAAAAAGGTTAATTGGTGCTTGTCTTGTATCTTCCTTTGAAGAATGGCCATTAATACATACTATAGGGGTTCATCCATCTTATAGAGGAAAACACCTTGCCTCAATGATGCTAAAAAAAGCATTAACTGTATTAAATAAAAAATATCCTGTAGTCAGATTATTTGTAACCATTGGAAACGGTGCTGAATCTGTTTATTATGAACTTGGATTTATACCTGGAGTTGAATTTAAAAAATTGTATATACCAGCAATTAAAAATTAATATAGAAAGTGGGAAAGTTAATGAATAAAATAAATTTTAGAAAGGCAACATTAGGAGATATTAAAGATATAATGAAAATAGAAAAAGATTCTTTTGATAATAATATTATCGAACAGGAACATGTTTTTAAGGAACGCATTAGGATCTTTAACGATGGTTTTTTAGTAGCTACATTGAATAATAAAGTTATTGGTTATATATGTTCTGAGCTTTGGAATTTTAATGATGATTTGAATATTGATGCTTTTCGATTAGGGCACTCTATATCCGAATGTCATATTAATAATGGAAATGAGTTATATATATCATCAATGGGATTATTAAAAGAATATAGAGGATTTGGGTACGGTTCAAATATGTTTAATTTTTTAATTAATAAACATAAATCAAATAGTAATAAAATTAAAAGCGTAATTTTATTAGTTTCATATGAATTTAAGAAAGCTAAACAAATGTATGAAAAACAGGGTTTTAGAGAATTATTTGAAGTTAAGTCAGCTTTTAGATTTAATAGTAATAATGTACAGAGTGGGTTAGTTATGAGAAAGATTTTATGGAGTTAATTATATATATATTAATAGGGAAACTATATTTTAGAACTTAAATATATTGCATTTAAAATGTATAATAATGGAATCACATAAAATTATGGGGGATTGGATGAAAAAAATATTTTTATTCTTAATGATTTTTATATTACTAATTATTCCAGTTGGATGCGAATCAAACAAGCATACTATCAGTAAAGAAATTGACTCTGATAAGAAGATATTAGGATTAGTAAAGCACATAGAAAAGACTGATGGCAAATATTATAACTTAGAAATAAGTTATAAAGATTATTCTAGACAATTAAAGGAAATAGAGGTTCATCTTTCTAGTTTTGTAGACCATTCAACTGACGGCTTAAAGGAGTTTCATTTTAGCAAGTGTCCAATAATTCAGGTGAGACACTCTAGTCCTCAACAATATTTAGAAAGCAAAAACATGGAAAAACTGCCATGGGAAATTAATAAGTCTGAAATTTCAAATGTCTATACTGAAAAACAAAATAAGTACAAATATGTATTGACCAAAATGTATTGGGGCTATACTGATGAAAATTATTGGATAGATGACTACAAAGGGTCTTGGAGGGGAAATATGTGGACTCTAAGAAAATATACATTTATTGAGAAAGAAGGGCAGTGGAAACTATTATCTGTAGTGAGAGAAGATAAATTAATGGATGGGGATAAAGAAAAAGAACCAATGCTTGATAAATTTAATAATGAGAAAGTTAAATTTAATGAAATTATAGAATATTAAGATAAAGACCACAATGGGGTTACCATTGTGGTCTTTATCTACCAACACAATTCACTAACACAGCCATTTTAAAAAGGAAAATTCTAATAATTTAAGAGGGCTAACATTTATGTTAGTCCTTTAATTATATTAATAAATATAACTTCTAATATATACTACTTCATAACGAATTACTGCCAAATAAAAACTTGTATGGTATAATTTATATTAAATATTTCAATTTTTGTAAAGAATATTAATAATATTTTATAAGATATAAAAAAAGGTTAGTAGAGGTAGGTAAAAGTAAGTTAGAAGATAGAAGTTATGTACTAAAGACATTAAAAGACATATGTTATAAATTGTTTTTAACCCAATTGACTTTAGGAAATTTTAAGCTTATATATAGTAACTATGACTTTGATGTTAGTTCATTAAATAGATATATTTCTCAATTATATGAATCATATAAAATAAGTGAGAAAGGATTAACTGAATTTGATAAAAAAACTTATAAAAGACTAAAAAACATATGTAATAAGGCACTTCTAGAATTATTAAACACCAGTAAAGTATGTCTTTGTGAAAAATTTAAAAGTAGGTGATTTAATGAAGATTGGAAAATTTTCTAAAGAAATTAATTTAACTATAGATACTATTAGACATTATATGGAGTTAGGATTAATTATTCCAGATAAGAAGGGGGCCCATTATGACTTTGATGAAAGATGTAAAAATGATGTTAATGATATATTAGAATTAAAAGAAATGGGTTTTACTTTAAAGGAAATAACTTCATTATTTACATATAAAAGATTAGGTAAGCTTACCCAGTATCAAGAGTATGAATGTTATAAAGAATTTTTTATTAATAAAAAAAATCAAATAGAAAAAGAAATTAATAACTTATCAAATTCTTTAATGAAGCTTACAAAAAAGATAGAAGAATTATCAACTTTGGAATATAGTGAGAATTTCAAAATAGGTTTAGATATAAGCATGATAGGTCTTTTTAAATGTTTAAAATGCGGTGGAAGATTAGTATTAGATAAAGGTAGTATAGAAGATAATAAAATAATAAATGGAGAGCTTAAATGTGATTGTGGGGAAACTTATGTAATAAGGAATGGAATATTGTTAGCAAATAATAAATTTTTATGCACTGATGACAAAATTCAATATGATCATATTGTTGGTTATATAAATGAAACTAGTCCAAAGTATCTTGAAAAAGTATACTCAAGTCTTGAATGGATTCATAAAAAAGTGGATTTTAATGATTTTAAAAATAAAGTTATTCTAGATCTAGGTTCAGGATCAGGATTTCTATTAAGATATATATATAATGAACTTCCTGATAATTCAGTATATATAGCAGTGGATCATAATATTGAAAGACATATGTTCTTAAAGAGAATGCTTGAAAAATCAAAAGTAAAAAAGAATATAATTTTTATTTGTGCAGATTTTTTAGAGATGCCTTTAAAGGAAAAGGTAGCTGACATAGTTATAGATTATACAGGAACAAGTAATTATTCCTTTGAACATGAAGATTTTTTACTTAAATCCGTTGATAAATATATAAAGGAGAAAGTATTAATTATTGGTAGCTATATTATATTTAAAAATTTTGGAGCTAATAATATTATAAATAAAAAATTTAGAAAAAACTTTATGCTTAACAATGTAAAAAAAGAATTAACTAAACTTAACTATAAAGTTATATATGAGATAATGTCAGATGTGATAGATGAGGGTGGAAAATACGAAGATTATTTTAATGAAGATGAAAAAGTACAACCATATTTATTCTATGGTAAAAGATAGGGTTAACCCTATCTTTTATATATTTTTTGAAAGAAATTTTGTTGAATTGCCTATTTATATAGTCTATACCCTATTTATTATACTTAAAGTAAGAAAGAGGAGGGGTAAAAATGACATTAAAAAAATTAGCTGTATGTAAAAATAGTAATTCAAATATGATATTATTTGCATTTGGAAAGCTTGCTTCATTATTTGGAACATCTATATATTCTTTTGCAATGGGGTTATATGTCCTTAAACTAACTGGATCTGGATTATCCTTTGCAACTACTTTAGTTTTAGGAACGTTACCTATAATAATTATAAATCCCTTTGCTGGGGTTTTAGCAGATAAAATTGATAAAAAGAAGATAGTTGTATTTATGGATTTACTAAATGGTGTGATTTTAGTTTTACTATATTTCATAAAATTAGAATATGGTTTAACTCTTTTTATGATATATATAACAACTTTTTTACTAACTACATTTACAACTGTTTTTGGAACTGCTTTAGAAGCAGCCAAACCTAACATTGTATCAGAAGAGAAACTAATGAATATTAATTCAATAGGTAAAATATTAGATTCATCATCTTCAATTTTAGGTCCCATGGTAGGAGGATTAATATTTGCCTTTATGGATATTGGTTTTTTCATAATATTAAATGGTATCTCTTTTATTATTTCAGGGATATTAGAAATGTTTATAAACTTTAATTTAAATTATACAAAGGATGAAAATGATAATAAAGAGATTAATTTAATTAAAGATATAAAAGAAGGATTTTATTATACGATAAATAAAAAGGGAGTTATTGGTTTAATTTGTGTTTTTATTGGTTTAAATTTCTTTTTAGGATTATCAGTATCAGTCCCACTACCTTATATTATAAACGAAGTTTTAAAATTAAGTCCTAATTATTTTGGCATAATACAAGGATCATTTCCAATGGGGCTGATTATTGGAGCAATTTTCATAAAAAGAATAACAGATAAGTATTCATATAGAAAAATATTATTATTAACTAGTCAAGTTATTTCATTTGGAATGATAAGTATAGGCTTACCAATGATTTTCAATAGTTACTTTAATGAAATATTTTTACTAATATATTATAGTTTTATTATGTTATTAATTGGTATTATGATATCGTTTATTGATATTCCTATATTATATATACTTCAAAGCAAGATAGAAGAGTCTTTTAGGGGCAGGGTTTTAAGTTTTGGTATAACCCTTGGGAAAATAGCATTACCGATCGCATTAATAATATCAGGAATAATAATAAATAGAGTATATCCATATATATTGCCGATAACAGGGGGAGTTTTAATGATGATATTTAGTATGCTTTATTTTAATAATATAGAAGACATAGAAGAAATTAATTAAATTATAAAACAGGTGCTAGGAAGCATCTGTTTTATAATGTTAAATAAAGGAAAAATGTATTTATTATAGAATATATTTAGGGAAGGGAGTGGTTTAATGGCTAAAGAGAAAAGCTCTTTTATAAAAGATTATATAATTTTCACATTATGTATAGTGGTAACAGCTTTTTTATATCTATCGAAATATAAAATGTTATTTTATTCCCTTAAAAGAACATATGCTTTCGCATTTATTATATATTTAGGAGTTACTATAATTAAATATTTTTTAATAAAAAGATTTAATAGAAATGATTTTAAACTCTTTAGTTTTATTACAGGATTAGGGACCGTTTTATATAAAGTTGATATTGATACTTCTTATAGCATAATACTTATGCTTTATTTTTCAATTTCTATCCTTTATTATTTAAGTATCGATAGTCAAAAGAATAATATAAAAGGGAAAATAATTATTAGTTTTATTATATTACTTGTAGTTTCTATTAACTTTTATGAAAATTCTACAAAAGCAATTAAAGATTGGAAAATAGAAGAAAGAATAAATGAAAAACTAGATGGGTATGCCTATAAAGGGAAAATGAATGAATCTAATTTAAAAAAGATATCATACCTCAATTTACATACAAAGTCTCATTATAATTTAGAGGGCATAGAAAATTTAAAAAATTTAGATCGCCTAATTATTGATGGTATTAATATTAAAAACATATATAATATTTCTTTATTAAAAAATTTAAGATACTTAAGAACAGAAAATATAAATTTAAGTGATTTAAGAAAATTAAAAACTATGGATAGTTTAGAAATACTAGATATTTCTTATCTAAATGTTGATACTGAAAAAAGTATAGAAAATTTTCCTAATTTAAAGAAATTAGAAATCCAAGGATTAACTTTAGATGATCTATCAATTTTTAAAGAATTAAAAAGTATAGAGAGTTTAAGAATTAGCTTTTGTAAGTTAAAGAGTTTAGATGGAATAGAGAATTTTAGAAATTTAAAAGAAATAAATTTTTTAGGTGTTGAGATAAAAAATTATAATGCTCTTAAAAATATTAAAGCTAATAGAAAAATTTACTATAAGGGACAAGAAGTTACCAATATAAAAAAAATATTAAATAAAAGCAGTTACTCTTTAAAAGTGATTAACGATTCTTTTAAGATTATGCGCTAAATTCTAAAAAGCCTAACTTTAGTTAGGTGCTTTTTTTTATGTTAAATATTATAATAAATTTAGTATAAAAATAGTAAATACTTTTTAAAGTTATAGAGATGTTAGGAGGAATTGTTATGAAAAAAAAGAGAAGACTAATTATTTTATTATTAATAGGTATTATAATATTTACTTTTAGTGCCTGTAGGACAAAAGAAGTAAGTAAAGAAAAAATTAACATGATAAATGAGAAAAAGTATGAAGTTAAGAAGTTAAGGGAGGATTTTAATCAATTTAGAAATATAATAGAATCTGAACATACAAAGCTTTATATAAAAGATGATAAGTTAAAAAGATTATTTGATAAGCAGTATGCTAAATTAACCCATGATATGGGGGAATTAGAATTTTATCGTATAATATCACCTATTGTATCTAGTTTAAAATGTGGTCATACAAATATTAGCGTATCTAAAGAGTATGAGATGTATTTAAATGAAAATGGAAAATATCTGCCTCTAGTGGTAAAGGTCATAAATAATAGATTATACGTTACTAAAAACTTATCAACTGCTGATATACCAAAGGGGTCTGAGATAATATCTATTAATGGAAAATCAGTTAAGGATATAATTAATATACTTTTAAATAATTTAACTGCAGATGGATATAATTTAACGAAAAAATATCAGATTATAAACAAGTGGTTTAATGGAATTTATTATTATTATGTAGATAATTCTTTAAAGTATAAAGTAACATATAAAAAGCCAAAGGATAATAAAGAATTAAAAGAGGTTATATCAGCTAAAAGAGAAAGTAATATGGATATGACTGCTTTAGGTATATATTTTATTGATAGATTAGATAAAGATACTTATTATAGTGAGTTTTATGATGATTATGCAGTATTGACAATTAAATCCTTTAACATAAAAGATATGAAAAACTATAAAAGTTTTATTTATAAGTTTTTTAAAGAACTTAATGAAAGGAAAATAGATAATCTTATATTAGATATAAGGGGTAATTGGGGAGGAAGTCCAGAACCTGCTGGTTTTTTATATTCATATCTTAATAATAATAACACCCCATATTTTGATGATAATATACCTATATATTTTGCCTTAAGATGGCCTGTAATATCAGCTAAAAATAGTTTTAAAGGTAATCTTTATACTTTGATAGATGGAGCTACATTTTCAACTTCAGGACATTTAATTTCCCTTCTTAGAAATTATAATATTGGAAAGTTTATTGGTGAGGAGTCAGGAGGTTCATATTTAGTAACTGATGGGGGTAAATTTACTTCCCTTAAAAATACTAAGCTTAGATTATATTATTCAACAATGGTAATTAAAACTGATGTAACTAATCTTAAAAAAGGAAGAGGTATAATTCCAGATTATAAAGTATCTTATACTTTAAAAGATTACTTAAATAAATTAGACCCACAGATGAAAAAGGCAATTGAGTTAATAAAAAAGAAATAGAAATGATTCTTTTATTTTAATATAAGTTAGGAGGATATAATATGAAAAAAAATATCGTTAGTATTTTATCACCATTAATAATTATTATATTAGGATTTTTAACAGCAAAAGTATTTAGTACATTTATGTATGAATGGACGTTTTTACCAGTATCATTAATATATTGGGCTACATTGTTATTTTTTACTAAACGTAAAAATATAAATATAAAAGATATGTTTAATAAACCAAGGGAAAGTAAAAATTTATTAATAGTATTATTGATTTTCTCTTTAATACCCTTTTTAAATTTTATTTTAAATATAGGACTATTAAAAAATCTCTTTATTATTATAATTTGGTTACTGTTTTCTATATTAAATCCATTATTTGAAGAAGTTTATTGGAGGGGTGTATTACTTAATACTTTACCATTTAGAAAAAAATGGATAGCTATATTTTATAGTACTTTATTATTCGTTTTAAGCCATAAATTAATATGGGGAGTATTTTCCATTGGATATAATAGTCTATTAGTTACTTTATTATTTGCAATTATGGGTATAGTTTGGTCAATTATATATCTTAAAACAAAGAGTTTATGGTATTGTTATTTATCCCATGTTTTAATAGATATATTCAGTTTATCTGTATTTATGTTACTAAATCTTTACATACCATTAGTTTAAGTTAGAGATAAACTTTATAGAGGAGGTATTATATTGAAAAACATTAAAACAAATAGATTATTATTAAGACCATTAAAGATTGAGGATATAGACTCTGTAATGAACTTTTGGGGAAATGAAGAAGTAATGAAATATTGTGGTGGTCCAGGAACTAAAGAAAGGGAATTAAAAGCTTTAAAGTATTATATAAACTTACAGAATAAAAAGGGGTATTCACCATTTGTATTAGAATTAAAAGAGAATAAAAATATTATAGGAGTTTGTGGTTTTAATCCAACAAATAAAGAGGATGAAATTGAATTGATATATCATTTAAATAAAAATTATTGGAAAAAGGGCTATGCCTTTGAAGCTGCTAGTGCATGTATAAATTATGCCCGTAAAAACTTAAATATTAAAAGGATTTTAGCCTCTGTAGATCCGAGAAATATTGCTTCAAGAAAAATATTAGAAAAATTAGGGTTTAAATTTAAAGAGAGTAAATTCAAAGAAGTTACAAAACAAGAAGAATACCATTTTGAATTAATTATTTAATTTGAATTATTAAATTAATTTAAAGGATTTTATAACAAATTTTTCTATTTAATCTAAACTTTAATGTTATAATATTATAAGATAATGAATTATCAGAAAATTGAAAAATACTAAGGATTAAAGCAATAATTTTATGGAGGTTTTTATGATTTATTTTGAATCAAAACGTTTGATTTTCCGAGACTGGAACCATAAAGATTTAAAAGAATTTAGAAGTATGAATAAGGATATTAAAGTAATGGAGTATTTTCCTAATATTCTTAGTAAAGAGGAAACAGATAATTTTTTTAATAAAATTAAAACAGAATTTGATGAATTAGGTTATGGACTCTATGCGGTTGAATTAAAGCATAATAAAGAATTTATAGGTTACATTGGATTTCATAAAGCAAACTTTGATGCTAACTTCACCCCTTGTATTGAAATAGGTTGGCGTTTAAAATATGAAGCTTGGGGAAATGGATATGCAACTGAAGGGGCAAAAGCTTGTCTAGATTATGGATTAAATAAATTAAAATTTAGTAAGATATTTAGTTTTACAGCTAAAATTAATACTAGATCTGAAAGTGTTATGAAAAAAATTGGTATGAAAAAAATAGGTGAATTTGACCATCCGAATCTAGATAAACATAGTCCATTATCTAAACATGTACTCTATTTAATAGATTAATATTTTAATTTTAAAGGGAGGAGCTTTATGATTTATTACAAAGATGATGAGATAAAAATAAGGGATGTATCTAGTGATGATATTAATTATTTGTTTATGTGGAATATAGATAAAGAATTAAATAAATATGACCCAAAACCAATACCTAAGAGTCCTCAAGAATTATTAGAAGAATGTAAAGTCTTTTGTAAAAAATTTGAAACTGAAATTATCAATCAGGATTTTATAAAAAGAAAATATAAATATTTTATAATAACTAACCATAATGATTATCCTATTGGCTTTGTAAATTTATTTAGCATTGATAAGATAAAAAAACAGGGGGAAATGGGTGTAATAATTGGAGATAAGAGATATTTCAAAAAGGGTATAGCTTATAAGTCTATAAAGAATGTTATTGAGTACATATTTAATAATACAGATAATGAGAAGGTTTATATAGAAACTAGTGAATTTAATATACCAGCACTTAAACTATTTGAAAAATTAGATTTTAAAAGGGTAGATGAATATATTGAAGATGATAAGTTTAAGTTTATAGTTATGGAAAAAGTAAAGTCTTAATTTTTTATATTCCTAAAGGGGGGAATTTATGCTAGAAAGGGAAACTGAAAGACTTATAGTTCGTAAGTTTAATAAAGAGGATTGGAAAGATTTATACGATTATTTATCAATTCCAGAGGTTGTAAAATATGAACCCTATAATGCATTTACTAAAAACGATTGTATAGAAGAAGCTAAATCTAGAGCTTATGAACAAAGAGATATGTTTTGGGCAGTATGTCTTAAAAAAAGCAAAAAAATGATTGGACATGTTTATTTTGCTCAATTAGAGCCAGATAAATTAAAAACTTGGACAATAGGATATGTTTTTAATCCTAAATACTATGGTAATGGATATGCAACTGAAGCATGTAAGTCTATTTTACAATATGGATTTAAAGTTAAAAATGCCCATAGAATTGTTGCCGGTGTTTGTGCTGAGAATAAGCCATCATGGAAACTTCTTGAACGTTTATCAATGAGAAAAGAAGCACATTTTATTAAAAATATTTTCTTTAAAAAAACATTAGATGGAAAACCTATATGGAATGATGCTTTTAGATATGCTATGCTTTCAACTGAATATGATGGTTAAATATAAAAGGAGGATTATATGACTAAAAATATAGAACTTAAAGAATTTCCACGTTCTCAAAAGTATGATTTTGAGTGGATGTGTAAAAATGAAATGGGACCTAATTCAATATGGCTAACAGAATTTCTAACAAATGAAATGGATTTAAAACCAGGTATGAAAGTACTAGATATAGGATGTGGCATGGCTATGAGTTCAATTTTTCTTGCAAAAGAGTTTGGAGTAGAGGTATGGGCCACTGATTTGTGGATTAGTGCTACTGATAATTTAAAACGTATTAAAAATGAAGGTTTAGAAGATCAAATTTATCCTATCCATGCTGATGTACATTCACTTCCTTTTCCATATGATTTTTTCGATGCTATAGTTAGCATTGGTGCATATCATTATTTTGGTACAGATGAAATTTTCTTTTTAGAGTTTTCTAAATATTTAAAATCTAATGGACAAATAGGGATAGTAGTGCCTGGATTATTAAATGAATTTGATAATGTACCTAATGAATTAAGAGATGTTTGGGATAATGAATTTTATACTTTTCATTCGATAGACTGGTGGAGAAGACACTTAGAAAAGACTGGGTTAGTTAAGATAGAAAAAGCAGATACATTACCAAATAGTTGGGATATTTGGATGAAGTGGGAAAAGGCTCTGAAGGAATCAGGATTATGTAAACGTAATGGTGATACTGAGTTATTACTTGCTGATAATGGAAAGTATCTAACTTTTCCAAGACTAATTGCTCGTAAAAAAATTTAGTAATAAATTTAATATGAAAAGGAAGGTTTACTTGTAATGGAAAATAATACTATAGAAACAGAAAACTTAATTTTACGTCCTTTTAATATGGAAGATGTATCAGATGTCTTTATATTAAGTCAAGAAGAAAGTATACATAAGTGGATACCCGATCAAGTTTATAAAGACAAACACGAGACAAAAGAGGTATTAAACTTTTTAATATCTCAATATAAAGAGATACCTACACCTAATGAGAGTCCATATGTTATAGGAATTGTTTTGAAAGAAACAAACGAACTTATTGGTCATATAGGTTTAAGTCCAATAGATGAAGATGTAGAAATTGGTTATGCTATTGGTGAAAATTTTCAAGGGAATGGTTATGCCACAGAAGCTATTAAAAGTATAACAAGTTGGGCCTTTAAAAACCTTAAGGTGTCGAAAATATTGGGAATTGTGGATAGTAATAATAAAGCATCCTGGAAAGCTTTAGAAAAATCAGATTTTGATTTTGTAGATGAAAGCAAAAGAGAGGCTTTTGGTAGGGATACTTTATGTAGAATATATCAAACATCAAAGTAATAATTAGTAAATAAAAGGGGATTAGTTATGAAATTACCGTTTATTAAAGGGAAAATTTTACTTACGCAGGAAAGATTAGATTTTATAAAAAATACTAGAGGAGGAAGTTCTGGTGTATTTGCAGGAGGATTATTTTGGATTTTAGCAGTAATTGTTTCTTTAGTGACTTCAAAGGAAATTGCTTCTATTTATTATATATTTGGAGGTATCTTTATAATTCCTATAGTGGGTAGTATAATATCCAAAATTTCCGGTGCTAAAATTGAGAAGAGCTCATATAATTTATTGGTTATAATTACAAATATGCTATTTGCATTTTTATACCCTTTAATTGTAATAATTCAATCTTATAAATTAGATTATATTCCTTCTACAATAGCTTTAATAAATGCAGCACATTTATTAATATTTGTTTGGATACATTATGAATTTTTACACCTTATTTTAGCCCTTTTAGGATTTATTATTAGTTCAATATTTATTTTTATATTTCCTGAAGTAGCATATATCGGTGTAGGAGGGTTAAGTGCACTAGTCAATTTAGTATTTGGGTATTTAATATATAAATCTACAGAGAAACCTTTATCAGACTATAATTACAAAGTAGTTGATAAATAATTTTATGTTTATAAAGAAAGGAGTGGGATTTATTTTAAATAAAATAAAATTTGTTTTGCTTATATTACTTTTGATTTTAGCTTTAATTATAATCTTCTTCACTTTTAAATTTTATAAAGATAAGGAAATTGTAAACAGACAAATGAAGGAAATTAATATAAGCAAATTTCAAAACGTAGATAGTGTTAAGAATCTAAGTATATTACCTATAGTTGAGTATGATACGAAGAATAGTGATTTATTAACTGAAGCAGGGGTTTCATACTTAATTAAAGCTGATAATAGAACTATTTTATTTGATGTAGGATTTAATAAAAATAATGAACACCCTTCTATATTATTAAAAAATATGAAGTATTTAAATATTAATATTAACGAAATAGATGATATTTTTATTTCACACAATCACCCTGATCACACTGGAGGACATGGATTAGATGGAACATTTTCCTTATCTAAAGAAAATGTTAAGTTAGAAAATGTTATAGCATATACGCCGGAAAAAATGGAATATAATAATACTAAAATAAAGGTAGTTAATAAACCAAAAAGATTATCTAAAGGTATATATAGTACAGGAACTATAAGTAGAGCTATATGGCTTATGGGTATTACTAAAGAACAAACATTAGCTATTAATTTAGAAAATAAGGGCATTGTTTTAATAATTGGTTGTGGTCATCCTTCTATTAAAAGTATTATAAAAAGAGCAGAAGATATATTTGATGAACCTATTTATGGAGTAATAGGAGGTTTACATTATCCTATATCTAATAAACTTAGTTATAAATCAATAGTTCAAAATATAGCTGCACCTAAACTTCCTTGGAAGGGATATAAAAAATCAGAAGTCTATAATTCAATTGATTTATTAATAAAAAAAGATGTAAAGGTAGTTGGAATATCTCCCCATGATAGTTCTAAATGGACTATTAATCAATTTAAAGATAGATTCAAAAGTAGATATAAAAATATAGTTGTTGGTAAGAAAATTGATTTTAAAATAGATAATTAGTTACCTATTAAGGATTTATTATTAAAAGGAAAGTACTAAGAATAAGTTTATATTAATTTTAAGAAAACTTATTATATTATAGAATATTTTAGAAATAGAGGATGAATCTAGATGAAAGTAAAGAATAATAAAAGAGATAATCACAATGATTTAGAGAAAATTAAAATCTTAATAGTGGATGATGATCCTGAAATTACAGATCTTTTAGTTAGATATCTAGAAGTTGAAGGATATTTAGTAGATAAAGCTTATAATGGTAGCGATGCGTTAGAACTATTCAAAAAAAATGTCTATGATATGGTAATTACTGATATTATGATGCCAGGGCTAGATGGTTTAGATTTATTAAAAAAAATAAGAGAACTTCATAACCCAATAATAATACTTTTAACTGCAAAGGATAAAGAAGTTGATAGGGTTATCGGATTAAAATCCGGGGCAGATGATTATGTTGTTAAGCCTTTTTATATGAATGAGTTAATTGCAAGGATAGAATCCCATTTAAGAAGATATAATTTAGACAAAGAAAGAATAGAAAAATTGATTTTTAATAATTTAATTATAGATACAACAAAAGCTATAGTAAAAAAAGGTGGAAGAGAAGTTAAACTTAGAGCAAAAGAATATGAGTTATTAGTATTTTTATCAAAAAATGAATCTCAGGTATTTAGCAAAGGACAAATATTTAAAAATGTTTGGAAGGATGAATATTATGAAGATGATAACACTGTTATGGTACATATAAGAAGACTTAGAAGTAAGATTGAAGATGACCCTTCTAATCCTAAAATCATAAAGACTGTATGGGGATTAGGCTATAAGTTTGTTGGTAATTGTAAATAAGAAAAATTACATTAGAAAGGATAAGTTATATGAATTTAAACGTTTTATTATTTATTTTATTAATTATTACGATTTTTTATATAATTAATTTGAGATATAATTACACTAAAAATGAAGAAGAAAGAGAGATAATAATTAGAAGGGTTTTAGACGGTAATTTAAATTCTAGATTATTATCTAATGATAAATCAAATTATTCTAATGTAAATTTTCTTATTAATCAGTTGATTGAAAATTATCAATCACATATTATAAAAATGGATAACAATGAAAAAAGAAGAAAAGAGCTTCTTTCTAATATATCACATGATATAAGAACACCTTTAACTTCAATAATTGGATATCTTGATGCGATAGAAAGTTCTATAGCTAAAACGAATAAAGAAAAGAAAAAATATCTAGAGATTGCAAATAATAGATCAAGACAATTAAAAATTACTTTAGATGATATTTTTGAACTTGCAAAGGCAAATTCAAATGAAATAGTTCTAAATAAGAGAATATTAAATATAAATTCTATTCTTACAGATACTTTAATTGAGTTTATCCCTATTTTAGAAGAGGAAAATATAAATTTAATAAATAATATCATTAATGAAGATGTTTATATTTACGCAGATGAGTATTCAATTAAAAGGGTCATTAGAAACTTAATTAATAATGCAATATCCCATGGAAAAGATGGAGGTATTATTGGGGTTGATAGTAAAATATTGAAAAAGCGATATTATATTAATATATGGGATAAGGGAGTAGGTATTAAAGATGATATAGAGAAGATTTTTTTAAGATTACATAAAAGGAATTTAACTAATGGTAAAAACAGTGGTCTAGGTCTTGCTATAGCTAAAGCCCTTGTTGAAAAAAATGATGGATCAATTTCAGTAGAAAGTATACCCAATGAAAAGACTAGTTTTATAGTTAGTTTCCCTGTGATAAAAAAATAGAGAAACTTACACGCTAAATTTTATAAAATTTTGATTTAAGAAAAATTTAAGATTTAGTTAAATGGCATGTAAGATTATCTGAATATAATATAGTTAGTAAGATATTCGCACTGAATTATTTAAGGTGCGAATCTTTTAATTACTAAAGAAGATATTGAGGGGGAATTATGTGACTTTATTTCAAGGAATTTTCATGGGTATAATACAAGGATTAACAGAGTTTTTACCTGTTAGTAGTTCAGGTCATTTAGCAATATCAAGATATATATTCAGACTACATTTTGATAACATATTATTTGAAGTTTTACTCCATATTGGTACACTTATTGCGATAATTACAGTATATTATAAAGATGTTCTTAGTATGGTTTTAAACGGGATAAAAATAATAAAAAACGCATCTTTTTATTTGTATACTAAATTTATTATTAATTTTATTCTAAATAAAAAAGAAGAGTTACCTAAGATAATTGTTACTAATGAAGAAAGGTTTGTAATGTTAATTATTATAGGAAGTATACCTACTGCAATTATTGGTCTTTTGTTAGAGAAAATAATTATCTTATCATTTGATATGATATTAGTCCCAGGTATTTGTTTAATCATAACAGGTGGATTATTATCATATACAAGGAAAATTAAATTTGGTTTTAAAAAAGAGAAAGATATATCTTATTTTGATGCTATTACAATAGGTGTTTTTCAAGGATTAGCCGCTTTACCAGGAATATCACGTTCTGGTAGTACTATAGTTGCAGGTTTAATAAAAGGATTAGATAGAGAATTAGCTGTGAAGTTTTCGCTTCTAATGTCTTTACCGGCAGTATTTGGAGCTATGTTATTACAATTTAAGGATATTCCACTAAGTTCTATTTCTAGTATTATAACACCACCTTATATAATTGGTACTCTTTTTTCAGCAATAGTGGGATATATATGTATTAAATTTTTATTAAAGCTAATAAGAAGAAACAAATTATATTACTTTGGGTACTATTGTTTAATATTAGGTACAATAGTAATTATTACATATTTTATTAACATATAAAATACAGACTTTACTTAAAATATTGGAGGTGCATTTATGGATATAATTTCAACTAATGGCTTGACAAAAAAATATAAAAATCAGATTGTTGTAGATAATCTAAATCTTAATGTGAAAAAGGGTGAAATATATGGTTTTCTTGGCAATAACGGAGCAGGGAAAACAACAACAATGAAAATGCTTTTAGGGCTAACAGAACCTACATCAGGAAGTATTAATTTATTTGGAGAAGACATAAAAAGAAAAAATAAGCTACTAAAAAGAGTCGGCTCATTAATAGAATATCCAGGGTTTTATGGAAATCTTACGGCATATGAAAATCTTAAAATATTTGCTGACTTATACGGTGTTTCAAAGCCTAAAAAGATAGATGAACTTTTAGAAATTGGAGGACTTTCTCAATATAAAAATAAGTTAGTTAGAAAATTCTCTATGGGAATGAAACAGCGTCTAGGTATTATAAGAACACTTATTAATGATCCAGAACTTTTAATACTTGATGAGCCAATTAATGGTCTAGATCCCAATGGAATTAAAGAAATAAGAGAATTTTTAGTATCCCTATCTACTGAAAAAAAATTAACTATTATGATTTCTAGTCATATACTTTCAGAAATAGAACAAATGGCAGATAAAATTGGCATTTTACACAAGGGAGCACTTTGTGATGAGATTAATGTTAAAGAGTTTAAAAATAATGTGAATAAGTTTATTGAAATTAAAGTTAATAATGTTTTTGAAGCAGTAAGGATATTAGAAGAAAAGCTAAATATTTATTCCTATGAAGTTAGAAAGGATGAAATAATTATATTTGAAAGAATTAATGATTCTCATATAATAAATAAAACTTTGATTGACAAAGGATTAAAGGTTACAAAATTATATGTAAATACGTTGTGCTTAGAATCTTATTTTACAGATATCACAAAGGGGAGGGTTTGTTAATGATAGTTTTAATAAAAACAGAGTTATTGAAATTGAAACGCTCTTATATGTTTTTAATGTGTATAATAGGTTCAATATGTGCACCATTTCTAAATTGGTTTGTATTTATAAATAGTGGAAATAGTGAAGGAATAAAAGCTCAATTTTTAGAGTATATGATACAAACAAATTTATTTATTTCTATGATTATTGGAATCCTTCTGTATGGATTATTTACAACATATATATTTGAAAGAGAATTTACAGATAACATGTATAAGCATGTATTTACAATCCCTATTAGTAAGAGTGATTTATTAATAAGTAAAATAATTGTAGTGATGATTGCTTTATTGATTTTAACTATAACATCCTACTGTTTTGGGATTATATTTAGTTTGCTGGGTGGTTTTTTAAATATAAATATGGCTAATATAATAAATAGTTTGATTTTTTATTTGAAATCTTATTTAATTTTTATACCATTAATGATACCAATTATTTTAGTTACTCTTATTTTTAGAGGATTTGTTGCACCTATTGCATTTAGTATAATTGTTGAAATAATTCTTTTTATAGTATGTCAGTCAAAATATATTGCCTTTTATCCCTGGTCAGCTCCTATTTTATTAGGTACCAATATAAAAAAGAACTTTGAATTTGCTATGATAGGAAATAGTAGTTATAATATGATTTCTGCTGTAGTTATAGGTATAATATCCTTTATAGCTTGCTTGATATATCTTAATAAAAAAGAAATAGTATAAAAAATGATACCCTAAAGAATTTAGTTATATAACTGTATTGAAAAAAATACCAGAAATGGTATAATGAGATTGTTAACTAAATAAGTTTAAAAGGGGTATAAAATGAAAAAGAAAATTGTTATTCTAGTAATCATGTCATTATTCATATTAGGTGCATGTAAAAATACAAAAGAATTTAATGAAACAAATAGAAATTATAAAGAGGATATATTAGCTGAGTGGGAAATAATAGATGTTGACTTTGATAAGAGTGAAATTGATGAAAAGAATGTAGATACTAATTTAAATAAAAAAGATTATTTAAAAAGAAAAATAATCTTTACAAATGCAAATACTGAGTTATGGGAGTTATGGAGTAAGAAAGATCCTGAATTGATAATGCTTTATAGTTCATTTATTCCTTATAAGTGTAAATGGATAGATGAAGATACTTTATCTTATACTGCAACAACTGATTATGACCCATCAAAAGTAGTTGAAATTAAATATGATGTAAGTATTAAAGAAGATATTTTAACTTTAAAGGATAATTATTTAAATACTACAATAGTTCTTAAGAAAATAGGAGAAGGAATACAAAGTAAAGATATAAAAACTACGGGTAATATGAAGAAAGACATTAAAGGAGAATGGATAATTATAAATAAAGAAAAACATGATCATTTACTTATAAATATAGATGAAAAACACAAGGATTGGCTTGAAAATATGGAACTTGGAAGTTATATGGGTAGTTTAGATAAGTTGTTCTCTTTATATAATCAGGTTGAATTTTCAAATGATGGTTTTAAATTTACTAACTTTTATAAGTATAAAAATGATACTTTAAATAAAGAGAATATTAGTACTGAATGGATAGATGACGATAAATTATATTTAAATTTTAAAGACTTATTTTTAAAAACAGAATTTAATGTGTCTTTAAAGGGAAATGTTTTAATTTTAGATAATGATTATGGTTTTATTATAAAATTACTTAAAATAAAATAATATATTTAAAAAAGCTTTAATAAATGGGATAACTATTTATTAAAGCTTTTTTATTTTTATAAAGAAAAAACAAATATATCTAAAAACTAGTTAATAGAATATAATAAGCGTCTAATTTTAATATGATAGAAAGGAGCTTTTTATATTGAAAGGAACAAAAAATGTATTAAATGATATTAGAAAGAATAAGGGGCGGGATAAATTAGTTTCAAGTTTTAATATAATGGCTAAAAAAAACATAAGAAAAACTAGGAAAATTATAAACGATGAGAAATTAGAATTTACTACTTTATATACAATAAAAAAAGAATTAGAGAGATTTGAATTAAACAAAGATTTAAACCCTCGTAACAAAATTGCTTTACAGTTAATTAATGAAATTAAAGATAAAAAAAATAATATTGTGACAAAATATGATTCTATAGAACATATTCTGAGGGTTCAATCTACTATTAAATGGATTTTAGATACTGGATTAGATGGTGACGGTTTAGATAATGAGTATGATGAAATTTTAGACTTTTCATATATACTTCTTATAAAGGTATATAATGATATAACCTATACACCAAAAATAATAGATGTGATTTTTAAAAGATATAGAAAAGGATATTATATTTATGATTTAGTTTGGGCTTTATTTGAATCCTGTGATATAGATAGTTTATCTTTGATAGCTAAGCATCTTTTATCTGAAAATTTTAAGGAATTTAATTTAGCATGTAGGCTTTTAAATTTCATACCAGTAATAGAAAATATAAATAGTAAAAATAAAAGAGATTATTATCCCCTTGTAATAAAATGGATTAAAACAAATAGTCCTTATTTGTATTATACAGGGGAGAGTTTTCAACAAACTAGTAGACCTAAAGTTTATGCTATTAATATGGAAGCTAAGTATTTAAATAAAGAAGTTTCAAAAAAAACTGGAGAAATTTTACACAAGTTAAATAAAAGAGAAACTAGACTTTTAGTTGAATTTAAAAAATTAAGTGATTACAATAAAGAAATTTTATCAAACTACTCTTCAACATTATATACAAATAATTTATATCAGTGGAATAATTTTATTAGTTATCCTCTCATAAAACAAATAGAATATGCTAAAAAGAGATTAGGAGGGATATTATGATTATAATAGCAGGAAAAATAGTTCCTCCTAATTTAATTAATGGCTTATATCCTTCTACTAGTATTAGAGGAGAAATGGTTAATAAATTATCTTCAAGTGAAGAAAAGTATTATTATGATTCAATAGAGCAATTGAAGTTTGAAATGGATTTAAGGAAGAATATTATAAATGCATCAATAGATCTATATAAAAGTAAAGTAACATTTAGAACCTTTAGAAAATCTAAATGTAATACTGATTATTGGAAACGTACTGATGAGGGGGGGTTTATTTTAAAAGAAAATATTAGACCTTCAAGAGGAATTAAAGATATTTTTTTAAATGGTAGAGAATATGGGACAGAATGTGCCACAGCTATAATCATTGTATATTATAAAGCAATCCTCGAAATCTTTGGAGAAGAACTATTTAATGAGGTATTTACTAAAATTCATTTAATGAATTGGAGTTATTTAGATAGAAACTTAGGTATTACATATTATAGAAATATAAAAGATTATCTACCAGGGGATTGTAGATATTTTAAAAATCCTGATGTTAGTCCAAAAACACCTGAGTGGCAGGGTGAAAATGCAATAGATTTAAGCAGTGGTAGATACTATGGACATGGCATTGGTATAAAGAGTGCAGAAGATATTATTAATACATTAAACAGATACAGAAAAAAAGATTCTGATACTTCAGCTTATTTATTAAATTCAGTAACTAATCTAAGTTATAAGAATCTATCTAATATATATTTAAAATTCGTATCTAACTTTCAGATTAGTAAAAGATTTATATAATATATGTATTTATATGTTGACATAATAACATATGGATGATAATATTAAAAGTTAGAAACATAAAGAGAGGAGTTTTCATTATTTACAAGGAACATCATTTATTGAGATTTACTATTGTAATTGTTGTAGCAATGACATGTTATTTAATTACTAGTATTTCTTAAAAGCGAGAGAGTTATATTTAAAAAATCTTTATATATAGATTAATATTATTAAAGTAAAAAAAGAATATATAATGATTACAAAGCCCCTAATAAATAGGGGCTTATTTTATTGTTAATATTATTAAGCTATATATCTGTGATAAAGATTAATAAGAGTAGTTTAAATATAAAAATATTATGTCCTTTTATTACTACTTATTTTTTCTATGGTAAATAGCATTGAAATTTAGAGGTAAATGCTTATTTTTGTCGAATAAATATAAAGGCTTAAAATAAAGGAGGGAAAGTAGTGGAATTTGGTTTATGGAGTATATTACCGCCTGTAATAGCTATATTGTTAGCTATTAGAACAAAGCAAGTATTTTTATCTTTATTTGTAGGTATATTAATGGGAGAGTTATTAATAAATGATTTTAGAGTATTTACTGCCCTTAATGCTTCTTTAAACGAGATAGTAGGTGTTTTTAAAGAGGGATGGATTACTAAGACAGTTATGTTTTCTTTTCTAGTTGGAGGAATAATAACATTAATTCAAGCATCCGGTGGTGTTGATGGTTTTGTAAAATACCTTACAGTAAAAACAACTACCATTAAAAGTAGAAAGGGTGCAATGTTTTTAGCCTACATATTAGGAATTGTAATTTTTATAGAATCATCGATAACAATACTAACATCTGGGACAGTGGCTAGACCACTGACAGATAAATTCAAGGTTTCAAGGGAAAAATTAGCATATATATGTGATTCAACATCGGCACCTGTGTGTACATTAATTCCTCTAAATGCCTGGGGAGCAACACTAATAGGACTAATAGCTGTTCAGGTTTCAAATGGGGTGATTTCAGGAAATCCTACTAATATTTTAATTAAAAGTATACCATATCAATTCTATTCTATCGTTGCAGTCTTAGCAGTTTTTTATTATATTTCAACTGGTAAGGATTGGGGACCTATGAAAAAGGCAGAACAAAGAGTATTAAAAACTGGAAGGATAATGAGAGAAGGAGCTAACCCTGTGGTATCAATGGATGCTACAGAGGTTTCAAAGAAAGAAGGAGTTAAGGTAGATAAGTGGAATATGTTATTACCATTATTAGTTCTTATAGGAATGATGCCTATAGGATTATATATTACAGGAAGTGGTAACATATTTAATGGTTCAGGTTCTACATCGGTATTTTGGGCTGTTTTAACTTCTTTAATATTTACTTCAATTCTTTATAGGATAAAAAAAATAATGACATTTAAAGATTTTATGGATTATGTCTATAAAGGAATAGGAGCAATGGTTCCAGTGGTAACTATACTTATATTTTCCTTTGCAATAGGAAATGTAATAACAAACTTAGGAACAGGTGAGTATATGGCCAGTTTAGTAGAAGGAAAGGTAAGTGGTGCTATTGGTCCTGCAATTATTTTTACTATTGGATGTATAATGGCATTTTCAACTGGTACAAGTTGGGGAACTTTTGCTATAATGATGCCTATAGCAATTCAAATGGCAGTTGCTATGGATGCAAATCTATATGCAAGTATAGGAGCTGTGGTATCTGGAGCAATTATGGGTGATCATTGCTCACCTATATCTGATACAACTATACTTTCATCAATGGCGTCTGCTTCTGATCATATAGACCATGTTAAAACTCAGGCACCCTATGCATTGTTAAATTCAGTTATTGCTTTAATATTATATTTAGTTGTAGGTTATATAGGTTAAATTTAATTCAAAATATGAATTGATTAGTAAAAGCACTTTATGACAATAATAAGTCATAGGGTGTTTTTTTGTTTAACAAATAATCCTTAGATAGGAGGGTTTAAATGAATCAGTCCATTACTAATAGACAAATTGCATTTATGATTTTTGGAGTAGTAGTTGGGTTTGGAATTTTAGGATTGCCTAAAGGAATTGCAGAAGAATATGGAACTGCAGCATGGATTGGTATTTTAGTTGGAACTATAATAGCTATTATTTTCACATATATTGTTACTTATCTTGGTTATCACAATGAAGGGAAAACCCTTTATGAATATAGTGAAGAATTAGTAGGAAAAACAATAACTTATATATTTTTGGCTTTTTATATTGTATATTTCTTTTTATTTTTTACTTTTGTTATAAGAATGGCAAGTGATGTAATTAGACTCACTATTTTAATTAATACCCCTACAATAGCACTATGTATTATTTTTTATATAGTTATGTACTATGCTTTAATAAAAGGGTTAAGGGGTATTGCAAGGCTTTGTGAGTTTTATGGGGTTATAATTATTTCAGGTTACTTATTTATTTATTTCATTTTAGCATCCCAAGGTAGAATTATTAATATAAGACCTTTCTTTGGAACAGGGGAAATAAGTCAATATTTAAAACTTCCAATAGCTACTTTAGTACCATATGTAGGTATAGAGATAGTTACTTTTATTCCATTAAAAAAGGATAAAAATAGAAAAGTTTTTAAGTATACAACATTGATGGTTGCATTTATAGGGCTTTTATACATGATAGTAGTGGAAGCATGTATATCTGTAATAGGTATAGATGACATCGTACATTATAAAGATGCATTAATAGCAACAATAAGAAGAGTTGATGTGCATTGGTTAGAGTTTTTTGAAAGACTTGATGGTTTGTTTTTAAGTTTATGGATTATGTCTGTATTTCTAACGGTTACTATACTTGGATATGGAACAGTAATATTTACAAATAAGATTTTTAAAAAGATAAATTATAATGTTCTTGCTCTAATAATTCTTATAATTTCTTTAATAGCTTCACAGTTACCAAAAACATTTGATCAAGTACAGTTTCTAATAGACTTATCTGGATATATAGGATTAGGACCTATAATTATTATACCTTCAATATTATTAGTTGTGATGAAGGTTAAGAAAAATAACCAGTAGCTTATGATATGTATATATATTCATAAATAGTATTTTGAGATTTAAAAAAGTTATATGGATAATAACTAGGGTTATTATTAATAGAATCAGATATCTTGGATATCCTAATAATGAAAAATATATAAATAGTACTTATTTTAAAATTTAATAAAGCTCAAGTCATTTTTATATATTTTACTAACTTATTATAATGAAGGTGAAAACAAATGATCAGAAGGTATAGTAAAATTTTAATTATATTAGTTATTCCATCTTTAATATTAACAGGATGTTGGGATTATCAGGATATAGATAAAAGAAGTATCATTATAACAGTAGGTGTAGACCATATTAAAGGAGATGTTGAATTTGCTACAGAGGTTGCAAGGCTTGTACCATCGGCTGGTGAAGCAAAAATAGCAAAACAAGATATATATAAAGATTTATCATATGGTAAAACATTTGAATTTGCAAGGGTTGATTATGATTCAAGACGTCCTTTCCCCACTTTTTTAAGTGCCACAAGGGTTGTAGTTTTTGGTCCTAATTATGCAAAAGAGGGTGTAGAACCTTATATGAATAGAATTAATAAAATGTATGATTATAGAAAAACTCTCTTAACTGTGGTAAGTAGAGAACCTGCTAGTGAGTTAATACAAACTAAAGTTAAAAAAAGTATATCTGTCGGTTTTTTAATAGAAGATATGATGACATTCTTATCAGAAAAGGGAACAGCTTTGTATCCTAAGGTTGGAGAAATACTTTCAGATATATCCTTAGGAGATGTAGGTTATATTCTTCCCTACATAGGAAAATCCCAGGAATCTATAAAGTATTTAGGTCTTGCTATTATGAAAGAGTCAAAACTAATAGGTACAGTTGATGTTAAAAATTCTGAAGGTATATTGTATTTGTTAGCAGAAGATCCTGTATTTACTGAAATTGTTACTTTAGAAAATGATAAAGAAAATAAATATTCCTTTAGAATTAAAATAGGAGATAGAAAAATAAAATCAGAATATAAAGAAGGTAAACCTATAATAAATGTAGATTTAGAATTAAAAAACCAATTACAATATCAATATTATGTTGGGCCAATAAATGATGAAGAAAAGAAAATTTTAGAAAAAAAGATTTCAAAAGTAGTAAAAAAATATATTACAGATATAATAAAAAGATCTCAAGAAGAATTTGAATGTGATATATTTAGTTTTGCCAAATACTTTAGGGCAGATAATCCTAAGGTTTATAAAAAAATAGATTGGTCAAAGGAATACCCAGAAATAAAAATTAATGTTAATGTAAAATCTAAGATTATAAATATGAATTTATCTGATCCTAGTGCAAAACAGAATTATTAAGGGTGAATGTTATGAAAGAATTTAAAAATAACAAAAACTTTATAAGAAAGCTTAAAGAATTGAAACAAAAAGATATTGGAATTTCTACTAGAAGGGTAGTGATAAATAATAGTGAAATATTTATAATATATATTCAGCAACTTACAGATAGAGATTTAATATCTAGTAGTATTATTAAGCCATTGCTTCATTTTAAAGAAGATAGACTTTCAATAGAAAAGATAGTAAGTTCAGTAATATATATAGATGATATATCTATTGATGATAATGAGAATGATATTATTGATTATGTATTAAATGGCAAGTCAGTAATAATAATACCAAGGGAGCAAAGTTATATAATAGCGAATACATCAAAGGTTGAAAAAAGAAGTGTAGAGGCTCCTGATATTCAAACATCACTAAAGGCACCTAGGGATGCTTTTACTGAAAATTTTCAGACTAATCTTTCCTTAATAAGATATAGATTAAAAGATGAGTCATTAAAGATTGATAACCATATAGTAGGGAGAAGAACTAAAACATCTGTTTCAGTATTATATATGAAAGATATAGCAAATGAAGAGTATGTAAAGGAAGTAAAAAAAAGAATAGAAAAAATTGATGTAGATGGTATTATGGAGTCAGGATATGTTCAAAAGTTTATTGTTGATAATGTATTTAATATATTTCCCCATGTAGGTATAGCAGAAAGGTCGGATACAGCCTGTGCTAATATTTTAAAGGGAAAAATTTGTGTTTTAGTAGAAGGCAGTAATTTAGCCTTAGTTATGCCTCAAACCTTTGGAGATTTTCTAGATTCTGGGGATGATCATTATGATAATATATACCTAGCAGTATTTACTAAGTTTTTAAGATATTTATCAATTACACTAGCTTTAATATTATCTGCATCATATGTTGCTGTTGTTGGTTTCCATTCAGATATATTGCCACCGCAGTTTATTTTAGCAGTGGCAACTTCTAGGGTTACAGTACCTGTTAATGCTTTGGTTGAAGCAACCCTTATGGAAGGGGTTTCTGAGCTATTAAGAGAAGCTAGTATAAGACTTCCAAAACAAATAGGCCCTGCTATTGGTATAGTGGGAACAATAGTAATAGGTCAGGCTGCTGTGGCAGCTGGTTTAGTTAGTCCCCTAATGGTAATTATTGTTTCATTATCTACAATGGCATCTTTTGCAGCTCCTGATTATACAGTCTTAAATGCTGTTAGGATTTTGAAATTTTTTATGATTTTTATAACAGGAGTTTTTGGATTATTTGGATTAGTTATGGGGTATACTCTAATAATAATTAATTTAGTTTCCTCAACAAGTTTCGGTGTTCCTTACTTTTCACCGATGGCACCATTTAATCTAAATGATTTTAAAAATTATATATTAGGTGATATAAATCTAATAAAATTAAGACCAAAATATTTAAAATCAAAGGATAAAACAAAGCACTAAAATTATTTAAACCCTGAAAAGAATTTTCAGGGTTTTTAAAATTATACAAAAAAGGATAAATTGTATTAATAAATATTTAAGTTGAAATGGAAAATATTATATGGTATAATATGGATACATATAGTTATTTTAAGATTAAAAAAGGGGACGATTTTATTTGATTAAATTAATAATATTTGGGATGATAGAACTTTTTTTATTTGTAGTTATAGGACAAAAAGATATACAGAGCTTTTTTATTATATGGACTATATTATCATTTTGTTTATTAGCTTTTAAATTTAAAGATGAAATAAATTTTGATATAGGGGATTCTAGTATGGTTGGTAGTTCTACTTCTCAATCATCAAGTTATCAGGGAAGGATATATGCAAAGAAAACGGCTGAATCAATTTCTAAGGGAAAAAATAAAACTAAGAAAATCAAGAAAGAGAGAAAGTTGAGTAGAGAAGAATATTTAATAATAATATATTGCATTTTAAATGGATTTGGAATTTTTTTATTGAAATAAGTACTTATGAAAAGAGAAAATGATTATAAGGTAACTAAAGGTAAACCCTTTAAGTTAAGCTTAGCTATGTTAGATAATAAATGATATATTAACTAAAAAGCAAATCTTCGAAATATTAAATATAGTATTAGATGAAAACCATATTTTTTATAAAATTGGAGAGATAGGAGATTCTGTTTTTACAAGGACGTTTTCTGTTTTAATATTACCACCTATAATTTATGAACATAAAGAAAATAATTTCTTATCGCTTAAAGATTTAGAAAAAAAATATATAATTAGTCAGGTATATAAAAGTAAAAAAGGATGTAAGGGGATATGTTAAAGAGAAAGGATGGGTCCATGGCGATGCACATGCAGCCGATGGCCTTAATGAGTTAGCAAAGTGTAAAGAATTAAATATTAAAGAATTAAAAGGGATTTTAGATGTAGTAAAAAATAAAATCTGTATAAACGATTATGCTTATATTAATGAAGAGGATGAACGTATGGTTACAGCTGTTAAATCGGTATTAAAAGAAAAATTATACAGACAGAAGAAATTATAGACTGATTAATAGTTTTAATGAAATTAGTAATTTTTAATAAATTAAAAGGTATAGATGTATATAGACATCTATACCTTTTAGTTATGTTATTGCAAATGAGAAGGGGTATCTTTATTGTGTTGTTTTGTTTTTAATTCATCAAAAATATTTCCTTTTAAATCCTCAGGTTGATTATTAAAATATAATCCCATCAACTTTTCAAATTCTCCTATAGTTAAAGGCTTAGCGTGTCTTTTTAATTCATATCCAATTTGTCCATTAACTTCTAAAGTTGCAGTTTTTACATCAGAAATGTTTTCAACTCCTTTTTGTCGTAATCTCATTTCTAAAAGATCTGTTGTCATTCTTAATTTTTTTAAGTTTTCTGTTACTATGTTACCGTTTTCTATAATAACTTTACTTTTACCTGTTATTAATGTTTCAATGAAATCAAACTTTAATTGTAAATATTCGACCATAATCATAAATAATACAAAAATACTCGCAGCAATAATTGTTCTTAGTATACTTGTTTCAATGATAGGTTGAATAATTATTGACCCTATTGATATCATTACTACAGTTTGTGATATTGTCATTTGTGATATTGATTTTCTTCCTGATATCCTAAGTAAAGCTAAACCAGAAATTATAAGAACTAATGATTTATATATAACTTCCATAATTAAACCTCCTTATTTTTATATTATTGTTTTATTTTTAAGGTATCTATATTCATTAGTATAGATTAACTTTATAAATCTTATCATTTTAAATATAATTTAGATTTTTATGTTTAGGATTTAAATTTCATACATATAATAAACTATAAAGGTACTAATTTAAAGCGTAGATTGGAGGTAATTCTTTTGAAAAAGGCAGTAACTTTTATAGTATTATTAGCTGTATTTGTAACTTTTATAATTATAGCAGGGATCAACATGACTACTGTGAAATCTATAAATACTATTGAGAAACCTGAAGATAATATCAAAATACTTACTCCGGCATCAGAAAGCGTTTTATAAGATTTGACTGGGTTTTCCCAGTCTTTTGTTTTGCAGAAAATATTTGTTATATTAAAAATGGGTGATAATATGAATGGATATTTTAATGAGAGGATTAAAATCATAAAAGGAGATATCACTAAAGTTAAAGTTGATGCTATTGTAAATGCAGCTAATAATACTCTTTTAGGAGGTGGTGGAGTAGATGGTGCAATACATAAAGCAGGAGGAAAAGATATTTTAAAAGAATGTAAAAGCTTAGGGGGATGTCCAACGGGTGAAGCGAAAATTACAACTGCAGGCAAATTACCAAGTAAATATGTCATACATACAGTAGGACCAATATATAAAGGTGGGAATAATAAAGAACGGGATTTATTAAAAAGAGCCTATGAAAATTCTTTAAAACTAGCAGTTAAAAATAATTTAAAAACAATTGCATTCCCTTCAATTTCAACGGGAGTTTACTCTTATCCTATAAATAAAGCATCTGAAATTGCTATAGAAACTACTGTTAATTTTCTTGAAAATAATCATTCTATAAAAAAAGTTATTTTTGTATTGTTTTCTAATAGAGATTATAGGATATATAAAGGAAAGTTGGATGAAAAGTTTAATGATTAGACATTGAAAAAATTAACAAAATAGTATATTATTATAAGTGCAAGAGTTTAGGTGGAGATACCTAAGTACAATTAAATTCTAATATTTATAAAGTAGCAATACTCTAGGTCGGATTAGATGTTGCTACTTTTCTTTTTGTTGCTTAATTTAAATTCCACTCTAATATTTACTAAGTATTTGAAATTACTTGGAGCGAAATTTAATTTTAAATAATTAGATAAATTAATAAATAGATTTTTAAACCAATTTATCATCTATATCCCCCTTTTCTAAACTAACCTAGGCATCTCCAAAATTATATAGAAAAGAGATTACTTTCTAAGTACATTATATCATGATATTAACATTATTGGTACAAACTAGTTTTGCAATTTACCAGATTGAAGTATTGAATTGGAAAAATTTCATGTTAAAAAGGAAGAATAATTGATTGAAAAGTTTATTATTAGTAGACAGGCACTATTTTATCAAAATACAATAAACAAATATTAACATATATTACAAAACGTGATATACTCAACTTAGTAAAATAATCTTAAATTATTTAAAAAGGGGAAGTTAAATGAATAGATTAATCTTTAGCTATAATAATCAAATTAACTTCATAGATTTTAACGAGATAATCTTTATTGAGAGATTGCAAAATAAAACGATTATACATAGTTTAAATAAAAAAATAGAAACTAATGAATCATTAACCCACATATTTGAAAAATTAGATCAAAATACATTTTTTAGAATCCATAGAAGCTATATTGTAAATATTAATTTTATAGAAAAGATAGTCTCTTGTGGGCAAAAAAGTTATAAAATAATATTTAAAGAAGTTAATGAAGATGCTTTATTTAGTTATGATAGATACAAGGAATTTAAAAAAAGTTTTATTGAATAAGCACAGTTTTTTTATTGAAAAATGTATCATAAAAAATCTTATCATAAATGATAAGAGATGTAATTTTATGGCATTAAACAAATAAATTGACATTGGAAATTTGAATGTTATAATTATAGAGTATGAAATAAATGGAATTGTTTTTTATTATTTTTGGAACTTATTTTAAGAAATAAACGTCTTAATAAGTAAGTGCTTTAGTAAAGGAGGGAAGATATGGCTTTATTAGATTTAAAAAATATAGGAAGAAGTTATAAAAATGGGCAAATAAAAGTTGATGCATTAAAAAATGTTGACATAGCCATAGAAGATGGCGAGTTTGTATCAATAATGGGTCCTTCTGGATCAGGGAAATCTACTTTACTTAATATTGTAGGGTGTTTAGATTTACCAACAGATGGTACATATAAAATCAGTGATATGCATGTAGAAAATTTAAGAGATAGCAAATTAGCTGATATAAGAAATGAGTTTATAGGCTTTGTGTTTCAAAAGTTTCATCTATTACCTAATTTAAGTGCAAGGGAAAATGTTGAATTACCTTTAATATATCAAGGTATGTTAGGAGCAGAAAGAAAGAAAAACTCAGAAAAAGCATTAGAAGCAGTAGGATTGAAAGATAGAATGAAACATTTACCTTCTCAATTATCAGGGGGAGAGCAACAAAGGGTGGCAATAGCTAGAGCAATTGCTAGTAATCCATCTGTAATATTAGCAGATGAACCTACTGGCGCTTTAGACTCTCATACTGGAGAAAATATAATGTCTATATTCCAAAGGTTAAATAAAAAACTTGGTATAACTATAGTACAGGTTACCCATGAAAGGGATATAGCACTATATGGTAGTAAAATTTATCATCTATTAGATGGAGAAATTGAGAAAATAGAAAAAGTAGAAAAAAATCTAGCGAATAAATAATTTGGGGGTGTCTTAATGTTACAAAGAGTATTTATGATAGTAATTATTTTAGCAATCGTTTTAGGTGGTGGAATGTATGCATATAAAGAACTTATGCCGCCAGAAACAAAGGAAACTAAAGGTCCTGTATATTCAACAGAAGAAGTTAAAAAGGGTGAGATATCAGTAGGAGTAGAAACATCAGGAAGAGTAAGTGGAAGCCATGGTGGTGGTATAAAGGTACCTGGAGATAGATATGGTGGAGATTCTATAAGTTACATAATTGATGAAGTTTTAGTAGAAGATGGTGATGTTGTAAAAAAGGGTGATTTAGTAGCAAGACTAAAATCCCCAGACCTTAAAACGAAAATCGAAGCTAAAAGGGAAGAATTAAAAGCCGAAAGAAAATATTTAGCTTCAATGACAGGGGTTTCAATAGATAAAATTGATACGATAAATCCTTCTGATGGTGTTACTATAAAAGCACCTATAGGTGGTAGGATAACAGAATTAACTGCTGAAGAAGGTATGGAATTAGAATCAGGAGTAACAGTAAGTAAAATAGTTGATGATTCAAAATTTGTAGTAAGGGCTAAATTAACTCCAACAGAAGTTAAAAAAGTTAAAGAAGGTCAAAAGGTAGTATTAGGATTTGAAAATTTCTCAGGGTTTAATGAAGCAAAAATAACTGAAGTGAATCCAAATAAAGCACCTAATAAAGATAAAAACGGTAATCCTAATGGTTTTGTATATTGGATTACAATAGAAGGTGAAAATCCTGGGTTAGTTCAACCGGGTATGACACCAAGGGTTGGTTTATCCGTAGATGAAAATAATATATCTGTTAAATTCTTTACTTATAAAGGGAATGTTACAAGATTTATTAATGAAAAAAGAATTAACACTAGAGCTGATGGAATAGTTACTCAAGTTTTTGTTCATAACATGGAAATAGTAAAAAAAGGAGATTCAATAATTTCCATGGCAGGAACAGATATGCAAAATAAAATAAGAGAACAACAAGAAAAAATAAGAAAACTAAGAACAGATGTTAAGAAGTTACAATCTAAAGTTGACCAAATGGAAGTTACTGCTTCAATGGATGGAGTAATAAGTTATTTAAATGTTGAAGAAGGAGAAACAACTTCTCCAGGAAGATATATAGGTTCAATATTTGATACTAAGGAAATGAGATTATGGGTACAAGTAGATGATATTGATGTTGTTAATGTAAAACAAGATGCAGAAGTAAAGGTTACAGTAGATGCTATTCCAGGTGAAACCTATAAAGGTAAAGTTACTAGGGTTTCTACTAGAGGACAAGAACAAAATGGAATAACTAAATTTGATGTTGATATAAAAGTAGAAGGTGGACCTAAATTAAGGCCTGGAATGCAAGCAAATGCATATATTAAGGCCGGAAGTGCTGAAGATGTTCCTTTAGTTCCTTTAGAAGCAGTATTTGAAGAAGATGGAAAATCTATGGTAGAAGTTTTAAAAGATAATGGAACTGTAAAATTAACTCCAGTGAAAATAGGGTTAATGAATGATAGATATGCTGAAATTAAAAGTGGTGTTAAAGTAGGAGATAAGGTAATAACAGGTAGTAGCGCAGATTTATTACCAAGTCAACATATAAAATCAGATGATACGATGATGCCAAGTAATGGTGATGATTCAGACGATGGAGATAATGGGGAAAATGGAGAAAGTGACAAATAAGGAGGTAATATAATTGGCTAAGAAAAACACTATATTCTCCTTCTTTGTTAGGATATGGTTTACTGCAAAAATGGCAGCCCATGGTATATTATCTAAACCCTTAAGATCAGCTTTAACTATCTTAGGAGTAGCTATAGGAGTTGCTTCTGTTGTAAGTCTTATGGGTATAGGAGAAGGAGCAAGACAGGCAGTTGTAGAACAATTTAAAAGTCTAGGCTCTAATGTTATTACTGTAAAAGCCCATGACCCATCTGTAGAATTTAAGCCTGAAGAGGCTGATGAATTAGTTGAAAGAGTTGATGGCTTAGAAATGGCTAGTCCTGTGGTTCAGACTAAAACTATTATGAAGTGGAAAAGAGCTAGGGGAAAAGTAAATGTGCTAGGTGTTAATGATGAATTTCCTAATATTAGGGATCATAACTTGCTATCAGGTCATTTCTTTACAGATCTTCATGTAAAACAGCGTTCTCCAGTTGTTGTATTAGGCTATAATATGGGAGTAAATTTATTAAGTGGTAGAAGTCCTGTAGGAAGGTCTATTTATCTTAATGGAGAAAGTTATAGGATAATAGGAGTTTTAGAAAAAAAAGGTAATGGTAAAGCAGACGGTATAGATGATAAAATTGTTATACCATATACTTCAGCTCAAAAAATAGCAGAAAAAAGAACAGTGGATGAAATTTGGGGTAAAGCTGGTTCAAAGGAAGAAGCTGACCTTTCAGTAGTTCAATTAGGAAGGATTATAAAAAGAAAGCTTGGTATAGATCAAAGTGCACCAACACCGGTTTCTGGTAATGGAAATGAAAATGAAGGCGGAGATAAACCGACTTCACCAAATCCAAGTCCTAATCCAAATCCAAAACCTAAGCCAAGCAAACCAAAATTACCTGGAACAGGGGAAGATTTAGTTAGTATAACTAGTTTAAATCAACTTGTAGAAGAAGCAGATAAGGCAAATAGAGTTATGACACTTCTTTTAGGAGGTATTGCAGCAGTTTCTTTACTAGTTGGAGGATTAGGTATTATGAATATAATGTTAGTTGCTGTAACTGAGAGAACTGAAGAAATTGGTGTTAGAAGAGCACTAGGAGCAAAACAAGGAGATTTATTATTTCAATTTATACTAGAAGCTTTATATGTTAGTATAATTGGTTGTATTGCAGGTATAGTAGCAGGCATATGGGGAATGAAGGTATTTGCAAGTTATGGATTTGAAACGGCTATAAATTTAAAGGCAATAAAGGTAGCGACTGTAGTAGCTTTAACTTCAGGTTTATTATTTGGAGTTTATCCAGCTATTTCAGCATCCTCAGTACCACCTGTAGAAGCTTTAAGAAGACAGTAAAATAGACCCTTCGGGGTCTTTTTTTGTTTCCTTTTTTAAATTTAAATATACTCTAAAAATAATTTAATATAAAATAAACAAAAATATGTTTTAATATCAGAAAGAGATAATAAAGTTCCCTAGTAAGTATCTAAATACTATTATATGCCTTTTAATCTAAAACAATGTTAAATATTTATGATATAATATAAAAAATAAATAAATTTTTTGATTAATGCTAAAAAATGTGGCTATAATGCTATAGGTGATATGGTTAAATCACAAATTTTCATAAAAAAAATTAAGTAATAAAAGAAGGATATATTCAGAAAATATAGAATTATTAATTATATTAAAAAGTGGGTGATTTGATGCCTAAAGATAAAATGAGACTAGGAGATCTTTTAGTATCAGTAGGAAAAATAACAGAAAATCAATTACAAGATGCATTAAGTACTCAAAAGATTTCTAAAAAGAAATTAGGAGAAGTACTAGTAGAAAGTGGATATGTAACTGAAACTGATATAATAGAAGTTTTAGAATTTCAACTAGGAATACCTAAAGTTGATTTACAAACCTATGAAATAGAAGCTAAAGTTCCTAATTTAATTCCAGAAAATTTAGCAAGGAGACATAATGTAATACCAGTTAGATATAAAGGTGATACAATAACTGTAGCTATGGATGATCCGTTAAATATATATGCCGTTGATGATATTGAAATAGCAACAGATTTAAATGTACAACCTGTTATATCAACAAAGGATGATATAGAAAGAGCCATAGAGTTTTATTATAGTAATAAAAGCGCTGAAAAGGCTTTAGAAGATTTTAATAAACAACACCAAACAGTAGAAGAAAATGATGTAGTTAATGAAGACATATCTAATGCACCGGCTGTTAGGTTAGTTAATTCCCTTATAAAACAAGCTGTTAGGGCTAAAGCTAGTGATATACATATAGAACCCTTTAAATATCATGTAAGAATAAGATTTAGAGTAGATGGACAATTACAAGAAATAATGTCACCTGCAAAATCTACTTTTTCAGCAATAATAACAAGGGTAAAGATAATGGGAAATATGGATATTGCAGAAAAAAGAATACCTCAAGATGGGCGTATAGAAGTTAATATTGAAGGTAGAAGTATAGATTTAAGAATATCAACACTACCTACTGTTTATGGAGAAAAAGTAGTTATGAGATTACTTGATAGAAGTAGTTTTTTACTATCTAAGGATGAACTAGGATTTACTAAGGAAAATTTATCTCGTTTTAATAATATTATTCATAATCCCCATGGAGTAATTTTAGTTACAGGTCCTACAGGTAGTGGTAAGACAACTACTTTATATACAGTTTTAAGAGAACTTAATAATATTGATAAAAATATAGTTACAGTAGAAGATCCAGTAGAATATAAACTTGATGGAATAAGTCAAGTTCAAGTAAATAAAAAAGCAGGTCTTACCTTTGCTAATGGCTTAAGATCAATATTAAGACAAGACCCAGATATAGTTATGATAGGGGAAATAAGAGATACAGAAACAGCACAAATTGCCATAAGAAGTGCAATAACAGGACATTTAGTATTAAGTACAATGCATACTAATAGTG
>VENA01000026.1 GCA_009711785.1 Bacillota bacterium
CCTCATATACTTTTTTTATATGTTCTGCTTCCTCTTGTTCCCATTTTGGCAAGTCTTTAATATAATCCTCATCATATACATTATCTTCATTAAGCTCCATTGGTATATAAATTATATCCCCTGTTAACGTATCAAGATAAGCCTCATCATCAAATGAATTTGTATCCATAACTATATTAATTTCATCTAAATCAACTTTAAGTTTTTTTAAAGTATCGAAGTGTCTATACTTTTCAACCTGTTTACTTGCTTTATTATAAAAACTCATAAGCTCACTTTTCTCTTTAGAATAAATTTTTAATTCCCTTTGGTCATTAAGATTAATTATAATTTTTTTATCTTTATTATGATAAGTTACATATATCACATCATGCCATAAAAAGAAGCTTTTTTCTATTAGTAATCCCCTTTCATATATAATAAAATTTTTAAAATCTTTATATTCATCATTATCTATTAAACTAAATTCAATTTCTTTAATCTTTTTACCGTATTTATTTATATCTGACATTTACTTTCCACCCCTATTTAAACAGCATTTTTTATACTTTTTCCCACTTCCACAGGGACATGGGTCATTTCTACCTATTTCTTCCCTTTTAACGGGAGTATTAACGTCTTCATTTATCATACTTTCCATAGCCTTTTTAACTCTTATTTTTTCATCTGAAATACTTTCTTTCCATTTTTTTAAATCCCTATGATTTAAACCATTTACAATATGATTTACATACATACCTTCCTCTAAATTTACAAGTGACCTATCATAACCATTATCTAATAAATTTAAAACTTTAGGTATTGCCGCTTTAGAAAAGTGTTTACAAAGTCCATAGGCTATGGCAGTCTTTTTAGTTATATTCTTATCTTTATCTAAGAGTTTAAGAAGTAACTTTTCACTTTTTTTAGATTTGATCTTTTCAAGTATCTCTACTGCCCATGTTCTAAAGTGTGTTCCTTCTTTAAAATACTCCTTTTCTAAAATATCTATAACCTCTTTTTTAGCTATATTTATCAAAGCTTCACTGGCTTTTTCATAAGAACAATCCCCATCACGTTTAACACATTCTATTAAAAATGAAATAGCTTCCTTACTTTTTAATTTTCCAGCCATAAAACATAAATACATCTCATCTATTTCACTACATTTTTCTGGATATTTCATATTATAATTTAATTTATCTAAAAATAAATTATAATCAAAATCCCTCCTAGTTGATAATTCATCTATAATCCATTCACCATAATCATAATTAAATTTAAGTCTAAATTTACTCTCAGCTGATTTACTATGTTTCCATAATTTATCCCAAAGCTTTTTCGTTTTTAATTTAGACAATGATAAACGTTTTTTGTACTTTTTCATAGCTTGTCTATTTTTAGGCTTTACAAAGGGTATTTTCTTTAAAATTTTCGTATCAGAAGATGCTATAATATTATCTATATGATTATTAATTATTTTATCCTCTGTGTCTATATTATAAACATGTCTTAATATATCTTCATCCTTAATAAGTTTAGGAAAAAGACTTAAAATCCTTAAAGTTTCTTCATATTCAACACTTTTAAATAAATTCACTAAAGCAAATTCTGTTACCTCAATATCCTTAGTATTTTTATAAGCAAAATACTCTAATGCATATATTCTTACTATTTCCTCTTTATGATCTAGATATTTTTTAACTATGGATTCCTTCATATTTTCCTGGTTATAACCAGTATCTCCCTTCTATTTTAATATTTACCCTTCACCCAAATAGCCACAAACTCCCATTCTTGGTGAATTAACAACAGGTAATAAACTTTCTATACCATTTTTCTTAGCACATTTATCACAAAAGAATTTTCTTTCAAATCCATTTATATCAGAACTTATATAACTTGCTTTATTCCCACATTCTATACACTCAAATTCAATTTCATTATTCCTTGCCATAACTAAAATTTCATCATCTCCACTACCCTTTCTAATTGATAAAACTTTTATTTCTAACCTTGTTGTTGAGCCAAAATCATATTCATATCTAATTTTTAACCCTTCATAAAAAACATCCTTAACAGTCACTTTTTTACTTTCACAAGGGTAATTCTCCATGGATGAATACTTATAAGTATCCCCATCTATATCAAACATACTTAAATGATCACAGCATTCTAACCATTTTTTTCTTAAAAACTTATCAATATCCTTAAGGGTTGTATTTTCACTTACTTCTAAATACATCCAATAATGCTTAAATAAGCTATGAATGCTTATCATATAATAATTTTCACCTTCCATTTTATCATCTATAAAACGCTTTTTACATTTATCTAAATGTCTTTTTATCCCTCTCATTGAATATGTATTATTACAAAAGTAACATGTACCTTCATTTTTCATATATATCACCTTTTTCTTTTCATATTATCATAAATTATATTTTCATTTTATCATTTTTTTATGTGTTTTAATGTGAAAATACTCTAAAAAAAGAAAAGAGCTTTACACTCTTCCCAATCTAAATATAAGTATATTTTATTTTTAACCATCTATTTTAACCCTTTTAATATCTTTTATTTTTTTAGTGAAAAAATAAACATATAAAAAAGCTAACAATAGCATAACTGTATTAACTACTCCTCCCTCTAATCCAAAGGCTCCTCCTGCTAAAAAGTTATCACTTATATTATGAACTTACTCCTATATATTTAAAAGTTTTTTTATCGATAAATCTAAGTATAATAAATACACCTAAAAAGATAGCTATGAAAAGACTTATACCATAGGGGTCTTTAATATTTAATAAATTTAAAATACTTCCTATACCTATCAATAACAAAAAAGGGATCCCTAACCCCATAATTATTTTAACCCCAGCCCTAATTTGTAAATAATTATTACGAAATATTTTCAACATAAAAACCCTCCCAAAATAAGTTTTCATAAATTCAGACGATTGAATATATGTAATTACTTCAAAATATTAGTGAGCTTATATGTTTATATTTATTATCATGAAGTTTATATTTTATATAAAAAATTAAGGATAAGTCTAAGACTTATCCCTTAATTTTAACCAACATTTTTTAGTTTTTTACTATCTTTATTTAATATTAATTTATCTAAAGTTTCTTTTTTCATATCCTTATATCCCTTTGCTTGTTTACGATAGAAAACTATACCTAAAATAGCCCAAGCTATTAATGCTATATAAGATGGCATAGTTAAAGATGTCCTAAGTCCTGGGAATAATAATAATACACAAAATGAAGTACTAAATATTGCTCCTAATAAACCTGTTACTTTAATAGTTTTATCATTTTCTTTTTTAGCTAACTTATAGGCCGCTATACTAGTGTATAGATATCCTATAACAGCTCCTATTGAAGCCATATTTACTACCCATAATAAAACACTTCTTCCAAACCAAGGTGTTATCAAACTTACAGCCATAACAAATAAAGTTGCATTCTTTGGTGTTTTAGTCTTTTTATCTAGTTCACTGAACCAACTATTAATAGCTCCAGCTCTAGATAGTGCAAATAATATTCTACTTGCCGCCATATAAAACCCGTTAATTCCTGCTACTATGGCCATTAGTAATGATATTCCTAATGAATATAATCCTATTTTACCTAGTAATAATTCTACAGCGTCTCCTGTTGCCCAATCTATTTTACTACTTAATATCATTTCCTGGGTGAAGGCGAAGGCTGTAATAATATTTAACATAATATATATTAAACACCCAACTATTATTGATAGCATAGCTAATTTCGATGCCTTTTTAGGTGAAAAATCTAACTCTTCCGCTGCCTGGGGTATACAATCAAATCCTACATAGGCAAATGGTGCAATGGTGAGTATTTTTAATATCTTTGGTATTGATAATTTACTAAATCCTAAATAAGTAGATATATTACTATTACCTATCTCTGGATTATTAAGTACCATAAATAATAATAAAAATACTATTCCTACTAAAAACATAGTCATTACCTTTTGTAGTGCTGATGCAATTTTAACTCCCTTTATATTAAAGTATGCAAATAATACTAAAGCTAAACTTGCTACTAAAATCTCTCCTATATATACTTTATATCCCGCTATGGAATATAAAAATCCTTTCTCTAATAAACCTGGAAACATTGACTTTGCTATTAATGATAAAGCAGTTGCATTTAAAGGTACAATTGATATATATGCAAGTCCTAAAAACCAAGCACAAATTAAAGCGTGATGTCTTCCAAAACTATAATAGGTAAATGCATACTCTCCTCCTGCTACTGCGTGTTTTGAAAGCATAAACCCGTAATTTTTTTCTATAATTATCATTATTAAGGCTCCAAGACTCATACCAATTATAGTATTTTGAAGTCCAATCTGACTTAAGAATAGATCCCCTGGTAATACAAAGGCTCCCCATCCTATTATTGCTCCTAAGGCTAGTGAAAAAATATCTGATTTACTAATTTGCTTATCTAGTTTCTTCCGCAAAAAAATCCTCCTTGTATAATTTAAATCTTTGTTATTTTTTTAACTATTATTATTAGTTTTAAACCAAAAGTTTAGAAACATTACACCCACTTTTTAATTTATTTACTGCTTTATTTAAAAACATACAATCACACATTTTCTTATCTTATCATAAATTTAAATAAATTCAAAATAATCTACTTCTAAAAAGTTATAAATTAACGGAACTTTAAATGTTACATATTTATTCTCACTCTCCCTAAAATAAGTTAAGTGATAGGTACCATGAGGTTTCTAATTCCAGTAACTTAGCTTTAAAAACATCTCTATAATTTTCACTTGTTCCTTAAATTCTATTTCATCTAACACTCCATAATTTCTTCCTTTTATCCCCCTAGATTCTAAGGACCAAATAAATGCCTTTAATCGAGGATACTTATTTTTATTCCTTTTAACCTTCCAAACAAAATCCTCAAGCTTTTTATACCTTATACTTTCCATTTGTTTTTCATATTTATATTTATTTAAATCCACTATTAAACTAAAGGGTAACATAACCTTATAACGAAAATCATTTATTTTATCATCAAAATCCTTCATATAGTTTTTATAGCTTTCACAAACTATTCTATACATGATAAATCTCCTTAAATATTTTAAGTTTTCTTTTAAACTCTTTCTTTTTAATATTAAATAAGTCCTCTCTACTTATAACCTCATCTACTATTTTTTTAATCAACTTTTTATCTGCCGTTTTTATTAATTTATCTATATCTTGTATATCCTTTTTAGCCAATCTGATTATTTTACTTACAATAATATCTTCTATAGATAATACATAAATATTTAAAAACTTAAATTTATTAAGCTTTTTAGCTCTATCTTTATAAAGAGGAGATATTAAAGTACTTTCATATTCTAACATATCAAATTCCCTTAGATGAACAAACACCTTGCCTAATTTAGAAGGATAGTTTAAGTCTATAAAGTCAAAATCCCTCGTTGCTCTATCATTATATCCTCCTAATATACACCCAGAACCTCCAAGAAAATACACATCAAAAGGTTCAATGTCAAAAACTTTAGCCACCTTTTCCATCTCATATATTTTTTCTTCTAACTGCTTTTTTATTTCGGTATTTGACATAAATATAAACTCCCCTTTTAATAATTTATACTGTTTACTTTAATATATTATATCATAATAACCCTTTTTCTAGTTCTCCTTAGTAAAGCAGATAAATTATATTATATATATTTATCCTTTTTAAAAAATATTATCTTCAGTTTTAAAAAAATTATTAAGGATTTCATAATAATAACTCCTAGTATTTAAAAAGGAATCAAAACTTAAGGTTAATCCCTTAATATATTCTTTTTTTATCCTTATCTATACAACACTTTTTATATTACTCAAATTATTTTTAGAAAATAATCTAATTAGATAACATCCTAGATAAAAACTCATATGCTTCTTTCATATTTTCTTTTTTTCTAACTAATTCACGGATATCTTCCCAAAATAATACTATGAAGGGTATATCAGTATCGTTTTGTATGTAGTCACGTAATAAAACATAGTTACTAGTATCTTTATTTTCTTGTCGTTTTGCTCCTATCCATTTTTTCTCTGTTATTAATAAAACTTGAATTCCACTATATTTTTTTTCTTTACTGGCTATTTTTATTCTTTCTTTATTAGTATAGATATCCTTTTTATAATTAAAATCAGAAAGATATTTAGCTTCTATGGAAATAAAGAATTTTGATCCAACAATAAAAATTAAGGATAACATGGTTTGACCATATTATCCTCTCTTTATTAGCAGTTACTTTACTTCAACATAAAGATTATCTGGGACTATCATATCATACTTTCCAAAGGTAATTGCACTAACTTTATATCTACCTGCTGCTACACTTTCATCAAATCGTCTCCCCATAAGAAAGGTTCCTTTATCAGATGTTGAAAGATAGTATCCACCAGTTTGATACTCACCATTATCATTAACTAATTTATATACAGGATTGGCTGTTTTAAGGAACTTCCTCTTGTCTCTATCATCAAACTTACCTCTATCTTCTTCTCTTACTTCAACTGTCATTATAAGCCAATTTTCCATATTTAGATCACTAAATTTTTTATCTAGTTTAAATTCTTCTATTCCTTTCTTAGTTTGTGCCATGAAAGCATCTGTGACAACTAGGGTATCAAGAATCTCCGGTTTTTTATTCTCTACAGTGCAATATACACCAAAATTATCATCAATGTTCATCATTTGATAAGTATTTTTTGAGTCTTCAACTAATGTAAAATCAAAAGGTTCTACTTTTATATTATACTTTCCCCACTTATAAATTTCTAATCCACTATAATCATTTGCATGGTCTAATTTTACTAGATATCCCATGAAATCTTCATCAAGTGCATTTGCAACAAATCTATCATAGTTAAGTCTTAACCAGTGACCGTCTACATACACTTCATTGTAAGTATGATTAGCAGATCCACTACTAGGTATTGAATCTTTTAATATACTTTTAATTTTATAGTTATCTAATTGTTCTTGAGCTATACTATTTTGTCCTTCTGATGTCCCATCAAATATGGGTACTGTTGATATTTGACGGATTGGAAAACCTAAAGCTCTAAATATAGTTGTTTGATATCTTGATGATGAACCACAGCTACCATGAATCTTGTTATAATACATTTGTTTACCATAAACATCATTATTTAAGTTTTCTTCAAAGGAATCAAATGTATTAATACTATTGAATCTGTCTTTAAACTCATCGGGGACATATACTTTTCCATCTTTATATCTTAAGAAGAAGTCGGTCGGAAATCCCCCATCATGAGATTTAGATCTATCCCAATTAAATCTAGATACTTGTTTAATTAATTCTATATCATTAAGTTCATCAATATTAATGTTATTTTCTTTTAATTCCTTAATTAAATCTTTACTCATTTGTTCATCCCAGTTATTAGTTATTGTAGATTCTAAATACTTATTGAAATACTCGTCATTTCTATAATCCTTCCAATTATTATTAGGTTCAAGATTTCTAAGAATCTTTTGAGTATCAACTAAAGGATAAAAAATAAATTCTAAGATTATATAGTGTTCATCTTTATTTTCCTCTATTACTCTTACGTCTTGATATAAGTCTACCATGTTTTTAAGGTTATATGGTTCTATTAATTTCATTTTTGTTTTTATTGAGTATGCATATTCTCTTCTTTCATCCCAATTACCATCAGGTATACCATCGTTATCACTGTCTGGGTTATTAGGATCTGTAAGGTATTTATAAGACTCAAAGAAATCAATAAGACCATCACCATCACTATCTTTTTCATCTCTAGTTTTAGTATATTCTACTATACCTTTTGGATTATTAGCTATCTTGACTTCACCTTCACCATCAACGTATAACTTTTTATCAATAGTTTCTATCATATTATCAAATAGATTATAGGTCTCTTTGTCTAAATCTACTTTCTTACCATCAATTATAAAAGTTCTAAAATCATCACCTGCAAACACCGTACTTGTTGATAATAATGTTAATAGTAATATAAATACAATTAATTTTTTAATAGTTAATTCCTCCCTTTAATATTTTTATTTTTTTATAAATTAGCTTTTTCTACTATTTTCACTTCTTTTTTATAATAAATATTCCTATTAGTTACTACTTTTATATTTTCAAATTCTTATTTTTTTAACTATCCCAGTTTCTTATCGCTTTTTTAATTCATATCATTACAGTAACTTTGTTTTCATAGATCTTTTTACATTACCACCTTTAGAGTTATTTTGTTATATAATAAACACTTTATAACTTAATAATAAAATAAAACTTAAACATATATAGCTAAGAACATTTATTTTTTTTTGTTTTTTAGCCTTTTTATCTAATTCATTAATACTATCACTTTGCTTTCCTACTAGCTTATAGATATCTTTAATTTGTTTTTCCAATACCTTGATACTATTTTTATCTTTATCAATTTCTTCTCTTAAAATTTCATTATTATACCATATCTTTTCTATTTCATCGTCTATAAGTTTACTATGTTGTTTCAAACCCTTATACTTTTGTAATACTTCAGATATATGATTACTATTGCTATCAATATTCTCTTTTAATTCACCATATCCATTATTCACTATATTATTAACTTTATTTGATAAATCATTATATTTATTTCTAAACTGTATTATTTGACTATTATTATGCTTACTTTCTTTTTTCATATCTTTTTCCATCTTAGATACATAATCCCTAACATCTTTATTTGTCTTTTGTATAGCAATCATGGTATTAGCAATATCAAGTTGAGTAGCTTCTTTTTCTTTGAGTTTGTCCATCTTTTTCTTAATATTAGTTTCCATAAGTTCTATAATCTCCTTTTCTAACAATGATATTTTCTTATGGGATAATCCCTTTACTAAGGCTATTTCTAAATCAGCTTGTTTAAGCATTATTTCTGCTTCTAATTTTTCGTCCTCTGTAAATCCATCTAAAATATTCTTTTCTAACTCTTCTTCTAATTCATTAATTAGATCTGAGTTTTTCTTTTTTTCATAACTACCCATTATAACGTTCTTTATAGCTCCTATTAAAGCCAAAATATCACCTACTTTATCTCATTGTATGGTCCTATTAAAAAAGGCACAGGCACCTTATTTTTTAATAGTTTTTTTAAATATCTTTTATTCTCTACTTTTTTTGATAATTTTTTTATTTTTACTCTGTCTTCACTATTAATTTCATCAAATATATGTTTAACTCCCTTTGAAACTAAAATCCCTGTACCAAATGAAGCTAAACCATCTATTAGATCTGCACCATCGCCAACTACATCTAAAAAGTCTAAAGAATCAACTGCATCACCCGCCATATCAACAAACTCAATTCCAGTAGCAATATCTAAAATTTCAGTTCCTATAGCTGCATAACTGGCATATTTGATAGTTTTAAATGCCTTAGATGATATATCACAAAAACTTCTACTTATTATCTTAGCATGTGCATTACTAGAATTCTTAGCTCTCATAACAAACCAACTACCTATAGAAGCAATAAACAAAGGATTTAAGTCAAACCCATCTTCCAAACTAAAGGAATCAAAATCTATTACTCCATCTAATATCCCTGCTGTAATCCCAGCCTTCACAAGCTTCTTCTGTTTTTCTGGCTTATTTTTTAACATCTCATAAATAGCTAAATATCCTCCGGTAGCAAATGCATCCCCTAAATCAAGTAACATATCTCCAATAGTGTTATCCATTAATTCATTATAATCTTCTAATCCGGATATAGCCCCATTTTCAATTTCATAATCAGTATATTCTAATACGTCCTTATCAAACCCATCCATCCCTAGTTCTTCTAATACCTTTTGAGTTTCCATTGTTATCTCTGAATTTTCAAATCCAGTGCTTTCAATTCCCATATCATTAGCTACTTCCTCCGTTGCCATAACTGGGATATCTGGATGATTTTCCATATGTTTTATAACATAGTCACTAGAATCAGTGGCTTTTAACTGTATCTCCGAAACTCCCTCTGTTTCCACATTGGTTAATTTAATATCACTACCTGGATGATTTGTTTTCTCAAATCTTTCAGCAAATATTTCATCCCCATCATGGTTTTCATTATATACAAAAGCCCTTTCATGTACCGATCCTTTGATATTATTTAAAACTCCCTCTACTTCACTTCCATCATATTCATTTAGATATTCCTTAACATCTTCAATTGTAGAATCCTCATCTAATTCATTAGTAGAACGTTTCAAATCATCAACAACAAATTCCTTATAATCCACTTAGTTTCACCTCTATTCTTAAGTAAAATTTTCTATTAAAACTTTAATTAAACCTAGATTGTTATAAAAAATCCCGCAGCTAATAGTATACAAAATAAACTATGCACATTATGTCGAATTTAATAGAATATAATATAATTTATTTACAAGTGTATTTACTATACTAGTTCTTATATGGCAGTTTATTTCTCAAAAGGATATCTAATTATATGTTAAGTATAGCTAACCGAATAACCTAATTCAGAAGAATAGTTTAAATCTATAAAGTAAAAGTCTTTCGTTGCTTTATCATTGTATCCTCCTTGTATTTTCTAATGTTACTTTGACTTTTACTAAGTTACTATCATTTAATAAATTCACTGTTTATGTTTTATATTTCAGAGTCATATGTTTATTTACTAAAAAAAATAAACCTTATTAGTATTATTAAACACTAATAAGGTAGTTTATATCCTCGCATACAGTTAGTAGTTTGAAATTTTTTACTTATAATCTTTAATTTCAATTAAATAAATCAAAATAATTCTAACATACCACTTTTACCAATTATCTTCACTCGGCTATAACACGTTGTTTAGCCCATAACTTAGACTTTAATATATCTCCAGCTTTGTTATTAGAAGTTGAGTAACTACCACTAACTGAAATTTTATCATTTGCAACTATTGTAGAATCTCCACTTGTTAAGGTTGTCCCATTAACACTTAACTTATATTCAACTAAAACTTTATCTGAATTAGGATTACTTATAAAACCATTAGGTGTAAAGGTTTTTCCTTGTTCAATTAAATCGGGTTGACAATATACCTTTACATTGGGATTTCTAGCTATTGACATTTCAAATCTAGGTAAAATATTAGGTGCTAAGGGTACAGTTAAATACCATATAGAACCATCTACCTTTTTATGCCACATCCTAGCCATTCCCCATGTATGGTCTGTTGGTGGTGAAAGTACATGGAAATATTTCTCCCATTCCTTATCTTTACCCTTAAATATATCTGGATAGGCTACTTCCATCCCTTCTACAAAGTTTTTTCTATATTCTTCATTGTAATCATAATTAGTATCACTAATATGTCCTACTTTATTACTAACATCATTATCTAACCAAGGTTCGTCTATCCAATTTCTATCATCTAAATATCCTCCATCGTAACCATCCATTTTCCTTTTATAGTTTGGAAAGGGTTCACCTAGGGGATTTTTACCTAAATATCTAGGTTCACCTTTACTATCCCTATCCCCATAGGTATCACCATATACTAATACTCCATACTTTTTCCATACATCTTTATTTACTCTATTAACATCATAATATTTATGCCCTAAATCATCATTAGCCTTTTTAACTGCGTCTTTTAGATTTGTCGGTAAATTAGATTCAGCTATAACAAGCCCTATATTAAATATAAGGCTTGTTATAACAACTAATACTATCATTTTTATTTTCATCCTAAAACCTCCTATTCCCATACATAGTTCCAAACAACTAAAGATATTGATTGGTTTTGTTTATAAGAACCAACTCTAAGCTTTTGGTCATTAATTGTCCAATATTTAGTATATAATTCTTGTGAAAAGTGCTTTTTCTTCTTTACATAGTTTAAAATTTCCTCAGCTTTCTTTTCACCGAATCTATAGGAAAGTAAATTATAGGCATCTTTATATTGAGGTTTAATAGGTTTATCTAATAAAAATAAAACTCTAAAATCTACATTATGTGAATTATCTTCACTATTCTTTTTATAAATTTTTATTCTTGCTTTACTATCAAGGGGGATTTGTTTAATATCTTTATATTTAGATAAATCTAAAGGTTTTTTTACTTCAACCCTTTCATCTTTATCTATCATTCTTATTAATATAGCACTAGCCTCGGCTCTAGTTGTTACTCTATCATGTTTAAAAGTACCATCGGGATAACCTGCTACTATTCCCTTTACATATGCTTTTAAAACATAATTTTGAAAGCCTTTAGGTATCTTATCAAAATCTAATATCCCTCTTTTATATTCATCCATATTCTTAGGATATTCTTCATCTTCTAATGCTCTTATAATAATTCTAGCCATTTCTCCCCTATTGATATCTCTTTTAAAATCAGAGAATTCACCATTTTTAACTAAATCTAAATCCTTAGCCTTTTGAATATAAGGACTAGCCCAATAATCATTGCCAATTTCTATGTCATCATATCCTAAAGCTACAGTAGTCATTTTTATAAATTGGTCTACTTGTATTTTGTTATTAGGTTTAAAAGTACCATCACCGAAACCATCAACAATATCAAGTTCTAATAATTTTGCAATTGGTTTAGCAAACCAATCACTTTCTCTAATGTCATTAAACTTATCAATAATTTCATCTAATAAGTTTTCTAATTTAGATGTAAGACTAATACTTGTATCGTCATCATCACCTACTGCAAAACAAACACCAAAAGTACTTAATACTAAACCAATAATTAATAACATCGCAATAATTTTTTTCACATTAATCATCCTCCTATTTATTTGGCAATATGTACTTAGTTTTTATATTAAAAATAAAATGATTATTTTATAATATCTTTAATTACATTCTTAATCTCTACCTAAAATAGCTTGTACTATAGATTCAACTTTCAAAGAAAATCCATCATAAAAATAAATGCTTGGTTACCTCCTACTGATACTAACTTTCAACCTGTCATATCTATGTCTTTAGTAGTAGTTACTATACTACCCTATATGCAGTAATTGTATATAAAATAATTACAATTAAAATTACTCTCTTTTTCAGTTTATCTCCTTCTTCTATGTTCTATAATAATTATAATAGTAAATAAGATAAGTTTTTAGCAATATCTGTCGAACTTATGGTTTAATTTTTTAATATAAAAGCCCAGATTTTTCTGAGCTATACATTATCTGAAAGAAACAAAATTTATTAAAAGGGAGTTAAAATCTTTAAGACTTTAACTCTCTTTTAATTACTTTCCTTTTAATTGAATCTTTATAATAATTCAACCTATTAATTATTCATCATACTCTAATTTTTTATTCCAATTAAGTTCTAATCTTTCAAATCCATTTCTATTAAATTCTTTAATATATTTCTTTGAATTATCTAATACATCTTCATATTCTATACTTTTCCCATTATTTTTTAATTCATTAGATGATAAAATCATAGCTAATTTTTCATTAAACTCCTTTTTAACTGCTTCATCATAGTATTTAAACATTTTTTCTTCTATCTTTTTTTCTATTATATGTTCTTCTTTAATTTCTTCATAAAAATCATTATAAAAGGATAATATATATTTTTCTAAATCAGAATATTCATCAATATAATCCTTAAATTTATGACCATTTACTAAAAACTCCCCTGCAGATATAAGTTCAATTAATAACTTATATTGTTTCTTAGTTAAATCTATTTTCACATAAATCACCCCTTTTTTACTCTACTAAATCTCAAAAATAAGTTTAAACCCCTTTCTGATTAATAATCAGAAAAGAGTTTAAAGTACTTAAAATAATTAAATATTTATTTTTTCATCATCTTTAAAATAATCTATTAAATAATTTTTAAAATCATCCTTTAAATCATCCCTTTTAAGGGCAAACTCCATAGTTGCTTGTAAAAATCCTAATTTATTACCTACATCATATCTTCTTCCCTCAAAGGTATAAGCATACATTTCCTTCTTACTTGCAAGTTCCTTTAAAGCATCTGTAAGTTGTATTTCTCCACCTCTACCGGGTTTAGTATGTTCTAATATATCAAATATCTCTGGAGTTATAATATATCTACCTAGTATTGCTACATTAGTAGGTGCCTTATCAACATCTGGTTTTTCAACTAAGTTATTAACCTTATATACTCCACTTTCTATATGCTTACCATCTACTATACCGTATTTATCTACATCTTTTTTAGCTACTTCTTGAACACCTAATACAGTAGTTTTATACTCCTCATATACATCTATAAGTTGCTTTAGACAAGGTTTTTTAGCATCTACTATGTCATCTCCTAACAATACTGCAAAGGGTTCATCCTTTATAAAAGTTTTAGCGCAATGAATAGCATGTCCTAAACCTTTCGGTTCTTTTTGTCTTATGTAATGGATATTAACCATATCTGATATATCTTGAACTAACTTTAAAAGTTCATCTTTTCCCTTATTTTCAAGGGCCATTTCAAGTTCTACTGATTTATCGAAATGATCTTCTATTGCTCTTTTATTTCTACCTGTTATTATAAGTATATCTTCTATTCCTGAAGCGATAGCTTCCTCTATAATATACTGAATAGTTGGTTTATCTACTATAGGTAACATTTCCTTAGGTTGTGCTTTAGTTGCTGGTAAGAATCTTGTTCCTAAGCCTGCGGCTGGTATAATTGCTTTTTTTACTGTCACATTATCCCTCCTTAGTCTTACTTTATTATATCATTGAGATAGTAAGATTTTTTCATTAAAATAAATCTTAACATTACTTTTACTTTATTCTTTAGCTGCTGAAATCTGTTCGTAACACTCTTTTTCAAACCTTTTATTTACTTTTTCATTTTTCTTTTCATAAGTAGGTACAATTTCTTTTATATAACTTCTTAACTTATCTTCATCTTCATTATTAATAATATCTCTAAATTTATCCATTGATTTAAGTAACACTTTATAGTCACTAAAGATAGGCTCTCCTATAAATATTTTCTTATGTTTAGTAGATTTAATTCCTTCTTCATCTAGTAATAATTCTTCATATAACTTTTCCCCTGGTCTTAATCCTACTATTTCTATAGGTATATCCACATTAGGTTCAAAACCTGAAAAACTAATTAAATCCCTAGCTAAATCTATTATTTTTACAGGTTCACCCATATCAAGTACAAATATCTCTCCACCCTTAGCCATTGCTCCTGCCTGGATAACTAATTGTGATGCTTCAGGAATCGTCATAAAGTATCTTATAACGTCTTTATGGGTTACTGTAACAGGACCACCTTCTTTAATTTGTCTTTTAAATAGTGGTATTACACTTCCATTACTTCCTAATACATTTCCAAACCTTACAGCTACAAATTCAGTATTACTATGTTTATTTATTGATTGTACTATCATTTCACATATTCTTTTACTAGCACCCATTATGTTAGTTGGATTAACAGCTTTATCAGTAGATATCATTACAAATCTTTTTACATGTTCTTTATCTGCTGCCTGAGCTACATTTAAAGTCCCAAACACATTATTTTTAATAGCTTCCTCTGGATTATCCTCCATTAAAGGTACATGTTTATGGGCCGCTGCATGAAATACCACTTCAGGACTAAACTTTTTAAAAACATCTTCCATTCTTTCTTTTTCCCTAACAGATGCTATAACAACATCTAATTTAAGATTATTATATTTTCTCTTTAATTCATTTTGTATCTCATAAGCGTTATTTTCATATATATCTAATATGATTAATCTTTCTGGATTAAATCTTGCAATTTGTCTACATAATTCAGAACCTATAGAACCTCCACCACCGGTTACTAATACCCTTTTACCTAAAAGGTATCCGCTGATTTCATCTATATTAAGTTCAACTTGATCCCTTCCTAATAAGTCTTCTATTTGTACTTCTCTTATTTCATTTATACTTACCTTTTCATCAATAAGTTCAAACATCCCAGGTAGTATCTTTAAAGTACAGTTTGTCCTTTTACTTTCATTAACTATATCCTTTATCTCCTTTTTACTGGCTGAAGGTATAGCTATTATAATTTCATCTATTCTTTTTTTCTTTGAAACACTTGCTATATCTAATCGTTGACCTAAAACGGGTATACCATTTATTCTTTGTCCTTCCTTTGATTCATCATCATCTATTATAGCAACTGGATTACTATTAAGTTCTTCATGGTTTTTAAGTTCTTTTATAACCATAGCTCCAGCATCCCCAGCACCTATAATTAAAACCCTTTTTTCATTTTTCTTACCCTTAAAATCTCTATTTTTTAATCTTCTTAAAGCTCTATAACTAAATCTAGAACCACCTATAAAAAATACATCTAATAATCCTACTAATATGTAAATGCTTCTTGGTAAATGTATCTGTTGAATAAATAGATAACTTAATACTGCAGTATTAGCTACAACTGCTCCTATAACTATCTGCATAAGCTCTTCAACACTTGCATATTTCCATAGACTTTTATAAAGATTAAAATAATAAAATACTGCTACCTTTATTATAGTTATAACAAAGAAATTATTCATATAACCTTGAAAATTACCAGGAGGAATATTTCCTTCAAACCTTAGTAAAAATGCTAAATAAAATGCCAAATTAATTAAAACTACATCAATTATTATTAAATATATAGATCTAGCTTTCTTCTTCATATCCACTCCCCTTTATTTCATTATGTAAAATTACTTTATTTTTGTTTATAAATTACATTAATATCCATATAACCATGATTCCATTATACCATAATTTATATTAATTCCAACCATATCCATTTACTTTTTACATACATATAAAATAAGTACATTTTTAAATCCTTATTTATTATAAAATTTAAAACTATAATTACGTTTATGTTATATAAACTTTTTGTGGACTTATTAACATCATATCCACAGATTATTAACAACTTATCAACAACTATAAATATAAATACAAATAAACCTTATTAGCATTATTAAAGACTAATAAGGTAATTATATGCTTAAGGACTTTTGTGCATATCCACAGTCATCTAGAGTTTTTAATGTTTTATTCACATATTATCAACATACTTATTAACAAGTTATATAATAGTTTAATTTAATATATCTTCATTTATATATATTTCCTTTTCATAGATTCTACCATTATTCCTTTGTATTCTTAGAGTATACTCTCCACCATCCATATTTTTAAAAATATACCCTTCATATAATGGATTAGTATCTATAATATTATCATTACTATCTATTAAAAATATAGTTGAACCTTTAATATTAATATCTGTTTTTATATGACCTTTTAATACTGTTTTGGGAGTTTTAAATTTTATAATAATATCTTTATCATATGATACTTCACTATCTGACTTAAAAGTATTTTTAGGAATAAATATATTATACGAAGTATCTAATTTTAGTTTATTATTAATAATAAATAGTATATGATCTTTATTATTAACCCCTAATTCTACATGATCTATATTAACTTTCTTATCATCCTTTGATACTATTTTAATATCTGAAATATCCTTTGGTAACTTCATTATTTCATTAAATTTTAAATACATATATGAGTATCTTGGATAAAAATTCTTTTGTTCATTTTTAGGATAAGTATTTTCTAATACTATCTTCCTTTCTCCTATATTATTTGCAACTATTAATAAATCATATATATCAATCAACCCATCACCATTTAAATCTATATCATAGTTTGTTTTGCCACAATTATCCTTAAGAATATTTAAGTCATGTTCATCTACTACATTGTTTTTGTCCACATCCCCTTTTATTGCTATAATTACTTTTCCATTAATTTTTTCTATATTATCTTCTTCATTTATTAAGCTCGATTTAATATCAATTGTAGTTTCCCCTAATTTATCAGCCACATCAAATTTAAGATTTACTAAGTTTCCTTTATTCTTAATAGGATTATCTGATGTTAAAGCTATTTTTAATATGCCAGAAGTATTTTTATTAACTCTCATTGAAAAGTTTTCTGTATCCTTAGTTTTTTCTATATTCATATTCTTTATTAAGTCTTTATTATAATTAATAGTTATATAAGCCCTATATAAATTTTTATCCCCTATATCATATTTAAGTAAATAGTTTAACCTTTTATTAGGTTCTGTTCCTTTAGTCTTCAGTATTAATTATGAAAGTTAAATTCTAGAATTCACAATAAGAGTCTAGCTTGCAAATTTTACATTTAGGTTCTTTAGTACATATATCTCCATACCCAGATGCACAAAAGTTCCATAATAGTGCATCTATATATGATAAAGAGAATCCAGTTTCTCTTGATATATATTCTAGAATCTCTACAGCTTCTTCTGGCGTTGGAGTGCTTGAAGAATACCCTAATCTTTTATTACTTAAAATTCTTATTATATGGGTATCTGGTTTAACAGCATCTATACCTACATTTCTTAAATACTCAAATGCTAAAGCATATCCTATCTGTTTTAATTTATATTTATCCCCACTTGCTAATTCTTTAGCTATATTATGGGGAGATAAATTAGTTACAAATTTATCTAAACTATCAAAATCTTTTTCTATACGATTAAGTACCCCTATATTATAATTTAAACTCTCCATTTGTTTTTTTATTGCCCTATTACCACATTTAATTTCTTTTAATTTCTCAACAAAAACTTCTTTATCGGTATTTAATATCTTTTCTTTATTAAAGTTATAAAAAATCTCCTTTATCTTTTCTTTATTTTTTCTTATCGGCTCCCAAGGTCTTTGGTTACTTAATAATGAAAATATTAATCCTTCTAAATGTTCATTAAAAGAAAATTTCTTTCCTCTGTTTCTCAACTCGATATTTACCATATGCCCCATGTTATTTATTTCATTTTCAAAATCAAACCCATTATTATCTAAAGTATCTTCTATTAATTTTAATAGTAATTTAGATACATTTTTCAACTTTAATCTCCCCTTTATTATAATAATCCTAATTCTATTTATATTTAATAGTATATATCTTCTTTAATTTTTATATTATTTTCTTTTAATAATTTATCATTATTTGATAGCATATCTACATCTTTTTCTGTAAAAAGTTTTTTACTTATATAAATCCCCCATTTAAAAATCATTTAATTTTATTATACAGAAAAATACCCTGTAAAGTAGACTCTATTTCAAATTGTCTACTCTATAGGGTATAGTATAATCTAACCATGACTTTATATTTTGTTTAATGCTTTCTTCAAACTATTACTAAACCTTATCATTTTGTCAATCATAATATCACTAACTTCATCCCAATCTTCCTTATCAAAACCATTTTTATCTATTTTACAAACTATTTTGCTTGCTCTGTTATTCTCTAAACGTTCCCAAGATAAATCATCTCCAAATTCACTTTCTATTTTATCCTTACTCTTATATAAAGAATCAAATATTTGTTTATTAGCACTTTTATCTCCTGTATCTATATATAGTTCAATTCTACAGTAAGACTTTGCTATGGCCAATTGATAATAAACTCCTGATTTCCCAGCTGTAGCTGATATTCTACTAGATTTTTTAGGAGTGACATTTGTAAATATATCTGTTTTTTCATTCATTTTAGGTAAAAGCTTCCTCCAAAAACTTTCTTTTAGAACTCCATTATCTTCATCATATAAATTTGTCTGCTGCTTTTTTGCCATTTTTATTATGTAATCTTCTGCATCTTTTATGGGAATAATTTGTTCTACGTTTAAAAACAATTGTTGATCTAACTTGTGTGGGGTAACTTTAAAGCATTGTAACTTTATTCCATAATTCATTAGCCAAAGCACAGTTGAAGTAACTTCTTTTCTAAAACTAGCAGCCACTAAAATAATTCTTTGGTCATATCCTTTGTTTATAACTAATTCTTCTAAATCTTCATTACCACCTAGGAACTCAACTATTAGCTCCTTGGCTGTTTTGTTATTTTTTGGTTCATATTTATTTAAGTACTCTTGGTATATTTGCTCTATGTTATCTTTTGTTAAGGTAGAACAATATGATACATATTTTAAAGCTTGCCATGCAACATCCCTTCCTGAATCATCAAGCTTATTCTCTATTAAAACTAAATTTCCCTGTTTATCTAGAGCTAGTAAATCAAGTCTTTCTTTTGTATCAGAGAATCCATCAAATTCTTTCTGAATAATAAGAAATTCTTCTCCTAACATTCTAGGATTATTAGCTATCCATTCTTGTAGATGATTTCTTTCTGTAAATTCTAGATTTTAAAAGTCTCTTGCTCTAGTTTAAAAACTCTATTCTCCTTTTCGTTAATTAAGTACATTTCAATCCCCTCTCTTCCTATTTTTTTAAATCATATCCATCTTTTTTATCTCCGAGCCTAATTAATACTTATTTTATATAAAGTATTAATATTACTTCAAAATAAATTAGAAATATTTAATCATATGCTTATTAATGATTCATAAACAAATATATACAAAATATTAATACTTCCTTTAATAACTTCATAAAACCCTTCTTCTTGCTTTTTATACTCATATTAATTTCCTTAGCTTCTTTATACCTTGGACCTTTATATTTACAACTGTTCTATAGCTTATATTTAAATCTTTACTTATACGCTTTAATGAAATATTATTAAAATAATACTCATATATTATATATTTCTGTCTTTCACTTAATTTTGATATTATACTAAAGAGTTTATTTATTTCTTCATTTTTAATAATCTCTTCATCTATAATTACTGAGTCCTTTAAGGTGTCTATAAGCTCTAGAGAATCCTCTTCTCCTATAAGTATATTTAATGATATAGTATCTAACTCATACTTACTCTTATTTAGATAAAAATATTTAAGCATCATCTTTAAGTATCCTAAAAGATGAGTCCCTTTACTTTCATCATAATCTTTAATTCCATTAAGTATAACTTCATATCCTTCTTGTATTAAATCGTCATATAAATATATCTTATTATAATATCTTTTGATAGATGATAGTACTAAGGGTTTAAGTCTTTTAATTAATTCTTCTAAAGCCTCATTATCTCCTAATAAAGATTTCTCATATAATATATTTATCTCACTATACATATTTACCCTCCATAAGAGGGACGTCCCTTTAATTTACCGGTGAGATAATAATATATTAATAATAAATTATTTAAAAACAATGAATTAGATAAATTCATAGGCTTTTTTTAAATGGATTATTATTAATATATTTTTCCACATATAAAAAGAGAGTTATAATCTATTTTAGATTTAACTCCCTAATATAATTAATCTATTTCATTATTTATTTTTATATGAATTTACTTAATCCATAAAGTTTAAATTTAATTTATCTATCATTATCTTTTAAAGATATTATTTCTTTTTTCATATTTAATATATCATTTCTTAATATAGCAATATCTAATTTAGTAGCAGGTTTATTAAATTCTTTATATATATTATCATCTTCAGTTTTATCTTCCTTTATAAAAGGGGTTTTGTAATAATAATCCCTTAGTATTTTCCCTACATTTATATATTTAGTAATTGTTTTAATAGTCTGATTAACTTCTATCTTTATATCTCCCTTTAAAATTATAATTGTTTTTTTATCTTTTTTTTTGTAATTTTTAATATATTTAGTATTAAAATAACCATAACAGGGATCATTAGTACATATAGGTTTTCTTACCTTTATAGGTATATATATATTCTCTCCGCCTAAAATTATAGGTGCTAATCTTTTACAACCGCTTATATCCCCTACTACTTTCTTTACTGCTTCTAAATCTATAAGTTCGTTTACTGCCATTTTTTTTAATACAGTACCTATTCTATTAGATACATATATTTCTTCTAAATCCTTAGTTATTATTTTAGTTGCTCTCCCCTTATCTTTAACAAGTACCGGAATAAAAGCTATAGGATGTTTTTTTAAAATCTTTTCTAAATTTTTCATAAAGCTATCCCCCAATTATTTAATAATTCCCTTTGAAAACTTTTAATATCTTCTTCTAACTTTTCTAAATCTTCTTTAGAAGCTTTTCTTTGTAATCCTTTTAAAAAGATTTCTTTATCTCCACCGCTATAGACTATTATTGGATACTTTTGAAAATGTCTTTTTATAATTTCCCCTTCCCTTATATTTCTCTTTACTGTTTCATAAATCATATAACTTTTTATCTTAATATCTTCCTTTAGTATTAAATACACTTCTTTTTCATTTATTTTAATAACATTTAAATAATTTAAATGAAAAAATCCTAAAGTATAGTCATTAGATGTTTTAGGCTTTTTAACTTTAATTGGTACATAAACATTTTCTCTATCAAAGGGTATAGAAATGCTTTGTTTTCTTCCTAATATATAGGTTGCATAACCCTTTGTTGTAGCAAAATCTATTTTAAAATATGTTGCCATTTCCTTTAGAGCTTGTCTTATGTTTTTTCTTAAAAATATTACTTCTAAATCCCTTGTAATAACCTTAGTTTGATATCTTCCTTCTTTAGTATAGATAGGTATTAAACCTATAATCCCTTTTGTAATAATATTATCTATACTCCCCATTTCTCCCCTCCATAAATTATTTATAAGCTTTATAGAACTTATGTTCTCATTATATTATATCATAATTTATGTAATTTTAATTCTTTTTTGTAAAAAATTCATTTATTTTTCTATAAAACTACACTTATCACTAATAGCGTTAACTTTACCTTAGTTTACGACATATTTTTAAATTTAGTATGCTTCTAAAGGGATTTTAATTAAAATCAGTTTACTATATATTAAGTATTAATTACCCATTAAACTATTATTAATTAAAGGAGTATCAAATTTCCATCTTACCTTTTCCTCTAACTCTTTAGCAGTATATTTTTTAGTCCTTGATGTGAAATTATGAAATTTAGTCCTATGGTGTTTTGTATTTTCTTTTCTTTCATCATAAGTTCCTTCTAATACCTTAATCATATTTATATCACTATCTATTAACCAATCTATGGTTACCTTCCAGTTAAAGTTATTATTACCCTTACAAAAACTACTTTCTTGTACCTTTAAAAATACTTTTTTAAATACTTTTATATCTCCTTTAAACTTTATCCATCTTTCCTTTATTTTTTTCTTTCTTCTATCGGTAAGTTTTATAATCCTAGGAAGTGAAATACATATTGCATTGAATAAATCCTTTATTTTAAAGTAGGGAATATTACTACTTATATCATCTTTTAAATCCTTTTTCCCTAGGTTCTTTTGATGTTTTTCTGTATGCTTTATTTCATGTTTTTCATCTTTTTTATTCTCTAATAAGTCTTTATTTAAACTTTCTTTATCTATTGTTTTATCTAAAGGACTTTGCTGTTTTTCATTTTGGATATAAAAATCTTCATTAAATGTTTTTTGATACTTCTCCCAATTTAATATAGTTATTATTGAATATTTATTTGTTGAATCTATTTTTATCATTTCTGATTCTTTCAAAAGTTTTATAGTTCTATATATTTTACTTTCATCTATTTTAAGTTCTCTTGACCATCTTTTTCTTCCAAATACCAATTGTCCTGGTTTTAATTTTATTACCTTTCCATTAATGTATGTCTTTCTCTCTTTATGACTTGCCTCCATTAAAAAATTTATCCATAAATGAAAAGCCCTTGAATCTTCATTTATCCAATGATCTTTTAATTCTCTATGAAGCTTTATCCATCCCATCATAAAATCTCCTCCAATTTAAACATAATTTCTTAAAATACCTTTATCACTTATATAGAATGGATTTATAATTTTTACTATGTTTTTTATAAATAAATTTATATATTTCTTATATCTTTCATTCTTTAATTATTGTCTGTGTTCTTTTGATGTTTAGATATTTGTATTTGAGAATAGAATTATTTATGGAATGCTTTATTTAGGCTAGATTTATTAGTGTTTGTTAGTGGGTACTTGGTGTTCATATTTTAAAACTTAAGTGTATAGAGGAATTTAAATAACCCATTAATGGCCTGTGAACTTCTTTTCTTAAGTTCATCATCTAAATGATTCTATATATCTGCTGTTGTAGACATTACACTGTGACCTAACCAAACTTAGACCTCTTTTATATCATCAAATCTTATCTTTTAGAGTCCTACCTTTTGCAATCTAAGTCTTAAAAAGACACCCGTGTTTTGAGTGTCTTATCATACAATTATTTAGTTTTATTCTAATTCTTTCTGTCTTTAAATTTGAACATATTCCATAATTTAAATACAGATTTCTTTAAATCATCCCATGAAATATCTTCAGCATATCTATATTTTTTCTGATATTTAATCCAATGTTTATATAAAATATCACTAGAAAAAATCTCTTCAAGGATTACTTTTCCATCAGATAAAACATCCATCGATCCTCTCTTTTTGGCTGTTGCAATAACAGCATCACTTAATAAAATGTTATTAATGTTTTTCCCTTGCACCTTCAAAAGGATATAAACATCATAATAATCTCTTAGTCTAGTATTTGCAATACCACGATCAAGAATCGTTTCAAGTTTTTCAGCTATAATCGTTTAAATATTGTAGGCAAGAATATCAATACTTCTATCTTCTAACAGTAAGTCAAAAATATAGACAGCTTCCTTTGGTGTGATTTCATCGCCTGTAGTAATATCTACTTTCAAGGGAATTCTAGCTTTATCCATCAAGGCCTCTAATGATGCTCTAAATCCTTCATATTTATCCTCAGCCCGTATTTCATCGATTTTCTTAAGTTCCATATTTACCCCGTCATCTATCGGTACAGTCAGTATCGCATTAAATGCTTATTCAATAGATTCCTTTGTTACTGGATAAGACTTTATAGTAGCATCCATATCTATAGTAGATCTCATATCCACACCTACTAATGCTGCTACTAACATTCCACCTTTTAATATAAACTTATCTTTGAATTTAGATAAAGATATTCTCTCAAGAAGTCTTTCCATCATGTAGTTTCTCAACAATATTTGTGAGTTTATATCCTTTTCTTTAGCCATATTTTTTATTAGGTCTTTCAATTGACGTATATTTTTCATAGTAAAATTTCCATATAATTTCTTAAAATATTTTTAACCCCTAATTCTTTAGCATATCTTAATAGCAATGGGATGTTCTTATCTTTACTACTTAGATACCTCTTAATAGCTTCATTTAAAATTGCAACATTCATGTTGTTACGATTGCGAACAATATCACAAATAGTTCTTTCCTTGTCATAAACTTTAACAGGTCTCCTATATAAAGTTTTTACCTTCGTAACACCAAATAGGTGAAGTTTCTTTTTAACAGTATAAACCTTAATGCCTTCATCCCTTAATTTAGAACCATTATACCCATATGGAATAGTAACCGACAATTCAAGAGGATCTCTATCTGTTAGTTCATGTAAATACAATGAAGTCTCATGAGAAAAGATAACCTTTTGATTCTTTCCTTGAAGTATATACATCTCATCCTCAAAAGCCTCTGGTGCCAAATATACACCACGTAAAATTCTCTCAAGTTTATTTTCCCTTGTAAAAATAGTTAAATAATATCGAGGAATCCCTGCTTTTTCAGCCTCTTTTGTAATAATCAGTCCCTTTTTTTCAACTATTAATTTTTCTAATTTCTCTCTATAATTCATATAATCAACCTCTTTTGCATTTATGCTTTAATTATATGTCATTAGAGTATAAATGCAAAGACTTTTATTCTTTTTTTAAATATTTTTTATCGATATGACCATAACTTTTATTTTTTTGAGCAACTTATTATAAATACAAATAAACACTTACCTATTAAAACTAAAATTAAATAAAACTACTATATCCTCTACCTATTAATAAATAATCTATATGCTAAATCTATAATAAGAGTTTAAATGTTATCCTTTCTTTTTAAATACTTACAAATAACCTCATCCAATTTCTTACTACAGATAAGTAGTTTTTCTTTATCACAATTATAAAAAATAAGTTTGTTTATGAAAAGCTTTATTTAAACTGGAGTTATTAGTGTTTGTTATTGAATATTTGGTGTTTATATTTAAAAACTTAAGTGGATTATTTAAAAGGATTTAAATAACCCACTAACGGCCTGGGAACTTCTTTTCTTAAGTTCATCATCTAAATGGGTATATATATCTGCTGTTGTAGACATTACACTGTGACCTAACCAAACTTGGATCTCTTTTAATGATAATCCTTGTTTGAAAAGAAAAGTTGCATTTGCATGCCTTAGATCATGAAATCTAATCTTTTTAAGTCCTGCCTTTTTAGTTATATTATCTATATGGGTGGTAATGTAGTTTAAAGTTATAGGTTTCCCATCTGGCCATGTGCAAACATAATCTGTGTCAATAAATTTTTCTTTAAATACTTTCTTGTTTTCTTTTTGTATTTGCTTTAAATTATATAAATATTTAGTAATCTCAGAAGGTAGTGGAAGTACTCTTGTGCTTTTTTCAGTTTTAGGTTCCTTTATTATTTCTCCACCCTTAACCTTAACTTTGATTTCACAAATATAAACTGATTTATTTTTAAAATCTACATTTTCCCATCTAAGTCCTAAAACTTCACCCCTTCTTAATCCTAAAGCTATGGCTAAAACAATTGGTGTTTCCATTAATGTATCCTTACTTGCATTTAATAACTTTACTAATTCTTCTTGATTATAAACTAAGGGTTTGTATTTTTTATGTTTTGGAAGTTCTATATATGAAGCTGGGTTTTTACCTATATACTGCATTCTTAGTGCATATTTAAAAGCTCTACTCATTATTGCATAATGTTTTCTTACAGTTGCATCTGATACTCCTCTTTTTAATAAATCGTCTATATATCTTTGAATATGTATAGGTCTTAATGTACTAATCTTTATCTTATCTCCAAAGAAAGGAATAAACTGATTATTTATTATATTATAATAATCTTCAAATGTAGAAACAGTACAGCTAACTTTAACCCTTGTTTCTAACCAGTCTATTAAAAACTTTGAAAAGATAATATTATCTCCTTCTTGGAAATGACCTAGTATTATATCTTTTTTACTCCTTTCTAATACCTTTAAAGCCTTTTTATAATCTTTAGTTTTAGTACTAATCCATCTCTGTTTTCTTTTTCCAAAGGCATCTCTATAGTTTGTTATCACATAATAATATCCATTTTCTCTTAAATATAATCTTGTATTCATATTAAACTTCCTACAGTTTTATTAGACATATGATCACCTCATTAAGTAATATTTATATTGTGCCAAACATAAGTTCGTTTTATGCTATGGAATTTATGTAATTAAAAAACAGACTAATAGAAAATAGCCTGCTTTTTCATTCAATATATTTTAATTTTCATTAATTAATGGTTTTTCATGAGTTTTTTTAAATCCTTTACAGAAACAGCAAATCCTAGCTTTTCTTCTTTATCTTTTATATATCCTGTAGCAAAGACTATTCCTATAACTTCTCTTGTTTGTTTAAAACTGGACTACCACTACTTCCCTTATGGATAGGTCCTTTTAAAACTAATACTTCTCTATCCCAATCTTTATAATTTACTTTTTTTATTATCTTACCCTTATTTACAACTTCTTTATATCTCAAGGGATTCCCTATTATTAAAACTTCCTCACCTAGTCTTACATCACTATCAGCTAACTTTAAATAAGAAAGAGTATTAGCATCTATATCTATTAAAGCTAAATCAACTACTTCATCTTTTTAAAACTTTTTACTACTATAATTTTCACCTTCTAATGTATTAATATTAATATATTCTAAACTATCAACAACATGTCTATTAGTAACTATTAAACCATCTTTACTTATATTAAACCCAGTTCCCTGTAAATTATCATTTCTTAAAATTACAACAGCTTCTTTAAGTTTTTCTATTGTAGGGTCTTTAGATAGTTTATTTGACTCCTTTAAAAAGTTTAAACTAAGGAAGATTTAATGAATGTAGCAGTGGTCTAAATATAAAAAATGTAAATGTTATTATAATTATTATTGCTATAGTTCTTATTATCTTCTTTCTTTTTATTATCTCCTCTTCTAGCTCTCTATCTATATCATCAATTTCTATATCTTTTCTTTCTTCATTATCCATATATATATCCCTTCAAGCTATACATATAATTGTCTCAAATAAAGATTAATTAATAAATAATTTTTACTTATTAATTTATATTTCCAACTCTTATATTGTTTCTGTATTCTCTAAAGAATCTATTTCTATGTTTCTTTAATATAAAGTTTATCTTTAAAAAGTATGTTAATAATAGTTAATAAAGGAGGTGATCGTTTTCAGAGGTTATAGTCATATCTCAATAGCAATAGCTTTATTTTTAGTAATAAAGGATTATATTTCATTAGATAGACCTATTGGAATTGTTGTTTTCACTATAATTATAGGGTCTATCTTGGCTGATCTTGACCATCCTTCTAGTTTATTTGGTAGGTTAATAGTTCCTGTATCTGCTATTATTAAACACAGAAGTGGTATAACGCATTCTTTTTTTGGTGCTTTTTTATTTACATTACCAATACTATTTTATGACATCACTTATTTTATTGCAGCAATAACAGGTTATATTCTACACTTGTTATTGGATACATTAACTACAACAGGGGTGAAATGGTTATATCCTTATAATAAAAAATCATATTCTTTAAAAGTTGCAAGAACTGGTGGCCCTGAAGAAGCTCTAATGTTCGCTTTATCATTACTATATATTTTTAAGAAAAAATTTTAGAAACAAAACAAAGTTGAAATTTTGAGGGTAAAAAATTGATAGCTATCTAATGCTTTAGATATAGCTATCAATTTTTATTTACTATATTATTTAGTTTTTTAGACCTTTGATATTAAATTATATTAAGTAATACAAATTGATCTTACTAATTTTGAACAAACTAAATTCGGTTTGATTTAATAATATTTTATATCATCTTTTTCTTTTACTTATAAACTGTTTTAAAATATACCCTATAACGTCTGACCTGAATTCTTCTTTATAGTTTAAATAGCTATCTCTCATTTTATAAAAATCTATACAAAAACATAAAATATCCTTTTCATAATCAAATTCATTACCAAACCGATGATGCGCAAAATACTTAATAGTTGATTCTTCCTCTAAAATCCCTGGAAATATGAATGCATTAACTATTTGAGATAAACAATAGTCGTTTTTTTCATCATATTTCTTACTTAAAAAGTATTTATATAAAAACTGCTTTCCTATATCTGCTGTGCCTGGAAAATGTGCATAATCATCATGGTAAACTGAGTAATTCTTTGCATCAAGGATTAATAAATAGTTTTCACCTTCGTATTCAGTTTCAATAAAGACATCTCCTTTAGGTCTATGACCTCTTCTAATAATTTCTTCCCCTTTCTCATTCTTTTCACAGAGTACATACTTCCCATTTTTAAATAATTTATTGCAAATTTTATCTTGAGACTTTAGAGAAAATTTACACATGTGCTCCCAAATATAGTCAAATTTATTGACATATATTAATTTTTTCTTATTATTTGTAAAATTAGAAAGTTTTGCTTCCATTGAGTATATTGATTCAAGTATATCCAGTACTTTCACTTCTCTATCCTTAAAAAAATTATATCTATACTTATTAATCATATATAAAGAATATTCAATGTCCTTAAACTTATGAAAATCATATGAATAATATGGAATAATTGTATTATCGTGAAGTTTCTTATATATTTCACTTATTGTAAAGAGATAAAGTTGAGTAATAGGATGCCTTTCATTAGTTCTATAATTATTATAATAAACTCCATCATATACAATATTATCATCATTTATAATTGGATTATTCCTTATAAGCGTTGTTTTCCAATCAGCATTCCCATTCCCACTCATATTCTTATGTTTCTCTTTAAAAACTAATATATCATTTTCTTCATAATCATATAATAATGAAAAATATAATTCAATTAATGAATAGTTTTTAATTTTAGACTTTTCAGATGACTTATATATACTAAATCCTTTTTCATCTCTTTTCACACTATTCTGCTGATAATTTTTTCGATATAAATATTTTTTGAATAATCTATAAAAGTATATATGTTCTTTAGATTTACATTCATTGTCTTTGCAAACTTGATCAAAGAATTTAGGTAAAATTAATTCTATTTCTTTATTTATATTAATTTGGAATCCAACTTTATCATCTTCACTATGTCTAATTATCAAGTTATTTTTCATTATCCTCACTACTTTCATTACTTATCTTATTGGAAAAACGACTTTCACCGTTTTTTCTTTCTTCTAATCTATTTTTCAATTTTTCATTAAATACTTTAATTAACCCTCCTTCATCGTGAACTTTTATAAGTTTATCAAAACTTTTAATTTTATAATTAAATATATCACTTCTTCCATATTTAAAAACATAAAACCACAGATATTCTAGCAACTTATACTTGATATCTTTATTATCTATTTTTTCACTTTTAGGTAGAATAAAATATTGGCCAATTTGCTTGTCTTCCGTCTTTATTTCTTTTATTACATCGTTTATTATTTCTATTAAATCTAACCATCTAATGCCATCATTAGGTTTCTCTAGGTATACTTCTTCCAAATTCATTTTATTATACTCAACATCATTATATTTTATTGGAATATACTCCATTTGCCATCTTCTCTTAAAAGCTGAATCCATCGGATAAATAGATTCTACTGATGTGTTCATAGTTGCATATATATATAAATTATCTGGTATATAAAATCCTTCTTCAAAATAATGATTCCAATCTTTTTCACACCACTTTAATTCCTTTTTTATAAAATCTTTTATTTCTATAGGTAGTGTTATTTCATAATCAGATCTACCTTTTTTTCTATCTAACAATTGAAATATATCACCAAAAATTGCAGAAGTATTACCTCTATTAATTTCTTCTATTACTAATAATACTGTATTTTTCTGTACTTCATTATTTTGAGTAATTTCATATCTCAATGCATTACAAACTGCCCTTATAAATGGACCAGGGATAAAATCATAATAAACAAGTGGCTTAGCATAAATTGATATCCTTTTTTCAGTTTGGTTGTTTGTGTTATCTCCTTTGAATATTGCATCAAGCTGTTCTAAATCCATTTCAGTATTATATCTTTTCTTCATTAATTTATAATCTATATCATTTCTTTGATGTGTTCTATAACGTATACTTTCTTTTCTGATTCCTTTGTCTTTAGTTATACTATATAACTTGTTCTCATTATCTAAAAATATGTCATTAGTCCTTAAGTACCCAGTACAAGGTTTGTATTGCCCTACAAAATCATAATAAGAATACTCAGGATGAAATGTGGTCCTAATGATTTTAGAAAATTCATCTTCCATATTTTTTATCTTTGTACTTTTTCCTGTGCCAGGAGGTCCATAATAAATAACATTTCTTCTTCTCTCATTATAATCAAAAGTATATTTTTTTTCTAAAATCTCAATTGCATCCTTTGCCAAACACCTTTCTAGAAAATCCTTTATTGTAATCTCATCATCTTCTTGTTCTAACTTGTTAATAATATTATTTAATATATTATGATTTTTATTTTCTTTTGCTTTATTAAAGTGTTTTTTTAGCTCAATTACTTTGAAATTAAAATTTATCAATGCATTATTAGATGCTGTTTCATTATTTATATGATATATTCCGTGTAACATTCCTTCCCTTAATTTATTAGGTGTTATAATAAGTTTATTTTTAATTTTTTCTATGTACTCTAATATATACCTTTTATTTTCTTCAGGAATGTTTTTGTTATTTGCAATAATTCTTTTTAAATCTTCTAATTTGTCTTCCTTAACTAAGTTAAATAAATCTTTTTTAATATTTTCTAATTCATTTCTTAGATTTTCATATAAGCTTTCACTTTCTTTAACTAGTTCATCAAACTTATTTATAGCACTTCTAAACCTATTAGCATTGTTTTTACTCTTAACATCAAGTTTGTCACGGAATTCTTTATATTCTTGTATGTTATTATAACTTATTGAAACATATATTTCTCCATTAGTTATAATATCTTTAGAAGTCGTTAGTTCTGTTTTATAGTATTTAAATTTATAATCTTTGTAGTGTAAATATAATGGATTAGATTTATCCATTATATTATCTAATACTTTATTCAAAAGAATATATTGAAAAACTCCTAAGTTCATAAAATCACCTTTCTTCATTTAGTTATAGGTGATTATTTCCTTTATTGCTATATTTATTCATAATATGCGATTTTCTTTAGATTGTGTTTTTCTAAATAGATGCTTTAACACAGTTAGATATCAAAACAAAAAAATAACATGAGAATATTATATTCTCATGTTACTTTATAATTAAATACTAATGCAAAACTTTAAATATGATTACTCTTTATCTTTAACTATTTTATATTTAAAAATCCCTTCTTCTTGACTTTTATTAACAGTTTTTTTCTTTCGTAATAGTTTATATTTATTATCTTCTAATTCTCTTGAACATGATATACGTCCATTTTTAGACTTTTCTTCTTTTTCAATATCACTAAAATTTGTCATTATATTATAAAATTTATTATTCTTAATTTTATTTTTTATTATTTCTAAATTGTTAGAATCCTGTTTTATAACTGCATCTAACATTTTATGTGCATCTTTTAATGCCTTTCTTAAGCTTTCTTCTTTTATGGTATCAATTATCTCATGTCTATAATTATCATCCTTAATCGTAAATTTTAAGCGTGGCAAGCATACTTTGCGACAAATTCCGTTTTTGTTATATTCTTCTGTATTTTTTTCAATACCACAATTTTCTAGCTCTTTCTGTAATTTAGGTCCAACTTCATTATTTGTACATAAAATAAAGCTGCGCTTCCCACCATCATCTTTGTTCAATTCTAAAATAGCTACTCCAGTTGTACCTGAACCTGCAAAAAAATCTAATACTATAACTTCTTTACTACCGGCAATTTTCACAATATCTTTGACTAATTCAATAGGTTTAGCATGTTTGAATGGCACCTTATTAAAAACTTTTTTTAAATCCTTATTAGCATTACGATAATCATACTTTTTATCAACAAAAGTAAGAGATCCATAGGGACTTGTTCCTTTCTTTTCTTTCCCATGTCTATCTTCTTTTTCATAAATTTTATAATATGGCTTGTCATTCTTGAATTCTATATATCCATCCATTTTCTTTTCTAAATAAGAATCTTCTGGATACTTCCAGTTAAAACCTGGAGCTGGCTTTATTTTTTTTCCATTCTCTAATTTAATTTCATAAACATATCCTTCCGTTGATTGTTTGCTTCTTGCTAATTTTTCTAAATTATAACGACCTTTTTTTGCATAATGTTTATCTTCTTTCCTATATTGACCTTCTTTTTTATTAAAAAACTTATTTTCAGCAGTTTTTCTATAGCACAATATATAATCATGATGTATCGCAATATGATTAGCATCATTCCCTGTTCCTTTACCTTTATTTCTAGTAAAGTTACATATAAAATTATCTTCTCCAAACAGCGCATCACAAACTAGTTTTAATTGAGTAAATTCTTTGTCACTAATACTAATAAATATAACGCCTGATACTTTTAATAAATCTTTAGCTATCACTAATCTATCGATCATCATGTCTATCCAATTATTGTGACTGTGAAATTTATCATGATGTGATTTATCTTTTTTTTCATGACTGTACGGTGGGTCTATATATATAATACCCACTTGATTTTGGTAGTGTTTTTTTAAGTATATTAGTGAATCATAGTTTTCTCCCTCAATTAATAAGTTTTGTCCATAAAGACTAGTATGTCTTATTTCTTCTATTTCCAATATATCTTTTTGTATCTCAAAATTTTCAATTCTATTTTTATATTTATCCATCGCATTATTTATCTTTGAATTAAACATGTTCTTTATAGTCTCATCATAGTTATCGGTTTTCTCTTTACCAATGTTATCTTTTGAAGATATAGTTTTTATATCTTCAGACAAACTCATTCCCCCCTTCTCATATTTTAATCCTTATATTATATGAAAAGGTTGTTTGCTATAGAACATATAGAATAATGTTAACTCACAATATCCACATGACTTCTTTTTGTTTATTAGGTAAATTTAGATATTAGTCTTTACTAATAAAGTTTATAAAAAGCAATTGGTGTTTTTATCAAACTTATGTAATGAATTATATTGAGACAATCCAAAATATTTTTTAGAAGCTTCTAAATCTAAAAGATTATTAATAGCCATTTTTTTAAATATAGTCTTTATTCTATTAGATAAATATATCTCTTCTAAATCCTTTGTTATAACTTTAGTCGCTCTTCCTTAATCTTTAATAAGTACTGGAATAAATAAACTGTAACCCTTTGTCAAAGACAATAATAAAAAAAGTCTATGCAATTTGCAAAAGATGATTTCTGTATAAAGCAGGAGTCATCTTTTTTAGATTCCATTGATATTTAGCATTATTATAATAATCCATATAATCATCAATTTCTGCTTTCAGTTCTTCAAAGGTTTCACATTCATTAATATATGTATCATCCTTGAAATGACCAAAGAAAGATTCCATTGGTGCATTATCCCAACAGTTACCTCTTCTAAACATAGACTGATTTAATCCAACTTTCTTTAAATTGGACTTGTATAATGCGTCCCTTGGTCTGAATGAATTATCACATCTTTTTCTAATTTAATATTTGTATTATTTGTTAATTGATCTATAGTATTTAAAACTATATTTAACTTTAAAGATTTTGATATATTGTAAGCAAGTATTTCATTAGTTGAATCATATTTAATAGCAGATAAATAAGCCCTCTGGCTATTGCTATAGTATAGATATGTTATATCAGTGAGTAGGATCTTTCCTAGTACACCTTGTTTGAATTTTCTTTTTACTTTATCTTTTACAACTCTATGTTCTTTAGTGGCTCTCATCATATGTTTATATGGGTTTGGTTTTCGTATTGGATAAGTAATATTGTATTTTTTCATTATTCAGCGAATACGCTTTAAATTATAGTTAATTCCAAAAATATTTTTTAATGTTAATTTAATCTGTTGAGCACCCTTTTTACATCCTTTATAGTTATATGCTTTTAAAATATTATTCCTCAACTCTATGTCTAATACTTTACGTGCTTTCCGAACTTTTTGTGACTTTTCGGAAAAATAGTTATAATAACCAGATCTTGATACATCGCTGATTTCACATAAATAGCTATTCATATTTTTCAAATTATATTTTTTAATAATTTCATTAATAAGTACAAATTTCTCACTTGACTTTAATTTTATATTTCTATTTTTTATCACCACACTTTCTCTCATTTCTAACTTTTTTAACAAATCATTCTCTGCTTCTAAAAGTTTATTTTTAGCTTTTAATCTTTCATACTTTTCTTCTAAGGTGAGTTCTCTTATCCTAGGTCTTCCTGAATTTTCTTTACGTGAATCTTCTAAAGCTAAAACACCTTCTGTTTTATAGTGTTTTCTCCACCTATAGTCAGCAGATTTCACTCTTTCTATACCTAGTATTTCAATGTCAAAACCAGCTTCTAAAAATATTTCTCGTGGTAATTTACCATTTAGGCTTTGAGAGATAAAAAAACGTTTAATTCAGAAGTATATGTTATAGCTTTAGAAGTAACTTTTTTTGTATATTTATTATTTGATAGTATATCTACATCTTTTTCTGTAAAAAATTTTTTACTCATATAAATCCCCCGTTTAAAAATCATTTAATTTTATTATACACAAAAATACCCCATAAAGTAGACTCTTTTTTAAGATTGTCTACTCTATAGGGTATAGTATAGAAAAAGATTATCCCTATATCTTTTTTTCTTTATATTTATTTAACCACTTTACCAGTAAATTCGTTGTGCCGTTCTTTTAAGTCAATCACTAATTCATTATTATCAAAAGTTATATAAGAATATCCATATTGCCACTTTTTATTGTTATTTGGTGATATTTTATCCGGTGACCCTAATGCTTTTAATACTTCTTCCTTTGTTGAACCTATTTCAATTGGTTTTGCATCAGCTTCTGGTTTATACATTCCCTTGTCTAATATCCCATTAGAATTGTTCCAGCCATTTACTAATCCTTCACTATCAAAACTTACATATCCAAACCTATAATACCACTTATTTGTTCTTCCTGGACGTATTTCTTCTGCCGATCCTAGTGCTTTTATTACCTCTTCCTTTGATGAATCTATTTCTATCGGTTTTGCATTTTTTTCTCTCTTTCTCATTCCTTTATCTAATACACCATGAGAATTTTTCCAACCGTTTACTTTTTCTTTATTATCAAAACTCACATATCCTATACTGCTATAATACCACCTTACATCATTACCATACTTTGAAATCTTTTTAGGATCTCCTAGAGCATTTCTTACTAAATCTTTCTTTACACCTAGATTAATCATATTATTATTTTCAGATAGTGCTACTTTATCATCTGTAACTTGATTTTTTTCTTCACCTTGATTTATATTTGGCTTTTGATAAGAGTTTGTGGATCCATTATTATTTATATCTACGTCAGCTGTATTTGAAAATGGGTTGCTTATAAAAAATAAGAAAGCCACAAGAATAGCTCCTCCAACAGCCCTTCCATTCCCAAATTTTATACCTAATATACCTACTACTACACTACCTAATAACATCCATCCATTATTCACAGTAAATGTAATAATTAATAAAAGTGAAATTATAATTAATTTCTTATGATTATAAATAAAACTAAAAATTGACCATTCTTCTTTATATCTAGAAGAACTCCTGCTTTTATAACTATCAGTATTATTTTCTATATTATCTTCATCACTTTTTATACTTTTTCTTTCTTTATTTTTTTCCCCTTTGATTTCTTTTATATAATCTAAATGTCCTTCTCTTCTTTTTATATTTTTAATGTTTTCATCATTTAAAAATTCATATACCTTATTAATCTCTTCAGTGGTTATTACTATGTCACGATACTTATTGAAAACTTTGTCTATATCATATAATTTAATAACATCCACAGAAGCCTTAATACTTTTAAGAACAGCTTCTTCACCAAAGACAATAACATTGTATATTGGTAGATCATCATAACCTTTTTCTGATAAGATGCTTCTTAAAGTTTTTATATGGTTTTCGTTTTGTTTAATAGGATTTCTAAACTTATATTGTTTTGATCTTCCCCATCCTGAATTTAAGCTCTGTGTCCATTGTTTATGGTTCTCATCTCCAAATATCCAGCCTTTATAATCCTTCATCTCTATTACAAAAATTCCTTTTTTAGTTACAGCTATTAAATCAGTTTGATTAGTACCTTTATCAACTCTATTAAATAAAGCGTTAGGAATTAGCTTAAAATCATCTGACTTAAACTCCACACACTTATAATATAATTATTTTTCCCCTTTGTTCATATCATCTAAAAAATTATACTCCTTCTCCATCAAATACCCCTTACAAAAATTTATTTATGCATGAAATTTTCTATAAGAATTTGTGGAATCCTTCTAAAATAAATTATTACTATAATCTAAGGAAATAGTCCTATGATTAATACAAATGTTCTCAAGCTATGTCTTTACTCTTTATCCATATTCTAATCTATATTTTCACAACTCTATCCTAAGGATTATTACATTACCTTTAACACTATTATTATTTCTTTTACTTATCTACTGCTTTAATTAACAATATAAATACTTTAAACCCTATTTTCTTACTCTTTGAGATTGCATTCATCAAAAGTAAACCAAATACTAAAAAAGTGAGTATTTTTTTCTTATGATTGAAATTATCCACATTAAGCTCTGATTTAATACTGACCTTCTCCACAGTTTCCACAACAACTTCAGTTACTCCCTTTCTCAATACATTTGACTGTGGATGCTAGAGAAAAATTAAGACTTATCTAATCTTTTAGTAAGTTATGTTTCTAAAGATTTTATTAAACTATTAAAACCCGTTAGGATTATTCTTATGCCAATTCCAAGCATCTACAATAATCTTTTCTAATGAATCAAATTGTGGTTTCCATCCTAATACACTTTTTGCTTTTTCTGATGAGGCTATTAATACAGCTGGATCTCCCTTTCTTCTTTCTTTAACTTCTGCTAAAATAGGATGGTTTGTTACTTTTCTTGCGGTTTCAATTACTTCTTTAACAGAGTATCCATTACCATTACCAAGATTGAAGATATCACTATCGTTTTCTTTTCTTAGATATTCTAAAGCTTTATAATGAGCTAAAGCTAAATCCATAATATGTATATAATCCCTTACACATGTACCATCTTCAGTTTTATAGTCATCTCCAAATATATAAATCTTTCTTCTCTTTCTAAGTGGAACTTGAAGTATTAGTGGAATTAAATGAGTCTCTGGATCATGTGCTTCTCCAATTAATCCACTTTCATGTGCTCCCGATGCATTGAAATATCTTAATGATACATATTTAGTCCCATAGGCTTTATCAAACCACTTCATCATTTTTTCCATAGCAAGCTTAGTTTCCCCATAGGTATTTGTAGGATTAGTTTCATCATCTTCTAGAATTGGTACCCTTTTAGGTTCACCATAGGTAGCTGCAGTTGAAGAAAATACAATTTTTTGAACATTATTATCCTTCATAACATCAAGAAGACAAAGCATACCAAAAACATTATTGTGATAATATTCATAGGGGTCTTTCATACTCTCAGCTACTAAGGAATTTGCCGCAAAGTGAATTACAGCTTCTATTTTATGATTTTTAAAAACCTCTTTTAACTTATCTTTATCTCTGATATCAATATTATAAAAATTATCAACACTTATTGATTCTTTATGACCACTTTGAAGATTATCTACAACAATAACTTCTTCATTTTGCTCTTTAAAATATTTAACTGTATGTGAGCCAATATATCCTGCTCCCCCGGTTATTAGTATTGACATAATCATACTCCCCTTTTTAAATTTATTTCATTTAATTTTATCTTTAAATTTAATTACAATTATATCATAAAGAGTATATATCTAACATTAAATAATTGCCCTAAAAAAAGTTTAGTGATATAATATATATCATCATGATAGTAAGTCTATCACTATAAAATTAAAAAGGAGTTTATTCATGGATTTAAAGTCAAAACGAAAGCGTGAGCTAGATATACGAAAGAAAAAAAGAAGAAAAGAAATTATAAAAGTAGCCCTAGAAGTTTTTAAAGAAAAGGGAATAGACAATACAAAAATGACAGATGTAGCTAAAAAAGCAGAATTTGGTGTAGCAACACTTTACAGATATTTTAATACAAAAGCAGATTTAGTTATAGAAACTGCTACTTTACTATGGGATGAAGAAATAAATGTAATAAATAATATGCTTAATGAGAAAACGTTTACAGAATTAAAGGCTATTAAAAGGGTTAGAAAAATCTTAGAACTATTTCTAGACATATATTATAACCATCAAGATACATTAAGCTTTTTAGAGCAATTTGACAATTACATAGTTAAAGAAAATATACCTGAAGATAAGTTAGAAAACTATGAAGAAAATGTGATTAATATTAAGGAAAGTATAATTAAAGCTATAAACGAAGGAAAAATTGATGGCTCTATAAGAAAGGATATTGATGTGGATGTATTTTATGTAACTATCACTCATTCATTAATGAGTCTATGTCAAAAGCTAGTTTTAAGGGGGAAAATCTTAACTAATGATAATGTAGTTAAAGAAAATGAGCAAATACAATTATTAATTGATATGGCTATAGATTATATAAGTAATTAGCCATAAATTTAAGGGGGAGAGATTTATGAAAGAAAAATTACCTTTATCTAAACAAATAACTTATTCTTTAGGACAATTCGGATGGTCTTTATTATCAGGTATAATAAGTACATATTTAATATTTTATTATATACCTACCGGTAAGTCAGGGATTCAAGTATTTATTCCTCAGGTTGCCTTTTTTGGATTTTTAACAATCATAGGAATGATAACAATGCTCGGAAGATTTTTTGATGCAATAACAGACCCTTTAATTGCTAAATTAAGTGACAAATCCACATCTAAAAAGGGAAGAAGAATCTCCTTTATGCAAAAGGCAGCTATTCCCTTTGCTTTATTTACAGTTTTAGTATTCTTCACACCAGTAAAGGATAAAAGCATAATAAATGCAATCTTTCTTACAGTAACACTACTTTTACATTACTTTTTTCTAACCATGTATGTAACACCTTATTATGCACTCTTATCAGAACTTGGTCATACACCGGAAGAAAGACTTAACCTTTCAACATACATTTCAGTAACCTGTTTTTTAGGTTTTGCTGTAGCATCACAGGCTCCTTTACTTTGGAATGCTTTTATAGATTTAGGATATGCAAAAGAAACCGCAATACTCATAGCATTTACAATCCTTTCAGTAATCGGACTTATTTTTTTACTTATACCTGTCTTTACTATTGATGAAAAGAAATATTGTGAGTCAGTACCATCTAAGTTAAACATGATAGAGTCAATTAAAAAAACCTTTAGTAACAAAGAATTTTCAAAATTCGTTGTTTCAGACTTTGTATATTGGATAGCTATAACAATATTTCAAAATGCACTTATTTTTTATGTAACTATATTACTTGATAAACCAGAAGAAATGCTTGGTTTATTACTTGTACTCCTTGGAGTAGGCTCATTTATATTCTATGTTCCTGTAAATTTCTTAGCTAAAAAATATGGAAAGAAAAAACTATTAGTCTTTGCTTTTATTTTATTTATAGTAGTATATGTTTATGGAATATTCCTAGGAAAACTTCCTATATCCACAACAGTTCAAGCATATCTATTTGTAATTTTAGGTTCAATACCTATGGCTGTATTTGGAATCCTACCTAATGCTGTAATAGGAGATATAGCAGAATATGATGCTAATAAAACAGGTATGAAAAGGGAAGGTATGTTTTATGGCACCCGTACATTTGCATCAAAGCTAGGTCAAATGGTTTCAATGTTTATATTAAGTGCTTTACTTCTTTTAAAAAGAAATGGTACTAATGAAATAGGTATCAGATTAACTGCAGTAGTTGCAGCTTTATTTTGTATATTAGGACTTGTCTTTTTACTAATGTATAATGAAAACAAAATTAGCCATAAAAAGAGTGATACAAATGCTTAATAATTTAAAATTTCATCTCATCTATAAAACAAAGGAAAAAAATAATAAAATAACCTTTACTGAAAGCTTTTCAAATAACACACTTAAGGCTAAGATTATTTATGATGAAAAAAAAGAATATGAAAAATTATCTTTATCTATAGTACCTAATGAAGAAATAGAAATCATAGAACTTTTTGCTACCATGGATTATACCTTTAAAAGTAATGAAAAAATCTTTGTAAATGGCTATCAATCCTGGACCGACAGTAAAGAGTTTTTTATAGATGAAAAAATAAAAGGGATATCAAAGCTTGCAAAGCCTATTATAAAGAAATATAAACTAAATAAATATGGTGATTATACCTTTAAAAAATATTCAAATAAATCTGGAGAGTTCCATGGATATACCTACTCTTATATAAGAAATAATGATAACTTTAATCTAATAGGTTCATTAACTGAGAAAAGTGGATATACAATCATAGAAGAATATACAAAGAAAAATAAAATCATTATAAGAAAAGATTGTAAAAATCTATATATATCTAAAGAATATATCCCTTATGAGCTTGTATGGATAAATGGCACTGAAAATCAAGTCTTTGATAAATATTTTGATCTTATGAATATAAAAAAGCCAACAAATAATAAATTATCTGGCTGGACTAGCTGGTATAACTATTATGAAAACATCAATGAAGATATAATACTTAAAAACTTAGAAAACTTTAAATCATTTAATAAAAACATTGATATTTTCCAAATAGATGATGGATATCAAACAGCAGTTGGTGATTGGCTTTTAGTAGATAAAAATAAATTTCCTAAGGGAATGAAATATATAAGAGATAAAATTAAATCTAAGGGTTACAAAGCTGGAATCTGGCTTGCCCCTTTTGTTTGTGAAAAAGACTCTATTATTTTTAAAGAAAAAAAACACTGGCTTTTAAGGGATAAAAAAAATCAATTAGTTTGTGCTGGAAGCAATTGGAGTAATTTTTATGCTTTAGATATATATAATCCTGAGGTTAGAGATTATCTAAAAAAAGTATTTGAAGTGATTTTAGAGACTTGGGGATTTGATATGGTTAAGCTTGATTTTTTATATGCTGCAGCACTTATCTCTAGAAAATATAAACCCCGCGGTCAGGTTATGACTGAAGGAATGGAATTTTTAAGAGATTGTGTTAAAGATAAGCTTATATTAGGTTGTGGTGTACCATTAGGCCCATCATTTGGCCTGGTAGATTATTGTAGAATAGGCTGTGATGTAGGATTAGATTGGGATGATAAGTTTTATATGAAGTTACTTCATAGAGAACGAGTATCTACCCTTAATGCAATAAGAAATACCATAGAAAGAAGACATCTAAATAAAAGGGCTTTTATAAATGATCCTGATGTGTTTTTACTTAGGGATGAAAATTTAAGTCTTACTGACATTCAAAAGGAAACACTCATGTTTGTTAATAAGCTATTTGGAGGCTTGATTTTTACCTCTGATAATATAAAGGAATATGATGATAAAAAACATAGGCTATTTGATAATATGATGAATCTAAGAAAAAGAAAAATTTTAAAAGTAGAATCTAATAAAAATAATCTTATAAAAGTTTTATATATAGAAGATAAAAAAAGATACACAGCTCTTATTAACTTAAGTAATTCAAGTGTTACTTACTCTAAAGATAATTTAAATATAAACATAAAACCATTTGAAACGAAAATACTTGGGGAGTTGGTTTAATGGATAAATCAAAAATGATTTTTGGAAATGAAATATCAGATAGAGCATATAAAAAGGCTATAAAATCTAAAAAGAAATTTATAAAAAAATTTGGAGATGATTCTAATAAAACATATAATTTAACTTTAGAAGATAATCCTACTTTAAAGCCCTTTATAGGTGTAAAAAATATTGTAACTCAAGATGAAAATGAAAAATTAGACTTAGATAAAGGAATAATAATAGGAAATATTAGAATGGGCTTTGGTCATTATAGAATATCAATGGCGATAGCCTCAGCTGCTTATTCAATGGGATATACACCTTTATGGTTTGATTTAAATTCTTTTAAAGAAACTACTGGTGGTAAAGTAATTGATCATCTAAACTCACTATACTCTTTAGGGTCTAGATTATCCCAAAGATTTTCTCTTTTTAATAAACTCTATTGGGAACCACTTAACTCTGAAGGATTTAAAAAATTATCATATAATGCAAATGATCAAAAGGTTTCAGAGCTTATGACACCTATATATACAAAACTACCAAAGGAAATGCCCTTTATAGCAACCCATGCTTGGCCAGCCCAGGCTGCAGTACATGCCGGATTTAAAAGGGTTGTAAATGTAATTCCTGATAACTGGCCTATGGCTCTTCACCTTGCTGAAGGTTCAATACATACCGTGCAAACACCATCTTCATATCTTGGATATAAAACCCTTAAAGGAATGGATAAAGAAAAGATACTAAATCCAATACCAGATGATAAGCTTTATAATGTAGGACACTATATTGACCATGAACTAGTAAAAAATATTGAAAAAGACTCAAATAAAAGACTTGAAAGAATTAAAAATGAAAAAATAAAAAGAATTTTACTCACTGTAGGTGGTGCAGGAGCACAAAGAAAAATTTTCACTGAAATAATTAAAAACCTATTACCAAGGATTAAAAAAGATAAAGCTACACTTTTTATAAATGTAGGTGATCATAAAAATGTTTGGGAAGGATTAATAGAAGATATTCCTGAGTTAAATGAACTTAGCAATAAATACTTTAATGACTGGGATGAAACTATTAACTTTTCAAAAAAAGCTTTAGATAGCGATGTAAGTGGCATTCATGTGTTCTATCATAAGGACATTTTCCAAGCAGTATATGCTACAAATCTTCTTATGAGATCTTCAGATTTAGTTATTACAAAACCTAGTGAACTTTCATTTTATCCTGTTCCAAAGCTTTTGATAAAAAGAATAGGGGGACATGAAAAATGGGGAGCAATAAGATCTTCTGAAATAGGAGATGGTACTATAGAATGTGAGAGTGTAGATAAAACTATACAAATGCTTAATTTAATGCTAGATTCAAAAGACATTTTAACAAGCTTTAATGAAAATATAATAAATGCTAATAAAATAGGAATCTATAATGGTGCATATAAGGTAGTAGAGCTTTCTTTAAATAAAGACATATAAAAATTGGAGTGATTATTTGAATAAAACAACACTTATTAATGATTTTAAAAATATTTTTAAGAGTGATTTAAATCCAAAGGTATACTTTTCTCCGGGAAGAGTTAATCTTATCGGAGAACATATAGACTATAATGGTGGATATGTTTTTCCCTGTGCTATTAACCTTGGAACATATGCACTTTCAAAGAAAACTAAAGATTCTACATTTAAACTTTATTCTAAAAACTTTGAAAACACAGGGATAATTAAAGTTAATTTAGAAAATATATCATACAATCCTAAATATGATTGGGCTAATTACCCTCTTGGGATTATAAAAACTTTAATTGATGAAGGTTATAATATTAATTCAGGCTTAGATATTTATTTCTATGGAGATATTCCAAATGGTGCAGGTTTATCATCTAGTGCATCTATAGAGCTTGCTACAATTATAACTTTAAAGGATATGTTTAATCTAGATATCAGTATGCTAGATATGATAAAGCTAAGTCAAAAGTCAGAAAATACATTTAATAATGTAAAATGTGGTATCATGGATCAATTTGCCTGCGGCATGGCTAAAAAAAATTATGGAACACTTTTAAATACCAATACATTAAGTTATAAATACGTCCCCCTTTATCTTAAAGATACTAGTATTATAATTACTAATTCAAACATTAAAAGAGGACTAACAGATTCTAAATACAACGAAAGAATTAAGGAATGTAAAAGAGCTTTAAAAGCATTTAAAAAAGTTTTAGATATAAATACTTTATGTGATTTAACAGAACAACAGTTTAAAGAAAATAAACATTTAATAAATAATCCTTTAGATTTAAAAAGAGCAAGACATGCTATATATGAAAACCAAAGAACTATTAATTCAGTTAAGGCTTTAAATAATGGTAATTTAAAGCTCTTTGGAAAACTTATGACTAAGTCACATATCTCTTTAAAAGATGATTATGAAGTCTCTATAAAAGAGCTTGATTTATTAGTTGATTTAGCACTTAAAAATAAGGCTATAGGCTCTAGAATGACTGGAGCAGGATTTGGTGGATGTACTATAAGCTTAGTATCTAAAGATAATATTAAAAACTTTATAAAAAATGTAGGTAATGAATACACAAAAGAAACAGGATATAAAGCTGATTTTTATATTGTAACAACCGATGATGGTGCAAGGATACTACAATAGATTTTAGGGGTGATTAGATGAATATATATAAAGAAATTAAACGGCTTATTAACTATGGTATAGATAAAAAACTTATTACTAAGGAAGATAAAATATTTGTAAGAAATAAAATATTAGATATATTAAACTTAGATGAATTTATAGATATAGACATTAAAGATGAATGCCTTACATATCCTGAAGATGCTTTAGATAATATACTAGATTTTGCATATGAAAATGGAGTACTTAAAGAAAACTCTACTATCTATAGAGACCTATTAGATACAAAGATTATGGCTTCTTTTCTTTCTAAACCTAGTATAGTAATAAAAGAGTTTTATGAAAACTATAATATATCACCTAAACATGCAACTGATAAGTATTATAATATGTCCATAGCAAGTAACTATATTAGAAAGAAAAGAATAGATAAAAATAAAAATTGGAAGGCTAATTCTAGCTTTGGAAAGCTAGATATTACTATAAATCTTTCTAAGCCTGAAAAGGACCCAAAGATAATAGCTAAAGGAAAGAATTTAAAACCTTCTTCATATCCAAAATGTGTCCTATGTAGAGAAAATGAAGGCTATAAGGGAAGAATAAATCATCCAGCTAGACAAACTTTAAGATTAATACCAATAAACTTATGTGGTGAAGAGTGGTTTATGCAATACTCTCCATATGTATATTATAATGAGCATTCAATAATATTTAAAGGTACTCATGAACCTATGAATATTAATATATCTACATTTAAAAAATTATTAGATTTTGTAAGTAAGTTTCCCCATTACTTTGTAGGTTCAAATGCAGATTTACCCATCGTAGGAGGATCTATATTATCCCATGACCATTTTCAAGCTGGAAGATATGAATTTCCTATGGAAAAAGCTCCTATTGAAAGAAATATTACTATAAAGGGATTTGAAGATATTGATATTGGTATAGTTAAATGGCCTATGTCAGTAATACGATTAAGAAGTGAAAACCGAAAGAAACTTTCTAAACTTTCTTATCATATATTAAAGACTTGGAAATCATATAATAATGAAAAAGTAAATATTATATCCCACACAAACAAAACACCCCATAATACTATTACTCCAATAGCCCGTTTTAAGAATAATAAATATGAAATGGATTTAGTACTTAGAAACAATAGAACTAATAAATTACATCCGCTAGGAATATTTCATCCCCATAGTAATTTACACCATATAAAGAAAGAAAATATCGGACTTATTGAAGTTATGGGAATGGCTATTTTACCACCAAGGCTAAAAAATGAACTAGCAATTATGAAAGAATGTCTTTTAGGAGAAAAAGACATTAATAATTACAAAAGTATGTTACCTCATTTAGATTGGTTTAACTATCTTAAAAATAAATATACTGGTTTAAATGTAGATTACAATGAAATCTTAAGAGAAGAAATAGGAATAATCTATGAAAATATACTCCTAGATTGTGGAGTTTTCAAACAGGATACAGCAGGGTTTAAGGCTTTTGAAGGCTTTATTAATAAGTGCTCTAACTATTAAAAATAAATTACCTATCTCTATCATTTTTCTTAATATTTCCTTTGGCATTGTTCTCATGAAAAAAACTCCTTTCTGGTTTATAATTATTAGTAATTATTTCCACAAAGGAGCTTTTTTCTACCTAAAAGCACAAATTAGATTACACTACCATATTTATTTCTATAGAATAAATAATCTTTAACAATTCCCACTACAAGATATAATCTATAAACTACACTTACCTTTTAATATAAAAACCATTTAGAAATAATTAACCAGTTCTTCCCTTTTTCTTTTTACATAAAATAATAAACTAATATATACTAATGAAAAAAATTGACCCTGTCCAAATAGATATACCAGCAATATTCCATAATTTCAATAGCCCAATATGTAAAACGTAAAAGAATAAATATAAAATGCTTCCTAATACTGGCCACTCACCTCTATTATAGAATAAACCTACAATCAAATACGTACAACGATACAATATGGGCTCAACTAAAAAGTTTATTAATACTCCCCATTGCAAATCAGCAAAAGGATTTGGTAAATATACTTGTCTTATAATAGCGCTAATTCCTGCAATTATTCTATACACAATGTACCCCCTTAACTACCACTTAGGAAAAAACAATTTATTAAATCCTAATTCATATTTAATCCAAATACCTTTGAGCCAAGCTTTTTCTTCATAGTATTTTCTAATTCTATTACATCTTCAGATACTGAAGTTTTTGGTAATATATCTAATATACTAAACTGAAAATTTCTATATCTTTCACTATCCTCATTTATAATTTCAGTTAATATTTTATTATTTCCATGTTTTGTTTTCACATATGTTTTCCATCTTCCCCAGATTCCTTCTTCTCCATAGGCAGATCCTATATATTGCTTACCATCTTTTTTATCTAATATTAAATATACTCCATATACACTTGATAGAGCCATTTTCCATTGCCTATTTGGTATTGGGTTATTTATAATCCTTTCTAATTCTTCAAATGATAATATAACATTTTGATATCCTGGAAATCCCTTTACAAAGCCTTTAGGTAATATTTCAACAACTCTCTTTTCTAAAATCCTTTGATGCCATGATAATACTCCACTTCCCCAATCTATTACTAATCTTTTTTCTAAGTCTTTTAATATATCTACTTCCTCAAAACTATACTTATATATGGAGTCATCACTCCAATTTTCATATTCCTTAATAAAATTAATTTGTTTTGGTAATTTATCTATTTTTTTAACATCCCTTACTTTATAAACCCCATGAAGTATTGAATTAGTTCCTTCTGTGGCTATAAAAGTTAAAATATAATCACAGTTTTTAAAAACATCACTCTTTTGAACAGACTGATACATTTCAAAATCACCATTGTTTATAAGTCTTTCTATATATTTTCTTTTTACAGTATGTCTAACTATTTTAATATTATATTTATCTAAGCCCCTCATTTTAATTATCTCTTTTAAAAGCATATTAACCCCCAAATATTAATTATTACTTTTATTATACCTAAAAACTTTTCACTACTATTTAAATATTATAAAGAAAATGATAGATCTTAATACTACCTTTATTTATATTAGCATTAATATAACTGTTGCTTATAATATTCTAAGTTTATATTTTCTTATAAACTTGACTATCGTTAATCTTATTATCAATTTCAATTATATTGTTTATTGTATTACTCCTAACTTTACTTACAAATTTCCTTCCTAATGATTTCTTTGTTTTATTGGGAATATAACTCCAATACTCACTTAGTATATCGTTAATTGTAAACTCAGTTTCTATTTTTAAATTATCAATAGAGTCTATAAGACTTTTCATTAATTTAGATTCTAACCACTTTTCCAAAGATTTCCTGTGTTGGTTTTCTACCCATTGTGAACATAAAATATATTTTTTCCCTTTAACAGATATTACTTTTGAATAATATCGACTATAACCTTTCTCATCTCTTTTTTTCTTATCTAATTCAGATTTGTTATTAACTTCTTTTAAGATAGGATAATTCATATTAAAAACTTCTTTAGAATAACTATCATCTTTTATTAATTTAATCTCTTCATCAGAAACAATATTGTTCTTAAGAAATTTTGTAATTAAAATTCTAGCCATTTTTCCTATTTTCAGTTCATTTCGATATTGACTTATATCGAAGTCCTTAGAAAAATCTTCTGAAGTTTTCTTAAGTTCATTTTCAAGTATTTTTTTTGCTGTATTTAAAGTATCTTCGTCTAACCTAGAAGACTTAAGGATATTTTTCAGTGCATCAATCTCTAAACCTTTTTTAAATATTTTTCTCGCACTTGAAGATCTGCTTCTTCTTGAGTTAATAGTAAAACTATCTGGTAATTTATTTTCTGGGTTATTATCTTCTTCAAAAATATAAAAATACTCTACAAATATAGTCTTTCCAATTTTATTAAGGAGTTTTTCTAAACTTTCATTATTTTTGTCCTCGGTTTCATCAATTCTTTCTTTACTTTTTCCAATTAAACTTTCATAATGTTCCATAGTCATAAGAACATGTGATGGTTTATTATTGCTAAATACAAATAATTTTTCTTCTTTTTTCACTCTATCCCATACATTTTCTAAATCCCTTTGTAATTCTGACTGACTTACAATCTTCTCAATATCAATTTTCATTATTTTTTACCCCCTGCTATTTTATTCTATAAGAATACAATAACATCTTTTCACTCTTTTGTAAACCCCTAAACAAAATATTTTACCCCTTTTTCGAACGATACATTTTACTTATATCCCTTTATCTAAACTAAATATTTTATAATTTAATCTCTAAAGTGAGTGCCATGATTTTTGATTAAACACCATTATTTAAATTTAATCTCTTTTATTAGTCAAAACTATCATTTTGTTTTTTGTAATGGGGTAAACATTGAAGATGCATGAAAAATTTTAAAAATAGATTTCAACACTTTAAACACTAAAGGTTTGAGTATTACAATAATAAGATTAATTAATTAAAAGACAATATAAAAAGAATAAGGAATATTTTTCATCCTTATTCTTCAAAATTGTTTTTTGTTTCAGTCTTTTTTATCTATATCGTAATCTCCATTTTTAAAACTTACAAGAACTGGTATAGATGCAATTAAACATTGTGATAATAAATCACGACCTAATTTTTTAAAATTTTTATCCATACTATCAACTCCATTTATTTTTATTTGTAACTTAATTACATTATAAATTATAATTAGAAGTAAGATAAGTGGCAAATTGCCTACTTTATTAAATTAAAGGGAGGGAATGGATAATGAAAATTAATTCAATTAAGAAAAGAAAGCGAAATATCTTTAAAATAATTAATGAAAAAAATAATAATTTTTCCTTATATACAGCCCAAACAAGCAAAATATGGTTTAAGCCATGGTCATGGCTTAATAAAATCAAGGAAAAATCATTAGAAGAATTATTAGAAATTAAAAGTAATCCATACGAATTAAAGCATTATTTGCGTTTAATCAAGTAATACTTTAATTTAACTTATAGCGAGTTAAGTGATTATTCTAACTTTAAAGAGTCAATTATAAAAGATGTTTTTAGTGGTCGAAGAAATCCTAATAGAAAATTGATTATTGGATTATGTTTTGCCTTTGAACTAAATATCGTCGAAAGTAATTTACTTTTAAAAACAGCCGGATATAATGAATTATATCCTAGAAAAAAAGATGAAATTATAATATTGAAATGTATAGAAAAAGGAAACAATGTTTATGAAACTAATAATATATTAAAGAAATACAATCTTGATGAAATCGGCAATTTAGGCATAAAAAAGAAATAGGTGTCTTAAAGTTTTATTCTTACTGACTTTTTGAGATTAAAAGTATAAAATAAATAAGAATATATAATATTAAGTAATTATTACACATATGGTAATAAATTAAAGGATAAGGTTGAATTTTATACATAGGGACTCTATTACTTATGAAGCACCTGAAGGTTTGTAGACACTAAAAGTTAATGTCCCATTATCTTGGATATTAACTTTTAGTATTCCTTTTTAGTACAGCACAAAGACGATGAAAAAAATCATCCCGATCTTATTCATTTAATATTTATTCAACGACTTTGCCAGTAAATTCATTGTTCTGTTTTTTTAAGTTAATCACTAATCCATTATTATCAAAAGTTATATAAGAAGATCCATATCGCCACTTTTTGTTGTTATTTGGTGATATTTTATCCGGTGACCCTAATGCTTTTAATATCTCTTCCTTTGTTGAACCTATTCCAATTGGTTTTACATTATTTTCTGCTTTATACATTCCATTATCCAATACACCATTAGGATTATCCCATCCATTTAAGAAAACCACAAGAATCGCTTCCCCAATAGCCCTTCCATTCCCAAATTTTATACCTAATATATCCCTACTACTACACTACCTAATAAGATCCACAGAAGCCTTAATACTTTAAAGAACAGCTTCTTTACCAAAAACAGTACCATTAGATTATCATAGCCTTTTTCTGATAAAATGCTTCTTATAGTTTTTATATGGTTATCGTTTTGTTTAATAGGATTTCTAAACTTCTATTGTTTTGATCTTCCTCGTTCTGAATTTAAGCTCTGTGGCCATAACTTATGGTTCTTATCTCCAAATATGTTGATTTATATTTAAAACTTCTAACACTTCTTCATTTATAACTGTGACTTCCCCTTTTATTTTTTTGAATTCTACTATTAGATTTCTCTTCCACTTAATCTTACTTATATTTACTTCTTAAATACTTTGTACTTAATTCCTCTATTAATCCCATACAAGACCTATTTTATATCTACTACTTTATACTCTGTTGATTAAACGTTTATTATTATTAATCAAATTAGTTACTTAGTTTTTAATATCTAAACTTATATGTATATTATAATGAATAAAAAAAGTCACAACTAGCACTATGCTAATCATGACTTCATAATTCTTTCTTATTATATTACATGCTTTTTTTATAATATTCATGTAAATAGTATTTCTACATATTTTCTATGCTAATAGGATTCAACTTTATTGTTAATTAATTGAACTGTTTTATATAAGACACCTTCAATATATTGGAAACTACTTTCTTTTCCTTTTTGGGTATTATGTAAAGATTTATTTTCATATACATGTGAATTAAGAATGTCTCTAACTTCCTCAAGACCTGAAATCACTTCTTTACATTCCTTAGGGGATTGTAATAAAATATTAGTAATTATATTTAACCATTCTTGATATTTTTGTTTTTCTCTATCCGTAACTCGTGATGTCTCTTTTGCTAACATAAATTTATAAACTTCACCATGTAAGTTATTCAAACTTTTTTTTAGTCTTCCAAGTTCTATTGCAGTTTTCTTAGTATTTATCTCTTCTAAGTATTCTTTCGCACTTTTTGAGCCTTTTATACTCTTAATAGCAGCAAACACTGACACTACTGCCCCTATTATACCTAATACTAAATTAGCCTTCTCCATTACTCTATTCCCTTATATTTAGGCATATCACCATATAGTTTGTCAAATACTTCTTCCCATCTTCTTTCCTTTTTAAATGCTCTAGTTAGGTATTCGCAAAAATGATAGTTTCCTCTTATATGATCAACTATGTCATATATCCTTTGCTCAAATTCACCATGTGAAATACTATCCTCATCAGCTCTTATAGCTCTTCTATACTCCTCCATAAGGTCCATAATTTCATTATATTGATCTCTAGTTATATTATATTCAAATAATATTCTATCAACTTCTGTATTGTTAAACAATAGTTCCTGTCTAAATTCTATGAAGTCTAATCTTTCATTAAGCTCCATATCTTTTGAATCGAATCTTTTTACCACAATACTTAACCTCCTTTATTTTTACTTGTATTCCTTTATTACCCAAAAAAAATGTTTAGAAAACACCTTCTCATATAATTCTTTAGCTATCAATTTAATATCAACCTTCTTCTATTGCTTATTAAGGATTAAAAATTAGTCCCTTAGTACGTTTATTTTATATTTAAAGAAATCTGTACTGTTTCTCACTTAATCCAATTTTCAGTGATTAAATTTTCATATGTGAGATTAAATAGGTTATTGGGAAACCTTTCTCACATTTGAATATAAAACTTAATAATAACCTTCCTCTTTATCCTACTAACTATCAAATACATACCTATCCCAAATATACTTCCAGCACTATCTATAAATACATCCCTAATTTGCCCTCCCCTGCCTGGAACAAATAACTGATGTATTTCATCACTAAAAGCATACATAATACATATTACTAAGGCTAATATAATTCCTTTTAACCCATATATATCACTTTGAATAACAGCATTTAATACTAATACTCCCAGTACTAAATAAGTAAAAAAGTGAGCATTTTTCCTTATGATATGATTAAAACTATCCACATCAAGCCCTGATTTAGGAGTAACTTTTTCCACAGTTTCCACAACAACCTTAGTTACTCCTTTACTAAGGTTATCTGACTCTTCTGCAACTTGACTTGACATATGAAAAATGAGTAGCATCCAAAGAAGAACTACTACCCATGAAACAAGTACACTTTGTTTTTTAAATCTATACATATAATAATTTATTCCTCTCTACTAGCTGCTACTTCATCAAAATTATTATCCTTTGTTTCCTTATCTAATGTCTTTTTTAAATACTTAATAAATCCTTCTTTTAAATCATCTCTTTTTAATGCAAAATCAACTGTCGCTTCTAAAAATCCTAGTTTGTTTCCTACATCATATCTTCTTCCTTCAAAGTTATAAGCATACATTACTTCTTTACTTGCTAATTCTTTTAAAGCATCTGTTAATTGTATCTCTCCACCTTTACCAGGTTTAGTATGTTCTAATATTTCAAATATAGCTGGATTTATTATATATCTACCTAGTATAGCTACATTAGTAGGTGCTTTATCTATATCAGGTTTTTCTACTAATCCATCTACTTTATATACTCTTTTTTCTATATGTTTACCATCTACTATACCATATTTATTTACATCTTCTTTAGCCACTTCCTGTACTCCTAATATAGATGTCTTATATTCATCATAGGCTTCCATCATCTGCTTAAGACATGGCTTTTCATTATCAACTACATCATCACCTAATAATACTGCAAAGGGTTCATCACCTATAAAGCTTTTAGCACAATGGATTGCATGTCCTAATCCTTTAGGTTCTTTTTGACGGATATAGTGGATGTTAACCATATCAGATATCTTTTTTACTTGTTCTAATAAATCATTCTTTCCTTTTTCCTCTAATGCTAGTTCTAACTCTACTGATTTATCAAAATGGTCTTCTATCGATTTTTTGTTACGACCAGTTATTATTAATATTTCTTCTATACCAGACTCGATAGCTTCTTCAATAATATATTGTAGTGTTGGCTTGTCTACTATAGGTAACATTTCTTTAGGTTGTGCCTTTGTAGCTGGTAAAAACCTTGTACCTAAGCCTGCGGCTGGAATAATAGCTTTTTTTACTTTCATTTGTGTGTCCCCCTATAAATCTATTCTTTATATCCCTTTGGATTATTACTATGCCAATTCCATGCATCAGCAATGATTTTTTCTAATGAATCATATTGTGGTTTCCAATTTAACACTTCTTTAGCTTTCTCAGACGAAGCTATTAAAGTTGCTGGATCTCCTGCCCTTCTTTCTTCTACTTCAGCAGGTATAGGATGTCCTGTAACCTTTCTAGCAGTTTCTATAACTTCCTTTACAGAATATCCATTTCCATTGCCTAGATTAAAGATATTACTATCATTATCTTTTCTTAAATATTCTAGCGCTAAATAATGAGCTGATGCTAAATCCATTACATGAATATAATCTCTTACGCATGTACCATCCTTAGTTGGATAATCATCACCAAACATATATATTTTATCTCTTTTTTCTAATGGTACTTGTAAAATTAGTGGTATTAAATGAGTTTCAGGATTATGGGCTTCTCCAATTGTTCCACTTTCATGTGCCCCTGCAGCATTAAAATATCTAAGTGAGACATATTTAATCCCATATGCTTTATCAAACCACTTCATCATTTTTTCCATAGCTAATTTTGTTTCTCCATATGTATTAGTTGGAATAGTTTCATTATCTTCAAGTATAGGAATGTTTTTAGGTTCACCATATGTAGCTGCTGTTGAAGAAAATACTATTTTTTCTATATTGTTTTTCTTCATTACGTCAAGTAAGCACATCATTCCATATACGTTATTATGGTAATACTCATAAGGTTCTTCCATACTTTCTCCAACTAATGAATTAGCTGCAAAATGAATAACAGCTTCTATATTATGTTTTTTAAATACCTTATCTAACTCTTCTTTATCTCTTATATCTATTTGATAGAATTTATCTATCTGGACAGCTTCTTTATAACCACTTTGCAAACTATCAACTACTATTACATCTTCATCTTTCTCTGTTATATACTTAACTGTATGAGATCCAATATATCCTGCTCCACCAGTTATTAATATTGACATTATTTCCCTCCTTTGTTGTAAAGTTAATTAAAATAATTAATCTCTATTATATAAATCCCTTGTATACACTTTGTCTTCTACATCCTCTAACTTTTTACTCATTCTGTTAGCTAATATGACATCTGAAACTTCTTTAAATTCATCTAAATCTCTTATTACCTTTGAATTATAAAACTCATCTTCTTGTAGTGCTGGTTCATATACTACTACTTCTATTCCCTTTCCCTTAATTCTTTTCATCACACCTTGTATTGATGATTGTCTAAAGTTATCTGAATCTGTTTTCATTGTTAATCTAAATACCCCTACAATTTTAGGATTCTTTTTAATTATAACATCAGCTATATGATCTTTTCTTGTTCTGTTAGCATCTACTATTGCTCCAATTATATTGTTAGGCACGTCTTCATAATTGGCTTTTAACTGTTTAGTATCTTTAGGTAAGCAATATCCACCATATCCGAATGAAGGATTATTATAATGATTACCTATTCTAGGATCGAGTCCTACTCCTTCTATAATCTGTCTAGTATCTAATCCTCTCACTTCTGCATAAGTATCTAACTCATTAAAGTATGCAACTCTCATTGCTAAATATGTATTTGCAAATAATTTAATAGCCTCTGCCTCAGTAGAATCTGTAAATAATACTGGAATATCTTCTTTAATTGCACCCTCAATTAAAAGATTCGCAAATTTTTCTGCTCTCTCAGACTTTTCTCCAACTATTATTCTTGAAGGATATAAGTTATCGTATAAAGCTTGTCCTTCCCTTAAGAATTCAGGTGAGAAGATAATATTCTCAGTATCGAACATTCTTTTTACTCTTTTTGTGTATCCAACTGGTACTGTAGATTTAATTATCATTACAGCATCTGGATTTATTGAAAGAACATTTGCGATTACAGCTTCAACTGTCCTTGTGTTAAAATAGTTCTTTTCAGGATCATAATTAGTTGGTGTAGAAATAATTACATATTCAGCATCTTTATAAGCTTCAAAATTATCAGTAGTTGATCTTAAGTTAAGTTCCTTAGTTGCTAAATATTCTTGAATCTCAACATCGATAATTGGAGATTTTTTATTGTTAATCATCTCGACTTTCTCTTTAATTATGTCGAGCGCTATGACCTCATTGTGCTGGGCTAAAAGTATGGCATTAGACAAGCCAACATAACCTGTTCCAGCTATTGTTATTTTCAAATCAAACACCTTCTTTACAAATAATATCTGTAATTCTTCTGTTCAGAAATCCATCACCATATGGATTTCTAGTCTTACTCATTTTTTCATATTCATCTTAATTTATAAGCTTAAATTTCTTATAGATAACTTCTTCGTCTGTTACAACCAGTTTTTGAGTTCCACCAGAAATCCCATCAGGTCTCTCAGTGGTGTCTCGTATAACAAGAACTGGTTTCCCTAGACTGGGGACCTCTTCCTAGATACCACCACTATCCGTTAATATTAAATACGCTCTAGATAAGAAATTATGAAAGTCTAATAATTCTAGAGGATCTATAATTCAATTCTATTCGTATCTCCAAGTATTACTTGAGCAGCTTCCCTAACCACAGGATTCATATGGATAGGATATATAACTTTAATATCAGATGTTTCGTCAATAATTCTTCTAATTGCTCTAAGCATATTCCTCATATGTCACCAAGTTTTTTCTTCTATGGTCAGTAATCATAATTACCTTGCAATCAGGAGCCTACTTCTACTCTTCATGTTTATAATCACCTCTACAATCGTTTTAAGATGATTGATTTCTGTATTACCAGTCACATAAATTGACTCAGAGTCTTTACTTCTTTTATGAAGTCTCCTTTGACATTTTGTTGGTACAAAATACTTTGGAATAATACTAATTGCCTGTCTATTGAATTCATTTGGCTTAAAAGAATATATAATAAAATCCCAATCTTACTCTTACATGACAACAGGTATTTGAAGATGAAAACAATCCAGTACAGTTACGATTGTTGTTGAAGTACCTCCATGAACTAATGCAACATCTAGTTTTACTTCTATTGACTTCATTTTCTCATCAAGCATTTCTATATGTTATCCTGTAATACTTTCTTGTTTCAAGTTCTTTAACTAAAGGGGACATTTTAATTGTTTCGTTTCTAGTGCCGAAGACCACCTTTTTTTGCATACTCATCCTAACTTATAATTTGTAAACACCATCAAAGTTGCAAATATTTTTGGTGTCCAGTATCAGCTTATCTTTAACATAGTCAATGTTTTTCCTAATATGGTCGTGGGCGGTTATAATTACCAAAATCTCTATTTCATTTAAGAAGTCTTCGAAATTCATGAATTGATGATCAACAATTCTTTCATTAATAAATGGGTCATAGACTTTAACACCAAAAGCTAGATGCTCGTCCATCTTTTCAAGCAGTTGAAGTGTTGGACTTTCTCTTGTATCATCAACATTTTCTTTGTACGCAAGACCGTAAATACCAATTTTCGAAATATCATTGATATTATGTTCACGCATGATATCTCGAATTCTTCCCAAAACGTGAATAGGCATTGAATCATTAATTTTTCTTGCTGTAAGTATTAAATTGGTAAGATCAGGATAATCGCCTACTAAGAACCATGGATCGACTGAGATACAGTGTCCACCTACACCTGGTCCCGGTTGAAGAATATTAACTCTTGGGTGTTTATTAGCAATACGAATAATTTCGTAAATGTCCATATTATCTGCTCTGCAAATCTTCGCCAGTTCATTAGCAAAAGCAATATTCACATCTCTATAAGTATTTTCAACAACTTTAGACATTTCTGCAGAGCTAATATCTGTTACAACAATATCTGATTTGCAAAAGTTTCCATATAATTCTTTTACTCTCTCTCCAATATCAAGATCATCAGCACCAACAGTTCTAGAGTTGTATTCTAATTCATAAATCATGTTTCCTGGAATAATTCTTTCTGGAGCATGGACAAGGTGAACATCTTCACCAATAACTACTCCTCTTTTTTTTATTTCTGGTCGTACGTATTTATCTATGGAGCCTGGAGATACTGTGGATTCAATAATTAAAACTGCACCTTTTTCACACACGTCAAGAACCTTGTTAACTGCTGAAATTACATATTTAGAATCCAATTTTTTACTTGAATTTATATAAGGTGTTGGAACTGCAATAATGTAGGTATCAGTTTTTTGATATTCAGTTGTAAATTTAATTCCATTATCAACCGCTTTTTTAAAAAGTTCTTCTAAACCTTTTTCTTTAAAAGTTAATTTTCCTTTCGAAAGTGAGTCTACTAATTTAGAATTTAAATCTGTTCCTATAACCTCTACTCCACTCTTTGCAAACATAAGTGCAGTTGGGAGTCCTATGTATCCAAGTCCAATAACATTTATTTTTTTATACATTTTACTACCTCCTCTATTTAATGTCTCTTATTTTTTTAGCTGGGTTTCCAGCGATGATACAATGACCATTTGGAAACGACTTAGTTACAATTGAACCAGCACCAACTATTGTATTAGCCCCTAAGACAACCCCAGGTAATAATACACTATTCATACCTATCCAACATCTTTCACCAATTTTTATACTCTGGCCTTCAATATGACTTGAAAGATTATTAATATCATGGTTTGTTGTAATAATACCTACATTAGGAGCTATCCAACTACCTTTTCCAATAAAAATTTTACTTTCACCTATTGCTTGATAATAATTACCATGACCTTGGAAATTATTCAAATCATCTACATGAAATTCAATATTCTTTGGATTGCTTACTGATATATAAGGCGAAATTGGAAATGGTACTTCTCTATTAACACCTAGAAATACTCTAGCCATAAAATCATTAATAACCCATCGCCAACCAACTGCTCCTATACCGTAATTTTTACTTTTAAAATATTTACTTTTTAAATATTTACGATCATACATAACATGAAAAAGTAAAATTCCCCAAATAAAAAACCATACTTCTTTAATAACAACTAAAATCTTTGTCATACTTAGACCTCCATAATTTAGTTCATTTCTTAAAACTCCGCTGCTCCAATAGCATTCCAATTTTTTATAATAATTCTTCTTGTTATAAAAAAATAAATTATAGCCCATAAAAATCCTAGTGTCAAAGCTAAACTTATGTTATTAATTGCATAATACATAGAAATCAGATGTTTTGTACATCCAAATATGCTACCCAATACAATATTTGTTAATATAAACTTTAATAAATCTCTCCAAGGAAAAATATTTATTATGGAAAGTTTTAAGCTTATAGATGTCATAAACAATTGAAACCCTGCAATTACTAATAATGAAACGAAAGTTGCTATAGCCGGTCCAATGAATCCTAATAAATTATAAAAAGAATAATTTAAAATAATATTCATTATTAAAGATACTAATGAACTATAAAATATTAATTTTGTTTTGCCTTGAGAATTTAACATAATTCCAAAATAGGTTACTCTTATTAACAAAACTAAATTATAAATTCTAAATACAGTAGCACCAGGTAAGTATTTGCTTGAGTATAAAATTTGGATAACTTCATCAGCAAATACAAATAGTCCAAAAGAAAATAAACTTATAATCGAAAATGCAATAACTATGCTATTGCCCCATAGATTAATTGCATCAATCACTTTATCTTTTTTTAATAGCTTAACAATTTCTGGCATTATTATAGCCGTTAATGAAGTTGCAACTATTGTAATTGGCAATTCTTTAGCTGCATTAGTATAAATGGCTACTTCTTCCACAGTAAAGAACTTTCCTATTATTAGCTTGTCTAATTGTATATTTATCATTCCAACTACTGAGGCTAGACCTATAGGTATTGAAAATTTAAGAATCCTCTTTATTATTTCAAAATCTAAAACTATCTTGCACCTATCATAGATATTTAGAGAAATAAAATACACAAGTATTGAAAATATTGACTCAACAAGTATAAACAATGCCATATAACATGAAAATCCTAATTGGAAAAATTCTACAATAATAATGATGCTTAATAACGAAATACTATTTGCTATCCTAAATAAAAAAAGTGTATTAACTTTTTTACATACTATTAACACATTCTCAATACTAGACAATATTATTTTTGACCACGGATATAAAGCTAAAAAATATAAGTAAGTTTCAATTGATTTGTTATTAAAGTATTTTACTATATATGATGAACTTAATATCAATACTATTCCAATAGCAAAACTTAAAACTGTCGATAGAATATAGTAAACTGATAAAAATCTATTTTTCTCTTCTTCACTTTCTGCTTGAGACAGAAAGTAATTTATACTATTAGGTAACCCTAGCATAAGCAAATTAGTTGAAAGATTTACTACTAGTAATATTTGAGAATAAGTCCCGTATTCTTCTAGAGTTCTAAATCTTGAAAGTAACATTGCCATAATCATTGAAATAATCATTGTTACTATTTTAGAAGACGTTAAGCGTATAGCATCGTTTCCTAGTTCATTTTTTTTTACTATATTCATTTATAGCATACACCCTCTTCAAATAATTTATTTAAAGCCTTTTTTATTATGCTCTGGATATTCTTGTTTAAAAGAATCAACATTCTGATAAAATGAAAATTTATATTCATACTAACAAAAACCATCTTACTTAAGCATAATTAACATTTTTTTATCAACATTTAGAACTATCAATGCATTATTGTGCAGTGATGTGTTTAAGGCTTGAAAAATTGATAGCAAGTAAAATTTATGTAGCTGATTTAGACCATACAACTATGATTTTCTATAACCTGACTGACTGTTAATATATTACTGAAATATTCCATATGTAAAATAGACCTAATTAAGCTTATTTACTTCGGTCACTTCTAATTTCATTCTATCTTCCCAAGAAAGAAGACATTTTTCTGCATATTCTTTTGCATTTTGTTTTAATATTTTTTGAGTTTCACAATCTAAAATCAAATTAGAAATTTGATAAGCAATCTCTTTTAAGTCAGTTGTGTCAAATAAAATTGAATTATAACCCGATTTTAAAACTCTTTCAACACTATCATTTCTTATTGTTGCAATAACTTTTCCTAATGCTAATGCTTCATAAATTGAATTTCCTAAATTTCCACTATGGTTCAAAGTAATGTATAAATCACAGTTTGAAATATGATATATTGTTTCTTTATGTTCAAGTGCTCCGGTAAAGATTACATTATTTATTCTTTTGACTTCAACAAGTTGTTCTAAAGCCTTTTTTTCACTACCATCTCCTATAGCGATTAAGCACACATCAACATTGTTATTATTCAGTTCGTGAATAACATTAATAATTCTATCTATTCTCTTCCAGTCAACAAATCGATTTGCTGTACAAATTATAAAAGTGTTGTCAGATAAACCCATTTTTATTCTGTAATCTTTATCTTCTTCCATGTTCAATATATATTCTTTATTATGAAGCCCATTAGACCAAAATCTAATAACAGATTGATCTATACCTAGTTTTTTTAGTACTTTATCACCATCTGTTCCATCATTAGCCATTATAGCTAAATCTGAATTGACTTTAGTCCCTTTAATTAGATATTTAGCTTCCTGAAATTTTTTTTCATCTTCTAGTAAAAATCCAAGTTCTGTGCCCTGAAATCTAGTTACAATAGGCTTTTTAAATAATTTAGATAATATTGAAGCTGGTATAGTACAATAAACTTCATAACCATAATACACATCCGGCTTAAAGAAAATACTGATAAACAATCCTTCAATAACTCCCAAAACAGAGCATATATAATGCAATCTTTTCGAACCAGTTTTTTTTATATCTTTTGTTATTTCAAGTTCTTGTTCACTCTTTTTAACTTTCTTTATTTGATGTTTTACAAATCGCAAGATTTTAATAAAAAAGTTTATCAAAGAAAATATATATGATTTTTTCATGGTAACACCGGGAAAAACTTCAGGATTTTCAGGAATATCATTGAATGTCAATACTATAACTCTTACGCCATTTTCACTATATCCTTTTAAAGTGTTATAAAAAGTCTGATTCCCAGCTGTTTTTGCAGACAATCCTTTTTTTGTGAAATTCCATAACGATAGTGAACTTAGCATTAATATTTTTTTCATTACTATTACCTCCTTTTCTAAATAAGATACAATTGTTAACAGCAAGATCTTAAAATGGAATCTATTCTACTTGAAAAATTGATTTCGGAATATTTCTCAACAGTTTCATCTGAAATCAACTTAAGATTAAAGTTTTGAAAATTTGAAACCATTTGTTTCATAGCCTTCTTACAGCTTTCAATATCATTATGTTCTAGCAAAATACCAAAATCATTTCTCCACCCTTCTTCTATTCCACCATTCTTGCTAGAAATGATTGGGCGTCCTACTGCCATTGCTTCTCTGTATACCAATCCAAAAGTCTCAAATTTACTCGTAAGAATAAAACAATTGCAATCTTTATACCTTTCTAAAATTTCTATTCTATCTAACCGTCCAAGCAGTTTTATTTGATAATATCTATTATATTTTTTTATTAAATGCTTCAAATTTTTCTCTTGGCTTCCAGAACCAGCAATTTCAAGCACTACTTCCGCTTCTTTATTGAAAGCTTCACAAAATGCTTTAAGCAACATACTAAAATTCTTACTTTTAACTAAATTTCCAGCAGCAAAAAACTTGAAAGGCGTTTCCCTAGAAATAGGATAATACTTGAAAATTGAATTAATCATATTAGGTATAACAGTAACTTTCTTTTCGGTTTTTGTAATATCTATAATTGAAGTTTTCAAATGATCTGATACTGTAATAAATGCTTTTGAATTGTCAATCGTCCTTTTTAGTATATCAATGTAATATTTATTAAGTCTTTTCTGCAAAAATAAACTGTGATGTTCAGTTACTATAAATGGAACCTTATTCTCAGCAGAAAGAATACTTGATGCATACCCTGATGTAAATGTAAAGTGTGCATGAATAATGTCTGGTTCCCCATGTAATTTAACAGCCTGTTCATAAATTTTTTTTAGTTGCTTAATATAACTATTCATAGCTATCCGCGGGAATTTTTTTGTCATGAAAGCTCTATAAGGAAGTGAATAAATCAAAATTTGATCTCTTATGCTATGCTTTATATTAATAAAATCCTCACTAAACCATTTATTGTATCTTTTCGCTGGTACATCTAATACAATAACTTCATGTCCTAAGTCAGCTAATACCTTATTTTGCTCATGGACAAATACTCCCAATGTAGGATTTTCTTTATTTGGATATACTGGTGAAATAACGAATATTCTCATAGACATCCCCCACTGATTTTAAATTCTGCACGTAAATAATAACTAGCATTTTATTGTCTTAAAAATAATTTTGTTAATAATTGGTATTAGTAAAAAAACAACAAAAGATGTATGAAATACTACTAACGGATTTAAAAATCCCATCAAAATAAAAGTCGATATATATGATGTTGAAATTATCATTCCAATTTCTTTCTTAACCCTTCTAAAAAAAATAAAGAAAATAGAAAAAAACGGAAATGCACCAATCATGCCGTAATTAGCTAATGCATCTAACCATTCACTATGTCCACCCATATAAGGCAAGCTGTCTTTGTAAATATATCCATACTTGTATCCTTGACCAATTAATGGACTCTCTATAAATTTGGTCATTGAAAACATAGGTCTATCAAGTCGATATACTACATAATCACTTTCGTAAAGTCCATTGGCCAAGACAACACCAACTTCTTTTAGTCTTTGAGACACAACATCTGAACCATTTATATTGAATAGAATAAATCTCCCTATATCGTGGATATTAAATATTATTATCATTGTTAATATAATTAACAGCCCAATTTTAAAAATACGAGATATTCTTATTCCTCTTTTTTGAGTTCGAATGATCTTTCTGTTTATAACCTTCACAGGATTTTTATTTAAAATAGTTAACCCAATTCCAAAAAACAAACTAATTATTGTAAGAGTTGATTTTGTTTCTAAAACTAAATAAAATAGAAAAATTATTAGTAAAATAACTAATACTTTGTTTTTTTTCTTGATAATAACTTTATTTATTAATAATTCAACCAAATAAACAATGAAAATAGTTGCAGCAAAGGCAAATTGGTATCCACCACCGATAGCAATATCCCCAAAAGCTGTTTCATCTGTTGCTAACCTTCTAGCAGCATCTCTATGATTTGAGTAAAAAACTAGCGCTTTAATTCCAAATATTATCATAGCTGATATAGAAGCATAAAGTATTATTTTAAATTTTTTGATATTGAAATTCTCATAATAGTCATATATCATCAAAGGGGAAAAAACTACCAACGCCATTCCCATTAATTTAACACTTTGAAGAATTCCTGCTATATTTATAGCAGTCATTAAGAGAAATAATAAGTGCAAATAAAGAAATATCATGGGTTTACTAGTAATAGATTTGAAAAACGCTTTTGTATTACTAAGTATCGATACTATAGCCCATAATACTAACATTGCAAAAGATATATACATTGATATAGGATTAGTTGATCCGGAAAAAGAATAAATTAAAAATGTAACCCCCACAACAATGGATAAAGAAATATCTTCAATTTTTATCTTGGACGAAACATGTTTTTGAACCATACCTTCAACCTTTCGCATTTGTATTTATAGCTAATGAATACAAAGTTCATTTATAATAAATTAAAATTTAAAACCATAACAATTTTTAGTAATTCTTCTCATAATAATATAAACTACATATCTAAATAAAACATAGAAAGAGATATTATTAGTAAAAATGAATTTGGTTGCTAACAAATATTTTCTATCATAAATAATTAATCTTAATAAATCGAGTTTTTTTGATAATAACACCTTTTTTTGTGTATCATATGGCAAAGCGTTTATACGTTCCGTAAATGTTTCTCTAAAATGGCTGATCGCATTTTTAAATCTATCTGCATTAAAAGCATTTTGTCTATCTTCTAAATGTACTTTTAATAAATAATCTTCCACGCATGTAATCTTACCTTTTTCTGCAACTCTTATTAAGAATTCTAAATCTTGCATTCTTTTAAAGGTTTCATCAAAACCCTCAATTGATTTAACCGTTTTACTTCTGATAAGTAAGTTGGAGCCAGAATTAAAATACAACTCATTTTTGAAAACATCATGATATATAAACCCTTTTTTTATATCTGTTGATTTATCAATAAATTTATTATTTTTATACCTTTTTATAAGTGTATAACAAGCAACCCACGAATCATCTAATTCTTCCATACATTCCACTTGTTTTTCTATTTTATTTTTATGATATTCATCATCATCATCAAGAAAGGTTATATATTCTCCTTTTGAAATACTTATTCCTGTATTACGTGCTGCTGACCCGTTCTTATTAAATTTATGTTTAATATACTTTATTCTAGAATCAGTGTATGTACCCATAAATTTTTCTGTTTCCTGACGGTAAATATCACCCTCATTATTATCATCAACAACTATTAACTCAATATTTTCATATGTTTGATTCAAAGCACTGTCTATTGCGCGCTTTAAATATTGAGGTCTTTTATAAGTTGGTATGACAATCGAAACCATTGGCATAGAGTTCAATTAATCACCACCTCTTTTAACTACAATTTCATATATAACTCTCTCATTCGTTCTTTCACAACTTGTTTGTCATATTTCTTAACTTCTGATTTGTTTCGAATACCCATTTCAGCTCGGAGTTTTTCATTTTCAATAACTTTATCAATGCTCTTAGCTATCCCCCAAAAATCATCTGGCTCGTTCAAATAACCACCATTACCATTTTGGATTAGATCAGTATTCCCTCTAATTCTAGATGCAATAATAGGCAAACCTGCTGACATTGCTTCCATAACTGATACTGGAAGCCCTTCTTGGTATGAAGGAAAAACAAATATATCGGATGCAATACAGATTTCAGGGATATCATTTCTAAAACCTAAAAATCTAACTTTATCACCAATGCCGAGTTTTTGTGCTAAATCTTTCAGATGATTTTCAAGTTCTCCTCGTCCACAAACTAAAAATACATAATTTCTATTCTTCAGTTGTGCTAAAGCTTTCAGTGCAATTTCATGATTTTTTCTTTTGATCATTTCTCCAATTGATAATAACACCACTGCACCTTGAGGAATCTCCAATTCTTCTCTTTTTTTTATTTTATCAACCTTTACATTGTCAAACTTACTTGAGTCAACTCCAATCCCAGGAACAGATATTACATTCTTAGATTTAAAGGTTTTCGCTCTGGCATAATCTTCTTTATTAATCGTTACAATTGTATCTGTAAATTTCGAAAGATATTTTTCCACATTATAATAAATAAGCCAATTCAGACGGGGGGCTCCATCATAAAAATGAAATCCATGTGCTGTATATACAACTGGTGATAATCCTATTGATTTTGCAGCCAATCTTGCCAAGACACCACCCATAGGTGAATGACAGTGCACAGCATCAAAATCCTGAGATTTCATAATTTCTTTCAATTGCTTATATGCCTTAATGTTTTTCAAAGAAAATGGCGATCTTTGTATATCAAAAGGATGTCTAATAATGTCAAGTGCATCCAATCTTTCATTAGCATCTTCAAAATTTGCTGCACCATGAACTTCATAGCCTAAAGACTGAAGAACTTCAATATTCCCTTGTTCAAACAAGTAAAATTGTCTACTTACTGTAGACACAATTAGTATTTTTTTCACCTCATCACATCCTTTGGCTACAAATTTAAGATTTTCTCCACAAATGATAGACACTCCCACAACTCACATATATAAACCCCATCTTTGAATAAAACTGAGCTGCAGATATGTTATTCACTTGCGTTCCAACTTTGATTATATTTATTCCTTTATCTATAACAAATGTTTCTAATATTTGAACTAGTGACTTTCCTACTCTCTGCCCTTGATACTTCTCATCTACAGCAATCAATTCTATTACACAATAATGCTGTTCTTCATTCAATGAACAAAGTATATAGCCAGCTATCTGTTTATCTCTTTCACATATCACAAAATATTTGCTTTCCTGTCCAAAAGCGCATTCAGTCCAGTGCAGATAAATATTTTTAGCTTTTTCTTGGCAAAGTTTTGAATCATTGAAGAATCTAGAATGCTGAAATGACTTTCTTGCAATCTCTACTATTTGTTCATTTCGCAAACAGTTATTCACCACATAAGCATTCTCGGCCTGATGATTTGGTTTATAATTTAAAACTTTATGGAATTGAATATTCATATCAGTTAAAAAAGCATTAGTCTTCTTTCCAATCCAATAATTATTTTCCTTAATATTGTTCATATTTGAAATTGTAGTGAACTGAAATTGACTACAATATTCTAAAATCCTGTCTTTATCATCTTCTTTTACAATCCCTTTTAAATTAACTCTTGCTGACTTTACTCCAAAATAATCTGTATCCCAAGAGAGTGGAAAACACTCAAAGTTCTTTCCATTAAGCTTTGTTAATTTGCTCATATTTATCCTCGCCTTCATCGTCTGTTGTCTGAGAAGTTACATAGATTCCTTTTTTAAATAAGATACTCTCAACTGTCTTAAATAAAATCTTAATATCTAACCATAATGACATATGATCTACATAGTACACATCATTTTTTAATCTCTCTTTCCATTTAGCAGAGTTTCTATAATAAGCTTGATTATAACCACTTATACCTGGTAATACCTCAAGCTTCCTTACTTCATATCCATCATAATAATTAATATGTTCAGGTAAATCTGGTCTTGGTCCTATAAAGCTCATATCTCCAAATAATACATTAATAATTTGGGGTAGCTCGTCCAAACTTGTCTTTCTTATAAATTTACCTATCTTTGTCAATCTTGGATCATCATCTGAATTGAAAGTAGAACCATCTTCATTTCTTAAATCCGGTGCATTAACTTTCATTGACCTTAATTTGTACATTTCAAATATCTTTTGATCTTTACCTAATCTCTTTCCTAAGTAAAAGATTGGTCCTCTATCTTCTAGCTTAATAAATAATCCGCATATCAATATTATTGGGAGAATAACTGGCATAAGTATTAATGCAAATATAATATCAATAATTCTTTTAATACACCTATTATACAATTTACTCTCCCTCCGAATATGCTTGTTCTTCAATTATCTCTTTCAACCCACTAACCACATACTCAATTTGCTCATCAGTCAGCAATGTATGCAGTGGCAATGTAATCTCATTTTTATACATTTCAAAAGCATTAGGATAGTCCTTTATATCAAATCCTAAACTCTTATATGCAGAATGCATTGGTAACGGTTTATAGTGTACATTTGTTGAAATGCCCTTCTCAGACATTTTTTCTATAACTTTATTTCTGAAATTTTCATCTTTATCTATAAGTCTTAAAAGATATAAGTGACCACTTGATGAAAAGTCAGCATCAAAATGCTCCAAGGTTTGCACTCTATTACTCAATAATGCTTTATTATACATTTTGATTATTTCTTTTCTTCTTTTCAGTCTTTCTTGATATACTTGTAGTTGTGTTATTCCTAAAGATGCCATAATATCAGTCATATTGCACTTATAGGCAGGGTAAACAATATCATACTCCCATGCTCCACCACCTTTAGTCTTTGCAAGTGCATCTTTTGATTGTCCATGAAGAGAAAGCAACATAAACTGTTTGTACACCTCTTCATTATCTACTCCTATTATGTCTCTCCAAGTCACTGCTCCCCCTTCAGCAGTAGTTAAGTTTTTTACTGCATGAAATGAAAAACATGTGAAATCTGCAACTTGTCCACTTTGTTTCCCTTTATATGTAGCACCCAAGGAATGTGCTCCATCAGCTAATACAGTAACCCTACCAATTGACTCTTGCAAATCATTGCTAGGGTTAAATAAGTTTCGTTTTTTATTAACAACTTCAAATATTTTATCATAATCACACATTACTCCAGCTATATCCACCGGAATAATAGCTTTTGTTTTTTCTGTAATAACATTCTCTAATTGTTCATAATCCATATGAAAAGAACCCTTAGCTGTATCCACAAGTATAATCTTTGCACCAACATGATGAATGACACTAGCTGATGCTGTATATGTATAAGCAGAAGTGATTACTTCATCCCCTTCTCCTATCCCTAGTAGTCTTAATGTCATTTCCATCGCAGCAGTTGCTGAACTTAAACAAACAGCTTTCGATGTATTACAATACTCTGCTATCTTCTCTTCAAACAACTTAGTTTTAGGTCCTGTTGTTATCCAACCTGATTTTAGTGTATCTACGACCTCGTTAATCTCATCTTCTGAAATATCTGGAGGTGAAAATGGTATCTTCATGTAAACATCCTCTCATATATGTAATTGTTCCGTCAAAAAAATTAACTTATTTGATATATTTCCAGTGCTAAATCGTTGAAATTTAAAGACTTAGCAGGATTTTTAACTTCTCCCCCCTAAGATAAATGGTAAAGTCACCAATAAATAATACAAAAACCACTATCAAAAGGAGGAGAAAAAATTGTTTTCTAATACTTCTTTCGAAAAGTTTAAACGTGTTTTTATTGGTCCAGTTTTATATTCATTACTATATGCTAT
>VENA01000034.1 GCA_009711785.1 Bacillota bacterium
ATTTATAATTTTATTAAAAGACCAATTAGACATTTCACTTCTCCTTTCTATAAAAGGCTTTTTTATAGCTTTTCCAAAATTCTAAGTTATTATTTAAACTATTAATTTTTTAAATATTGAATTATTACTTAATTTATTGGAAAAGATTTAAGTAATAAAAATTATTTTGTAATTATATATTAAATTAACAGGCTACTAGGGGAGGAATGTTATGGCTATTGTAAAAAAAGAAACAATTGATTCTAAATCTCCATTTGCAACTTCAGAATTTAGTAAAATTCTATATAATAAAATAACAGATTGTTATAAAGAGAATTATAAAGATATAATTATAGTATGTGTTGGTACAGATAGATCTACTGGGGATTGCTTAGGTCCTTTAATAGGTCATAAATTATCTAATTATTTTAAAAGATATGAAAATATACATATATTTGGTACTTTAGAAGAACCAGTACATGCTAAAAATTTGGAAGGGAAAATGAGATTAATTAAAAATTCCTATAATAACCCACTAATAATTGCAATAGATGCTTGTTTAGGAAAATTAGAAAGAGTTGGTTATGTTTCCATAGGAGAAGGGCCAATAAAACCAGGAGCAGGTGTTAATAAGAAACTCCCAGCTGTTGGTGATCTTCATATAACTGGTGTTGTTAATATGTCAGGATTTATGGAATATGTTGTTTTGCAAAATACAAGATTGAATGTAGTTATGAGAATGGCTGATATTATTTCTAATTCCCTTAACTATACGATGTGGAAAATATTTAAACATAAAACATGTGAAGCTAATTTTGTAAAAAGAAAATATAAACCCCTACTAGATAGTTAAAAGCCATAGGTTTAAACCTATGGCTTTTATTGAAACAAAGGACTATAGACACGTTTTTTTATCATATAATCAATATCCTCTATAGATTTATCAGTTGCATTAATAAGTAAAATTCCCTTTGAGTTTAAACTATTTGTCATATTACTATATGATACATCTTCTCCATTAGCTTTATATACTAATACATCCATATAATTATTATCATCTAAATCTATCACGTCATATCCTAAAGATATTAATCCCTTTTTTATATCATCTAATCCTTGTTGGATACCAATGATTTTTTTCATATATACACCCCCAGTATAATATATGTTTATTATTTAATATTGGGAGTGTTTTTATTCTTAATTACATATTACATTGACTTTCTTATCACTTATCCTGAAATTAACTTCTTTATCCCCTTTTATAATATCTCCATCTATATTAATCATTGCATCCTCTTTAGATTTTATCTTTAAATTTTTTGTTTTATGAAAACTTACATATTTATTATATTTAATATGTGTTCCCTTAAAAACAGATGGGAAAATAAAAAAAAGTTTCAATTTAGGTAATTTTTTAATTAAACATACATGTAAATATTCATCTTCTATATCTGCTTTAGGACATATTTTCATACCTCCACCATAATACTTACCATTAGCCACTGCAACTAATAATACTTTCTCTTTTATTTCTTTGTTGTCTAATACTATATCTAAATATTTATACTTATATGTTATCAATGTTTTTAATAGTCCTAATGTATATGCAAATTTACTTCTTAAATATCTTTTTATTTTTTTTACATTCTCAACTATTTCAGCATCGAATCCTACACTTGCTACATTTAAAAATATATTTCCTTTAACCTCGGCTAAATTTATTTTTTTATTAGTTCCTTTAATAATTAAATCTAAAGCCTTTATAGGATCTTCACTAATTTTTAAAGTCCTCGCTAAGTCATTACCTGTGCCTGCAGGTATTATTCCTAAAATACCGTAGCCTTTAGAAATCAATCCTTTATTAACTTCATTAATCGTTCCATCTCCACCCACAGCAATAATTTTTTTATATCCTCTAGTAAGTCCATCAATGGTAAATTCTGTTGCTTGTCCAACTTCCTTTGTTATTAATATTTCATACTTCTTATTTGAATTGTTAAGATATCTTTCAATTACTGGTATGATACCTTTAGCTCTACCCTTTCCAGCTATAGGATTTACTATAAATAAAAGTGACATATGTTATCTCCTTTAAAATTTAGTTTATCCTTCAGATAACCCATATTTTTTTGCTCTATCTAATGCTTGTATTTCTTCTACTGATAACTTGTAGCTAGACTTTCCATTTACTATAGGTTTTCCATAGGTATTACATTCATTTCTACCAAATAAACTTGATATAATAAAACCATTATTATTTTCATCTAATAATGCCACAGAAAAACTTAAATCACTACCCATATCATTAAAGGCATTATATCTAATAAACCCAACTCTTTGTACTGTAAGTTTTAATCTTTCATTTAAATTATCACAAAAGCTTTCAATATCATTTAATTTAAGCTTTACATTTTTAACCTCATCTAAATGATCTATTAACATATCTTCTAAGGATGCTTCATTAACCCCTTCTGTTATTACATTATATTTTTTAGTAATCTTTGATATTCTTATTTGGCTTATAATATTTAATATAAGTAAAATCAAACAGGTAATAATAAGAGCAAAAATAATTTCTAAATTATAATTTGTTATTAGTCCAAATACTTTTTCCATAACCTCACCTCTTTATCTTAGTTATTCTAATTTTATCAAAACTATTATACTTTTAGCTAGTACTATTTAATAAATTAAAAAAGAGTAAGATTTCTCTTACTCTTTTTTAATTTATTTCTTTAGTTATTTCTTTAATAGCATTTATTGCTTTATCTAACTCTTCAATTGTTGTAAATGGTCCTAAACTAAACCTTACTACCCCCTGTTCAAAGGTATCTATTGTTTTATGGGCTAAAGGAGCACAATGAAGTCCTGGTCTTGTTCCGATATCAAATACACTATCTAAAACATAGCTTACCTCAGAAGAATCTTCATTAGCTATATTAATAGCTACCACTGCTGCTTGCCTTTCTGAATCCTGTGGCCCATATATTTTAACATGATCTATTCTCTTTAAATTTTTAATAAAATAATCTGTTAATTTCTTTTCATGATTTCTAATATTTTCTATACCTCTATCTAATATATATTTAATCCCTGCTCCTAATCCAATAATCCCTGGAGTATTAGGGGTTCCACTTTCGTATCTATCAGGTAATATTGAAGGTTGAAATAATTCATGGGACTTACTACCCGTTCCTCCCTCTTTAAGTTGGGGGATATCTAAACCTTCTTTAATGTATATTCCTCCCGTTCCCTGGGGACCTAATAAACCTTTATGTCCAGGAAAAGCTAATATATCTATCCCTAATTTTTCTACATCTATATCATAAACCCCTGCAGTTTGAGCTGCATCTAGCATATATAATAATTTATGTTTTTTACAAACTTCAGATATTTCTTTTACTGGAAATATGGTTCCTGTTACATTTGAAGCATGGGTTGTAACTATCAATTTCGTATTTTCCTTAATTTCATCCTCTATATCCTTAACATTAACTTCTCCTTTATTGTTGCATTTTACTATTGTAACTTCTACCCCTTTTTCTTTTAAAGCCATAAGGGGTCTTAATACTGAATTATGTTCCATTGTTGTAGTAATAACATGGTCTCCACTTTTTAATATGCCTTTAATTCCTAAGTTTAACCCTTCCGTAGCATTATGGGTAAATATTATATTCATTGGATTTTTTATATTAAAAAGCTTTGAAAGTAGTTCCCTTGTTTCATATATACCTCTTCCTGCTTTTAAAGCTAGTTTATGTCCTGACCTTCCTGGATTAGCCCCATAATTCTTCATAGCATCCATGATAGCTTTATAAACACTTTCAGGTTTTGGATAGGTTGTAGCTGCATTATCTAAATATATCATTAAATATTCCTCCTAGATTTAATACTTTAACTAAATTATATAACAAATTATAAAACTTTGGAGTTTTAAATATAAAATAATATCTATTATCACCATATTATTAAATATTTCTATATTCTTTGAAAATATTATACATTTAATCTATATCCTTCATATGCTCTAAACTTCCATTATTTTTTATAATCAGTATTTCACTCATTATAGAAAAGGCTATTTCATTAGGTTTTCCTCCACCTAAATTTAATCCTATTGGCGCATAAACTTCTCTTAGTTTATCTTTATTAATTCCTTTATCTAATAAGTTATTCATTATATAACTAGTTTTTTCTTTACTTCCTATCATACCAATATATGAAGCTTCCTTATTAAGTACATTTTCTAAAGCTACTTCATCATTCTTATGTCCCCTTGTAATAATGACTATAAAACAATCCTTAGTTATTGGATACTTATCTAAATTCTTTCCTATGTCGCCTAATTGTAATTCATCTATTTCAGGAAATCTATTATTATTACAATATTCTTCTCTATCATCAAATATCACCGTATAAAAGTCTAAAGCTTTTCCTAATTTATATAATTCATATGCAATATGTCCCCCCCCTACTATCAATAATTTCTTTTCAGGTTTAAAAAGCTTTATAAAAACTTCAGCACTACCTCCACACTGCATATGTAAACTTCCTGTATCATCTAGTTTAAAGGTAAAGTTTTTATTAATATTTTTTCTTATACATATTTTAGCTTCCTTTGTTACTTTATATTCTAAATTCCCTCCACCTATAGTTCCATAGGTAGAACCATCTTCTAAAATAATCATCATTGCCCCTTTTTTAGCCGGAGTAGATCCACTTGATTCAGTTATCATTGCTAAAGCCACTTTTTTATTATCTTTTATTTCTTTTGATATTCTCTCCATTATTCTATACTCCATTATTTTCCTCCTTAATAAAAGTTTCATACTCCTTTAATGTATCTATATCTATCCCTTTTAACCTCTTTTTTATATCAACATAACTTATATTTTTATTATTTTTAATTAACTTCCTTCCTCCTGTATCCCCCTTTAAACTTTTTAATTTAGATCTATATAAAGAAGGAAATATTACAGGATTACCCTTTTTTCCATTATACATTGGAATCACAATATCAGATTTATTATTATTAAATACTTTAATAACTCTATTTATTATTTCATATGTAATAAAGGGTTGATCTGCTACAAAAAAAACAAATCCCTCTGTATTTGGATCTGCATTATTAACCCCTAATTTTATTGATTCACTTTGTCCTAAATAAGCTTTATTATTTTTATAAGTCTTTAAATTATATTTTTTAGCTATATTTTTAACTTCTTCGTTTCTATAGATAATTATAATTTCATCAATATTAGATTTTACAACCTCTTTAATTACCCTTTCTACTAAAGGCATACCAAATACATCTAAGGTAAGTTTTTCTCTTCCCATTCTTTTTGAAAAACCAGAAGCCATAATAACTCCACTAATCATTTTCTACACCTCAATAGATATTTTATTTTTCATGCTTGTAATTATAATTTTAATTTTAGATTCATTCTTTATTTTTTTAGCTATTTTATTTGCTATATTTAAATCTATTGTATCTAATTTATTTAATAAAAGATATTTCTCCATACTTTCAGAAACACCTTTAAACAATCCCTTTGGATTTAGAACTAATCTTTTTATAATTGTCTCATCAATTAATTGTGATGGCTTACTTAAGGTTGCCTCTCTAAATCTATCAACTCTATGTACATTTTCAACGTTTATACTTTTTTTATAAGAATCTAAACCTAAAATCCCTATAACCTTTGTACTTTTACTAGGTATTACTGGTTCATAAGTTTCAGGGGCTTTAATTGTTTTTTTTCTAGCACCATCTGCCTCAACTAATATTACATCAAATAAACCTTTTTTATATAACTTATTTATATAATCACTACTAACCCTACCTATTTTATTTTTTACTTTATGTCCAATAACTGTTATAGAACCCTGTGGGATATTTTTATATTCTATATCATTATCTAGTAAAAAAATATTATCGATAAACTTTTTATTTGGATAATACATTTTAGTTGTTGATGCTATAAGTACTTTTTTATTTTCACTTTTTAACTCCTTAGCTAAAGTATAAATAGTACTTGTCTTACCTCCAGCTCCTACTATAGATATTAATTCTAATCTATCTATATTTAATTTTTTATAAAGTTTCATTTTTTTTCTCACTTATAAACTTACAAACTGCCTCTAAAGCTCCTCCACCTACGGCTAAAGCTTTTCCTGATATTTTATAACAATATTCTTTTACACCCCTTGGGTCAACATCTCCAATTTTCATTCCTTCATGAACATAAAAATCATTCCTTATCATACCCCTAATAACTCCCTTGATTTTAGCTTTAACTTCTATATCATCTATAATAGCAATAGTTTCATCCTTTTTAACAAAGGAACCAATATCTTTAATAACTTTTATTTTACCGTTATTATTTGCTCTTATAACCCTTTCTTTAGTAAATCCGTTTATATTTCCTGGAATGCCTGTATTAGCATCTGTTTTTCCATTATAAAAGACACGTCCTAATTTATGCCCTCTATTTGTTTCTATCACAGCATCTACATCTTTTCCTGCCATAAATCCAGGACCAGTACCTATGGTGTACTCTGCCATATCCTTATTAGTTCCTATGTTTTTCTTAGCTAATATAGCATCTATAACTAAAAAAAAGTTTTCTTTAGTTATAAGTTCTCCTTTAGGATCTACAATAACCGGTATAATTGAATCTTCTAAGCATTTATATGCATCCTTTAATGTTTTTACTCTTTTAGCCTTTATATCTTCTATTTTTGTTTCGTTTGTATAAATAGTTTGAGCAAAGGCTACTTTTCTTCTAATTACTGTTGGTTTTTCTATTTCAAATACTACTATTTTAAACCCAGCTTTATGTAATCTATAAATTATTCCACTTGCTACGTCTCCTCCACCCCTTACTGCAATTAACTTATCTATCATAATAATCCCCCTATTTTTTTATAATAATAATTGCACTTTTTTTATTATTAGGAAGATAATATTTATTATCTTTTATAATAAGTTTCTCCCTTAGCCATCTACTAATTTCTAGATCTTTATCCTTAGAGAGTTTAAAATAATCATATAAAAATTCTTTACTCTCATTGAAATTTTTAAAGGGTTGGCCAAAAGAGGCCTTAAAAAATTTAGTATTATAATTAATTTTATTATCAGTTAAAGTTTTCTCTATATTTTTATATGTTGGTTGTTTTAATTTTGATATATCCATATTTAAAATATTATATAATCTATCAATTTGAAAATCATTTTTTATATTACTTGTTGGCATTACTAAAACTAAATATTTAGAAGTATGATTTAACATTTTTTTTAAGTTTTCATTATTTATAAGTCCACCAACAAAACTTGCAACCGTTAAATCATACTTCCTTTTAATATAAATATCTTCATAATTAGCTTTTATAGTAAGTATATTGTCTTCATTAACTATTCTATTTTCTAAGGTTTTAATTATCATAGGTGATTTATCTAATGCAGTAACTTTTATATTTTCCCTTTGTAACCCTATAGATATTCCACCAAGACCACATCCAATATCTATAGCTGAATTTATATTACTTAAATGTGGTTTTAGAAAGTCAATCACCGTTTTATGAAAGTTAGATGCTTTTTCAGCCTCGAGATACCATTTGACTTTTTTTGTATTCCATTTAAATTTTCTTTTTTTATTTGATACGTTTATAAATTTTTTCTGGTAAATCCCCTCTGTTATATTTACTAACTGCAAAAACCTCCACATCCTTTCTTTCCCTTATGGAATCCATAAACGGTATTTGGACTGGTTTAATTACACCTAAAATCAGTTTATTACTTGATAATAATTTATGTATACTATCTTGAAATTTCACCGCTTTATTTTCAAAAAATCCTAATTCATCTAATACTACAAGCTTTTCTTTACTATTTATTATATCCTTAACTAAGTTAAATCCATATTCTTCAAAGTTTTTCGTTATACCTATCCATCTATCATTAACTTCTTTTCCTATTATTCTTTTACTCATATCTACTTTCTTATAATTAATTGGATCTATATAAAACCCAATTACTTTTTCTTTTTCTAGTAATGCCCTAGTTTTAAAACCCTTTATATCTTTTTTGTTATATTTTGTTTTTTTTATAACCTTATCTATAACAGTACTCTTTCCTATATTTATATCTCCTGTTAAAAATATATTCATATTAATCTTCCTTAAAATTTAAGTAATGTTTTTATTGATAATCCCACTTGATAAATCTTATCTTCATCAATAACTGCTAAAAACTTAAATACTTTGCCATCTTCTGCTCTTTTCTTAACAGGTGTAGCCACATATTTTTTATTACCATTTCTTAAATCTTCAAAACTTTCATCTACTTCATATAGATTTAAGCCTATAGAGTCTTTTTCATTACAATGGGTAACAGTACCCTTATCATCTGTTACATAAATAAGATCAACACCTGTTTCTTCTAATAATTTATTTAAAGTATTATTATCTAAGTTTTTATTTTTTAACTCATCTTTAATATAATATACATCCTTTAACATCTTTCCTTCCATTACTTTGCTTGTTACATACTGTTGCATTTTATCTGCATGAATATTTAAATTCTCTGTTATTTCCTTTATTTTAGAAGCTTTTTCATCCTGTAGATTAGACTCAGCTTCCATTTCTTGCATCTCTGATGCTATTTCCTCAGAAAATGCAGTAATCTCTTCTATACCAGACATTATATCCTGCCCTTTATAGTTAACATCCTCAAGATCTTTATCAACTGATTTCACCTTATCTACACATGCTTTTAAGGAATCATCTATACTATTAAATTTACTTATTGTTTCATTTACTATAGTATATCCTTCATCAACATAAATAGATTCTTTTTCCATAGACTCAGTTATATTTACAATTTCGTTTTGAAGTGTTTTTATAACCTCTCCTATTTTATTTGATACTTCAGTAGTCTCCTTTGAAAGTGTTCCTACTTCATTTGCAACAACAGCAAATCCTTTACCATATTCTCCTGCTCTTGAAGCTTCTATCGATGCATTTAATGCAAGCATATTAGTTTGTTCTGCTATTTGGTTTATTAAATCTATAAATTTAGATACTTCCTTTGAATAATCATTTAAGGCTTTTACTTTTTCTTCTGTATTATTAACTATATTTTTAATTTCTTCCATTTTTAATTTTATTTGATCTGTATCCCTAATCCCCTGCTGGGCTGATTTAATTGAAGTTTCAGTGAAATTTACTGTTTCGTTCATTTCCTCATTTGTTGTCTCTAATGTTTTTACAATATCTTCAACATTATCTGTTATATTTTGAAGCATTTGACTTTGTTGTTCACTATTATTACTAGTTGTTTCTGTGGAAGATGTTATTTTATCCATTGAAGCCTTAGATTCTTCAGCTATAGTTTGTAATTCATTACTTAATTTAGTTATTTCAGTGGATATATTAACCTGTTGTCTGAAATTATTTTTAAGTCCTTTAATAACTTTTCCTATCTCTGATAATATCTCCTTAGCCATACCACTTTCATTTTCTATATTAGATGTTAAATCATTTTTATTTATCTTTTTAATATAATTAGTTATGTTTCTTAAAAAGTATTTAAACATACCCTTTAATATAAAATTAATTAAAAAAGTATAAAGTACTATAAACAACCCTACTAATAATAAATTATCAATAAGCTTTGAAACAAAAACAGCTACCAAAAATGAAACTAATAAAATAATAAATATAAAAACTTCTTTCTTATTCTTCAAAGCTTTCCCCCCTAATTATTCTTCAACGCTTAACTTAGTAAAATCAAACTTTGTAACATCAAATAATCCAAGATCTGTAACCTTTAACTCAGGAATAACAGGTAATGCTAAAAATGATAAAGTCATAAATGGATCAAGGTCAGTATTTACATTTAATTTATTATAAGCAATATCAAGCATTTCTTCTAACTCTTTATTAACATCCTCCATAGATCTATTAGACATTAATCCTGCAATTGGAAGCGCTAAAGTTTTAAGAACTTTACCTTCAGAGCAAATAGTAATACCTCCACCTACTTTAGTTACTTCTTCTATTGCTTTTATCATATCTTCATCATTATCACCAACAACGATTAAATTATGGGAATCATGGGCTATTGTTGAAGCTATTGCTCCATTATTAAGTTTAAAGTTTTCAACCAAACCTAAACCTATATTCCCTGTTGCATTATGTCTTTCTATAACAGCTAATTTTAATATATCTAAATTTTTATTTACTTTAAATTCATTAGTATCGTTTGTTTCTACTTTCCTTACAACCTTCTCTGTAACTAAACTGTGGGCTGAAAGCCTCATTACATTTACTATATCTGAATCAAGCTTTAATTTTAAAGCACCATTTTCTATTTCTTTAATATTTACAGTATCTACAACTTTAGAATGGTCATAGGATTTTACTTTAAATAAAGCCTTATTATTTTCTGCAACTAATTTACCCTTTTTAAATACCTTTTTTACTTTAAATTCTCTTAAATCATCTAAAACAACTAAATCTGCATCATATCCAGGTGCTATTGCTCCTTTATTTTTTAAATTATAACACTCAGCTGCATTTATTGTTGCCATTTTTATCGCAGATATAGGATCTATTCCATTTTTTATTGACAATTTAAGATTATTATCTATATGACCATCATTAATAATATCCTCTGGATGTCTATCGTCTGTACAGAATATACATCTTCTTAAATTTTCTTTATTTACTCCCCTAATTAAATCTTCAAGGTTTCTAGCAGCTGATCCTTCTCTGATAGCTATATACATCCCTAATCTTAATCTGTCAATCATCTCTTCAACTGTAGAACATTCGTGTTCTGTCCTAACACCTGCAGTAACATAAGAGTTTAACTCTTTATCGTTTATTCCTGGTCCATGTCCATCTATAAGTTTATCTCTTTTTTTTGCAATTTCTATTTTACTTAATATTTTTTCATCTGCATTTATAGTGGATGGATAATCCATTAACTCTCCTAAACCTAATATTCTTTCATTATCTATCATTTTTTCTAAACTATCTGCTTCTAATACAGCCCCTGAATTTTCAAAATTTGTTGCAGGCACGCAGGATGGCAACATGAAATATACATCAAGTGGTATTTCTTTACTAGAATCTAGCATAAACTGTATTCCATCTAAACCACATACATTTCCTATTTCATGGGGATCAGCAATAATAGTAGTCGTTCCTCTAGGTATTATAGTTCTAGCAAATTGTGTAGGAGTTACCATGGAAGATTCTATATGAACATGACTATCAATTAGTCCTGGGGATACAAATTTTCCATTCATATTTATTTCTTCTTCACCTTCATATTCTCCAATTCCTACTATTTTACCTTTATTTATAGCAATATCACCTTCTATTATTTCATGGGAAAAAACATTTATTATTTTGCAATTTTTTAAAACTAATTCACTTACCTTTCTACCTGCAGCTAAATCTATCATTCCTTTTATTTTATCCTTCACAAAATTAACCTCCCTTTTTATAATAAGTGAAGGTAGAACCTTCACTTATTTTTTAGACTTATTTAATTCTTTTAAAACTCGAGAAGGTGTTACCGGTATTTCAGTTATTCTTACCTTTACTGCATCATATATAGCATTTAAAATAGCTGGCGTTACTGGAATCATAACCGGTTCACCTACACCTTTAGCTCCATAGGGCGCAGTGTTTTCTGGATCTTCTATTAAAATATTATCTATATCTATCATGTCAAGAGAAGTTGGTATTAAATAATTAGTAAAGCTATCATTTTTAATTTTTCCATTATCTACATTTATATCTTCTAATAAAGCATATCCCAGTGCCATGGAAAATCCTCCATCCATTTGTCCCTCTACTAATGAAGGGTTTATAGCTCTACCTACATCCTGGGTAAATACTGCTTTTAATACATTTACTTCTCCTGTTAAAGTATCAACACTTACCTTAACTGCACAGGCCCCAAAGGTATATGGCCAATAAGGTGCACCTTGTCCAGTCTCTGGATCCATTTCTGTTGTTTGGGCTGTAAAACTTCCCTTTATCTTTAAAGACTTATCTTTAGCTAAATCTTTTAAAGCTATGCTTTTTTCAGGTAATGTTTCTACATAAACATATCCATCTTTTAATTTAAGACCAACATCTGTATTTAAATTTAATTTTAATTTTGCTTCTTCTTTTATTTTTTCTCTTAAATCTTCACATGTTTTTTTAACAGCATTACCTGTATTATAGGTTTGTCTACTGGCTGCTGCTGTTCCTGAATCGGGCATGTTACTTGTATCCTCTGATATAAGTATAATATCATTAACCTTTAATCCTAATACTTCACAAGCAATTTGTGTCATGGCTGTTTTTGCACCTTGACCAACTTCTGTAGCTCCAGTATGAACAGCTACCTTTCCATCAGCCCTTAATACAGCCTCTGCTTTGGATACATCCGGAAAACCATTTCCATATCCTGTTCCATAAAACATTGTTCCTAAACCTATTCCTTCTTTTATCATTCCTTCACACCACCTTTATAACTTTGTGTGAAATTCATTTTTTTATCTATTTCAGCTAAACATTTGTCTAATGGTACACTTTCTTTTAATATTTGTCCAGTTGATGTTTTAGAACCCTTTGTAAATATATTTTTCATTCTTATAGTTAATGGGTCTAAACCTAGGCTTTCAGCTAACATATCCATTTGCTGTTCATGGGCTATGGGTATTTGAGTAGCCCCAAATCCTCTCATTGCGCCTGAAAAAGGATTATTAGTATAAACAGCTATACTATCAACTTCTACATTTGGTATTTCATAAGGCCCTGTTGCATGTACCCCTGCTTTTCTTAATACGTTAATAGCCCAGGATGCATAGGCTCCAGTATCTCCTATTATTTCTGCCTTTAAAGCTATCAAATTACCTTGTTTATCTGCCCCTGTTTTATATTTCATAATTAGAGGATGTCTTTTACAGTGGGCATTAAAGGATTCTTTTCTTGAATAAACCGCTTTAATAGGTCTTTTTAATTTCATTGCAGCTAGTGCTAAATGAATTTGTAAAGTTATATCTTCTCTACCTCCAAAGGCTCCTCCTACGGCTGCATTAATAACCCTTACTTTTTCTTCCTTTACCCCTAATGCTTCTGCTATTTCTAATCTGTCATAATGGGGATATTGAGTTGCTACACAAACTGCATACCTTCCTTCTTTATCTATATAACTTATTCCTGCTTCTGGTTGTAAGAAAGCATGGTCAGTTCTTGAGGTTTTATATTCATTTTCAACTATTTTATCACAATTTTTAAATCCTTTGTCTATATTACCCTGTCTTAATTTATAATGATAAACTATATTACTACTATCGTGTACTTTAGGAGAATCTTTATCCATTGCTTTAATAGGATCAAATATAGGTTCAATCTCATTATATTCTACTTTTATTTTATCTACAGCATTCTCTGCTATTTCTTCAGTTTCTGCTACAACAAAAGCAATAGGATCCCCTATTCTTCTTACCTTTTTTTCACAAAACACTTCATGGTCTTTAAATAATACTCCATGATGATTTTTACCAGGGACATCCTTTGCTGTTAAGACTGCTTTTACCCCCTCTAAATTTAAAGCCTTACTAATATCTACTTTTATATAAGCATGGGGTTTTATAGAACGAAGTGTTTTTCCATATAACATATTATCCATACTTATATCCTGAGGATATGTAGCCTTACCAGTAACTTTAGAAAGTCCATCTACTCTTATAATATTTTTTCCTACAACATCGTAACTCAATTTAGTTACCCTCCCTTTTTAAGTACTTAGAGGCTTTTATAATTGCATCAACTATCTTGTTATATCCAGTACATCTACAAAGGTTTCCTGATATTGCTTTTCTTGCTTCTTCTCTAGTCGGTTCAGGATTTTTATCAAGTAATACCTTTGCAGATAAAATCATCCCTGGAGTACAAAATCCACACTGTACAGCTCCTTCATCTAAAAATGCCTGTTGTATCGGATGAATTTTATTTCCACCGTTAATTCCTTCTATAGTAATTATTTCTTTTCCTTTAGCTTGAAAGGTTAAAACAGTACAGGATGTTACAGTTTCTCCGTCCATTATTACAGTACATGCTCCACACTCACCTTCACTACACCCTTCTTTAACTCCAGTTAAACCTAATCTATTCCTTAAAGTATCTACTAATCTTTCATCTTCTTTTATATTTAATTTATGTGTTTTTCCATTTACATTAATTTTAATATCCTTCATATAAATCACCTTCTATTATTATTTTTATAAAGCATCTTTAAATGCTTTCTTAAACGTTCCCTTTACTGCTTCTTTTTTAAATTCTAAAGATGACCTACCCTTTAATCTTTTTTCAATCTCCTCACTTAAAAGTGTTGCTGAAGCTTCAATGATAGCTTCGTTTATCTCTTTATTTATTAAATAATCTTCAACTTTTCTTTCTCTTAAGCCGTGTCTTCCTAGTGCTCCGTTTCCTATTCTTATTTCTTTACATATGTTATCTTCTTTTTCGATATATATAGCTGTTGCTATTTTAGATATTGCTAATGCCTTTCTAAGTCCTAACTTATAAAAGCCTAATTTTCCCTTTGTATTTTTAAACTTTACACTTAAAACCATTTCATCTTCTTTAATATCTATTTTTCCTTTATTAAGAAATATTTTTTCTAAACTTACTTCTCTTTTATTATCCTTACTTTTAATAACTACCGTTGCATCTAATGAAAGTAATGGTGGAACTATATCTGCAGCAGGTGAAGCATTGCAAATATTGCCTCCAATGGTTCCTCTATTTCTTATTTGAGGTGAACCAACTTCCCTAGCTGCCTTTTTTAAACCCTTAAGATTATCAGTTAATATCTCACTTTTTTCTATATCTGTAAAAGTAGTAGAAGCACCTATTTCTATATAATTATTATCTTTTTTTATATATTTTAATTCATCAAGATTTGAAATATCTATTATAGCTTTAGGTTTTATCTTCTTTTCTCTTAAATCTAAAACTAAATCTGTTCCTCCTGCTATAAGTTTTGCATCCCTTTTATATTTGTTTAATAAATCTAAAACTTCAACCGTACTTTTGGGATTATAAACCTCTAAATTCATGTTTTCCCCTCCCTTTTAATAAAAAAATTTATAAATAGGCATAATTAAAAGTAACAAACCTTTAATTATGCCCTTTTATTTTTACTTCTTAATACCTGCTAATTTACATTGTTTACTTACAATTCTATTTGAATCCTTTAATATAGATCTTTCATTTAATGTAACAAGATTTTTATTAAGCATTACTATTTTACCGTCAATTATTGTAGTATCAACATCTGTAGATTTTGCAGAGTATACAAGTTGCGATATTATATTCATATCTTTACATGGACTATTATGCAGTTTATTTAAATCAACTACGGCCATATCTGCTATTTTTCCTTCCTCTATACTTCCTAATTTATCTTCCATACACATAGCCTTAGCTCCACCTAAAGTAGCTAATTCAAATACCTTTTCTGCAGGCATAGTAGTAGGGTTATGAAGTCTTGCCTTTTGTATTAAAGCAGCACTTCTCATTTCTTCAAACATATCTAAATTATTATTACAAGGTGCTCCATCAGCCCCTATTGAAACATTAGCATTAAGTTCTAATAATTCTGGTACTTTTGCAATACCTGAAGCTAGTTTAAGATTAGAATTAGGACAATGGGACACTTTCGTTCCTGTATCAGCTAATATTTTCATTTCTTCATCATCTAACCATATACAATGGGCTAATATAAGTTTTTCTCCAGTTAGTCCTAACTTATCTAGAAATACTATATTCCTCATACCTCTATCCTGTTGAACTATTTGGATTTCACCTTGATTTTCTGAAGCATGGGTATGAACCATAACATCATATTCCCTAGATAAATCCCTAACTCTTTTTAATAAATCATCCGAACAGGATATTACAAATCTAGGGGCAAAAGCATATTGAATTCTACCATTTCCCTTTCCATGCCATTTTTTTAGTAATTTAACACTTTCTTTTATAGAATCGTCTGTATTTTCCATTAAAGTTTCAGGTACATCATCACCATAATCCATCATACATTTTCCTGTTATTGCTCTAAAACCACTTTCGTATATAGCTTCAATGGCAGCATCTGTATGATGTACTGTTTCCATATCTATTATTGAAGTTGTTCCTCCCTTTATCATTTCTGCAATCCCTAATTTAGCAGAAATATAATTACTTTCAGCCTGATGAGACCCTTCTAATGGCCAAACCTTCTTTTTAAGCCAATCTAAAAGCTCTAAATCATCAGCTTGTCCTCTATATAAGGCTTGAGTTAGATGTATATGGGTTTGAATTAATCCAGGTATAATTACCTTTTCACTGGCATCAATAATCTGGTCAGCCTCAACTTCTATATCTTTAGATACCTTTTTTATTTTGTTACCTTCAACTAATACATCTCCCTTAAAAATCTCTCGTTCCTTATTCATGGTTACTATAGTACCATTTTTTATCAATAGTTTGTTCATTTCAATTCCCCCTACAATATTGTTTTAAATAAACACTATAAAAGTCAAATACAGATTATTCTGTAGTTGATTTTTATAGTATTTAATTTGCCCCCCCTTAAAGGGGGCAAAATTAAATTTATGCATATACAAGCTTTAATATAAATAAGAAAGCTAAGAAATACATAAGAGGTGAAACTTCTTTTCCTCTTCCTGTAAATAGCTTAAGTAAAGCATATGATAAAATACCAAATACTAAACCTTCTGCTATTGAATAAGTTAAAGGCATCATTATAATAGTTAAAAATGCCGGTATTGCTTCTGTATAGTCTTCTAAATCAATCTTTAATATTGGTGACATCATAAATAGTCCAACTAATATTAAAGCTGGTGCTGTAGCAGCTGATGGAACAATAGTAAATAATGGTGCAAAGAATAATGCAAGTAAGAATAAAATACCTGTTATTAAGGATGTTAATCCTGTTCTTCCACCTTCAGCAACTCCTGATGCACTTTCAACATAAGTTGTTACTGTACATGTACCTAAACAAGCACCTGCTGTTGTACCTATAGCATCTGCAAATAAAGCTTGTTTAGCATTTGGAAGATTACCCTTTTCATCAAGTAAATCAGTCTTAGATGCAACGCCTATTAATGTACCTATAGTATCGAACATATCAACAAATAGGAATGTAAATAAAACAATTACCATATCTAAACTAAATATCTGGTCAAATCCTACAAATTGAAATGCAATAGGTTTTAAAGATGGAGGTGCATCAAATATACCATTAGGCATTGGAGTAACACCCATAGGAATTCCTATTACAGTTGTTATAACAATACCTATAAGTAAAGCACCTTTTACTTTTTTAGCAAGTAAAATACCTGTTATTACTAAACCTATAACAGCTAATAATGTAGCTGGATTAGTTACATCTCCTAATGAAACTAAAGTAGCATCATTATTAATAACTATCTTAGCATTTACAAGTCCTAAAAATGCTATAAATAAACCTATACCAACACTAACTGCATGTTTAATATTTAAAGGTATACAATTAAGAATTGCTTCTCTTATTTCAAATAACGTAAGTATTATAAAGATAATACCTTCAAGTAATACTGCTGTTAATGCAAACTGCCATGAATATCCCATACCTAAAACTACTGTATATGCAAAGAATGCATTTAGACCCATACCTGGAGCTAAAGCAAATGGATAGTTTGCATATAAAGCCATTATAATAATTCCTATAAATGCAGCTACTGCTGAAGCTGTAAATACTGCACCTTTATCCATTCCAGCGTCACTAAGTATTAATGGGTTAACAACTAAGATATAAGCCATTGTCATAAAAGTCGTTATACCTGCAACTATTTCTGTTTTTACATTGGTACCGTTTTCCTTAAGTCTGAATTTTCTTTCTAGAAAACCATTATATGTTCCAATTTCACTACTCATCAAATATCCCCCTTTTAGTATTTAAAGATTTTTAAAATCTTTTGTATGATAAATTCCCCCTTTCAGGTTTATTCGATTGCCAATTAAGTCTAAATATTTAATTAATTCTGACTATAAAAATGATAATTATTTGACAATCTGTGTATCTTCAAACCTGTAAGGAGCCTAATTACTCCTTAACAGGTGGAAGAATCTTAAAGTTATTTACATCTATAAGTCCTTTGTCAGTTATTTTCCACTTAGGACTTGTTGATAGTGCTAAGAAAGATAGATGCATAAACGGAGCATGTACTGTTCCATTTAATTTTTCTGTTACTACTCTTTCTAAATCTGATACTTTCTTACTAACCTCAGAACCCGTTATTTCATCTGTTATTAATCCTCCAACGGGAAGTCTCATTTCTTCTATTACTCTACCATTTTCACAAACGGCTAAACCGCCACCCATCTCTATAACTTTATTAACTGCTTCCTTCATATCTCTAAGGTTTGTTCCTACTACCATTATGTTATGGGTATCGTGGGCAACACTTTCAGCAAAGGCTCCTTTCTTTAAACCAAATCCTTTAACAAAAGCCTTTCCTATGCCACCTCCGCGGCCATATCTTTCAACACATGCTATCTGAAGTACATCCTTTTTAGTATCAGGTCTAACAATTCCTTGATTTACTTTTAAATTAAATTCTAAACTTCCAGATAAGTTTTGATCTGGTATTAATTCTATACACCTTACTAATGCTTCATTTCCTGATGCTTCTATCGAAAGATCCTCTTCACTAATTGGATCTCTTTTTACTGAATTTTTAACTTCCTCTGGGTAAGTATAACTAGGAAGGTCTATTGTTAAATCTCCCTGGGATGCTACTAACTTACCTTCTAAAAATACTGCTTCAACATCCATATTTTTAAGATCATCTATGATAGCTATATCTGCTAATTTACCTGCAGCTAATACTCCTCTATCATCAAATCCAAAGTAAGTAGCTGGATTAATCGTTACCATTTGTATAGCCTCAACAGGATCTACACCTTCATTAATAGTTCTTTTTACTATTTCATTCATATGACCTAAGTTTTCTAAATCCTCAGCTACCATATCATCAGTAGCTAAAATACACCTTCTTGAATCTAGGTTTTCTTCAGTTACTGCCTTAATACATTCAGCCATATTTCTTTGGGTTGAGCCTTCTCTCATAAACACATATACACCTTGTCTTAACTTTTCAATACACTCATCTTTACTTGTTGTTTCATGACAAGAACATCTACCACCAGTAGAAACTATATGTGCAGCAAGTTCATTTCCAAATAACTCAGGTGCATTACCATCAACTACCTTTCCTACACTTTTTGCATAGGAAGTTGATGCTACTAAATCTGTTACTACCTCCGGTGTATTTCTATATACATGTTTTGCATTACTAAACCCTTGTAATTCTCCTATACCTATAACATTGTCGTAATTAAGAAGATCTTCCATGTCCTTAGAAGTAACATCGTATCCTGCTGTTTCTAACCCAGGACAATCTGGAGTTAATGCAGGAACTACTAAGCTTACATGATTAGGTACTAAACTTGCTTCATCTGCCATTGCCTTCATACCTACTGGCCCTAAAGCATTACCTATTTCATGAGGGTCTGCAATTAAAGTTGTTGTTCCTGATGGTATACTTAGCCTTGAAAATTCAGTAATTGTTAACATACTGCTTTCAAAGTGCATATGAGAATCCATAAATCCTGGAGATATGTATTTGCCTTCAACATCTACTACTAAAGTGTCATCTCCTATTAAATTTTCAGAATCTCCAACTAAGGCTATATATTTTCCTTTTATTGCTATATCTGCAGTATATACTTCCCTTGTTAATACATTTATTACATTACCACCATATAATACTACATCAGCATAGTCTTTATCTGACATTAAAACATCTATTAACTCTCTATATTCCATTGCTTGTTTTATATTTAAAGCATCTGACAATGTTTGACCTCCTTTCTTTTGTCTTTCATTATTCTAATAAATCATTATAAACATCAACATTATCAACAATAGCAACTATTGATGCATCAATAGGTGCATCTAATCTATTAGCCCCTATTCTAGCTGCAGTTCCCTTTGTATAAACAACAATCTCTCCTATTCCAGCACCAACAGTATCTACAGCAATAATTGTATCTCCTATTGGTTTTTTAAAAGAATCTAGAGGTTGTGTAATCATTAGTTTACATCCTGTTAAGTTTTCATCCTTTCTAGTAGCAACAACTGTACCAACTACCTTTCCTATATGCATACTACCTCTCCTTTGCCTTTCACTTTTTCACAATTGAAATGTTTAGCTCTTTAGCTTTATCTTTAGCTAAAGGTGTTATAATTGTTTTTTTAGATATAATTAATTTATCTGATTTAATCTCTTTTATATCACTTTCTGTAATCACTTTTTTACTTATTTTTTTATTAGTTTTCTCATCATCAATTATTTCTTCATTTTCTTTAACTAAATCAGATTCGTTAAATATATCAAGAACTTCTAATACATAGTTCTTTTTATTAACTTCTTTTATTCCCATGTTTTTAAGCTTTAAAGTATAATCATCTACCATTTGCTTTAATACTGGGTTTACAGGTTCATCGCCTCTATTATTATTAACATTTGACATGTCCATAAGCACTTTTTTACCTTGCCATAAAAAGCGCCAAAGTAATGTTGAAATAAAATCATCCTGCAAGCCTAAAGCTAACTTAAAAGCAGTATTCTGAGTAGTCATAGGAATTATAACACCGTTAACTTTATCAATAATCTCCATATAGGAATACTTATTTTCCTCTGTATATATATTACTAGGTCTTAATCTCTGTTTTATTTTATTTAAATCTAATATTTTTTCAGCACTTTTTGAAAAGGCAATATCTATTTTAAATCCATATCTTTTTAACTTAACAAGTTCTTTTATAGAGTCCTTTAAACCTATATTAGTTCCTGTAAATACTACTAATATTGACTTATCTTTGAATTTATTTTTACTTTCACTAGTATCTTTTTTTAAATCAAATCCATCTAATCTAGAAGAAAGCTGATTTATTATGTCCTTAGAAAAACTGTATTTATCCATTTGACCACCTCTTGTAATGGCCTAAGCTACCATTATGGTAGCTTATGGCTTTATAACTCCTTACTTAACATAACTCTTTCAACTTCTGAATGTGGTCTTGGGATTACGTGTACAGAATGTAATTCCCCTACTGATCTTGCTGCTTCTGCACCTGCATCTGTTGCAGCTTTAACAGCTCCAACATCTCCTCTAACCATTACAGTTACTAGTCCAAAACCTATTTTTTCATAGCCTACAAATTGAACATTTGCAGCCTTAACCATAGCATCTGAAGCTTCAACAGCACCTACTAATCCTTTAGTTTCCACCATACCTAAAGCTTGACTCATTATAATTCCTCCCTTAAATAATTATTTACTACTTTCTTTTGAAGTTGTCTTCTTAGTTGTAGATTTACTTTGAGACTTTTTACTTTGCGTTTTTTTGTTTTGCTTTGTTTTTGTTTCTTTTTCTTTTTTGTTATTCTTTTTGAATTCTTCAATTAAACGGTCAACTTCCTCATGAGGTCTTGGAATAACATGTGAAGATATTACATTTCCTACTTTATTACCAGCTAACTCTCCTGCATCTATAGCAGCCTTAACAGCTGCAACTTCTCCTGCTACTTGTATAGTAACACTTACTGATTTCCCAGCTCCTATTACTTTTTCATATCCTATTAAAGTTACATCGGCAGCTTTGCTTGCAGCATCTAAAGCCGATACAGCAGTCGTTAAACCTACTGCTTCTATTAATCCTAACGCTTTTCCCACAACTACACCTCCTTAGTTATTTGTTAAAGGTGTTTTTCTTTCCTATTGAATTAAGTGACACTTTAGGAATATATCCTTTAGGGTTATTTATTTTAGTTGATTTAACATATTGTTTTTTGTTTTTATTTTTATTTTCTTTTTCTTTTTTATTTCCTGATAAATCATCTAAAGTAACCATTTTTTTATTATCATCTTTTTCTTTCTTTTCTTTTTTAACTTCTTTATTTTTCTTCCCTATAAGCTCATCTAAGCTTATTTTATTTCTTTGTTTATTATTTTTATTTTCAACTTTAGTACCCTTTGTATAAACTTCTTTTAAAAGGTCTTCTTCATGTTTGCTAATATTAGATTTAGAAAGTTTATACTCTTTTTTATTATTAGAACCATTAGTTTTTGGTCCTGTTTTATTTACAATATTATTCATTATGGTTCTTGATAATGGATTAGCCACTATAATCACCTACCATTTAACTAATCTAACATTTTATCTACTTCATCATGTGGTCTTGCAATAACATTAGTTGAAATAATCTCAGCTATTTGTCCTGCTGTATCAGAGCCATTGTCAACAGCTGCTTTTACAGCCGCAACTTCTCCGGTTACAACTACTGATATAACTCCTGAGCCAACATACTCAACATCCACTATATTAACATCAGCTGATTTAACCATGGTGTCTGCCGCTTGAATAGCAGCTACCAAACTTCTTACATCAACCATTCCAATGGCTTGTCTCATATAATCTGACACCACCTTTTACTTTTTTTAGAAATACTTACTTATATCTATATTTTCGTATCCTGGAATCTTAGCCTTATCAAATCTCTCTTTACTTTCTCCTAAAGGTTTAGTAGCATCTATACCTACCTTATCTGATATACTTTCTAAATTGTGAGAAGGATCTAATCCTGTACCTAGACCTCCTTCGATTGTTACTATATCTTTAGAAGCTTGAACCCTTGTTGCTAGTATTCCTTCTACTTCTCTTCCATTAAAGATATCAACATCTTCATCTACTATTACAACATGCTTTAAATCTTTACTGCTACTTAAAGCTCCTATTATTGCGCTTTTTGCATCCCCTTTTGATAATTTATTTATTGATACAACACCATGGAATCTACATCCTCCACCAATCGTTACATTTACATCTTTAACATCGACCATTTTGTTTGTTTCAGTAAATAGTTCAACTTCTCTAATTAATCCATTAGATAAGTGTTCCTCTCTACATGGAAAAGATACTTGAAATATTGGGTCATTTCTATGCATAACTCCACTGACTTTAATTATAGGGTGTTCAGCTACTCCACCATAATATCCCATCAACTCTCCAAAGGGACCTTCAATTTCACTTTGATTAGCCGGGATAGTACCTTCTAAAACAATTTCTGCATGGGCAGGTACTTCTAAGTCAATAGTCTCACATTTAACAAGTTCTAAGGGTTCTCCCCTTAAAGCTGAATCTATTTCATATTTATCTACTCCATAAAGACTACTACTTACCTGGGATGCTAAAAGAAAAGTATAATCATAACCTAATATAACTGCTACTTCTAGCTCCTTATTTTTCTTTTGAAGCTCTTTAATTTGATTTGTTAATTTTGGTGATGCTATTAATATACTTAGATTATCTTTACCATTTACTTGTAATCTTCTTACAGCAGTGTATCTTTTATTAGTTTCTGGATCTCTAATAATAACAATTCCTGCTGTTATAAAACTTGATGAATCCTTTTCATGAAATGTTGGTATAGGAAACATTTTAGATACATCAATGTTTCTTTTTACTATGTTTTCTTTAATAGGTCCATCGTTTAGTAATTTAGTTGGTTTAGGATTTGCTATTGCATCCATGAACTTATAAATTCTTTCTTCATGATTAGTTTGAAGCATATCATAAAAAATTTCTCTATCTCCAAACATTCCTCCTATGGCTTTAGTATTATAGCCTTTAACATTATCAAATAGGATAGGAGTTTCATTATTATAATATTTAAGTACTGCACCCATTTCGTATTTAGGGTCTACTTCTACTTTGCATTCTTTTAATTTATTAGTTTCATTAAGTCTTTGTAAGGATGCTCTAAGCATTTGCCTTTCCATCTAAGACCTCCCTTCTTATAAGTTCTCTCCCCATCTTTTAGATATGTTATGTTCAATGTTAAACTGATCTAATATTCGACCTACTATTGAACTTACAATATCACTTATGGTTTCAGGGTGATTATAAAACCCAGGTGTTGGAGGCATTATAGTAGCACCCATTTTTGAAAGTTTTAGCATATTTTCTAGATGTATACTACTTAAAGGAGTTTCCCTTGGCACAATAACAAGTTTTCTTTTTTCTTTAATGGTTACATCCGCTGCTCTTGAAAGCAAGTTATCTGAATACCCCATACTAACTGCAGAAACTGTTTTCATAGAACTTGGAACTATAACCATTCCATCAACCTTAAAAGATCCACTTGAAATATTAGCTGCTAGGTCTTTATTATCATAGTAATATGTAGCTAATTCTTTAAGTTCAGATATATCAATACCACATTCATGTTCAACTACATATTCTCCCATACTAGATACCACTAAGTGGGTTTCTATATCTAGTTCTTGTAACACCTTAAGTAAAGCAACTCCATATATTGCTCCACTTCCTCCTGAAATTCCTACTACTAGCTTCATATTCATTTCCCCACTTTCTTACCTTAAGGATAGCTATATTTTAACTCATTATCCATTTTATTTCAAAACATTTTCTAATATACAAATTCCCCGCCTGTCTTAATAAGACAGACAGGGTATTGAATTACTCTACTTTATTTTCTGTGTCTCCTCCACCAATCCATGGGTCTTCTCCGTTTTCCCATGCATTAATATATTCATCTATTGTCATTACTTTACTAAATAGACTTAAGTCTTTTAATCCATACTCATGCATTTCTTGAGTCTTTGACTGTGTTCCATCACTTAAAGTAATAACTTTGTATGCATTGTAAAGTGCATCTGAAGCTGTAGATCTAACACATACGTTAGTCCATACACCTGTAACAACTACTGTGTCTATATTTTCTTCTCTTAAGAAAAGATCTAAGTCAGTATGAGCAAATCCACTGTGTCTTCTCTTTTGAACAATATACTCATCTTCATTAGGGTATAACTCTTCTATAAAGTCTGACCCCCAAGTTCCTTTAACAGCATGTACTGGTCTTACTCTAAAGTCAGCATCATTTTTTCTGTGAGCCTCTTGGATGTGTACTATTTGTACATCATCATCTTCTCTATTTCTAACCCATTCCATTAACTTTTGAAGATTAGGAACTATTTCATCAGCTCCAGGACATCTTAATTTAGCATTTTCTCCAACAAAATCATTTAACATATCTATAACAACAATTGCATGTCTAGCCATAATTAATTCCTCCTTGAAATTTAATTTAGTATTTTAATTTTTTCTCTAGCTTTTGTATACTTTGTCTCTTAATGAACTGTCCGTATCCTTCTTGACCAACAATTCCTTCATTATCATCATATACAACTTTACCGCGGATAACTGTCTTAACTGGCTTTCCTTTTAACTTATATCCATGGAATGGAGTATATTTAGCCATTGTATACATCTTATCTTTATCTATAGTCCATTCTTTATCAAGATCTAATATTGTAAAGTCTGCATCAGAACCTATAAACATAGCACCTTTTTTAGGATATAATCCATAATGCTTAGCAGGACTTTCACTTAATACTTCAACTAATCTTGATAATGAAAGTCTTCCTTTATTGTATCCTTCACTTACTATTACAGGTACCATTGTTTCAACTCCTGGGATTCCAGGGAATGAATTCCATATATTCATGCCTTCTGCATCTTTTTCAGTTTCTATGTTATATGGAGCATGGTCTGTAGCTACAAAGTCAACACTTCCATCTTGAAGTCCTTCCCAAAGTTCTTCATTATCTTTCTCAGTTCTAAGTGGTGGTGCAATTTTAGCAAACTGCATATGCTCAGTCATTGCGTCTTGATAGTTTAATGTTAAGTAATGAGGGCATACCTCACTAGTTACATCTAAGCCTCTTTCCTTTGCTTCTCTTACTAATTTAGAACCTATTCCAGTACTCATATGAACTATATGAAGTCTAGCTCCTGTATCTTCTGCAAAACTTATTCCTAATTGGATAGCTACCTTTTCTATAAGAGTATTTCTAGCCTCAGCCCAAGCTGGACCATCCATACGTCCTTCTTTTTCAAATTTATCAGTATAGAATTCAGCCATAGCAAAGTTTTCTGCATGGATTCCAACAGGTAATCCAGTTTCAGCTACTGCCTTGAAACATTCATACATTTCAGGGTCTGTAACTCTTGGATAAGTTGGAACTGATGGAGTCATATATACTTTAAATGCTAGCACACCGTAATCTGCTTGTTCTTGAACGTTGTGTAGATTTCCTTCTCTAACATCTTCTCCTGTTACTCCACCCCACATACCATAATCAACTATAGCCTTATCTTTTATGGCTTCTAATTTGTGTTCTAATTCTTCAACACTTCTTACTGAAGGCTTTGAACAACAAGGCATATCTACTATTGTTGTTACACCTCCACTTGCTGCTGCACTAGAACCTGTAAGGAAATTTTCTCTATGGGTAAATCCAGGATCATTAATGTGTGTATGAGAGTCTATACACCCTGGTAATGTTAATTTACCTTCAGCATCAATAGTTTCCTTTGCATCAATTCCTTCTAAATCTTGGGTAAAACCAGCTATTAATTCATCCTTAACTAAGATATTAGTAACAACTGTGTCGTCACCCTGTGGTATTCTTGCATTCTTTACAATTACATCATACATAAGAATCCTCCTTTATTTTTTAAAACATACATATGTCTGACATAACTTAGATTATTAAGTTATTGTCTGCATACGTTTTCAAGCCTTTAGGAATACAATTAAAGGGGAAAACCCCTTAATTGTATTTTAAAATAGTCCAGTTATCTCTCCATCTTTAGTAACATCCATATTATTTGCTGCAGGAACCTTTGGAAGTCCTGGCATTGTCATTATGTCACCTGTTAATGCAACTAAGAATTTAGCTCCAGCTGATACATTAACTCCTCTTACTGTAACTCTAAATCCTTCTGGTCTTCCTTTTAATGAAGGATCATCGGATAATGAAGATTGTGTTTTTGCCATACATATTGGCATTTTGTCTAATTCTAAGTCTTTTAATTGTTTAATTTGCTTTTTACATTTACCTGTAAAGTCTACTCCATCTGCACCGTAAACCTCTTTTGCTATTATTTCTATCTTTTCTTCTATACTCATATCAACATCGTATAGTGGCTTAAAGTTTGAAGGCTTGTTCTCTACTGTTTCTACTACTTTTTTAGCTAAGTCTATTCCACCTTCTCCTCCTTTAGCCCATACTTTTGATAATACAACCTCTGCTTTTATTTCTTTACATTTATTAAATAATAAATTAACTTCTTCTTCAGTGTCAGATGGGAATTCATTTATTGCTACTACAGCTGGTACTCCAAATTTATTAACATTTTCTATATGTTTTTTAAGATTTTCAAATCCTTTATCTAAAGCTTCTAAGTTTTCTTCATTTAATTTATCTTTAGCTACTCCACCATGGCTTTTAAGTGCCCTTACAGTGGCAACTATCACTGCAGCATCAGGATTTAAATCTGCAAATCTACTCTTTATATTAAAGAATTTCTCTGCTCCTAAATCTGCACCAAATCCTGCCTCTGTTACACAATAATCAGCTAATTTAAGTGCCATCTTTGTTGCCATAACACTGTTACATCCATGGGCAATATTAGCAAAAGGTCCTCCATGGATAAACGCTGGAGTATTTTCAAGTGTTTGTACTAAATTAGGTTTGATTGCATCCTTTAATATTAAAGTAAGTGCTCCTGTTGCATCTAAATCATCTGCCTTAACAGGTTCACCATCAAATGTATATGCAACAATCATATTACCTAATCTTTCTTTTAAATCTTCTAAACTTGTTGCTAAACAAAGAATTGCCATTATCTCTGAAGCAACTGTTATATCAAATCCATCTTCTCTAGGGATGCTATTTCCTTTACCCCCTAGACCTACTACAACATTTCTTAAAGCTCTATCATTCATATCAAGTACTCTATTCCAAACAACTCTTCTTTGGTCTATATTTAAATCATTTCCTTGATGCATATGATTATCAATAAGTGCAGCTAAAAGATTATGGGCTGTAGTTATAGCATGGATATCTCCTGTAAAGTGTAAGTTTATATCATCCATAGGTACAACTTGAGAATATCCTCCTCCAGCAGCTCCTCCTTTAATTCCAAAACAAGGACCTAATGAAGGCTCTCTTAATGTGGTCATAGTCTTTTTACCTATTTGATTAAGACCCATACTAAGACCTATGTTTGTAGTTGTCTTTCCTTCACCTGCCGGTGTCGGGTTAATAGCTGTTACTAAAATTAACTTTCCATCTTCTTCATCTTTTAATCTATCAAATACCTCTAATGAAACCTTAGCTTTATGATTACCAAAAAGCTCTAGTTCATCATTATTTATCCCTACCTTCTCTGCAATGCTTTTAATATGTTCCATGTTAGCTTCCTGTGCTATCTGAACGTCTGTTTTCATCATACACCTCCCAAAGTATTTAAAAAACTTACATATCCATTAAGTGTGTTTCTAGAATTTGTTCCTTTCTAAAGCCTTCTAATTTTAAGTAATACTCTAATGAATTAATTATATGTGGTAATTTAACAGGACCTACAAGCTCAGAACCTGTTACCGTAACACCATATCTTTCTGCTTCTTGTTCTACAAACTTAAATGCTCTATATATAGGAGTGTTATTACAATCAAATAAATTCATTGATACAACTACTCCATCCCTTTCTGGGAATTTAATACCAACTGATCTAATAGTTGAGAATCCACCACTTGGTCCTCTTAAAGCTCTAGCTATTTTCTTAGCTATACTTAAATCCTCTGTATTTAAGAATATATTATAAGCAGTTAATCCTTCTTCCTTTGCACTTACTATGGTAGCTCCTGCTGTTTCATGTAATTTATTAGGTCCTATATCTGGTTTTCTTTCATCTGTATGGGCTACTTCTTTTAAACCTTCATATTGACCTTTTCTTATGAAGCTTAATTTCTTTCTTTCTTCACACCTAGCATTTTCTCCTGAAAAGTAAACAGGTACATTATATCTTTCATATACTTCTTTACCTATTTCTTCTGCTAATTCTTTAACTTCATCCACTGTGATGTTTTTAAATGGGAACATTGGTATAGTATCCTGTGCACCTATTCTAGGATGCGTACCCTTATGTTCTTCCATGTTGATTAGTTCATAGGATTTCCCTGCCATATTAAGTAGTGCTTCCTTTAGTGGTTCAGGCTCACCTATAACTGTTAATACTGTTCTGTTAAAATCTTCTTCAGGTTCACAGCTAACTAACTTAACTCCTTCAACATCTCTTAATTGGTCAGCTACCTTTTCAATAACTTCCTTGTTCTTACCGTCACTGAAATTTGGTACTGCTAAAACATATTGCTTATTATCTGACATAATTAAACCTCCCTTTTATTTAAAATAATTATTTGTTTTCTTTTTCGCTCACTATATGGATTCAATAATTTTAAAGCATTTACCTTTGTTATATTTTTATAAATAGTTTGATATATACAAATTAAAAAAAGACCCTATTTGTTATTAGTTAATAAAATTTTTAACGAAATTTGTATATTTTTTTAGACTACATGCTTTAACCCCAGTAATGTCAACAGGTTTAGGGTTTTGTAATTATTTTACTTTTATTTCTATCCATATTAGTATTTAAAGGATTTTAATTCTAATTTCTAGTATAATTTTATTTAAAGCATCCTAAATTTGATTTGGGATAAATTTAATAAAAGGAGGTTTTAAGATGGCTTTACGTTTAATTGATTTATCACAGGAAATATTTCAAGGTATGTCAGTCTTTCCTATGCATCAGAAAACTTTTATAATGACAAATATGACACATGAAGAAAATATGGAAGCTACAGGAAGTGATACCTTAGGCTTTTCTGCTAGAAACTTATTAATAAGTGAGCACGGTGGCACACATTCCGATGGTGTTTGGGAATATAAAAAGAGTGGTGAAACAATAGATAAAATGCCTATGGAATATTTCTGGGGGAGTGCTATATGTATAGACTTATCCCACGTACCTAGTAATAGATACATTGAAATTAAGGATTTAGAAAAAGCAGTTAAAAAATCCGGTCAAGAAATAAAAAAGGGAGATATCGTTCTTTTATATACCGGACACTATGATAGGAACTTTGGAACGGATAAATGGCAAACTACCTATAGTGGTTTGAATTATAAGTCTGCTAAATGGTTAGCTGAAAAAGGTGTTGTAAATATCGGTGTTGATGCTCCAGCTATTGACCATCCCGACGATTTAGATTTTTCAGGACATTTAGTTTGTGGAGAATATGATATTACTAATACTGAAAACTTATGTAATTTAGATAAGGTTGTTAATAAAAGGTTTTTATATATCGGTCTTCCACTAAAAATAAGAGATGGTTCAGGTTCCCCTATAAGGGCAGTTGCATTATTAGAAGAATAATAATAAGCCGATGGTTAAAACCATCGGCTTAATTAATTTTAATTCCTAATAATCTTTTTATTTTTAAAGCAATTTCTAAACTTAATCTATCATTAGCATTATCTAAATTAAGTTCTGTAATATCTTTTATTCTTTGCACCCTATAAAGTACTGTATTATAGTGAGTAAACAACGAATCAGACATTTTCTTAAGATTTCCATTATGTTCATAATATGACTCTAGAGTTTTTACAAGTTCCGTTGATTTTTTATTATCATAATCAACCAGTGGTTTTAAAGTTGTATTATAAAAATTAAGTAACTCTTCATTTAAATCATCTTGGCATAATATCTTAAAAATTCCTAACTTATCAAAATCAATAACAATTTGATCATCTAGCATTCTTCCAGCACGTATTGCCTTTTCTGCATCAATATGACTTTTATAGGCTTTAGTAATGCCTTTATAGGGTCTACCTACACCCATAGTAAATTCTGCATCTTTAAATCTACTTTTTAATAATTTCTCTACTTTTCTTTTGAATTCATCTAATACCTTTTTATTAACTAAATTTTCATCAATTGATAATAATATATTAATACTTTCTGTCTTACTAGCTACTACACCTTTTAATTTAACATCTTCCATAATTTTTTCAATGGAATTAATTATTTTATTTATATAGTTACTTATTACATCTATAGTCATCCGTTCTTCATTATTAGATTTTATATTAATTATACCTATAGAATATAAAGTATCTATATCTAATCTAAAAGATTCTGCCCTTTCAACTGCCTTTTGTCTTCTATTTTTATTTAATGAAATTAAGTCTTCTAGAAATTCAGATTTGTATCTATTTTCAACTTCCCTTACAGTTAATTTTTTTAAAACTTCTAAGGCTATAGTAGTTGAAGCGGATTCTAAAATAGATAAATCAAATCCTCCTAATGGATTATTAGTGGCAAAGGAAAATATGTGTCCATATACTTCATTTTCAACAACAATAGGCATTACCATTCTTTTGATACATTTACCATTTATAAGTTCTGATCTTTCATCTAGCTTTTTAACTTTTCTTTTATTAAAATTAGGACTATAAAAATTTTCAATATTCTTCGTTATCTGCTCTTTGGTAGTTTCATTTATACATTTAAACTGTTTTATTGAAAATTTAGGTATGTCCAATCTTATATATACAGGATTGTGTAAATTTTCATATATTATCCTAGATATTTTTTCAATACTTGACCCAGATAACATAGCATTCATCAATCTTTCATGAATTTTTTCTAGTCTTTGCAATAATCTAGCCTGTTTATTAAATATCTCCTTAAATATAGGAGTCATTATATCTGAAAATGGGGTTGAGTAATGAAGGTCTATAATAGGAAAATTCAATTCATTAGCTAATTGTATTACTTCATCTGAAAGTTTTTCTAAATAAGGATATACTTTTATACCTATACCTGCTAATTTTTTATTAGCACATTCTTTTATAAGCTTTTTTTGTTCTTCAACATTATCTTTATTCATTGAGTATGCAGTTGTAAGGAGTAATTCCCCTTCATCTACCCAATTAAGAATATCTGGATCTGCCATAACATTAACTTTAGATACTGTCCTCATTGTACCTCTTAAACCTGCAATAATCTTGCTTTTTTTCATACAATCCATCTTAAGAATTTCATTTAATGATATTCCGTTTTGCCTCATCATAATTACCACCCCTTTATATACCTATTTTAACATTTCGAAAAAATTTGACAAATTCCTTCATTTTTTTGACTTTTTTTTATCAATTTTTTTCAATAAAGTTTTACTTTGATAAATTATTAGATTAATTTTATTTAAATTATTGATTATTTACATAATATGTAATAAGATTTAGTTGTTGGGAAATTATAGAAAGGAAGGTTTATATGAATAATATAGATGTTTTCATACAATTTATTAGTATTGTATCGCTATTTATAATTTCACTACATAATATGATAATAAGTTCAAATAAAGGCTATAGTACAGATTATACAATAATTAATTTGATAGTTTTTTATTTAATAAGTTTTTCCCTTATATATGATTTAATAGATAAAACAGCTTTTGATGCGATAGGTATAATATCAGTCGTAATATTTATATTAATATTTTTTACTTATTATATACTTAAACAAAGGACATATATTGTTTATGATACTTCACCAAGTGACTTATTAGGCTATTTAACTAAACTATTTGATAAATATAATATCAATTATAAAATTGACAAATATAACAATAACAATACTATAAGTATAGAAAATACAAATACTAAAATATCTATTGATGATACATATTATAAAAATAATTGTAATATAAAAATTAGTTATCCTAAGGGTTTATCTAATTATAAAGATATAAAAAAGGATATAAAACTTATAATAGAAGAGAATAATAATTTTAAATTCAGAGGAAGTTTTTTAGTGTTATTTTCCTTAGTAGCACTTATCTTTCTTTATAAAGTATTAGTATGATAGAATAATGATATAAACATTTTAATTAAACTAGGTGAAAAATTAACAATTTGAATAACAGCTCTCTTTGCTGTTAAAGAGGTGATAAAAATGATTAATAAAAAAAATTCCATCGCAATAATTACTGCTTGTATTATCCTAGGTATATTATTGAGTCTTCAATATAAAACTATAAATGATTTATTCACCACTAGATATCTTCCTAGTCAAAGAAACAATGAATTTGCTTCAAAAATAAATGATGTAAGAAAAAATAATAAGGAATTAAAAGAAAAAATAGATGAATTAGAACAAAAAATCACTAGATATGAAAAAAATGCATCAAAAGACAATCCCCAAATAGCTGCTTTAAGAAACAAATTAAACAATTATAAAATGTTCATAGGAAAAATAAATGTAAAGGGTCCAGGTATTGTTATAAATATAGAGGTAGTTAAAAACGATGGGTATTATGAAATTAGTCCTATAGTAACACATTATGATTATATAGAGGATGTAATAAGTGTATTAAATATATCCGGCGTAGAGGCTATATCTATTAATGATTTAAGATATAATAATTTTACTGAAATATTAAGAGTTGGTGATCATTTAAATATTAATGGAACTCCTCTAGGGCCACCTATAGAAATAAAAGCCATAGGTAACCCATATATATTGAATACATCACTCAATTCTGAGGGTAGTCCTCTTAAATATTTTATAAAAAACGATAAGTATAAAGTAACTATCAAGAAAGAAAAAAATATTATTATACCAGAATATAAAAAAATTATTGAATATAGATATGCACAACCTGATAATAATAATTTTTAACCTATAGTTAAACTATAGGTTTTTTTGTTGTAAATTTAACAACTATCATATAAAATTTTATATGATAATTAGTTGAGGTGAGAATATGAAAAACATAGATACTTTATCAGGTTTAACATTATTTTTTATAATTATTATAATTAACATTTTACATATGGAAGGGTTACTAGCTAGAGAATATACTATTTTTATATTAATTATTATTATAATATTTATTCCCATTATATTATTTTTTGACAACAATAATTAAATATTAAATTTAAGGGGAGATTTAATGGTAAATATAATTTTGATATTAATAACTGGTATGTGTGCAGGCTTTATGAATACCATAGGAGGGGGAGGTTCTTTATTAACTATTCCTATGCTAATATTTTTAGGCCTTCCTTCTGCGGTTGCAAATGGTACAAATAGAATTGCTTTAATGGTTCAAAATATAGTAGCAGTGACTAATTTTAAAAACAAAGGTTTTTTTAATCCAAAACTAAGCTTTATTTTAGCAATTCCTGCAGTACTTGGATCCATTTTAGGAGCTAGATTTGCAATTAGTTTGTCAGAAGAAGTTTTTCAAAAGATATTAGCTATTGTAATGATTGTAGTTATGATTTTAATTGTAACCCGTCCTGAAAAGAAGTTTCTTAAAAAAGCTCAAGAAAATTTAAGTAAGTCCCGTTTAATTGTAGCAGTCTTTGCTTTTTTCTTAGTTGGTTTTTATGGAGGCTTTATACAGGCCGGTGTTGGTTTTATAATTATCGTTACTTTGGCTTTAATTACAGGTATGAATCTTGTTAAAATTAATAGTCTCAAAGTTTTTATAGTTGGCATCTATATGTTTTCTTCATTAATGGTCTTTATATTAAGTGGAAATATTGATGTATCTAAAGGATTAATACTATCTGTAGGTAATGGCTTAGGTGCATATATTGGAAGTAATTTTGCAGTGGCTAAAGGTGATAAGTGGATACGTAGAATATTATTATTAATAATCTTAGTAATGGCAGGAAAACTATTAGGGGTACATAAGTTATTTTAAATACAAACAGGGTATGTGAAAAATACATACTCTGTTTGTATTTTTTGTAAATATAATGTAAAATTTACATATGCTTAGTAATATAGTCCTATATTGGGGTGATATTTATTAATAATTATGTAACTAAAAAACAAATTCATGAAATTATTAAAAGGTTACAAGTATTAGATAATATAAAGGTGAATATAAACAATGAAACTATAAAAATAAAGGAATTAAATAAACTAAATAAGTTTAATATTACTAAAGAAACCATCGGACTATTGCTTAAATCTAATATTAAATCACTAAAAATATATAATACTGATAAACTTAATACTCTTTTAGTTATTGATAATAATAAAAATAATACGGATATTTATATCAAAATTGAAAAAATACCTAACTAGGTTAACTTTACATCTAAAAACCAGTACCCATTACTTAATATACTTTTTCCTTCCTTTAATTTTAAAGGATAAGAAAATATAGGTCCATCATATACGACTGTATGAAACTCTCCTTCTTCTCCACAGGGATCTATACCTATACTTTCTAACTCATTAATAAGTTTATAATCCAAAGTTTTTCCTAAATATTTTTTATCCATTAAACTTTTCTTTAATGAAACAATCTTTGCTTTAAATCCTAAATCAACAAATTCCTTTAAAAGCTTTTTTCTTTCTTCCTTCCATAATGGATGATAGGGAAGTATTTTAGTAACACTTAAAGTATTTTCAACCCATTTTAAGTGATCTATAATATCTATATCTCCAAATACTCCAATTTCAATATCTTCATCTTCCATTTTTTTTATATTTTCAATAAAAACTCTTTCATAATTATTCCAACTTGCTTTCCCTATAATTAGTTCTGTTTCTATTGACTTTGCCTGTTCTTTTAAAACTTTTAACTGAAGTCCATGGGACCTTGACCTTTTACCTTCCTCAGTAAACATTGTAAATAGATACTTTAAATTAGCGCCTCTTTCAAGGGCTTTATATAAAGATAAACATGAATCTTTACCTCCACTAAAAGAACAAAATATAGATTTATTCGATATATCCATAATACAACTCCTTTTTATTTTATTACTTTAGATAATATTATATTTAAGTAGACATATCAAATTTAATTTGTTATAATTATAACAAATCCATTATATTGGTATTTTCCGATATAATAGATAGAAAAAACTATAACCTAATTACAAGGAATAATCCGAGTAAAAGGGGAAGGTAAATAGATTAAAAATAACTTAGGATATCTATGTCTAATGACCTTCCGTCTTTTGCGGAAGTTTTTTTATTGCTTAAATTAAGGAGGTTTAATATGAATAGAATTGGAATAGTAGGCATTGTAGTTGAAGAAATAGAAAATGCCGATAAAGTAAACTCTATTTTACATGATTTTTCAAAAATAATAGTTGGAAGAATGGGGATTCCATATAGAGAAAGAGAACTTTCTGTTATTTCTTTAATTGTAGATGGAACCTCCGATGAAATTAGTGCAATGACAGGTAAACTTGGAAAGATTAGTGGTATTAAAGTGAAATCCGCTTTAACTAAAAAATAATTAATTTTAGGGAGGTCATTAGATGAAGTATAATGCAGAAGATTTTATTGTTGATTCTGAAATAAAAAAGTCAATGAATTATGGAAAAAATAAAGCTAATGATAAAGGGTATGTAGAAAGTATTTTAAAGAAAGCTAAAAAGGCTAAGGGGCTTACCCATAGAGAAGCAGCAGTTTTGTTAAATGTTAATAATGATGATATATTAGATGAAATATATAAAACAGCAAGACACATAAAAGAAAGTATATATGGTAAAAGAATTGTACTATTTGCTCCATTGTATGTAAGTAATTATTGTGTTAATAACTGTAAATACTGTGGTTATAAACATAGTAATAAAAACTTTAAAAGAAAAAAATTAAACATGGAAGAATTAAAAGAAGAAGTTAAAATTTTAGAATCCTTAGGTCATAAAAGACTTGCTTTAGAAGCTGGCGAGGATCCTAAAAATTGTGATTTAGATTATATTATAGAATGTATTAAAAATATATACTCAATAAAATCTGATAATGGCAGTATTAGAAGGATAAATGTAAATATAGCAGCTACAACAGTGGATAATTACAAAAGATTAAAAGAAACAGATATAGGAACTTATATACTTTTCCAAGAATCATATCATAAAAAAACCTATGAAACTATGCATCCTGAAGGACCTAAACACGATTATAATTGGCATACTACTGCAATGGATAGAGCCTTTGAGGCAGGCATAGATGATGTTGGTATAGGTGTATTATATGGTTTATATGATTATAAGTATGAAACAATAGCAATGCTAATGCATGCTGAACACTTAGATAAAACCTATGGTGTTGGTCCCCATACTATTTCAGTACCACGTATTAGAGAAGCTTTAGGGGTAGATATTAATAAATACCCGCATTTAGTTAGTGATTCTGAATTTAAAAAGATCGTTGCAATTCTAAGATTAGCAGTACCATATACAGGAATGATTCTTTCAACTAGAGAAGCTCCTGATTTTAGAGCTGAAGTTCTAAGAGTTGGAATATCTCAAATTAGTGCAGGTTCTTGTACAGGTGTTGGTGGTTATTATAAAGAGCATAGTAACCCTAAAGATATGGATAAACCACAATTTGAAGTTGAAGATCATAGATCTCCTATGGAAATACTAAAAGGTTTATGTAAATCAGATTATATACCAAGTTACTGTACAGCATGTTATAGAGAAGGAAGAACTGGAGAAAGATTTATGCCCCTTGCAAAAAATGGTCAAATTCACAATGTATGTCTTCCTAATGCAATATTAACCTTTAAAGAGTTTTTATTAGATTATGCCGATGATGAATTAAAGAAAATAGGTGAAGATACAATAAATAAAGCTTTAGATAATATACCTAAAGAATCAGCTAAAAAAGCTACTATAAAAGGTTTAAAGGAAATGGAAGAAGGTAAAAGAGACTTAAGATTCTAGAAAGGAGCTAAATATGATAAATACACCTAAATCTAATAGAATGCATATAGCTATATTTGGTAAAAGAAATTCAGGTAAATCTACTTTAATTAATGCTATTACAGGACATAATATTGCTTTAGTCTCTGATTTAGCCGGTACAACAACAGATCCTGTTTATAAAGCAATGGAACTATTACCTATAGGGCCTGTTGTAATTATAGACACTGCAGGTCTTGATGATGAAGGTTCAATTGGTGAATTAAGAATAAAGAAAACTAAGGAAGTTATGGATAAAACAGACTTAGCATTATTATTATTTGATGATAATAAAAATATTTCCCTGGAAAAACAGTGGTATGATGAACTTAAAAATAGAGAAATTCCAATGATAGGAGTTATAAACAAAATAGATGTAAATAATGGTGATACAAGCCATATTACTGATGCTTTTGATATACCTTTTGTTAAAGTTAGTGCTAAGGATAAACTTAATATAGGTAAACTTAAAGAAGCAATTCAATTAAATGCCCCTTCAGATTTTGAAAGAAATGTAATTGTAGGAGATATACTTAAACCTAAAGATACAGTAGTTTTAGTTGCTCCTCAGGATATTCAAGCTCCAAAGGGAAGATTAATATTACCCCAAGTACAAACAATGAGAGATATCTTAGATCATGATGCTATGTCTCTAACTGTAAAGGGATCTGAACTAGAAAATATATTAAATACTTTAAATAAAAAGCCAGATCTTGTCATTACTGATTCACAAATATTTAAATATGTTAATGACACTTTACCTAAAGATGTAACATTAACTTCATTTTCTATACTTATGTCAAGATATAAGGGTGATTTAAATACTGTAATAAAAGGAGCTAAACATATAGATAAACTTAAAGATGGAGATAAGGTTTTAATTGCAGAATCATGTACACATCATCCTCTAAAGGGTGATATAGGTAGAGAGAAACTTCCTAAGTGGCTACAAGAACGAAATGATATAACTCTTGATATAACAATTAATGCAGGTTCTGATTTTCCTAAAGATTTAAGCAAATATAGTTTGATAGTACATTGCGGGGCTTGTATGTTTAATAGAAAGCAAATGATGACAAGGATAATTAGAGCTCAAAGTCAAGGAGTGCCTATTACTAACTATGGAATAGCTATAGCTTATATGAATGGTATCCTTAAAAGAGTTACTGAAATGTTCTAGATGGTCTTTTAAGGCCATCTTTTTTTGTTAAAAAATAAATTTTCAGAATATTTAGTAAACTGCTTTAAATTAATCTTATTAAATGATATAATCATATTAACAAATACTATAGTATCGTCTCTAGAGATTGTGTTTTATTTTTCTCCTAAAAAAATATAAAAGGAGGCATTATTATGACAAAATATACAATTTCTATTCAATCGGGCCTTGGTGAAATTGAAAACTTACTTAAAAAAGAAGGTTATGAAGTTTGTAAAATGGGAAAATGCAATAAAAATGAAAATATTTCAATAATTGATGTTTGTGACTCAGAATATGAAGAATTAGAATCAACATCATGTAGAATTGATGGTAGGAATAAACGATTAGTAATAAATGCAGCAGATTATACCCCAGAAGAGATTTTAAATCTTATAAAAAATAATAGATGTTCATAGGGAGCCAAAAGGCTCTCTTTATTTATTTTTTAACAAATTCACTAATCCTTTCAACTAACTCATCTGATAGTGGTATATTAGGATCACTATATGATTTTTTATTTTCTATATCAAATACTTTCTTTAAAACATGATTCATATTTTTAATTACTTTATATTATCCTAATGAATGTGTTTCCTCTGCTTTTATACTTATTTTTTACTTATAGCTTCATTTATCTTACTTTCCTTTATTTAAAAACTTATAAACATTATTAAAATACACCCTATAAAAATTATTATATGTTTTTTTAACCATATTTTCACTTCTTAATTAATTTCAATTCTTTTTAATCTCTCTATTGTTATCACTGTAATAATTACAATATAGATTAAAGTCCATAGAATTGAAATTATTAATGTACTATCAAATATGACATTAAAATTATTTGCTTGTTTAATTAAATAAAATGGTAGATACGTACTTAATATTTTAATATTCATAATTAAAGGCATTGTATATATTATTAAAATACTAAGTAAAGCTGCTATTATTCCCTTTTTAAAAAGGCTACTTAGAAGATATATTAAACTTATAACAAATAAAAGGTATATTGAATATAATAAACAACTTTTCATTACACTGCTAAAGCTTACTAAATCTTTTGGAAATAAAATTTGAGAATAATAATAGTTAATTATAAATCCAACAAAAGTAAAGGATGTTATTATCAGACTATATACTAATGTTTTTGCAATTACTAATCCTTCTAGATTTAATCCTTTCGTAAGTGGAATAACAATATTCTTATCTTTGATTTCATCTGTTATAACCCCCATTAATGTTAATGCTATAACTATATTAGCAATATTGTATATATCATTCATATAATTTGTTATTGAAAATCTGTGGTTTATGTTCATAAATTGTGATATATCAACTCCTTGCGTCTGTCCTTTTAATATTTCAGGGAGCAATTTTAGCATTATAGGATCTAAAATTGCAAATAGGATTATCCCTATTGCAAGGATTAAAAACTTATAATTTCTAATCCCCTCAATTAATTCTTTTTTAAAATAAGCCTTATAACTACTCATTATTATTAACCACCTTTATAAATATCTCTTCTAATTTACTTTTACGAATTTTATAAGATAATACAGTGTTTTCTATATTAGAAATGATATTTAATAATTTTCTATCAGCTTTAAATCTATCCTTTACATAAATACTCATCTTTTTATTATTGGTTTTTACTTTATCTATCCACTCATACTCATTAAGATGGTCATTTAAATCTTCACAGTTATTAGAAAATTCGATATCATAAACAGGTAGTATATATTTATTTTTAAGTTTTTCTAAACTATCTTCTAAAACTATATTTCCTTCATTTAAGATACCTATCCTATTACAAATTCTCTCTACATCACTTAAAATATGGGTTGATAAAAATATAGTTATTCCTAAAGATTTTAATGATTCTATTATTTTAATAACATCCTTTCTTCCCTCAGGATCTAATGCTGAAGATGGTTCATCTAAAAATAAAATCTCAGGATCATTAATGAGCGATACTGCTATTCCAAGTCTTTGTCTCATCCCCCTAGAATATCCTCCTATTTTTCTTTTGCTAGCTTTATTTAATTTAACTAACTCTAATAAGTTATTTATTTCCTTACTTGTTTCTAATTTATTTAACCCTTTAATTTCACATATGAATTATAAATATTCTCTACCTGTCATATAAGGGTAAAACTTTGGATCTTCAGGTAAATAACCTATTATTTTAATAATTTTTTTATACTCTTTTTTCATATCAAACCCTGCTATTGTTATATCTCCTGAATTATATTTAATTAATCCTGTTAATATATTCATAGTAGTTGATTTCCCTGCACCATTATGACCTAAAAATCCATATATTTCTCCCTTTGATATCTCAAAATCTATGCCTTTGAGAACCTCTTGGTCTTTATAGCTTTTTTTCAAGTTTTTAACTTTTATCATAATTTCTTCTCCTCCCAAATAATAGAAAAGATATCGGTCCAAATGTCGATAACAAAACAATAATAATAAGCCAAATTGGTATTGATAAATTTCTTACTCCTTCTTTAATCATTTTAACTATACAAAACACCTTAAAAATTAACTCAAATATTATTAGAGGTGCAAATAATTTTAATAACTCAAAAGTTGTAAATCCTTCTAACATTTTTATCATCTCCTTTTTATTTTCATTAATATAACGGATGATTTTAAAAAAAGTTCAAATCTTTTCGATTTGAACTAATAAGTATAAAAAATATTTTATTTTACATGAAAAAAGGACTTTGTTTTCACAAAGTCCTCTTTCCTTAATATCTTATAATTTAAATAGACGTTTGCATATTTAAAATTATAAGAAGGATATATATGGGTTTTACATTTAAGGGCTTATCCTAAATCTGAATAAACTAATTCTAAAACTTCTTCTTTTAGCTTTTTACCTTCATTCATTATTTCTTTACATTCACTATCTATTTTTTCTACATACTCTTTATCTTTAATACTACCAAGATTTATTTTTACATTAAATAAAGCTCCTTCTAGACCTGAATATGCCATTAATGCACCTACACCTACATCGGTTATCGCATTTTTATTACCATATTCAGCAAATACCTTTTGTAACTTAAGTACATTTAAACATTGATTTGCTGTATCTAAAGGTACTTCTAGAGCCTTTTTAAAGCCTTTTTGTATAGCCTCACTTCTTTTATTTTTCTGTTCTTCAGTATCCTTAGGCATTTTAAATGCTTGCATAACAGAATCAAAAGCATTAGTATCTTCATCTACTAATTCATTTAATTTAGTTACTAGCTTTTGTACTTTTTCAAAATTTTCATCTATTTTAACTTTCTTATCATCATCTAAAGATTCATAAGCTTTTTTTCCTATGGTTAAATTTCCAACCATACTGATTAAAGCTGCTCCCATACTTCCTGCTAAAGCAGAAACACTTCCACCGCCAGGTGCAGGACTTTTACTTGCAGTTTCTTCTATAAAACCTTTAACCTTCTTTTCAATCAACATTTTAAAACCTCCCGTATCATCTTCATTGTCTAATTATAATTTATCATAAGTACTTTTTTTAGTCTATGTGAATTTTACACAATACTCGAGATATTTCTTGAAATTATATACACATTTAATTATAAAGTTTTTTAAAATTGTTTACACTAATGCTAAATACTTGACTTTAAAGATTTATTAAAAATATACAAATAGGTATAAATTAATAATTTAAACTGCCTTTGATTTTTTTAATTTATCTTCTTTTATATAACATATATAATATACAATAGGAACTAAAACTCCTCCACCTATAATATTACCTATGGTAACAGGAATTAAATTATTCCACATTTCTATCCAAGTAAAATTTGCACCTACAAATTTACCCATAGGTATAAAAAACATATTTGCTACACAGTGTTCAAACCCTGATAATACAAACATCATTATAGGAAACCATATTGCTAAGATTTTACCTGTAACAAACTTAGATGCTGTTGAAAACCATACAGCTAAAACAACTACAATATTACAAAGTATAGCTCTTATAAAAGCAGAAAGAAAAGTTAATTCCACTTTCCCTTGGGCTATTGCAATAGCTTTTGTTGCTACAGTAGACTTGTATAGTCCTGATTTACTTAGTATCCATGCTAATAATATTGAACCTATAAAATTTCCTATATAAACTATTATCCAATTTCTAAGCATTCCTTTAACTGTAATTTTCTTATCTAGTGCTGCTAAACTCATTAAATTATTTCCTGTAAAAAGTTCTGCTCCAGCCATAACAACTAACATTAATCCCACTGGAAATACGGATGCTCCTATAAGTTTAGCTAATCCAACATCTACAGTTTTACCAAGAGTTTGGGTAACTACTATGTCTGCATGGGCTCCAAATCCTATGAAAACACCTGCAAAAATACCTAATAATAACATTTTTAATACACTTAAATTAGCCTTTTTGATGCCACTTTTAATTGTTGCCTGGGCTATATCACCCGGCTTTAGCATATTTTCCATTAACTATCCCCTCACTTTTTAATGTCTGTTAAAAGAAATTATACTAACATCTAGTATTAAAATCATTATTAAATCTTTACAAAAAAATTTCTAAATAATTAAATTTTTATATTTAGAATAAATGTTTAACCGCTTTCCCCTGGCAAAACCAATTAAAAGTATTCCTAATTCATTAGCAATATCGACAGCTAAACTAGTAGGTGCAGATCTAGATATGAGTACTGGAATATTCATCTTAGCTACTTTTATTATTATTTCAGATGATACTCTACCACTTGTTAATATTATTTTCTCATCTAAGTTTATTTCCTCCATAATACTTTTTCCTAATATCTTATCTAAAGCATTATGTCTTCCTATATCTTCTTTAAAACACATGATTTCATTTTTACTACATAATGCACAGCTATGTACTCCCCCTGTATTTAAAAAAAGTTTAGATTTTTTATTAAACATTTCTATTAACTTAATCACATTTTTTCTTTTTAAAGTAAAATTATTATTTATTTTTTTAGTCTTAAAGGAATCTAATACATTATAAAATATTGTACCCTTGCCACATCCAGTTGTTATTGTTCTTTTTCCTTGTAATTTCTTTATGATATCATTTTTCTTTTTTATTTTTAAATATGCTATACCATTGTCATAATCAATGTTTATACCTACTATATCCTCTTTATTATTAATCATTCCTTCTGAAAAAAGAAAACCAACTGCTAAATAATCTAAAGATTCTGGCGTACATAAAAGAGTTACAAACTCATTATCATTTATAAAAATTGTATATGGGTATTCCTTTACAACATTATCGGACATATTTGAAACTTCATCTTTATTAACCTTTTTTATTTCATAATTTAGATAACTTTTCATATTATCAACCTCTATTTTCCCTTTATATACTTTTGTAAGTCCTCTTTAGTGTTTAAATTTACAAACATATCCCAAGTAGGACTAAACTTTCTAGCCACTTTTTCTTCTATAAAAAGACAATTTCTATTTTTTAGAAATGTATATATAGACCTTTCATCATTTCTTAATCTCTGTTCTATAGAAGTTATTAATCTTTTGTTATAAAAACTATTAAAAGGTTCTATCCGTTCTTTATATTTAGTAACACATGCATCAACTTTTATTTTACTTATTTTTTCTTTCATATATCTTATATAGGAAATATTTACATTTGGCATGTCACAGGCAGTAAAATATACATATTCACTTTTTGCCTTTTTTAAACCTATATGAATACCACTTAAAGGTCCTTTCTTTTTTATTTCATCTGTAAATACGTTTTTATAGTTATTATAGTAACTAGGTTTATTAGTAACTATAATAACTTCTTTAAATTCTTCATTCAGCTTTGAAATTAAAATATCTATTACCCTTTGTTGTTTTATCCTCATTAACTGTTTATCAAATCCCATTCTTGAACTTTTCCCACCTGCTAATATTACTGCACTATTAAATCTCATAAAAACACCTTCCTAAAAGAAGCTAAAGTCCCTCCTATTACAAGGAAGGACATTTATTTTAAAGCTTTTCTATTCTAACTGTACATGATTTATATTCAGGTATTTTTGCTATTTTATCTAAGGCTGGATTTGTTAATACATTAGCACTTCCTTCTTTAAAATGGAAAGGAATAAATACAACATTAGGTGCTACAATATCGGTTATCTTTACCTTAGTTTTTATTTCACCACGTCTAGATATTACTTTAACTTGTTCATTATTTACTATATTTAATTTACTAGCCGTTGAAGGATTAACTTCTATATAAGATTCTGGAGCTTTTTCATTTAATCCTTTAACTCTCCCTGTCATACTCCTTGTATGGTAATGATAAAGTACTCTCCCATTTGTCATTATAAGTGGGAATTCTTTATCTGGTAATTCTTTGCTATCTGAATGGTCATGGGGAAGAAATAATCCTTTACCTCTAGCATGATTACCTTTGTGTAAATATTTTGTTCCTTGATGGGTATTAGTTGGACATGGCCACTGTAAACCTAATCCATCTACTTTTAATGCTAATCTATCATAGCTAATACCACCATATTGGGGAGTTACACTGGCTATTTCTTCCATTACTTCTGCTGGATTATTATATTTTTTATCATATCCTATGCTATTCATTATTTCCATTAAAATTAACCAATCTGGTTTAGCTTCACCTGGAGCATCTATAGCTTTTCTTATTCTTTGTATTCTTCTTTCTGTATTTGTAAAGGTACCATCTTTTTCAGCGAAGGCTGCTGCAGGTAAAACTACATCGGCTAATTCAGCTGTTTCAGTTAAGAATATATCTTGTACTACTAAAAATTCAGTTTCCTTAAGTACCTTTTCAACATGATTAGTATCTGGGTCAGATATCATAGGATTTTCTCCCATAACATATAAGAATCTAACATCACCATTATCAGCACTTTCTAACATCTCAGGTATAGTTAATCCTACTTTATCTGAAAGCTTTGATCTCCATGCCTTTTCAAACTTTTTATTAACTTCAGAATCTTCAACCTTTTGATACCCTGGGTATACATTAGGTAATGCACCCATATCACAGGCTCCTTGAACATTATTTTGACCTCTTAAAGGATTTACTCCTCCAGATTCTATGCCTATGTTTCCACAAAGATTAGCAAGGTTTGCTATTGCCATAACACTATAAGTTCCTGTCGTATGCTGTGTTATACCCATAGCATAATATATACTTGCTTTATTTGCTTTTGCATATAATCTAGCTGCTTTTATTAAATCTTTTGAATTTATATTACATATTTCAGCTACTTTTTCAGGTGTATAATCCTTAACTAACTCCTTTAATGCTTCATAGTTTTCACATCTATTTTCTATATAGCTTTTATCTTCAAGTCCTTCTTTTATAATCACATGCATTAATCCATTAAAAAGAGCTGTATTAGTCCCTGGTCTAATTTGTAAAAAAACATCTGCATCATCTGCTAATTTTATTTTCCTAGGATCTGCTACGATTAACTTTGCTCCTTTTTTAATAGCCCTTCTCATTTTAGTTGCAATAACAGGATGATTCTCAGTTGTATTTGAACCTGTTACAAACATTAAATCTGTACCTTCTATTTCTTCTATACTATTTGTCATTGCTCCACTACCTAACGTTGTTGCAAGACCTGCAACAGTTGATGAATGTCAGAGTCGAGCACAATGATCTACGTTATTTGTTCCTAAAGCTGCTCTAAATAATTTCTGAAATAAATAATTTTCTTCAGTAGAACATCTTGCCGATGAAAATCCTGCGAATGCATCTGAACCATTTTCATCCTTTATTTTCTTAATATTTTTAGCAATTATTTTATATGCTTCATCCCAGGAAGATTCAACAAATTTACCATCTCTTTTAATTAAAGGTTTTTTAAGTCTATCAGGATGGTCTAAAAACTTAAATCCAAATCTCCCTTTAACACATAAAAGATTTTCATTTGAAGGACCATCAGCGGGCTTAACATCCACTATTTTCCCATCTAAAACTAATAAATCCATTTGACAACCTACTCCACAGTATGGACAGGTTGTCCTTACTTTCTTTAATTCATCATATCTTATTCTTTCTTTAACCTTAGGCATTAATGCTCCTACAGGACATACAGAAACACAATTACCACAAGAAACACATTCTGATTCATTTAACTCCATATCAAAGGGCGCTCCTATATGGGTTTTAAATCCCCTCTCATTAAAGCCTATAGCTCCTACACACTGAAGTTCGTTACATATCCTAACACATTTTCCACAGTTAATACATTTATTTTGATCGCTATAATAAAAAGGATTGCTATAATCAATTTTATGACTCTTTTTTTCTCCTTTAAATTCTACTTCACTAATACCGTATTCATAACAATACTCCTGCAATTTACAATTACCTGAATTATCACACATAATACAATCTAAGGGATGATTAGCTACTATTAAATTTAATATATCCTTTCTTGCTTTTCTAACTCTATTACTATGGGTTCTTATTTTCATACCATCTTTTACTTTTGTTGAACATGATGTAGGCAATTCGTCCATACCTTCTATTTCTACAATACAAAGTCTACAGGCTGCATGAGGATCTATTCTATCGTCATGACATAACGTAGGAATATGTATTCCTAAATCATTACAAGCTTTAAGTATTGTATAATCTTTAGGTACATTCATTTTATGACCATTAATTATAACGTTAACCAAAATACTACCCCCTAACTAAAAAATCTACTTTTTAATTATTGCATCAAAAGGACATTGTGAAATACATTCACCACATTTAATACATTTATCTCTATCTATAATATGTTTTTGCTTAACTTTACCTTCTATAGCATCCACAGGGCATGCTTTACTACATTTAGTACATCCTTTACACTCATCAGTAATATAAAAACTTAATAAGTCCTTACACGTTCCAGTAGGACATGTTCTATCAATCACATGGGCTTCATATTCCTCTCTAAAGTACTTAAGAGTAGATAATACAGGGTTAGGTGCTGTTTGTCCTAAACCACATAATGAAGCTTGTTTTATTGTATTAGCAAGACTTTCTAAATTATCTATATCCTCTAATTCTCCTTTGCCCTTTGTTATTTTTTCTAATATCTCTAACATTCTCTTAGTCCCTTCACGACATGGAGTACATTTACCACAGGATTCATCAACTGTAAAGTCTATGAAAAATCTTGCTATATCAACCATACAATTATCCTCATCCATAATTATCATTCCTCCAGAACCCATCATTGAGCCGAAGGTAGATAAGGATTCAAAATCTATAGGTGTTTCAATTAAATCTGCTGTTAAGCATCCCCCTGAAGGTCCTCCTGTTTGAACTGCTTTAAATTCTTTATTATTAGGAATTCCTCCTCCAATATCATAAATAACCTCTCTAAGGGTTGTACCCATTGGTATCTCCACAAGTCCTGTATTTTTTATTTTACCTCCTAAGGCAAACACTTTAGTTCCAGGAGATTTTTCCGTTCCAATTTCTCTAAACCAATCAGATCCCTTTAATATTATCTTAGGTATGTTTGCGAAGGTTTCTACATTATTTATTAAAGAAGATTTATTCCACAATCCCTTGTCAGATGGATATGGTGGTTTATTATTAGGCATTCCTCTTTTTCCTTCAATAGAAGATATTAAAGCTGTCTCTTCACCACATACAAATGCTCCTGCACCTAATCTAATTTCTAAATGAAAATTAAAACCTGTTTCAAATATATTTTCTCCTAATAAACCTTTTTCTTTTGCTTGGTCTATTGCTATTTGAAGTCTTCTAACAGCGATAGGATATTCTGCTCTTATATATACATAGCCATTATTAGCCCCTACAGCATATGCAGCTATTGCCATTGCCTCTATCACTGCGTGGGGATCTCCTTCTAAAATACTCCTATCCATAAAAGCACCAGGATCTCCTTCATCGGCATTACAAATTACATATTTTATATCACTATTTGCATTATATGTTAATTCCCATTTACGACCCGTTAGAAATCCTCCACCACCTCTTCCTCTTAAGCCTGATTTTTTTATTTCATTTATCACATCTAAAGGCCTCATTTCAGTTAATACTTTGCCTAACGCCATGTATCCATCATAAGCAATGTATTCATCAATATCTTCTGGATTTATTACACCACAATTATCTAATACTATTCTTCTTTGTTTTTTATAAAAATCTATTTCATTAACTGATTTTAGTTTACCTTCTGAAAACGCTTCTTTATATAATAATCTCTCTACTATTCTTCCCTTTAAAAGATGTTCATTAACTATTTCATCTACATCCTTAAGTTTTACATGGCTATAAAAAGCCCCTTCAGGATAAACTACGACTATAGGCCCAGCTTCACATAATCCAAAACAACCTGTCCTTACTACTTTAACTTCCTTATCTAAGTTTTTATCCTTAATATTATTTATCATTTTTTCTTCTATTTTGTCAGAATTTGAAGAAGTACATCCAGTTCCCCCACATATAATTACATGGGACCTATAAATATCCATGTCTCTACCTCCTTTTTAAAGAATTAATCTTCGTATGCTCCTATAGTGTAATCATAAATAACATTACCATTAACAATATGTTCTGCTATTACGTTTCTTGCTTTTTCTTCATTCATGTCAACATATGTTACCTTTTCTTCCCCTGGTTTATAAACTTCAACTATAGGTTCTAATCTACAAATACCTATACATCCAGTCTGATTTACAGTAACATCTTCAAGGTTTCTTTTTTTTGTTTCTTCAAGTAAAGTCATTAATACAGGTCTCGCTCCAGCTGAAATGCCACAAGTTGCCATGCCAACAACTATCCTTATCCCTTCTCGATTTTCTCTTAAAACAACTCTTTTTTTAGCCTCTTGTCTTATCTTTTTTAATTCTTCAAGAGATTTCACTTTTATACACCCCCGTTATTTATATTTTTTAATAATATCCGGTACTTCATCAGGATTTAATTTTCCATATACATCTTCATTAACAGTCATAACCGGTGCTAAACCACATGCTCCTATACATCTAGTGGCTTGTAGAGAAAACTTTCTGTCTTTAGTAGTTCCTCCAACTTCTAAATCTAATTGTTCTTTAATTCTATCAACTATATCCTGTGCACCTTTTACATAGCATGCTGTACCTAAACATACTCCAATTGTATATTTTCCTTTTGGTATCAATGAAAACTGTGCATAAAAGGTAGCTACACCATAAACTTCAGCTAAAGGTACATTTAATTCTTCAGAAATAATCTTTTGTATCTCTATAGGTAAATAACCAAATATTTTTTGGGCTTGATGTAAAATAGGCATTAATGGCCCTTTTTTATTTTTATTTTCCGTTATGACTTTTTTGAGTTCATCAATTTTTTTTGAATTCTTTTTAACATCAAATTTAAACTCCACAATAACCCCTCCTAGAATAATATGTTAATAATTTAACCTTCGCAACCAGTTCTCTAGTCTATTTTTCTTGTATTATCTAAAAATATATCTATATTAGGATGTTATTTCGACATAATCTATGTCTCTATTATATCTGTTTCGTTACAAATTTGTCAATCTTTTCTTTGTATAAACTTATATAAATTATAACATATTTTTATATATATAACATAAAAAAAGTATTATGGATATAATAGATTTCCATAATACTTTCTAAAATATTAATTGATTTTTATATAAAAAAGCTCTGACCAAAGGTCAGAGCTTTTAGATTACTTATCTAAAGGATAATTCTCTCTTTTAACATAATGAGTATGAAGAAGTTCATGAGCTTTATGACTATTTGGCTTTTCAAAATAATCATCATAAATCTTCTTAATCATTGGGTTCTCATGAGATTTTCTTATTTTCTTAGATTTATCTTCAGTGTATAAAGCTTTTGCTCTTTCAGCTTTTACATCTTTTTTAAATCTATCTTCAGGCTTAATATGAGGCTGTCCTCCACCAGTTACACAACCGCCTGGACATCCCATAACTTCTATAAAGTGATAGTCTTTTTCACCTGATTTAACTTGATCTAATAATTTACTAGCTTGACCTGTACTATGAACAACCGCAACTTTAACTTCTGTACCATTTAAATTAACAGTAGCTTCTTTTATTCCTTTAGTCCCTCTCACTTGTTCAAAATCAAGAGCTTCTAATTGTTCACCTGTAACTACTTCTGCAACAGTTCTTAAAGCAGCTTCCATAACTCCACCTGTTGCTCCAAATATTACAGATGCACCTGTTGATTCACCAAGAACTTCATCAAAGTCTTCATCTGGTAACTCAACAAAATCAACTCTAGTTTGTTTTACCATTTTTGCTAATTCTCTAGTTGTTAATACAGCATCAACATCTGGATATCCTGAAGCAGCTAATTCTTCTCTATCAGCTTCAAATTTCTTTGCTGTACAAGGCATTATAGAAACTACATATATATCCTTAGGATCAATATCATTAATTTCAGCGTAGTATGATTTAATAACTGCACCTAACATTTCATGGGGAGATTTACATGAAGATAAATTATCTATGAATTCTGGGTAGTAATGTTCACAGTATTTAATCCAACCTGGTGAACATGATGTAATCATTGGTAACTTTCCACCATTTTGTAATCTATCTAATAATTCATGTCCCTCTTCCATAATAGTTAAGTCAGCAGCAAAATCTGTGTCAAATATTTTATCAAATCCTAATCTTCTTAATGCTGCAACCATTTTTCCAGTTACACTAGTTCCCATTTTAAGTCCAAATTCCTCTCCTAATGCAGCTCTTACTGCTGGAGCTGTTTGAACTACTACGTGTTTATTATCATCTTCAATAGCTTCCCATACATAATCTATTTCTTCTTTTTCTTTTAAAGCCCCTACTGGACACGCTGCTATACATTGTCCACAGTTGATACAAGGGATTTCATCCATCTTCTTATCAAATGCTGGCCCAACTACTGTATCGAAGCCTCTATTAGTAAATCCTAATACTCCTACCTTTTGAACATCATTACATACTCCTACACATCTACCACAAAGAATACATTTATTAGGATCTCTTACTATAGAAGGAGAAGAAGTATCCTCATAATTAACATTCTTTTCACCTTCAAATGCTACATCCTTAATTCCTAATTCTTCTGCAAGAGTTTGTAATTCACAGTTTCTATTTCTATCACAAGTTAAACACTCTCTATCATGATCTGAAAGCAATAATTCTAAAGTTGCTTTTCTAGCTTCTCTAACTTTTTTAGTATTTGTCTTAACTACCATTCCGTCACTTACTTTTAGTGTACAAGAAGTTTGAAGTCCTCTTGCTCCTTCTACTTCCACTAGACACATTCTACATGCGCCGACTTCATTTATACCTTCCAGATAACAAAGTGTTGGTATATGAACATTATTACTTCTAGCTGCCTGAAGTACTGTATAATCTGCCGGAACTTGAACTTCTTGATTATCTATTATAACAGTAACTTTACTCATTAATTTACACCCCTTTACTATCTTATTAATTTATATTTAACCGCATTATAATTATTTGTTTATAATCGCTCCAAACGGACATTTCTCTTCACAAGCTCCACACTTGATACATTTATCTTGGTCAATAACATGAGCTTCTTTTCTTTCACCTGATATTGCATCCACTGGACAAGCCTTTGCACAAAGAGTACATCCTTTACATGCTTCAGGGTCTATAGAGTAAGAAACTAAATCCTTACATGTTCCAGCAGGACATGTTTTTTCATTTACATGTGCTTCATATTCATCTCTAAAATACTTTAATGTTGATAACACTGGGTTTGGTGCTGTCTGACCAAGTCCACACAGTGCGGATGATTTAATATTTTCTGCTAATCTCTCTAATTTATCTATATCTTCTGCTTCACCATTACCACTAGTAATTCTCTCTAATATTTCTAACATCCTCTTTGTTCCTATTCTACATGGAGGACATTTACCACAGGACTCTTCAACTGTAAAGTCTAAGAAGAATCTAGCAATATCAACCATACAAGTTTCTTCATCCATTACGATCATTCCACCTGAACCCATCATAGATCCAATTTCGGTTAATGAATCATAAGTTATTGGTGTATCTATTAAATCGGCTGGGATACATCCACCTGAAGGTCCTCCTGTTTGAACTGCTTTAAATTTCTTACCATTTGGTATTCCTCCACCTATTTCATAAATTACTTCTTTTAATGGAGTTCCCATTGGTATCTCAACAAGACCTGTATTATTAATCTTTCCACCTAATGCAAATACTTTAGTTCCAGGTGACTTTTCAGTTCCAATGTCTTTAAACCAATCAGCACCATTAAGAATAATTTGATTAACATTTGCATAAGTTTCAACGTTATTTATTAATGTTGGTTTTTGCCATAAACCACTATTTGCTGGGAAAGGTGGTTTATTTCTAGGCATACCTCTCTCACCTTCTATAGAAGCTATTAAAGCAGTTTCCTCACCACATACAAAAGCTCCAGCACCTAATCTTATTTCCATATCAAAATTAAAGTCTGTTCCAAAAATATTTTCTCCTAGTAAACCTTTTTCCCTTGCATGGTCGATTGCTAATTGAAGTCTTTCAACTGCTATAGGATATTCAGCTCTAATATAAACATATCCTTGATTAGCACCAACTGCATAACCTGCAATAGCCATTGCTTCAACTACAGCATGAGGGTCTCCTTCTAATATACTTCTATCCATGAAAGCTCCAGGATCCCCTTCATCGGCATTACATAATACGTACTTTTGGTCACCTTCTGCTTTAGATGTGAAGTCCCATTTAAGTCCTGATGGGAATCCTCCACCACCTCTACCTCTTAATCCTGAATCCTTTATTACATTTATTACATCTTTAGGTTCCATTTCAGTTAAAACTTTACCTAATGCCATATAACCATCATATGCAATATACTCATTTATATCTTCTGGGTCAATAACACCACAATTTTTTAATGCAACCCTTTTTTGTTTTTTATAGAAAGTTACCTCATTAACTGATTTGATTTTTTCTTCTTCTTCACCTTTATATAATAATCTATCAACTATTCTTCCCTTTAATAGATGTTCTTCTACTATTTCATCAATATCTTCTAATTTTACATGACTATAGAATGCACCCTCTGGATATACTACTATTATAGGTCCAGCTTCACATAATCCAAAACATCCTGTTCTTACTACTTTAACTTCTTTGTCTAGTTCTTTTTCCTTTATAAGTTCGTTTAATTTTACTTCCATATCATCTGATTTTGAAGAAGTACATCCAGTACCACGACAAATAAGCACATGTGATCTATATAATTCCATTTCCTTGACCTCCTTTACGTTATGAATGTTTCACATGAAACAATTTTACTCTTCGTATGCTCCAATTGTATATTCAGTAACAACTTTCCCATTAACTATATGTTCTGCAATAACTTTTTTTGCTTTTTCTGGAGTCATATCAACATATGTTACTTTCTCTTCTCCAGGTCTATATACTTCAACTATAGGCTCTAATCTACATACTCCTATACAACCAGTTTGATTAACCGTTACATCATTTAAATTTCTTTTCTTAGCTTCTTCTAATAACGCCATTAAAACAGGTCTCGCTCCTGCTGATATTCCACAGGTTGCCATACCAACTACTATTCTAGTTCCTTTTTTTTCTTCCCTTAAATCAACTTTCTTTCTAGCTTCTTCTCTAATTTTTTTCAATTCTTCAAGTGATTTCAATATAATACACCCCCGTTTGCTTTTAGTTAAGCTAAACTATAATTAATATTTTTTAATTATACCTGGAACTTCGTCTGCATTTAACTTTCCGTATACATCTTCATTAACAGTCATTACTGGTGCTAATCCACAAGCACCTATACATCTTGTTGCTTCTAATGAGAACTTTCTGTCTTTAGTAGTTCCCCCAACTTCAAGGTCAAGTTCATCTTTGATTCTGTCAATAATATCCTGAGCACCTTTTACATAACATGCAGTACCTAAACAAACACCTATAGTATATTTACCCTTAGGTATTAGTGAAAACTGTGAATAAAAAGTAGCCACACCATAAATCTCAGCTAAAGGTATATTTAATCCTTCAGATATTATTCTTTGGACTTCGATAGGCAAATAACCAAATAACTTTTGTGCTTGATTTAAAACTGGCATTAAAGGTCCTTTTTTCTGTTTCTTTTCTTCAATAATTTCTTTTAACTTTTCAATCTTACTTGCATTTTTTTCCCAGTCAAATTTAAATTCCATCATTAACCCTCCCTTAAATATAATTTACCTCGTTAATTTCTGTGGTAAAAATCTTCCTTTGTTAGTTAATTAATTAACCATGTCAGATATAAACAAACCAACAAAATAGTCTCAAACTTCTTTTGTTGGTTATTAAGCTGCAAACCTTTTCTTTAATCTTTACCACTAAAATGTAACTGTCTGTCTTCCGTATTTATTATACATAATCTATTTAATTTATGTCAATTGTTTTTGTTAAAATCTTTACAAAAACAATAATTTCCTTGGTTTTCTTTCCATTTATATTATATCTTATCAATTTTTTAACAATCTTGGGTGTAGGATAACCCTATATTATATTTCATTATATATGAATTACCCCTTCAATTACAATACAAGCCTTTCCTCCAACTTTTACATTTATTTCATTGTTATCTTTAAATATTTCACATTGGATTTCACTTATACGTCCTAAACTTTCTCCTTGATATACACTTATTCTATCTTTAATGATACCATGATTATATAACTTATAAATAAGAGCACCATTTGAAGTTCCAGTTGCAGATTCTTCTTCAATCCCTACTGCTGGAGCAAAGTTTCTACAATACACTGCTTTATTATCAACAGTAAATACGTGAATACCTGTAACATTTAAACTTTTTGATAATTTTATTAACTCTTGAGTATCTATCTTAATGCTTTCTAAAACTTCTTTATTCTTCACTGGTAATATAATATCTGCTAGACCAGTTGATATTATCTCTGATGAAATGTTGTATCCATTAAGTCCTATATCATCTGAATCTATATTTAATATATCTGATATTCTCTCTTTTGTATTATTGTCTATTTCTCCTAAAGATTCCGGCGACTTTTGCTGCATCATTATCTTTTCGATGTCTCCATCTTTAAAATATAGTTCCACAGGTAAAGTTCCAACATTTGTTTCCTGATATACTTTAACTATACCATTTTCTATATCCCCTATATAACCCTTAGAAGCAAGAGTATAAAAAGTTGCAATAGTGGCATGTCCACACAAATTAACCTCACAAATAGGAGTGAAAAATTTAACACTATATAAATCATCTTTTTTCTTAGTAACAAAAGCTGTCTCTGAAAGATTTAATTCTTTAGCTATGTTTTGCATCTCCCTTTCAGTGATTCCCTTAGCATCAGGTATAACTCCTGCTGGATTTCCCCTAAAAGGCTTGTCTGTGAAAGCATCTACCTGATACAAAATAATTTCCATATAATAATCTCTCCTTAATTTTGATTGTTAATTTATATCATAAAATATTAATGTGGTCTTTAAAGCAATTATATATATATTATAACAGAAAAATATACTTTTCTGTATGGTATTTATTTATATAAGTTGTTAAATTTGTTTTAAGTTGAAATATTTTGATAAAAAAAGCAGACTTTTAAAGTCTACTTATGAATTGTTTCACATGAAACATTATGCTAATATTTCTAATATTCTTTCTAAATCTTCATTGCTATAGTATTCTATTTCTATTTTCCCTTTATTTTTTTTCTTATTGATCTTAACTTTAGTACCAAATCTTTTCCTTAAATTTTCTTCTAATTCTAATAGTATTGGATCTTTATTTCTTTTTTTAGTATTGCTCTTATCATTTTCTTTGTTAAGATTCTTTACTAATTTTTCAGTTTCTCTTACACTTAAATTGTTTTCTATTACTTTTTTAGCTAGCTCTATCTGTTCTTTTTCATTTTTAACACCTAGTAATGTTCTCCCATGACCACTTGATAACTTACCTTTACTTATTAATTTAATAACCTCATCTGATAAATTTAGTAATCTCATTATATTTGCTATATAAGATCTACTTTTACCTACTACTTCTGAAATTTTTTCTTGTGTTAGATTATACTCTTTTATTAAATTATTATATGCTAGAGCTTCTTCTATTGAATTTAAGTCCTCCCTTTGAATATTCTCTATTAAAGCTATTTCAGTTGATTTATTTTGTTCTATGTCTTTTACTATACATGGGATTTCTTTAAGTCCTGCTTCTTTAGATGCTCTCCATCTTCTCTCCCCTGCTACTAGTTGATATCCTTCATCTACTTTTCTAACTATTATTGGTTGAATAACTCCATGCTTTTCTATAGATCTTGTTAATTCTTCTAAAGCTTCACTACTAAAATCTTTTCTAGGTTGTCCGCCATTTGGCTCTATTAATGCTATATCGATGTTAATAATGGAATTTTTATTATTATCTTCTTTTTTTTGTTCCACAGGTTCATCTGGTATTAAAGCCGATAATCCCTTTCCTAATCCCCTTTTTTTCTTAGCCATTTATATCACATCCTCCACGTAATCTAAAAACTCTTCTGCAAGTTCCATATAAGCTTCTGCTCCTCTAGAACGAGGATCGTAATCAACTATTGATAATCCATAGCTCGGTGCTTCTGCTAATCTAACATTTCTTGGTATAATAGTTGTATATACCTTCCCCTTAAAATATTTTTTTACTTCATCTACTACTTGAATAGATAAGTTAGTTCTACCATCAAACATACTTAAAACTACCCCTTCAATTTCTAGGTCTTTATTTAACCCCCTTTTTACAAGTTTAATAGTATCCATTAACTGACTAACTCCTTCTAAGGCATAATACTCACATTGAATAGGTATGATAACACTATCTACAGCAACTAAAGCATTAATAGTTAATAATCCTAATGATGGAGGGCAATCTATAAAAATATAATCATATTCACCTTTAATATCATCTACTACTTTCTTTAATGAAGATTCCCTATTTTCCTTCTTTGTTAATTCAATTTCTCCTCCTGCTAAATCAACATTAGACGGTATGATATGTAAATTATCAATTCCTGTTTCTATAACTACGTCATGGATATCAACATCACCCACTAAAGCATCATATACTGAATACTCCACTTCTTTTTTATTAATCCCAAAACCACTGGTGGTATTACCCTGTGGGTCTATATCAAAAACTAAAACCTTTTTATTAAGCTTTGATATACAAGAACTTAGATTAACATTAGTTGTTGTTTTTCCTACTCCACCCTTTTGATTAAAAATCGCTATGGTCTTAGACATTAAAACCACCTCCGTTTATGTACCTATTATTTTTATTTCTTCAACTAGTTATATTTTCCTTCTTATATTTTATGGTAATTCATTTCTATTAATCACATATTTGTAATTTTAATTATAACAGATTTATTAAAATTACAATAAAAAAAAGGATTCAAAATTAATTGAATCCTCTAAGCTTCCTTCTTATTTTTAGGTATTTTCACCACTACTTCAATAAATTCACCCTTATCCTTTTGTTCATATTTTGCATCTACTCCGCTATCTTTTATTGCGTTATATGCGTTTTTTATAGTATTTAAATATATCCTAAAATTAATTAAACTTTTAATGTTTTGTTTGCTTTCTTCCTCGTCTTCCTTTGTTAAATCTTCTAGCATTCCTTTTATTAAACTTTCAGTTTTCTTTACCGTCATATCCTTAGCTATTACTCTTTCTAATACAGCTATTTGTAAAGATTCATCCGGTAATTTAAGTAATGCTCTTGCATGTCTCTCCGATAATCCATTTTCTAGTAGCATTTTCTTAACTTTAGTTGATAATCTCAATATTCTTAACTTGTTTGCTACCGTTGATTGATTCTTTCCTACCTTTATTGCTAATTCTTGTTGTGTTAATCCATGGTCATTTATTAAATTACTATAACCTTCTGCTTCTTCAACAAAATTTAAATCTTCTCTCTGTAAATTCTCAATTAAGGCTAATACTGCTGAATCCTGATCTTTCATGTTTACTATTATTGATGGTATCTTTTCTAAATTTGCTAATTCTGATGCTCTTAATCTTCTTTCTCCAGCGACTAACTCATAACTATCATCATTAATCTTTCTTACACTGATTGGTTGGATAACCCCGTATGCTTTTATTGACTGACTTAATTCCTCTAAAGCTTTTTTACTAAAATTCTTTCTTGGTTGATAAGGATTAGGTCTTATTTTTTCAACAGGTATATTTACAATCTCTTCATTCAAATGGCTCATAATATCCTTCCTCTCCCGATAACTTTCCCATTTAATTTTCTTCTTTGTTTATATACTTTATTCTCTATAAAATTAAGAGTTCCTTCCAATTATATTATTTTTTTAAAACTTTCGTATAACATATATCTTTAAATTTCAACCTTTTACAACGGTCTTTTTTTAGGTTTACCAGGTTTTCTAGGATATTTTGTCGGAGTTTTTGTTATCTTCTTGATAATAAGTAAGTTATGTGTAATATCACTATTAGGTAATTTTACTTTTATATTTTTAAAAACTTCTCCTCCTAAAGTTTCTAAAGCTTTTTTAGCTTCATTGATTTCATCCTTTAAGTCTGGTCCCTTCATTGCTATAAAATATCCTCCTACCTTTACAAAGGGAAGACAATATTCACTTAATATATTCAGTGATGCTACAGCTCTAGATACTGCTATATCATATTTTTCTCTATGTTCAGTTTGTTTTGCATATTCTTCTGCTCTCCCATGTACTGCCTTTATATTGTCTAATTCTAATTCTTCGATAACAGTATCTAGATACTTTATTCTCTTTTTTAAACTATCTAATAATAAAACTTCAGTACTATTATTAATAATTTTTATTGGAACTCCTGGAAATCCACCACCAGTGCCTATATCTATAATCTTTTGATTATCTTTAATTAAATCAGTTTTAAAAATAGTAAGACTATCTAAAAAATGTTTTAGATCTATCTCATCATCATCTTCTATAGCTGTTATATTTATTTTTTTATTCCATTCCTTTAATAATTGTTTATAAGTCTTAAATTTTTCTAACTTTGAATTATCAACATCAATATTAAGCTCTTTAATACCACTGGTTAAAGTATCTATATTACTCACTTTTTTCACTCCCCTTTTTTAATCGCCTTTGCTGTTCTAAATATACTAATAATACATTTATATCTGCAGGGGAAACTCCTGATATTCTTGATGCTTGACCTACGGAATCTGGTCTAATTTTATTTAACTTTTGTCTTGCTTCAAGTCTTAAACCACTTATTTCACTATAATCAATATCCTTTGATAGTTTCTTTCCTTCAAGTTTTTTAAATTGCTCTATTTGCTTTGATTGTTTCTTTATATATCCTTTATATTTAATCTGTATTTCAACCTGCATTCTTATCTCTCTAGCAAGTTCAGGGCGCTCATTATCTAATTTTATTAAAGCATCATAACTTAGTTCAGGTCTTTTTATTAAATCAAAAAGAGTTACAGGTTTTTTAAGAGGTGAACTATTTAGTTTATCTAAAAATTCATTAGTTTCATTAGTTGGAGTTACCTTAACTTCTTTAAGTCTATTTAATTCTTTATTAATTTGTTCTCTTTTATTAACCATTTTTTCATAACGTTTTTCACTTACTAAACCTATTTTATATCCTTTTTCAGTTAACCTTAAATCTGCATTATCTTGTCTTAAAGTTAATCGATATTCAGCCCTTGATGTCATCATCCTATATGGTTCATTCGTTCCTTTGGTTACTAAATCATCAACTAATACACCTATATATGCTTCTGATCTATCTAGTATAAATGGTTCTTTTTCCTTTAACTTTAAAGAGGCATTAATCCCTGCTATTATACCCTGGGCTGCGGCTTCTTCATACCCTGATGATCCATTAACTTGACCTGCAAAATAAAGATTTTCTATGTTTTTATACTCTAATGTTCTTTTTAGTTCTGTTGGATCTATACAATCATATTCAATAGCATAGGCTTCTCTCATTATTTCTGCATTTTCCATGCCTTTTATTGATCTATACATTCGTAATTGTACCTCTGCTGGTAAAGTTGTAGACATTCCTTGTATATACATTTCCGAAGTGTCTAATCCTTCTGGTTCCACAAATATTTGATGTCTATTTTTATCTGAAAATCTTTCTATTTTTGCTTCTATAGAAGGACAATATCTAGGTCCTGTACTTTCCATTACTCCTGCTTTCATTGGTGATCGATCTAAGTTGTTAAGTATTATTTTATGAGTTTGTTTATTAGTATAGGTTAAATAACAAGGTACCTGTTCTTTCTCTAGTTGTTCATTCATAAATGAGAAAGGAACTATTTCCTCATCTCCTGGTTGAATAATCATTTCATCTAAATCTAAACTATCTATATGTATTCTAGCAGGGGTTCCAGTTTTAAATCTTCTGAAATTTAAACCTTGATTTACTAAAGACCCTGTTAATTCCTTTGCAGGAAAAAGACCGTTAGGCCCTCCTTCATAATTAACTTCACCTATATAAATTTTTCCGCCTAAATAAGTTCCTGTTGCAAGGATTATAGACTTTGCATCATATACAGCTCCTGTTTTAACAGAAACCCCACTAACTTTACCTTCCTTTGTCTTTAGATCTACAACTTCTCCTTGCTTTAACTGTAGATTCTTTTCATTCTCTAAAATCTGTTTCATTGTTGCTTGATATTTATTTTTATCAGCTTGGGCTCTTAATGAGTGTACAGCTGGTCCTTTAGATGTATTAAGCATTCTACTTTGTATAAAGGCCTTATCAATAACCTTACCCATTTCTCCACCTAAAGCATCTATTTCTCTTACTAAATGTCCCTTTCCTGTTCCTCCTATTGAGGGATTACATGGCATTAGTGCTACTGAATCTAAGCTAATAGTTAATACTAAAGTTTTTAAACCCATCCTAGCTGAGGCTAAAGCGGCTTCACAACCTGAATGACCAGCTCCAACAACTATAACATCATAGCTTCCTCCGTAGTATTCTATTGTATCTTTCATACATAGCCTCCTTTGTAATAAAAAGCTTATTTACCTATACAGAAGTCTTCAAATATCTTATCAATTATATCCTCAGAAACTGTATCTCCATTTATTTCTCCTAAATTAGACCAACAATCCTTAATATCGACTTCTATACAATCTATAGGCATCCCCATATTAAGTGATTCTAAAGCTTCTTTTATATTTTGTCTTGCTTTATTTAACAATTCTTTATGACGTACATTAGATACTATAACATCATCTTTTATTTTTACATCCCCTGTAAAAAACATTTCCTTAAGAGTATCTTCTAAAATATCTAATCCTGAACCTTTTAGTATAGAAGTTGGTATTATTTCTTTATTAGGTAAATATTTCTCTATTTCTTTTTTATCTATTTTTTCTTCAAGATCTGTTTTGTTAATAAGTATTATTGCCTTTCTATCTTTTATTAGCTTCATAATTTCTTTATCTTCATCTGTTAAATCCCTAGATCCATCAAATATAACGATAGCTAAATCTGATTCATTAAGTAGATTTTTAGCTCTATTAACTCCTATTTTTTCAACTACATCATCTGTCTCTCTAATTCCTGCAGTATCAATTATTCTTAATGGTATACCATTAACATTAACATATTCTTCTATTATATCTCTAGTAGTTCCTGGAACATCAGTAACTATAGCTCTATTTTCTCTTAATATAGAGTTTAGTAACGAAGATTTACCAACATTAGGCTTACCTAAAATTACAGTTTTTAAGCCTTCTCTTAGTATTTTACCTGTTGATGATGTCTTTAGTAATTCATCTATTTTCATTAAAACTTTCTTTCCCTTTTGTTCTATTTTTTCATATGCTACATTTTCAATATCATCCTCAGGAAAATCTATAGAAGCTTCGATATGAGCTATTATTTCTAATATTACATCTCGTATATTCTTAACTTCCTTTGATAAAGATCCTTCAAGTTGATTTAAAGAAACATCAAAACTAGTATCGGTTTTAGCACTTATTAAATCCATTACAGCTTCTGCTTGGGCTAAATCTATTCTTCCATTTAAAAAAGCTCTCTTAGTAAATTCTCCTGCTTCAGCCATCCTAGCTCCCTGTTCTAAAACTAATTCTAATATCCTTCTAACTGGTATAATTCCACCATGACAATTTATTTCTACTATATCTTCTTTAGTATATGTAAAGGGTCCTTTCATATAAACAGTTAATACTTCATCTATTCTACTTTGATCTTTAGGGTCTATTATATGACCATATACTAATTTTCTCTCATCTACATTACTTAATTTTTCTTTTGTTTTTCCTCTAAATATACTCTCAGCAATTTCAATAGATCTATCTCCACTTATTCTTACTATACCTATTCCTGCTTCTCCTTTAGCTGTAGCAATTGCCGCTATAGTTTCTTCACCCATTATACTCACCTCTTTTATTGAGCTTTTATATTTGATTTATTATATATTATACCAAAAAGTAGTATAAACATAACATAAACCCAGTATTTAAACTGGGTTTATTACTTAAAATTATTTTAATTCGATTACTACCTTTCTAAAGGGTTCTTCTCCTTCACTATGAGTTTCTACATAGGAATCTCTCTGTAAAGCTGAATGGATTATCCTTCTTTCATAAGGATTCATAGGCTCTAGTTTTACACTCTTTTTAATTCTTTTAACTTTACCAGCCATTCTCTTTGCTAATCTTTTTAATGTCTCTTCCCTTTTCTTTCTGTAGTCTTCAGTATCAAGTAGTACTCTTATATAATTTTCTCTGTCTTTATTTATTACTAAATTCAATAAATACTGTATAGAATCTAGTGTTTTTCCTCTTTTGCCTATTATTACACCCATATCGTTTTTGTTTTCTCCGATAATATCAATATAAAGGTTTTTACCCTTTCTAGAAATTTTGGGTTCCGCTTCAATTTCCATCTTTTCTAATAACATATTTAAAAAATTATTAGCCAAGTATATTGGGTCTTTATCTGCAGTTACTTTTACTTTAGCATCTCTAGAACCTATAATACCAAGAAAACCTTTATTAGGTTCATCTATCACTTCTATTGTAACATCATCTTTATCAAGATTTAAATCTGACAATGCTTCACTGATAGCTGTATCAACTGTTTTAGCTGTCTTAATAATAGATTCCATATTAATTCAACTCCTTAACCTTTCCTAACGATCTATTGGTAATAAACTGTTGAACAATTGTAAATGTATTTCCTATAACCCAATATAAAGCA
>VENA01000032.1 GCA_009711785.1 Bacillota bacterium
CCTTTCTTATTTAGAATATTATATAGTTGTGTATATAAATAATTCTAGAAAAAGTGGGGGAAATCCTTTGAAATATATGTTTTAAAAGCTCTAAATTCCAACGTTTTTAGAGTTTTGCAATAAGTTATATTACTATTTGTAAGGGGGATAAATATTTGAAGAAAAATGATTATGTATTAGGGATAATTTTAATACTTGCAGGTATATTTATTTTTTTAGAAAATACTAATATAGTACCTAATGAAACGTATATAGTTGTATTAGGTATAGCTTTTTTAATAGGTTATTATAATAAGAAAAAAACAGGATATTTAATAGCTGGATTAATTTTAACAGGAATAGGTTTAAGCCAAGTTTTAGATAGAATGGTTTATAATTTAGATCTATCAGGATTGTTAGTTTTTATAGGGTTAGGAGCTGCATTTTTGATAGTATATTTTACAAAAGGAAAAGAGGGGTTTGTATATCCGGGATGCATATTACCTGCTATAGGAATACATTCATTTCTTGAGGACTTAATCATAGGGGATATTGGCTGGTTATTTTTCTTTCTTATATCCATATCCTTTTATGCTATATATTTATTAATACATAGAAATAAAGGAGTAAAATGGACTTTTATATTAGGTTCCATTTTATTAGCACTATCAGGATTATTTTACATGACAGAGAACAATATAATTACATCGAGTTTTTGGAAAATGATATCTTATTTCTGGCCTGTTATCTTAATACTTATAGGAATTAGAATAATATATAATAATTCTAAAAAAGAGTAAAAATCACTTCAATTAAGAAGTGATTTTTTCTATTCAACGAATACTTCTACTCTTTCTCCAGATTCTTCGCTTTGAACATCGACAATTTTACCTTCTGCACCATTTTTTATTGCTTCGATAATTTCATCAAAATCTAGATCTTGAAAATCAGAATCCTTAAGTTCAGGTGAAAATTTAGTAGCAAATTTCATACCTATATCCACTAATGAAATTGGGATGTTTACATTTACTTTTGTTTTATCATCAGGATCATAAACTCTCACCTTTAACCATTTAGCACTTCTATTAGATGATATACTAGTTTCTTTTTCTTCTAGAGCCTCTAAAAGTTCAACTCCATCCTTTGATGATATTTTACCGTCCTCAACCATTTTTAAAATTTGCATTTTTTCGTTCTTTAGATTAGACATTTACATACCCCCTATTAACAAATTTTTATAGAACCATTTGATGTAGATAATTTAATGTATGTCCCTTTAGAATCTTTATAATCTTTACTGTAAGCTAGTATTCTTTTACTTCCTATATTTTGTACATCGTTTATTTCATAAATCAAATTAGGTATTGATAAGTCTATTTTACCTAAAGAAGTTTTAGCATCAACAGATAAGTTATCTTTAACATAGTTATTTGTATGAACTTCTATTTTTCCATTGGTGGTTTTTAAGTTAACTTTACTATTACCATCAAAAGACAATCCATCAGCATATATTTTTCCATTGGTAGTTTTTGCTGAAGCATCTTTAGTCATAATTTTATCTAGAATTATAGAAGCATTTGATGTATCAATATCAATGTTTTTAGCATTAGTTTTTAATATTTTTATTTTTCCGTTTCTAGTTTTAGTTTTTATACTAGAACTATTTATATTTTCAATATATATTGAACTATTAGAGGTAGTACAATCTATATTTTCACTATTTAATCCATCTATTACTAATTTTCCGTTTGTACTATTTATATTTATTAATTTATAGTTCTTTTTAGGAAGTTTAACTTCTAAATTAGCAATTAGATTATTTTTAAATTTAGGCTTTATCATTATAGAGTTTTCCTTTTCATAGATACTATAAATTTTTTCTGATGGAACCTTACTTTTTTTAATTCTACATGTAGCAGAAACATCTATTATATTTTTATGCCATTGAGTTATAATAATTTTTCCATTTATACCTTCTAAATCAATAGTTGGGTAGTCTAAATTGCTAATATCTTTTTGTATGTTTTCAGTTATTGTTTCAAAGTTACCAAAGAAGTTTAAAAAGCTACCATTATCTACTACATCATTTACCATGTTAAGAACTTTATCCGTTAAGTTATTAGCATAGTCAGTAGCATTTTCAGTAATATCTTCAGTAACTTTTTCTATTTTCTTTTCTAATTTATCTTCAAAGTTTTCTTTATCATTTTTCGTTGTATTTCTTTTGTCAGTATCGAAGCTTTTTTCACTAAAGTCAGATTCATCTAAGGCTTCTAATAACTTAAGCGCTTCTTCGTTGGAAACTTTCCCTTCTTCAAGCATTTTTAAAATCATCATTCTTTCTTCTCCCAAATTTAACCCCCCTTAAATTATTCCTTTAACAGTTTAACAGCTTCATCTGAGGTAATCTCTCCAGAACTTAGTTTTTCTAAGATCTCTTTTTTATTAACCTTTGGTGAATACTTAGGACTATATCCTAGAGCCTGAACTACATTTTCTAATTTATTTCTAACAGTTGGATAGGATATACCTAGTTCCTTTTCTATTTCCTTTATATTACCTCTATTTTTAACAAATACTTCTATGAAATGTTTTTGTTCATTACTTAATTTACAAAACTTACAAAGGTCAAAATCGCTTTGTATTGTAGTATTACAGTGATTACAGTGTAACTCTGTAACATCTAGGTTATGGTCACAGACAGGACATTTACCTATAACTTCTTTTTTCATATTTAACCTCCTTATAATATTGATATTTTGACTATTTCTTTATTATTATTGCTTGATATATCAACTAGTTCAAAGGGTTCTAGTTTTTCTAAAGTCTTAAATACTTCCTTTAGATCTAATTCATTTAAAACTTCTATATATTTCTTAGTGTCATCGTCTTTATCATTATTGTACTTTAAATCCCATGAGCCTAATTTGGTACCTAAATTACCTAGACTTAAAGCAAGCCAAAAGGGAATTGCAGGTAGGTTTATATTGGTTTCCTCGTTTATTATTTGAATTTTTATCTTAGATGATTTTTCTTTTAAAACTGGTTTTGTCTTTTCATCTAAACTTAGATTATCTATTTTTTTAATTACTTCTTTAGTTGTTAGGTCTCCCTTAGAAAGGCCATTTAATAGTTTTGTGATTTCATTATTCATTAAATCCCCCCTATAAATAATAAAAAATTGGAAAAGATATATAAAAATTAAATAAGTAAAAGATTTTATAATATCCATATTAAGTAAAATATTTGATTTCTAATTATATAATATTACTTAATTGAATAAATGTCAATAAAAATATTAAAAAAATTAATATAAAAATTAAAAATATTAATAAAGATAAAAACAAACTTAAAAATATTATATTTATTGTTTATTATAGAACATATTAATAACTTAAAATAAAAGTATAGATGTTTTTTATATCACTTTATTTACAGATGTGAAATGATAAAATGAAACTGTGATATAATAAAGTGAATATTGACAAATTGATAATCTTATATATTTATAATATATATTAAGGAGGTATAGATTATGAAAAAAGAAGTTGATGCTAGAAATGTTGCGTGCCCTAAACCTGTAATAATGACAAAAAAAGCTTTAGACTCAATAGCTGAAGGAACTGTAACTACGATTGTTGATAATGAGGTAGCTAAAGAAAATGTTTCAAAGTTAGCAAAGGGTTCAAATTTTAGATGTAAAGTGGAAAAAACAAAAGACGGGAATTTTTTAATAAATATAACTAAAGGTATAAATACAGAAGGTGAAGAAGAAACTACCAATGTATGTACTTCCGATACATTTAGTGATATGACAATTGCAATAACTTCTGATAAAATGGGTAAAGGAAAAGATGAATTAGGAAATATATTAATGAAAGGTTTTATTTACACTTTAACAGAATCTATTCCATATCCTTCTACAATATTATTTTATAATACAGGGGTAAATTTAACAGTTGAAGGATCTGAAGTTTTAGATGATTTAAAGGAACTTGAGGATGAAGGTGTAGAAATCATATCCTGTGGAACATGCTTAGATTACTTAGATGTAAAAGATAAATTAAAGGTTGGAGAGGTTAGTAACATGTATACTATAGTTGAAAAATTAAAAGGAGCTTCTAATACCTTAACAATATAATAATGAACCAATCGGTAAATGCCGATTGGTTTCTTAAATTCTCCAAAGGAAAGAGTGATAATTTGAAAAAAGAGATTTATGGAGTTATTACCTTTAAATCTACAAATCATGCTATAAAGGGAGAAAAGGCTCTTAAAAACATAAATATAAATATAAAAACAATACCTACTCCTAGAGAAATAACATCAAGTTGTGGCTTGTCAATAAAATTTGATTTAGATGATTTATTAAAGGTAAAAGAAGTAATCAAAGAAAATGAGTTAGCTATAAAAGGCATTTATAAAACGATACGTAAAGGACTTAACAAAAAGACAATAGAGATATAGCATTACACATAACCATATATTTACAACAAAAAATATTTTGTAAACGTTACAAAAAAATTATATAATGATAATAAAGGACTACTTAAATCTAAAATAAAGGGTAAGTAGTTTTTCTTTTCGTAGGGAGGTAGTACTTATGAATTTTCAAATTGGAGATATAGTTCAATTGAAAAAGAAACATCCTTGTGGTGAAGATAAATGGGAAGTAATGAGGGTAGGAGTGGATTTTAGAATTAAATGTCTTGGTTGTGAAAGACAGGTATGGCTACCTAGAAGAAAATTCCAAAAGAGAGTAAAGAAGATAGTAAAGTCTAAAGAAGATTAATTAGGCAGTATTAAAAACCTGCGGTAAAGCCGTAGGAATTGTATATAAAATAGGGGAAAGCGTTTTCAAAATGTGGAGGTGCTATTGTATGAAATTAAATTATGCAGAAAGAATGGACAAGATTAAAGCATCAGAAATTCGTGAACTTTTAAAGTTAACTCAAAGACCAGAAGTTATATCCTTTGCAGGAGGACTTCCGGCTCCTGAATTATTTCCAGTAGAAAAAATTAAAGAAGTTTCTAAAGAAGTATTAGAAGAAGCTGGAACTAAAGCTTTACAATATGGTCCAACTGAAGGGTATGAGCCATTAAGAGAAAAGATAGCTCAAAGAATGAAAAAATTTGGTGTAGACGCTACTAAAGAAAATATCTTAATAACTGGAGGCTCTCAACAGGGACTAGATTTTACTGGAAAGATATTTTTAAATAAAGGGGATGTAGTACTTTGTGAAAGCCCTAGTTATTTAGGAGCTCTAAGTGCTTTTAAAACCTATCAACCAGTATTTAAGGAAGTTCCAACGGATGATGATGGTATGGTCATGGAAGAATTAGAAGATATTTTAAAGAATACTGAAGATGTAAAAGTTATTTATGTAATTCCAGATTTTCAGAATCCATCAGGAAGAACTTGGACAGTAGAAAGAAGAAAGAAATTATTAGACTTAGCTAGTAAGTATAATCTTCCTATAGTAGAAGACAATCCTTATGGAGAATTGAGGTTTGAAGGTGAGATGCCACCATCGGTTAAAAGCTTTGATACTGAAGGAAGAGTAATTTTTTTAGGTTCATTTTCTAAAACTCTATGTCCAGGACTTAGACTTGGTTGGACATGTGCAGATGAAAAAGTATTAAATAAATATATATTAGTCAAACAAGGTTCTGATCTTCAGGCTAGTACAATATCACAAATGCAGTTAAGTAAATTTTTAGAAAAATATGATCTAGATGAACATATAGAAAAAATAAAAGCTGTTTATAGTAAAAGAAGAGACTTAATGTTAAAAACTATGAAGGATGAGTTCCCTGAAGGTATTAAATACACAAAACCAGAGGGTGGATTGTTTACATGGGCAATATTACCAGAACATATTAATGCTAGAAAATTAGCTGAAAAAGCAATAGAAAAAAATGTAGCCTTTGTACCTGGAGGATCTTTCTTCCCTAATGGTGGAAATGAAAACACTATGAGAATAAATTACTCCAATATGGATGAAGAGAAAATTGTAATAGGAATAAAAAAATTAGCAGAATGTATAAAAGAAATGATGTAAAAGTCGGCCTTATGGCCGATTTTTATTTGAATAAAAAAAATTCATATGTTAATAATAAAAAAATCCTTGTAACTATTAAAGATAGATGATATAATTTTGTTTTGTAGTACATCCTTGCTCCTTTAATAAAAGGAGCCGTAAAGTCCAAAGGGAGGTGAAAAGATGAATAAGTACGAAGGTGTTTTTATTTTTAGACCAAATATGGAAGAAGAAAAGAGAAACAGTATATTTGATAAAGTAAAAGGAATTATTGAATCAAATGGTTCAGTTGAAAATGTTGACGAATGGGGAACTAGAAAGTTAGCATACGAAATTAAAGATAGAACTGAAGGATATTATATCCTAGTTAATTTTGAAGCTGAAACTGATACTGTAAATGAGGTTCATAGAATTTCAGGAATAACAGATGAAATTCTAAGACATATGATTGTTAAAGAAGAACAATAAAAGGCTGGTGCTTTTATGAATAATGTAGTGTTAATTGGTAGATTAACAGCGGATCCAGAATTAAGGTTTTTACCTGGAAGTGGTAGAGCCGTTTCAAATTTCACTTTAGCGGTAGATAAAGATTTATCTAAAGCTAAAAGACAGGAATTTGAACAGCAAGGTAAACCAACAGCGGATTTCATTAGAATAGTTGTTTGGGGAAGACAAGCAGAAAATTGTGCAAATTACATGAGCAAAGGAAAGCTTGTTGGCGTACAAGGTAGAATACAATCTAGGTCTTATGATAATAATCAAGGCCAAAGAGTATTTATAACAGAGGTTGTTGCTGAAAAAGTACAGTTCCTTGAATGGGGGGACAATGCTGGTCAAAACAACAACACTAATAATTATAATAATAACAACAATAATAATAATAACAATGACTTTGCCGGCCCAGATGGCTTTCAGCCAGTAGATGACGAAGATATTCCATTCTAAAAGGAGGGAGAAGAATGGCTAGAAGAAATTTTAGAAGAAGAAAAAAAGTTTGTAACTTCTGTGTAGATAATATAGATCATATAGATTACAAAGACTTAAATAAATTAAAAAAGCATATTACTGAAAGAGGTAAAATTTTACCTAGAAGAATAACAGGTAATTGCTCTAAGCATCAAAGACAATTAACTAAAGCTATAAAAAGAGCTAGAAATATAGCATTATTACCATATACAGCAGAATAAATATAACGGCGATAATTATCGCCGTTTTTTTTTGCTTAAACTTAGAAAGAGAGGGTAATATACATAAGAGACAATTAATTGCAAATTATTATCATTAAGTATATAATTTAAATTAAAAGTATATATATAATATTAAGATAAGCTTATAAAAGGAGGGAATAAAATGAAAAAGATTAGTACAGCTTATATAACTAGAACAGGCTTACTATTAGCATTAGCTTTGATTTTTCAAATTGGATTTAGAGGTTTTGCACAACCAGCTGTTGGTCCTTTAGTTAATTTAACATTAATATTATCTGCAGGGATAGTTGGAACTTTAGCAGGTGTCATAGTAGGATGTTTAACACCACTTATTGCTTTTTTTGTAGGGATTATGCCACTATTTCCCCTTGTACCCTTTATTATGATAGGAAATACACTTTTAGTAATCATATTTAACTTAATAAGAAAAAGAATCTCTTTAGGTGGAGAGTATGTGGGATTAGCTTTAGCAGCATTAGGTAAATTTCTATTCTTGGCATTTTCAGTAAGATATTTACTTAATCTATTCATACCAAAGGTACCACCTAAATTAATAGCAATGTTTTGGCTACCACAGTTATATACAGCTTTAGTGGGAGGAATTGTTGCAGTAATTGTTATGAAACTTATACCGGATAGTTTAAAACTTAAAGATTAAACCTTAGCCTCTAACCCTTGGTTAGAGGTTTTCATTGTTATTTATAAGTGTTTTAAATATAATTAATAGTAGAATACTAACTTAGTTTGACACAAAGTACTATACTATGTAGAATTTTAATAAGGCTTATAATAAAGGTTTTTTATTGGTATTAATAGAAAGTATAGTTATAAAAAGTTTTAATAAATTGTGGGGATATTATAATTTTTTGATATAATATATTGGGGGGAAGGGAAATGGGATTTAATAATAAAAATGTAGATATAACAAAGAATATTAAGGTGATTGAATGGCTAAAAAGTGAACTATTAACAACTGTAGCTTCTTTATTTGATTATTTACTTAAAGGTGCTAAAGAAAGTCAAGAGGCTATACTAGATGTTTTAGCTAATGTTATATTAGTTACTTACCTTTTAGGAAAAAGGTTGGGTTTGTCCTTTGAAAGTATAGATTCTAAGATTGAAAGTAAGATAAAACTAGGGGTAGTTGAAGATCATAAGATAGAAAAATGGTATGGTGATTTAAGTAGATTATTAGAACATTTTAAAAGAAGATAGAGGTGAAAGTTATTGAATTTAAACGATAAAACTAAAAAAGTAACAGAAACAGCAATTATTACTGCACTTATGACTATACTTGTAATAATAGGTTTATTTGTTATGCCCATTGCTATTATATTGTTTCCAGTTCCATATATTATTTTAGGAGTAAGGCATGATGTTAAATATGGTCTAATATCAATTATAGGTTCAGGTATATTATTAACTATATTAGTTGATATTACAGTTGGAATTTTTATTACACTATTATTAGGGTTTCTATCAGTAGGACTTTCATATATGATAAGAAAGAAATTTAAAACCTATCAGATAATAACTGGTGGTATAGTGATATCTATAGTTTCTGTAATTATAACTATAAATATTATTGCATATATTACAGGTATAAGTGTCGTAGGTCAAGTTGAGTCTTATTTTGCAGAAATGATAAAAGTTGCTCAAGAAGTTGGACTTCCAAATTCCCAAACAGAACTATTAAAAAATAGAATAGAAACAGCAAAATTGACTATACCGTCTACAATGATCATATTTTCAATTTTTAATACTTATATTAACTATTGGGTATCGGTTGCAATATTAAGAAGATTAGGACACAATATACCTAAGATACCTAAGTTTAAATACTTCAGATTGCCAGGAAATGTTGTTACAGGATCGTTGGTTATAATTTTATGCACAAGTTTAATATGGTATTTACAAATTCTTTATTATAAAACCATAGCTATCAATGTTATGTCATTACTTATGTTTATATTCTTTATACAGGGTATATCTGTTATAATGTATTTATTAGATAAAACAAAACTCAATAGAGTGTTAAAGGTTTTTATTATAATATTTGCTATGTTATACGTACCAATAATCGGAATCGTAGGATTCATTGATGCTATATTTGACTTTAGAAAGCTTAGAAAGAATATATAAGTGAAAATATAGGTATAATCTAGTAGGGGTTTTGTTTTTAGGAGGATAAAAATGGCGAACAAAAAAATATTTAAGTTTTTAACATTGAATACTAAAATATATTTATGGATTATTGGTATTTTAATAGGGATCTTAGCATTTTATGAACCTAAGATTTCTGCAGTAGGTGTAATAGTTTTAGTATATCTTATATACTATCATTGGAAGAATGTGCACTTGAAAAAGGTTGAGTGGACTAGATATATAGAGGGTCTTTCTGAAGAATTTGATTCTGCCACTAAGCATGCTTTATTAAATTTACCAATACCTTTTATTATGGTAGAAGTAGATGGAACTATAAGTTGGTATAACTCTAAATTTATGGATATTATCGAAAAGAGAGATATCTTAGAAAAAAACATAGGAGATGTTATTCCTAATTTTAGAGTAGATGATATTATGGACAATGAAGAGGATATGTTTATTGAAACAACTATAAATGAAAGACATTTCCGTGTACTTTATAATGTGGTTAAACCTAAAGAAGGTTCTAATAGAGATTATATAATTATGCTTTATTGGATAGATATTACGAGCTTTTCAATTCTTAAAAATAAATATAATGATGAAAAGCTTAATGTTTGTTTAGTACAGGTAGATAACTTTGATGAAGTTATTAAGAGCACAGAAGAATCAAAAAGGCCTATTGTTATAGCTGAAATAGATAGAAAATTAAATGTTTTAGCTTCAAGACTAAAAGGGTTTATAAAAAAGTATGATAATGATAGCTATATAATAGTATTTGAAAATAAATACTTAGAAACTTTAGAAAGTAAAAAGTTTGATATACTTGATGATATTAGAAGTATAGATAAAGGTAATGATATACCAGTAACATTAAGTATAGGAGTAGGAGTAAATGGTAAGAATCCTTTACAATTATTAGAGTTTGCTAAAGGAGCTTTAGAAGTTGCTCTAGGTAGAGGAGGAGACCAAGCAGTAGTTAAAAAGATAGATAAATTAAGTTTTTATGGAGGAAAAAGTAAAGCAGTAGAAAAGAGAACTAAAGTGAAGGCTAGGGTAATAGCCCATGCCTTAAGACAGTTAATAGACCAAGCCGATAAAGTATTTATAATGGGTCATAAAATAGCTGATATGGACAGTTTTGGTGCTGCTATAGGATTATTAAGAGCTGTTAAAAACAGAGACAAAGAAGGATATATAGTTTTAGAAAAGACTAATCCATCAATAAAAAATATATATGAAAGAACAAAGAAAGAACACCCCGAGTATTTAAAAAATATATTAACACCAGAGGAAGCGAATTTAAAAGCTAGTGAAGACTCTCTATGTATTGTTGTTGATATACATAGGCCCGAGTATACAGAAGCACCAGAGCTATTAGAAACTATAGAGAAAGTGGTTTTAATAGACCATCATAGAAGAGGAGTAGATTTTATTGAAGATCCAGTCTTAGTGTATCTTGAACCTTATGCATCATCTACTTGTGAACTGGTTACTGAAATATTAAATTATATGGGAGATAAACTTAATATAGAAAAATTTGAAGCAGAGGCATTATTAGCAGGGATTACTGTAGATACTAAAAATTTTACTTTTAAAACAGGAGTTAGAACCTTTGAGGCAGCTTCCCTTCTTAGAAGAGCAGGAGCTGATACAACTTCAGTTAGGCAGTTATTTCAAGATGATATTAACACCTTTATAATGAAAGCAGATATAGTTAAAAATGCTGATATAATAGGTGGTAAGATTGCAATATCTAATATGGAAGATGAAACTAAGGATTCAGTATTAATTGCAGCACAGGCTGCAGATGACTTATTAAATATTAGTGGTATAACAGCATCCTTTGTTTTAGTTGTTAATGATGGAAGAGTGCATATTAGCGGCAGATCTTTAGGTAAAATTAATGTTCAAGTTATATTAGAAAAGCTTGGCGGTGGAGGTCATATGACTGTTGCTGGAGCTCAATTAGATGATGTTGACTTAAATAGAGCTAAAGAAATGGTTGAAGAAGCTATAGAAGAATATTTTCAGGAGGGTGAAAAATAATGCAAATAGTTTTATTAGAAGATGTTAAAGGATTAGGAAAAAAAGGGGAGATAGTAAAGTCTAAAGATGGTTATGCAAGGAATTACTTGTTTCCTAAAGGTTTAGCTAAGGAAGCTACTAAAGGTAATGTTAAAGAGGTTAAGGAAAAGAAAAAGGCAAAGAAGTTAAAAAAGAAAGAAGAATTAGCTAAGGCTAAAGAATTAGCTTCAAAAATAGAAGATATATCTGTTGAATTAAAAAGTAAAGCAGGGGAAAATGGAAAATTATTTGGATCTGTAACAACTAAAGATATTGCTAAAGCACTTAAAAAACAACATAATATTAAAGTAGATAAAAGAAAAATAGTATTAGATAATAATATAAAAAGTTTAGGGGCTACCTTTGTAGAGGTTAAAGTGTACCCAGAAATATCTGCAAAACTAAAAGTTAAAGTTGTAGGGAAGTAATATAAGGCGGCCTATTTGGCCGCCATAACTATATATAGAATTTGAGGTGTAAAATATGGAAGATAAATTACAATCCTTAGGTAAAATTCCTCCCCATAATCTAGAAGCAGAACAATCTGTATTAGGTTCTATGGTACTTGATAAGGATGCGATAATTACAGCAACTGAAATTATTGCACCTGAGGATTTTTATAAAGAAGCGAATAAAGAAATATATGAATCTATTTTATCTTTATATAATAGAAATGAACCAGTAGATTTAATTACTTTATCTGAGGAACTTAAAAAAAGAGATACACTAGAGGCTATAGGAGGGGTTTCATATCTTGCTAATCTTTCAGAAGGTGTTTCTACAACAGCAAATGCTAAATACTATTGTGAAATAGTTGAGGAGAAATCCATACTTAGAAGGCTAATAAAAGCTTCTAATGAAATAATGGCTGATGGGTATAAGGATGACAAAGAAGTAAATAATGTTATTGAAATGGCCGAAAAGAAAATCTTTGATATAACCCAGAGAAAGAGTAATGAAGGATTTACTCCTATAAAAAATGTTTTAATGGAAACTTTAGATCAAATAGAAATGATGGCAGATAATGAAGATGGAATAACCGGTCTTTCCACAGGATTTATTGATTTGGATAGAAAAACTTCAGGTTTACAGAAATCTGATTTAATATTAGTAGCAGCAAGACCATCTATGGGTAAATCAGCTTTTACAGTTAATATAGCACAAAATTGTGCATTAAAAAGCGACGCATCTGTGGCAATATTTAGTTTGGAGATGTCTAATGGTCAAATTGTACAACGTATGCTTAGTTCTGAGGCTCATGTTGAGCTACAAAAGATAAGAAATGGTACTTTGACAGATGAAGAGTGGGCTAGATTAGGTAGAGCAATGGGGCCATTAGGACAAGCAAAAATATTTATTGATGATACACCGGCTATAACTTTAAATGAGATGAAAGCAAAATGTAGAAGGTTAAAAATAGAACATGGTTTAGATCTTATATTAATTGACTATTTACAACTTATGTCAGGGGATGGAAAAAATGAAAATAGACAGCAAGAAATTTCAACAATTTCCCGTGGATTAAAAGGTCTTGCCAGAGAGATGGATTGTCCTGTATTGTCATTATCTCAGCTATCAAGAGCTCCAGAGCTTAGAGCTGACCATAGACCTATAATGTCTGACTTAAGAGAATCAGGGGCTATTGAGCAGGATGCAGACGTTGTTATGATGCTTTATAGAGATGAGTATTATAACCCAGATACAGAAAAGAAAAATATAGGGGAAGTAATTATAACAAAACAACGTAATGGTCCTACAGGAACGGTAGAACTTGTATTTATGGGTCAGTATACTAAGTTCTTAAATATGGAAAAGTATAGAGATTAATTTTTACCTTAAATTTCTAAGTTTATTTTTGTTATTTATTAATAGGTATGGGTATATAACAAATAGCGAATAATAAATAATAATATGAACATAAATCAGGAGGTAGAAAATGGATAGAACAAAAGTTTTAAATGTTACAGATGATGTTAAATGGATAGGAATTTTAGATCCGGATTTAGTTACATTTGATGTTGTAATGGAAACTGAATACGGAACGACTTATAACTCGTACTTTATTGATGCAGATAAAAAAACTATAGTTGAGACTTCTAAGGAAAAATTTAAAGATGAGTATTTAGAAAAAGTAAAAAGTGTAGTAGACCCTGAAGAAATTGAATATATAGTTTTAGACCATACAGAACCAGACCATTCAGGTAACTTAAGGCATTTATTAAGAATTGCTCCTAATGCAACAGTCGTTGCATCAAAGGCGGCTATTGCCTTTTTAAAAAATATAGTAGACATAGAATTCGATTATAAAATAATAAAACATGGAGATACTTTAGATTTAGGAAATAAAACACTTAAATTTATATCAGCTCCATTTTTACATTGGCCAGACTCTTTTTATACCTATTTAGAGGAAGATAATATTTTATTTACATGTGACTCCTTTGGATGTCATTTCTGTGATGAAAGAATGTTTGATGATAAAGTAGATAACTTTGATGATGCATTTAAGTATTATTTTGATGTTATATTAAAACCCTTTAGTAATTATATGTTAGAAGCAATAGAAAAAATTAAAGATTTAGATATTGATATAATATGTCCTGGTCATGGACCAATCTTAAGAGAGAATTGGGAGAAATATGTTAGACTTTCAGAGGAATTAGCAAGGCCTAATAAGAAACATGAAAAACATAAAGTGTTTATACCTTATGTATCAGCCTATGGAAACACAGCAAAAATGGCTGAAGAGATAGCTGAGGGTGTAAAAGAAGCAGGAGATATAGATGTTGAGGTAATGGATATAGAAATGACTGAGGCAAGTGTATTAGAAGAAAAAATAGAACATCATACTGCTTTTATGATAGGATGCCCTACTATAAATAAGAATATATTAATGCCAATATATAAGTTTTTTGCAATATTAAACCCAATAACTAATAAGGGTAAAATGGGTGCTGCTTTTGGCTCCTTTGGTTGGAGTGGAGAAGGAGTAAAGATGATTGAAGATAATCTTAAAAACCATAAGATAAAAGTACCTCTAAAGGGACTTAAAAGCACTTTTGTTCCCTATGAAGAGAGTCTTTCTAAATGTAGAGAATTTGGAAAAGAATTTGGTCAAAAACTTATAGAAGAAAATAAATTATAAATAAAAGTTGTGGTTGAACTTATTCAACCACAGCTTTTTATTTCATAAAATATAGAAATTTAATCATACATAATATATAATTTATATAGAATAATAATAAAATTATTATGTGGAGGAATATCTATGTATGTAGGGGTTAGTAAAAACATAAAAATAAGAGAACTTCAAATAAATGATGTATATGGCATGTTAAATTGGGGTAAGCATGAAAGCCCTTTATTTGAAGATTATAACTTTCCTAAATTAAATGACAATGAGATTGAGCTTTGGTATAAAATAAAAACAAAGAAGAAAAATAAGAAATGTTTTGCTATAATTACTGACAATAATAACATAATAGGATATTTGACCATAAGAAAAATTAAAAGGTTTAGAAAAAAAGCTACATTAGGCATTGTATTTGATCCAAATTTTATGAATAAGGGATACGGTACCGAAACATTAAATATTTTTTTAGATTATTATTTTAATGTTTTGAACATGAAGAAAATGATATTAGAAGTTGCTAAATTTAATAAAAGAGCTTTTAAATGTTATAAAAAATGTGGTTTTAATAAATATAATAAATATAATAAAAAGATAGAAAATCAAGAAATTGATATTTTTGGTGATGATTATTATAAAAGTATAAGAGATTGTTTTATTATTAAGAATGGATATACACATACGATTTATTATAAAATGAGAATATATAGTGATGAATTTAATCAAAATAAGCATAAATATCATAAAAATGTGAATACAAATGTGGATATGTGGAAAAGTTCATAGAAAAACATACAATATATTGATGTTATCCACAGGGCAAGCACTTTATAATGTACAATAACAGAAACTGTGTCATTAATGACACGGTTTTTTAGTTAAAAAAATTAAATAGAATATTCGTTATTAAAATAGCTTTGAAAAAATGCATTTTATTATACTATTTTCCCCTTAATGTAAATGGTAAATATAATAAAGACACTTTATTTGAAAATAAGCGGCTTCGGCCGCTTAAATTTTTTTCTAAGGCCGATAACTATGTAATAATAATCAATAAACCATGGGATATTGAATTTCTGGAATGTGAGAGAAGAAGTATTCAAAATCAAACAAAATAATGAAAAATAAGAGATATAATATTAGAAAAATATTAAACTAAGGGGACAGGGCTATGGGATTAAATTAATAAAAAATATTACTGATTTAAGATATATCAGGGATAAATTATAACTACAATGGATTTAATTAAATTTAGAAAAAATATACCTTATAGTTATATTAGAATATTGATATAATAATAATGTAGATTCAGAGTCTTACGAATATTTATTTATACATACAAAAAAACATTCGTAATTTTATTGACTAATAATTGTATATTTGATAATATTAACAGTGGTTGTTCGTGTATAATAATGAAAAATAAATTATAATTAAAATATATATTAAAGGAGAGATTTTTATGTCAACTCTCGTTGTATTAGGAGCCCAATGGGGCGATGAGGGAAAAGGAAAAATAACAGATTATTTATCAGAAAAAGCTGACATAGTGGCAAGATATCAAGGTGGAGATAATGCCGGACATACTGTGGAAATAGGTGATGCACAATATAAACTTCATCTTATACCATCAGGTATTTTTTATGAAGATAAAATTTCAATAATAGGAAATGGCGTTGTAATAAATCCTAAGTCTATTTTAAAGGAAATAAAGTATTTAAATGATTTAGGAGTAAAAACAGATAATCTTAGAATAAGTGATAGAGCCCATATTATTTTTCCATACCATATAAAATTAGATGAACTTAAGGAAAAGAGAAGAGGAAAATCTAAAATAGGAACAACAGTAAAGGGAATAGGACCATGCTATAAGGACAAAGTTGAACGTACAGGCATAAGAATGTGTGATGTTTTCTATCCTGATACTTTAGAAGAAAAATTAAGATATAATATTAAAGAAAAAAACGAAATGATAGAGAAGTTATATAGTGAAAAAGGCTTAGATGAAGATAGTGTAGTAAAGGAATATATGGAATATCTAGAAATACTTAAAAAGTATATTGTGGATACTTCAGTTGTAATTAATGAAGCGATGGATGAAGGTAAAAAAGTATTATTTGAAGGTGCTCAGGGGACTTTACTTGATATAGATTTTGGAACTTACCCATATCTTACATCTTCACACCCAATCTCTGGTGGAGTTCCTATTGGTGTTGGAATAAGTCCTTTTAACTTAAAAGGAGCTATTGGTGTTGTAAAAGCTTATACAACTAGGGTAGGTAAAGGACCATTCCCAACAGAATTATTTGATGATACGGGTGATGAGCTTAGGGATAAAGGTCATGAATATGGTACAACAACAGGAAGACCTAGAAGATGTGGATGGTTAGATCTTGTAATGGTTAAATATGCAGCTAGAATTAATGGACTTACATCAATGGTTATTACAAAGCTTGATACTTTAGCAGGTTTTGAAAAACTTAAGATATGTACCGGTTATGAATTAGACGGAGAAGTGATTAAAGATTTCCCTTCTAGTTTAAAAACATTGGCAAGATGTAAACCTATATACGAAGAACTTGATGGATGGACAGAAGAAGAAATGGAAGGCGCTAAAACATATGAAGCATTACCAGATAATGCAAAGAAATATTTAAAGAGAATAGAAGAGTTAACAAATGTTGAAATTGCTTTAGTATCTGTAGGACCTAAAAGAAGTGAAACTATAGTTATAAAAGATATATTTTAAATAAACGCCAGCTAAATAGCTGGCTTTTTACATTTTTTTAGAAATATTAAAAAATAAAAAGAAAAAAGGAGGAATATTTTTGCTTTTATTGAAATGTATAAATATATTAGAAATGTATGGTTGAATTGGCATTTTTATTTAAAGTACGGGAAAACGTTTGCCATGCACAATTATACATTTTAAATTAAAAAAAGGAGGTGCAAAAATAATAGTAAAAATCAAAAAAATTTAAAGGGGGATGCTAAAATAATGGCAAATACTAAAAATGCAGGACAAGAGTATAAACCTTTTGTACCAGCAGACAAAGTGATGCCGGAATTTACTGGTCTTGCAATCATTATAGGTATTTTTATGGCAATCGTATTCGGAGCTGCTAATGCCTACATTGGCTTAAGGGTAGGTATGACAATTAGTGCATCTATACCAGCAGCTGTTATTTCAATGGGAATTATACGCGGTATGTTAAAAAGAGAATCTATTCTTGAAAATAACTTAGTTCAAACAATAGGTTCAGCAGGGGAATCTTTAGCAGCAGGAGCTATCTTTACATTACCAGCATTATATGTATGGGCAGCTGAAGCTGGACTAGAATCACCTAATATGTTTAGAGTTTTAATGGTAGCTTTAATAGGTGGTGTTTTAGGTGTATTCTTAATGGTTCCTTTAAGAAGAGCTCTAATAGTTAATGAGCACGGTGTCCTACCTTATCCAGAAGGTACTGCTTGTGCAGAAGTATTAGAAGCTGGAGAAGAAGGTGGATCTAAAGCAAGAACAGTTTTTGTTGGATTGGGAATAGGAGCATTATATAAGTTTATAGCAGATGGTATAAAATTATTTCCAGGAAGCTTAGAATGGGAAATACCAGGTTATAATGGTGCAGCTATAGGTGCAGATGCTTATCCAGCATTACTTGGTGTAGGTTTTATTATTGGACCTAGAATATCAGCTTATATTTTATCAGGTGGTGTGTTAGGTTGGTTAGTACTTATACCACTTATTACACACTTAGGCGGATTTATTTCTGATCCTATTTATCCTGCATCAGCATCGATAGCAGAATTAGGATATTGGGGAATATGGGATAATTATATCCGTTACGTTGGTGCTGGAGCAGTTGCATTTGGTGGTATTATTGCATTAATTAAAAACATACCATTAATTGTAACAACGTTTAAAGAAGCTTTAGGAGGCTTCTCTGCAGGATTTGAAGGAGAAGGCTCTTTAAGAACTGATCAAGATATGTCTATGAAGGCAGTTATTATAGGTGTATTAGTTCTTGTTGTATTAATGATGTTTACTAATGTTATTCCTGTAGGATTTTCAGGGGCATTAATAATAGCAATATTTGGTTTCTTCTTTGCAACAGTTTCATCAAGACTTGTTGGTTTAGTAGGTAGTTCTTCAAATCCTGTATCAGGTATGACTATAGCAACATTATTAGTAACTTCACTAATATTTAAAGCTATAGGATTTACTGGAATGCCAGGTATGATAGGTGCATTATCTGTTGGTGCTGTTGTATGTATAGTAGCAGCAATAGCCGGTGATACATCCCAGGACTTAAAAACTGGATTCTTAGTAGGAGCTACACCTAAATATCAGCAGTATGGTGAGTTTATTGGAGTTATAGCATCAGGTCTTACAATTGGTCTTGTATTAACATTATTAAACAATGCATGGGGATTTGGATCAGCTCAAATACCAGCTCCTCAAGCAACTTTAATGAGATTAGTTGTAGAAGGTGTTATGGAAGGTAACTTACCATGGGCTCTTGTATTTACAGGTATAGGTATAGGTCTTGCTATAGAATTATTAGGCCTTCCTGTATTGCCAGTGGCTGTTGGATTATATTTACCAATTCATTTAAGTACACCTATTATGGTTGGTGGACTTGTTAGAGGAATATTAGAAAGAAGAAAGAATAAGAATAATGAAGAAGACGTTGAAAAGAAAGATTCTCCTATTAAAAGGAAAATTGAAGGAGGAGTACTTTATTCATCAGGACTTATTGCAGGTGAAGGTTTAATAGGTATTTTATTAGCTGTATTTGCAATAATTCCAATTGGAGCAAAATCCTTAGGAGAAGTATTAGCCTTTGGAAAAGGAGCGTTAGGACAAATTGGAGGATTGATTTTCTTTATTGCGTTAATATTAACGTTAGCTAAGTCCTCAATATGGAGAAATGTTAAAGAATAACTTATAAATGATAAAAGGGGATATTTATCCCCTTTTATTCCATTTTAGAATAGGAGGCATTTTTATGAAGGGCTTAAGAAAAATGAAAAAAGAAAACTTTTTAGATTTTGTTGTAGTTAAAAGTGAAGATGTAGATTGGAAAGAGTTAGATAATGGTATAATACAGATAATTATTTGGAGAAATTCATTATTAGATAAAATAGTAAGAAAGTTTTTTAATACCCCTGAAAAAACAAAAATAGATTTAGATAAAATGGGGAGTTTTATATGGAAATCTATAGATGGAAAAAGGGATGTTTATGAGATATCTAAGTTAGTTAAGGATGAGTTTGGAAAAAAAGCAGAGCCTCTTAATAAGAGACTTATTACATATATAAACATTTTAAGGAATAATAAATTTATTAAACTTATTAACAAACAGGAGGAAATAAAATGTTAAGATATATATTAGGTGTAATATTTTTTGCTATTGCAACCATGATTATTTACGCTTGGGGATTTGTAAAGGATCAAAAAACTCCTAATGATTTAATAGTAAAATTAAATAATAAAGCAGAGAAAAAAATAATTAAGTATTTAAAAGACAAAGGGACTTTATCAAAAAAAGAGGTTTCAAAGTTATTATCCGGAATGACAGTATCAAAATTTGGTACTAAGAAAAAGATTGTAGTAAATGAACCAAAAAAGTTAGCAAAGTCAGTAATTGATAATATGTTAAAAAAAGATATAATTGAAGTTGATTATGAAGATAGAAAAAATAAATATGTATTAAAAAGCTAGGAGGAATTATATGGATTTTGAAAAATTAATAGAAGGGTATAAAAAAGATATTATAGAAGATACCCAAAAACTAGTTAAAATTAAAAGTGTACAAGGGGATAAAAAGGAAGGAATGCCCTTTGGAGAAGGACCAAATAAAGCTTTAGAATATACACTTAATTTAGCTGAAAGATTAGGTTTTAAAACAGAAAATTTTGATGGATATGCAGGACATGCAGAAATAGGAGAAGGGAAAGAAGTAGTAGGAATATTAGCTCATCTTGATGTAGTACCAGAAGGAGAAGGATGGACTTACCCTCCGTATAGCGGAGAAATACATGATAATAAAATATATGGTAGAGGTACTATTGATGATAAGGGACCTGCTATAGCTAGTTTATATGCAATGAAAGCTATTAAAGAATCAAATGTAAAATTAAATAAAAGAGTAAGAATAATATTTGGAACAAATGAAGAAACCGGCTGGGGAGGAATAAATTACTATCTTAAAAAAGTTAAAGAACCTGATTTAGCATTTACTCCCGATGCAGAGTTTCCTGTTATTCATGGAGAAAAAGGGATTATGATATTTAATTTAGTTAAGGAATTTAATAAAAAAGTTACATCAGATATTGTTATAAAAAATATTAAAGGTGGAAATGCACCTAATATGGTACCTGATTCATGTATAGCTTTATTAGATGTGAAAGAAGAAAAGAAAGAGTACTTAAAGACATCTTTAGATAATTTTATTGATAAAACAGGGTTTAAGATGTCATTAGAAGAAAATAACGAAATAAAAATAATTTCAAAGGGGATATCAGCCCATGGAAGTATGCCTGAGTCAGGTCAAAATGCTATATCTCAATTAATTAAGTTTTTAGCCACTTTAGATTTAGATGATAGTGATGTTTCAAACCTAATTAAATTTTATGATAAAAAAATAGGAATGGAATATTACGGACAGTCAATAGGATGTGGCTTAGAAGATGACTTATCAGGAAAATTAATATTTAATGTTGGAGTTATAGATTTAAATGAAGATAAAGCTAGTATTTCTGTGAATATAAGATATCCAATAAAATACGATGAGGAAATTGTATATAACGGAATGAAAAAAGAACTTAAGGATTTAAATATAAGAATAGATGAATTAGACCATATGAAACCTATATATGTAGAAAAGGACCATGAGCTTGTTAAAAAGCTTATGAAGGTATATAAAAGTGTTACAGGGGATCAAAATAGTGATGCTATAACAATAGGAGGCGGAACTTATGCAAGGGCAATGAGTAATGCTGTAGCCTTTGGACCTTTATTTCCTGGAAAAGAGGAATTAGCACATCAAAAGGATGAATATATATCCATAGATGATTTAATAAAATGTTCTAAGATTTTTACTAAAGCAATATACGAATTAGCTAAGTAGAGATATGGGGTGAATTATCACCTCTTTTTTTTAGGTATAAAAATTTTTAAAAAAAAGAAATTTTAGGATAATAAAATAGGCATTTGAAAAAAACATAAAAAATTTGTAGAAAACTGTTGACAATCTATATATTATGCTGTATCATATTAAAAGTGAGTTGAAAACGACCCATTAGCTCAGTTGGCAGAGCACCTGACTTTTAATCAGGGTGTCCGGCGTTCGAGTCGCCGATGGGTCACCATTTAAGGCCCTATGGTCAAGCGGTTAAGACACCGCCCTTTCACGGCGGTAACGCGGGTTCGAGTCCCGCTAGGGTCACCATATGGGCGCGTAGCTCAGCTGGGAGAGCACCTGCCTTACAAGCAGGGGGTCACAGGTTCGAGCCCTGTCGCGCCCACCATGGATTTAAACATAGGATTAAATTTCAAAAAAACAAAAGATAAGTTTTATATTTGGCCTGGTAGTTCAGTTGGTTAGAATGCCAGCCTGTCACGCTGGAGGTCGAGGGTTCGAGTCCCTTCCAGGTCGCCATTTTAAATTAGTGTAACTTAAGCTTAGTAGACTTAGGTTACACTAAACTAATGATTACCTAGATAATGCTGATGTAGCTCAATTGGTAGAGCAACTGACTTGTAATCAGTAGGTTGCGGGTTCAAGTCCCACCATCAGCTCCAATATAATAAAGAAGGCTGGGAAGCTTGAATCTTTCTGGTCTTTTTTAATTTAAAATTTAGTAAAGAGTTATATTAACTTGAAAAAAGGAAGCCAAATTGGCTTCCTTTTTATGTTTCCCATCTTAAATCTGGACCGTAAAATTTTAAGGGTTTAAATTTGTTGAAAATTCTAGATACTGTTCTATCGGTATAAGTATCTGCAAATTCCTTAGGAGATAAATTTGTAGATATAATTGTTTTATTTCCTTTAATTAATCTAGAATTTACTATATTAAATATTTCTGTATTTGTAAAACCAGTAGTATTTTCTGTTCCTAAATCATCTATTATTAATAAATCAGATTCAAAGAGCATATTGTATTCTTGAGAATTATTGACTTTATTAAAACCATTGTTAAATCTATGATTTCTAATAACTTCAAGCATCTTAAAAGCTGTTTGATATATTACTATTCTACCTTTATCTAATAAAGATTTAGCTATACAGTTACACATAAAGGTTTTTCCAAGGCCTGTATTACCATAGAATAATAAATTTTCTTCGTTGTCTTCATGAAAATTAATAACAAAACCTTCACATATGTTTAATATATTTAGCATATTTTCCCTAGGAGAAAGGTCTTCTTCTTCAAATTTATCAGTAGGAAAAATATTAATATTGAATGTAGAGAAATTTTCTTTTTTTAAAACATTTGATAAATTAGACATTTCATAGGAACTATTAATTAGTGCCTGTTTTAAACAGTTACATTTACGTCCGTTACTTAAAAAGCCTGTATCATTACATTTATTACAATCATAATTAGTATCTAAGTATTCTAAGGGTATATTATTTTCTGTCATTAAAATAGCTTTTTTTCTTCTAAGTTGCTCCATTTTTTCTTTTATTTCATTTAATTTTTCATTATAATTTTCTGGATTGTTAAGTATGGCCCTTGAAAGTAAAATACCAGTTTTAGATATTTCATTATCTAATTTTTCTATTTCAGGGACTTTATTGTAAACTTCTCTTTGTCTTTGTTCCTGTTGAAACTTAGCATGGTCTCGTTTCTTTTCAAATTCTTTTAAAATTTCATTTACTGTTTTCTTATACATAAAACTCCTCCATTATAAAAAAAGGATAATTATTTATTGTTATTAAACTTCCATCTAATTTTATCTTCTAATTCTTTAGCAGAATATTTTGATGTACGTTGTTCAAAATTATGAAACTTTGTTTTCATCTTTTTCTTAGTAACATTAGAACCTTTATTATTAGTATTATTTTGCTTTTCTTCTTGTCTTCTTTCGATTCTAGTTTCAATGTCTTCTAATGTTTTCACACCTTCTTCATGCCATTTAGACAAAATACCATTAACATATTTTAAGTTTGGTTGTTGTATTTTAATTGTTTCATCACATGCTCTTAAAATTACCTCCATTGAGAAATTCCACTGATCAAACCATTTATCTATAAGTTTTCGCTGAGCATCTGTTACGTTACCTTGAATTCCTAATGCTTTAGTTATTCTATTATATCTTTGGTATCTAACATCCTTTTGACCAAAATACTCCTGTAATTGTTCAATATTTGTTATACCATCATCATACCAATTTTTTATTATTCCATGTATATATGATATATTTCTTTTATTTCTTTTTTCAGAAGAATATTTAAAAGCTTCGACAATAACATCAGTACTCATATTATAATTATAGACCCATTCTAATATTTTCTTGTGTTCATTAGGGTTAAGATGTCTCCTTATAACAATTCTTATTTCATTAAACATTTCATTTATCGATGGGATTTTATTTGCTTCTACTAAATCCTGAGGAGAACATACATAGGGTTCATCATAGGATGACTCTTTTGGTTTAGTTTGTTTTGCGCTAGGTTTAATAACATTGTTTATATATAATTGCTTTAAATTAAGAAATTCTATAGAGTAATTATGACTTTTATCTTCTTTGTTTTTAATCTTTCTTATAATCCCCTTGCGTTCCCAAAATTCCCAAGCATTTAAAACATCTTCTAACGGTATATTTAAATGTTTAGCAATAGTTTCATTATTAACTTTTATACTTGGGTCATTATCATTTGCATATTTGTAGCCGAGCAAATATACCTTTACATAGGTTCCATTTGCCATGGGCATAAAATCATTAATAAAAATGTTTTCTATTGATGTATCTCCAAGGTCTATATCGGTAGTTTCTATTAAAAAACTCAAAGTACCACCTCTCTTTCGTTTTCAAAGTAATTATATCATACATACCAATTTATTTATAACTAGCTTAATTAGCATAAGAGGTTATATTTTTTCACCTGATCAATATATTATTATAAATACCCTTAGTTATTTCCAATATTCTTTAGGAGGCTGTAAAATGTATTTTACGATAATAAGATTATTTAAAAAAATAATTATTTTATCAATAATAACAATATTACCTATTATTGTCTATAGTTATATTAATGATAATACTAAATTAACATTTAATATAAAAAAAGAAACCCAATATGAAATTAATGCAAAATTTTTATCAGAAAAACATATTGCTATAGAAGAAAGAATAATATATTTTAATAATAAAAATAAGTTAAATAAATTATTTATTAAGTTAGGAAATTTGAATATAAAAAAAAGCTATGATATAAGTAATATTAAGATTAACAATCTAAAAGTAAATTATAAAACTTTTGGAAATAATAATAATATTTTAATGCTTAAACTTAATACCCCAATAAAAAAACATACCACAACAGTGATAGATACAAAATATATATTAGAGTTAAAGGATATTAAAGAAACAGATTACAGTTTAGAAAAGTGGTATCCAGTATTAACTTTTTATAGAGAAGATAATTGGTATGAAAATAATGAAAAAATTGTAAAAATAAAAATTACAACTCCTAAGGAGTTTATATTAAAAGTTAATAATTTTTATAGATATAAAAAAGAAGAAGATATGAACATATATTATATTGAAAGTGTAAATGATAATGTAGATATATTGATAACAAGAGTAAAATAACATAAATAAGAATAAAATAGATATTTATGAATAAAATATAATATAGACAGGCTGTAGAAAAATGGCTTTTTTTAGCAAAACTATTGCTTCATATTGTATGTCTTGATATAATTAAAGAGGATATTTTACAATTGCATTACATTTATTAATTTAATATTACATATTAAAATATAATTGTGGGGATTATATTTTATGGGAGGAGCTTATAGATGAACAGCTCAAATTTTATGGGAAGTCAAAAGTTTAAAAATAGACTTTTGAAAATGTTTAAAAATAAAAAATTTAATATGGTTATATTAGCAACTTTAATTGTAGGAATTATCATTGGTGGTGGACTTAGATTAGGTTATAATCAAATGCTTAAACATCAAAGAGATACTTTAGCTTATAATGTATCCTTTGGAAATAAGGACATAGGAATAGTTAGGAATAAAGAAGCAGTAACTAGTATAGTTAAGTCTATTGAAGAGGAATTAAGTAGTGATTATAATATTGAAGTAGTAATAAATCAGAGTTTTAAATTTGAAAAAGTCCATGCAGAAGAAAATGAGCTAACCAAATTAATAAAGGTAGAAAATAACATTAAATCTAAGTTAACGTATAATGTAGTAGCATATGGAATTGAAGTTAAAGGAAATACCTTAGCTTTATTAAAAACTGAAAAGCTTGCTAATAAACTTTTAGAAGAGATTAAAAAACCTTACATCGAAATGGCCAATGAAGAAGGAGCTAAGCTTAAAGAGGTAAAGATAGTTGAAGATGTTGATATAGTGAAAAGGGAAGTTCCATTTTCTAAGGTTGAAAAGTATGATGAAGTGCTTAAATATATAAGAAAAGGGACTACTGAAGAAAAGACCCATGTGGTTAAAAAAGGTGAAAGCTTTTGGTCGATAGCACATAAATATAATATAACTGTTGAAGATTTGATAAAAGCAAACATAGATAAGGATTCAGAGATTATTCAGCCAGGTGATAAGCTAAGTCTTGTTGTACCGAAGCCATTTTTAACTGTTGCTACTTATGAGGAGAAGAAATATATTGAAAAAGTTCCTTATGAAACTAAATATGAGAAAACAGCTTCTCTTTATAATGATGAATTAAGGGTTAAAAGAAGTGGAACCCCAGGTAAAAAAGAAGTAGTAGCTAAAGTAGAAAAGCAAAATGGTATAGAGGTAGCTAAGGAGATATTAAAACAGACTTTAATATCACAACCTGTTGCTCAAATTAAAATAAAAGGGACTAAAGAACCACCACCTACCATAGGAACTGGAAGATTTATGAGACCTACCAGTGGACGATTAACTTCAAGATATGGTCCAAGATGGGGAGGATTTCATTATGGTGTAGATCTAGCTTCAAGAATAGGCACCCCTATAAAGGCAGCAGATGGTGGAGTTGTAACATTTGCAGGTTGGAAGAGTAGCTATGGATATATGGTAGAAATAGACCATGGCGGAGGCTTTAAAACGAGATATGCCCACTGTAGTAAAATATATGTTAAAAAAGGAGAAAGGGTATATAAGGATAAGACTATAGCAGCGGTAGGAAATACAGGAAGAAGTACAGGTCCACATGTACATTTTGAAGTTTTAAAATATGATAAAAATAAAAATCCATATAGTTATATAGGAAAAAAATATAGATAATGAAAATCCCCAGTTAACTGGGGATTTTTCTTTGTCAAATTATATTTTTTAACTCAATATTAATATAAGAAAAATTATTTAGTAAATTTTAACAAAAACATTGTTTCATAAAATTCCTATGATATAATAAAGAAAGGAAATAATGTAAAAGCATTACATATATTGTTCAATATTACATAGGTTATATTTTATGGGAGGAGCTTATAGATGAATAGCTCAAATTTTATGGAAGGTCAAAATTTTAAAAATAGACTTTTGAAAATGTTTAAAAATAAAAAATTTAATATGGTTATATTGATAACTTTAACTGTCGGAGTTATCATTGGTGGTGGATTAAGGCTAGGTTATAATCAAATGCTTAAACATCAAGGAGATACTTTAGCTTATAATGTATCCTTTGGGAATAAGGATATAGGAATAGTTAGGAACAAAGAAACAGTAACTAGTATAGTTAAGTCTATTGAAGAGGAATTAAGTAATGATTATGATATTGAGGTAGTAATAAATCAAAGTTTTAAATTTGAAAAAGTCCATGCAGAAGAAAATGAGTTAACTGAACTAGTAAAGATAGAAAGTAAGATTAAATCTAAATTAACCTATAATGTAGTAGCATATGGAATTCAAATTAATGGAAGTACATTAGGTTTATTAAAAACTGAAAAGCTTGCTAATGAACTTATAGAAGAGATTAAAAAACCTTACATCGAAATGGCCAATGAAGAAGAAATTAAGCTTAAAGAAGTAAAGATAGTTGAAGATGTTAATATAGTGAAAAGGGAAGTTCCATTTTCTAAGGTACAAAAGTATGATGAAGTGCTTAAATATATAAGAAAAGGTACTACTGAAGAAAAGATGCATGTAGTTAAAAAGGGTGAAAGTTTTTGGTCGATAGCACATAAATATAATATAACTGTTAAAGATTTAATGAAGGCAAACATAGATAAGGATTCAGAGATTATTAAGCCAGGTGACGAACTAAGTCTTGTGGTACCGAAGCCATTTTTAACTGTTGCTACTTATGAGGAGAAGAAATATATTGAAAAAGTTCCTTACGAAACTAAATATGAGAAAACAGCTTCTCTTTATAATGATGAAGTAAGGGTTAAAAGAAGTGGAACTCCAGGTAAGAAGGAAGTAGTAGCTAAAGTAGAAAAACAAAATGGTATAGAGGTAGCTAAGGAGATATTAAAACAGACACTAATATCACAACCTGTTGCTCAGATTAAAATAAAAGGAACTAAAGAACCACCACCTACTAAAGGTACTGGAAGATTTATAAGACCTACCAGTGGACGATTAACTTCAAGATATGGTCCAAGGGGAGCAGGATTTCATTATGGTGTAGATTTAGCTTCAAGAATAGGCACTCCTATAAAGGCAGCAGATGGTGGAGTTGTAACATTTGCAGGCTGGAATGGCGGCTATGGATATATGGTAGAAATAGACCATGGTGGAGGCTTTAAAACAAGATATGCCCATTGTAGTAAGATATATGTTAAAAAAGGCCAAAGGGTTTATAAAGATAAAACAATATCTGCTGTGGGGAATACAGGAAGAAGTAAAGGACCCCATGTACATTTTGAAGTTTTAAAATATGATAAAAATAAAAACCCGTATAGTTATATAGGAAAAAAATATAGATAATAAAAATCCCCAGTATGTATGGGGATTTTTATCATTTTTTTAAATACTTCCACTAAACAATAATATAAGAAGAAGAAATATGATAATATTTTCGTTGAAAAATCCATTAGATTTTGGTTGTTCATTAACTGGGAAGTTATTAATGTCTTCTTCAAATAAGTTTTTAAGATTTATAACTCCTGAACCTTGGTCACTATTAGATTCTTTTAAATCGTTACAAGATTTTTTAAGCATATTTTTAACTTGGGAAGGAGTTATTTTTTTTGCCTTTTGATATAAAAGACAACATGATCCTGAAACAACAGGAGTTGCCATAGAAGTACCACTTAAAGAAACATAATTTGAACCTGTGTTTGATAAAGACATTATATCAACACCAGGAGCTACAACATCAGGTTTTTTTATGCCATCCTTTGTAGGACCTCTACTAGAAAACGGTGCAATAAAGTCATCGTTAGGTTCTGGAGTTTTATTATCATCTATAGCACCAACAGTTATTACAGATGGACTATTGCCAGGACAAAGTATAGTTTTTGCTGAAGGTCCACTATTACCTGCTGCCGCTACTACTGTAATTCCAGCTCTAACTGCTTCTTCAGCTGCTCTTGCTAAAGGGTCAGAAGAATATGGATTTGTAGCAGGGCTACCTAATGATAAATTTAATATTTTAGTATCATAAACATCTTTAGTTTCTATTACCCATTCTATAGCAGAAACAATATCTGAAGTATTTCCACTACCTGATTCATCTAAGGCTTTAACAGCTAGTATATTAGCTTCAGGCGCTATGCCAGAATATTTTTTATTAGAGGCATAGCCATTTCCTGCAATTATACCGGCAACATGGGTACCGTGACCATTATCATCATAGGGTTTATTTTTTCCATTTACAAAGTCTTTAAATCCTACTATTCTATTTTTTGGTTTTACTAAATCATTATGGGGAGTTACTCCTGTATCGATTACTGCAACTGTAATATTCTTACCTGTAAAACCCTTCTCGTGGGGGAATTTACTTGAAATAGTTTTGCCTGCTATATCCATTAATGCGAATACTTTCGAATCAAAAGAGATATATTCTACATCAGGATCATTAGATAGTTTTTCTATTTCTCTAAGGTTCATATTGCAAGCTATTCCTCCGACTAAAGGAAGGTTATATTTTATATCTGCTGACATATTACTTGCTTTATTATTGAAAAAATTAATGTCCCCATTTTTAAATCTTACAATGATTGGTATTTGGGCTTTTGATTTTGAGTGGAGTTTTGCTCCAACTACAGGGTCAACCTTAAATTTAGGCCTTCTTATCATTACAATCACCTTCCTATGTTTAGTTTATGCACCATAGGGGTAATTGGTTATTACTTAATCAGAAAAACTTGTAATTAACTAAAAAATAGTAATAGTCATATATTTAAAGATTTACTAGGCTAATAGTTTTTAATATATTAATATTTACAAGATTATCTAAGAACGGAAATGTTTGTATTTTAGTATCATATATAAAGGGAGTAAATATTTATAAATTTTTATATAATTTAGCTTTTTAAGGGGGAGGGGGAAGTAACTAAGTTTTAAGTAATTGTGCAAAAAAATTACCAATGAAGTTTACATAATGTTGTGGTATAATGAAGAAGTCCCTCATATACATAGAGATATAGAGAGGGGGACTTATAATGAAAAAAAGATCAGTAATAATAATGAGTATTCTTATATTTCTATGTATACTAATATTTAGTTCTGTTAATTTACAAGATTATATAAAAATTTCTCTATACCCATTTTTAAAAAACATTGAAAAATATAGAATCCTTAATAATGTTAAGGATTACGATGTATATGAAACAGAACATTTTATCATAAGACATAATAATAATAAAGCAGCAAAAATGACACAAGAAATTATAGATAAATACTATGCTGATATTTGTGATATGTATAAGTACTATCCTGATAAAAAATTTGATATAATTATATATAATGATGGAGAAGAATTATTGAAAAATGTTGGATTAGATAAAGATAGACCACCTTTAGGCGTTTATTATAGTGGAACGATTAACGTTCTTTCTCCAATGGAGTGGATTAAAGATGATAATAACATTAAAGACATATATGAAGAAAAGGGCCCTATAGTACATGAATTAACTCATTTAATAGTTGATGAGTTAACAAATGGAAATTATCCTATGTGGTTGACAGAAGGATTAGCTTTATATACAGAGTATTTAACCACTGGATTTGAATGGGGAGAAAAATTATCATATAATAATAAAGTGTCAGTAGAAAATCTAAATAAAGATTTTAATGGTATAGATCAGACAATTGCCTATAGAAAATCCTTTGAGGTAGTAAAGAATATATCTGATAATTGGGGATTTGAAAAGGTTAAGTTGATGTTAACAGATCTAGGAGAAGGAAACACAATTCATAAAACTGTAAAGGTAGTTTTAAAGATAAATTTAAATGATATAGAATAAATAGCGTCAGCCTTTTTTGGTTGACGTTATAATTTACTGTGAATTTAGAAGGAAAATGTTATAGTTTATAGAAAGAGTATATAATTAATATTGTTCTTATAATAAATAAGTGGAGGGTTATGAATGAAAAAAATATTAGTGGTGGACGATGAGAAACCTATAGCTGATATATTGAAATATAATTTAGAGAAGGAAGGCTATGAAATTGTTACGGCATTTGACGGAGAAGAGGCTGTAACAAAAGCATATGATAGCAACCCTGATTTAATGTTATTAGATGTTATGTTACCAAAAAAAGATGGTTTTCAAGTATTAAGAGAAATAAGGCAGAGTTTACAGACACCTGTATTAATGTTAACTGCCAAAGAAGAAGAAGTGGACAAGGTATTAGGATTAGAATTAGGGGCTGATGATTACATAACAAAACCTTTTAGTATGAGGGAATTAGTTGCCCGTGTAAAAGCTAATATTAGAAGGGGAGAGATATCTAGTACAGATAAAAGTGAAGTCATAGAATCAGGAGATCTAATAATAGATTTAAATAAATATGAAGTTAAGAAAAATGATAAAGTAATTGAACTTACTTTAAGGGAGTTTGAATTACTTAAGTTTCTTTCAACGAAAGCTGAACAGGTTTTTTCAAGAGAAAAACTATTAGAAGAAGTATGGGGCTATGAATATTATGGAGATATAAGAACTGTTGATGTTACTGTAAGAAGATTAAGAGAAAAGATAGAAGACAATTCAAGCAGTCCTAAATATGTTATCACAAAACGGGGTGTAGGGTACTACTTTAGGAGGACATAGGTATGTTTAAAAGTATAAGGTGGAAGTTTATAACAGTTTATTTCCTTTTAGTGTTTATTGCTATGATAATTGTTGGGATATTTATAGTAAAAGCTTTCGAAGATCAACAAATAAAGCAAACTTCAGAATCTATGGAAAGTTACGTTGAAAAATTACTTGAATATTCTTCGGTAGTGAAAAATGAAGATTGGAATAGAGAAGGAACTAAAAAAAGTATAAAAGATACAATAAAAAAATGGCCTTTACCAACAACGGATAGAATATATATTATTAATAACTCACCTACAAACCCAGTAATTATAGCAGCTAATCCAAATAATGAAAATATAGTAGATACTAGTGCCTATGAAAATAAAGAAATAGAACCGCAATTATTTCTTGGAGCATTAAATGAAGGGGTTAATAAACAAGGATTAAGTGTAAATAATGATAATATAAGGGTTAAACATTTAGCCTATCCTGTTACAAGTGATGAAATGGGAGAAGTTAAAGGCATAATTTATATGGCGTCTGATTTAAAAAATATTACAGACACTTTAGATGAATCTAAAATAATATTAGCTAAAGCAACATTATTAGCACTTTTAATAACGGTTACCTTAGGCTTTTTTATTGCAAGAAGTATAACTGAACCTATTAATGATGTAACAGTTAAAGCTGAAAAAATGGCTAAGGGAGATTTTAATCAATATGTTGATGTTAAATCTAATGATGAAATAGGTCAACTAGCCAGTATGTTTAATTTTTTAACAGATAAATTAAACAGTACAATATCAGAAATGTATCGAGAAAAGAGTAAAATGGAAACTTTATTTAATTATATGGCTGATGGACTTTTAGCAGTAAATGATAAGGGCGATATAATTCATGCTAATCCAGTAGCACTAAATATATTGAACTTTACATATAATGATATTATAAAGATAAAATTTGATGATATATTTAAAGATATAGATAAAAATATAACTTTAGAGTATTTAACCAAAAAAGATTCCTGGGAGGGTGCTGAAACAATTCATATAGGCAAGTCAACCTATAGAGCTAAGTATGCTCCATTTAAGAATAATAGAAATGAAATCGGTGGTTTAATAATCGTATTTCAAGATATAACAGAACAACATAAATTAGAGAATATGAGAAAAGAATTTGTTGCTAATGTATCCCATGAACTAAAAACTCCAATTACCACAATAAAAAGTTATAGTGAGACTCTTTTAGATGGAGCAATAGATAATAAGGGCTTGGCAACTCAATTCTTAACAGTAGTTAATGATGAATGTGATAGAATGGCAAGAATAGTTAGAGATTTATTACAGCTATCTAACTTTGATTTTAAAGAAATGAAATGGGATAAAAGTAAATTATCTATTAATAAATTGATAGAGTCATCTTATATGAAGATAAATATGGCAGCTCAGGAGAAAAAACAAAGCATAAACATAGACATAAAAGAAGATTTACCAAAAATTTATGGCGATAAAGATGCTTTAGAACAAGTTATGTTAAATATATTAAGTAATGCTGTTAAGTATACCCCTGATGAAGGACAAATAAATGTATGTGCTGAAACCAAAGGCGAAAAAATTCTCGTCACAATTGAAGATAATGGAATAGGGATACCTAAGGAAGATTTAAATAGAATATTTGAAAGGTTTTACAGAGTGGATAAGGCTAGGTCCCGAGCTTTAGGAGGAACAGGCTTAGGTTTATCCATTGCAAAACAGATTGTTATAGCCCATGGGGGAGATATAACAATTGAGAGTGAATATAATGTTGGTACTAAGGTTAACTTAATATTACCTAAAGAAAATAATTAAAATACTTTTTAAATAGCATGAACTCTTAATTTAACAATGTTTTCTGTGTAATTTAATTTTAATTACGTTGTAATATGTTTGTAATAATGATGTTGTATAATTATAATATGATGTTATATATGCAATAAGGAGGTTTTTATTATGCTAAGAAAGGCATTAACAGGAACTTTAGTACTATTTATTATAGCTGGTACTGGTTCTGTTGGATATACAATTGACAATGATACAGAGACTACAGACAGAAATTCAACGAAAATTGAAATTAAAAAACAGGAAAGCAGTATGGAAGTTGTATTCCCTGAGGATGATTTTATTACTTCTCAAGAAACTGTCTTACTTTCTGGAAGAGCTGAAAAGGGTACAACTATAATGGTTGAAGTTTATTCTGTCAAAGAATTAGAAGAGACAGAAATTGAAACCCATACATTAGAAGTCGGAGAATTAGGAATATTTAATAAAAGTATTAATTTAAAAAAAGGTACTAATAAAATAGTAATAAAAGCAAAGAAAGAAGATACTATTGTTCATTCAGTAACTAAAAAAGTTATTGTTGCAGATGAAGAAAAGGCAAAGGAATACTTAAATAAAGCAGAAGATATAAACATATTAAATAAACTTAAGCAACAGATAAGTGGAGATAATAGTGAGAGTAAAGTTATAAAAGAGGATAATATCTCAAACGGAAATATAAAAGAAGATAACACAGAGAACGGAGAGATAAAAGAGTTGGACAAATCAACAGAGTAATCTTGGAGATGATTAATAATGACTAATGATAGATTAAAGACGGCTGTCCTAGTAACTTTATTTGCTCTGAGCGTATTATTAACACAAAGGTTACTAGTCGACATCCCCTTTAATATGATGCCCTCATTTGGACAACTTAACGACACTCCTAAACAAGAGTATGATTACTTCCTTTCTGATATTATTTCTCCTGAAAGATTTCTAGTAACCTATGGAATAAACAATCACAGAATTTTATATGGTAATAATACCCATAATCTTTGGACTGATTCAAAGGTTGTATTAAAGAAAATATTTCACAAAGAAAATTCTACTATTGAGCTAATAGATAAAAAAGAATATATTCAGTATAAGAGTAAAAGATCTATTGTTTTACAATTTAAAGAACAGATACCAAGTCAAGTTATTTCAAAGATGCTAGGTATTTATACTCCTAGTTCAATTTATAATGAGATAGGATATGTAGAAGATATTTATATACGTTTAGGTTCTAAGGGGCTTTTTATTTTCACTAATGGAGAAAAATATTTAAAAGTAGAGAACCCAGAAATATCAATAGAAAACATAGCAAAGACAATAAAAGATATAGAAAATAATAGTGATGAAGAATATGTTACATATTATCCAGGAAGGACTATGTTTGGAGCACAGAAAGATGTTTATGCACCGGCTCCTAATAGCATGATTAATACTTTACCCGATGTTTATGCAAAAAGTGGTGTAATAGGAAAAAAAGATAAAGAAATGGAGTCAATGATTGAGAATTTCTTCGATAAAGATATTGATTATATTAGAAAAGTCGTAGAAAATAATGGTTCAGTTATATATATGTATGATCCGCAGGGGCTTGTTATTTCACCTAATGGAGTATTAGAATATTTTAATGAAATAGAAGAGCCTGTATTAGAAAGAGACCTTTATGAAAGTTTAACTACAGCAGTTGATTTTATAAAAGAAAACAACAGATGGCCCACTGGAGCTTATTTAACAGACATTGAGAAGATAGAATCGAAGGGTAATAAAGGTTATAGATTTAATATTACTTATAGGGTAAATAACAAACCGGTTGTACTAAATAAAAACTCTATGGAAAACTTAAAGGGCTTAAAAGCCCCCATCGAAATAGAAGTTTATAATGAATATGTTAAAAACTATAAGGAATACTTAAGGGATGAAGATATAGGCATATATAGAAGCTCAATATATAAAACTCAAAAAGCTAAGGTTCCAGAGGATGTTATTAGAGAAAACATAGATTTGATTAAATATATATATGCTAAGGAAACAGGTGTAACGGAAAAAGAAGTTGAAATATTAGAAATTCTTGCATCAATTAAGAAAATATCTTTAGCTTATTACGATCCCTGTGAAAGAACAAAGGGTCAAATAATGCCGGGTGTTTGGATAATAAAAATAGGTAAAACTGAGTATATATTTGATATACAAACAGGAGATGTGGTTAATAAAGAGAACTTAATGTAACTGGATGGTGGATGAAATATGAATTGGTCTAAGGCAAAAAATATATTAATACTAGCCTTTATTATAACAAATATATTATTAGTTTATGTTATTACCGAGAATAAACATAAAGAAAATGACCCTGTTACTAATGAGCAGTTTATTGAAAACGTTAAAGATTTATTAAATGAAAATAATATAAAACTAGCTACAGATATTCCTAAAAATCTACCATCAATGTATTTATTAAATATAGAGTATGAAAATTTTGAACCAGACAAGTTAGCAATTAAATTTTTAGAAAATGATAAATATAATAGAAAAAGTACTATATATTATGAGAATGATAAAGAGGTAATATCAGTATTATATGAAAATGATTTAGAGAGACTAGAAATACTAAATAAAAATTATATCAAATATGAAAATCATCGTAGTAATAAGAAATACAGAGATTTAGGGAAAGAGCAACTAGATTTAATAGTAAGTAATTTTTTAAAAGAAAAAGGGTTATATAAAGATGATTATAAACTCACATATCATAATGTTATAAATGGAGAGCACACCCTCAGATACACAAAAGTTTATAATGATTTTTTTGTTGAAGTAAGTCATATGGAGTTTAAGATAAACTCAAGTGGTGTAAAAGAATTTCAAAGAAAGTGGCCTGTTGTAGGTGAATTGAATGATGCAGAAATAAAGATAAGGCCCGCGCCTTATGCATTATTAAGATTACTTTCAAAGAGTGATATTTATGGAAAAACAATTACTGATATAAGTATTTGTTATTATTTTAATCCAGATATGCACAGTATAGGAAATATAAAAAATGCTAAAAAAGGGCAAGCAGGACCAGCCTGGCGAATACAATTTAATGATTCTAAAGGGACAGTTAAATTTTTAGAAGAATATTAGAAGAATACTAGTTTAAAACGGAGAGGAAAAAATCCCCTCCGTTTTTTTGAAATACCTATAATTTTACTGTTTAAAAATAGGCAAAAGTCTTATATAATGAATATATACGACTTTTGTACAAGTTGTTCTATTAAAGTTTTAAAAGAATAAATATTATAGTAAGATGTAAATTTATATAAACTTAAATATTAGAAAGTGGGGTGAAGGCAACTGACCTAGGTCAGTTACCATATATGGAAAGACTCATAATTGAAGGCGGATATCCTTTAAAAGGAAAAATAGATGTAAGTGGATTTAAGAATGCAGTGCTAGCAATAATACCCGCAACACTTTTAGCAGGAGATAAATGTATAATTGAAAATGTACCATTGATAAGTGATGTTTATATATTAAAAGATATTATGACAGAATTAGGTGCAGATGTAGAATTAAAATATAATAATATAATGGAGATAGATACAAGTAAAATAAAAGAGTGCGTAGCACCTTATGAATTAGCTAAAAGATTAAGAGCTTCATACTATCTAATAGGAGCAGCCTTAGGGAGATTTAAGGAAGCTAAAGTGTCATATCCAGGTGGGTGTGATATAGGGACAAGACCTATAGATCAACACATAAAAGGATTTGAAGCTTTAGGTAGTGAAGTAAATATAGACCATGGACTTATTAAGTGTAGGGCAGATAAATTAGAAGGTTCTAAGATATATCTAGATGTTGTTAGTGTCGGAGCAACTATTAATATAATGTTAGCTGCTGTATTAGCTGAAGGAAAGACTATTATAGAAAATGCAGCAAAAGAACCTCATATTGTTGATACTGCTAACTTTTTAAATTCAATGGGAGCAGATGTAAGAGGAGCAGGAACAGATGTAATTAGAATAAATGGAGTAGAAGAATTACATGGCTGTACTTATAGTGTAATTCCTGACCAAATAGAAGCAGGAACTTATATGGTTGCTGCTGCTGCAACTAAGGGAGATGTTATAGTAGATAATGTAATTCCTAAACATCTTGAATCAGTTACAGCTAAATTAAAAGAGATAGGTGTAGAGGTAGAAGAATATGGAGAATCTATAAGAGTTTGTGCTAAAGAAGGGCTTAAGGGAGTTACTATAAAAACACTTCCATATCCAGGGTTTCCAACGGATCTTCAACAGCCAATGTCAGTATTACTTTCAGTGGCAGAGGGAACAAGTGTAGTTACAGAAAGTATATTTGAAGGTAGATTTAAATACGTAGATGAGATAAAAAGAATGGGAGCTAATATAAAGGTAGATGGACGAACATCAGTTATAGATGGGGTTAAGTCTTTAAGTGGAGCTAAAGTATCGGCTACGGATTTAAGAGCAGGCGCAGCATGTATAGTAGCTGGACTTATAGCTAATGGAGCTACAGAAATAGAAAATGTTCATCACATAGATAGAGGATATGAAAAAGTAGAACAGAAGCTAATTAATTTAGGAGCTAAAATAAGAAGAATTAAAGAGTAACCGAGGGTACTCGGTTATTTTATTGCCTATAATTTGGAACTGGAGGAAAGTTGTATGTCGTTAAAATTTTGTTCTTTGGCCAGTGGAAGTAGTGGTAATTGTCAATATATTGAAACTGAAAAGGTTAAAATATTAATAGATGCAGGATTAAGTGGTAAAAAAATTCAAAATGGATTAGATAAAATAGGAGTTGATCCTAAAAGTATTGATTGCATATTAGTAACCCATGAGCATAAAGATCATACAAAGGGTGTAGGTATTTTATCAAGAAGGTTTAATTTGCCTATATATGCAAATAATAATACTTGGAATGGTATGCTTAAAGATTTAGGAAAGCTTAAAGATGAAAACATAAGAGAATTTAAATCTGATATAGATTTTGAAATATCGGATATAGGAATACATCCTTTTAAGACTTTTCATGATTCAAACGAATCAGTAGGATTTAATTTTCATTACAGAAATAAAAAGATAAGCATCCTAACTGATACAGGATGTGTAAATGATAATATTAAAAATAAAATAAAAAATTCAGATTTACTAATGATAGAGGCTAATCATGATATAGATATGCTTAAGGTTGGAAAATATCCATGGTTTTTAAAGAAAAGAGTACTAAGTGATAATGGACACTTATCTAATGAAGCAGCGGGTGAACTTATTACTGAAGTTTTTTCTGGAAGAAATGAAACCTTTGTATTAGGACATTTAAGTAAAGAAAATAACTTCCCTGAATTAGCCCATCAAACTGTAGTTAATATTATAACTGAAAAAGGTATAAATATAGAAAAGGAACTGAAAATTGATTTAGCCTTAAGGGATAGTCCTACTAAAGTATATAATATAATATAAAACTTTAGGGGGTGTGAATATGGATAATGGAGATTTTAATAATAAAGATTTTAAAAGCGATGAAAATAGGGAAAATGGTTGGGCGTCTTTATCTAAGAACGGTTATAATAAAGATGTAGAAGCTAAGAATAAAAAACCTAAAAGAAAAAAAGGACTATTCTCTTATTTTATAGTAGCTTTAATAGCTGCATTATTAGGGGGTATTATGTCAGTATATATTGCTCCTAACTTTATTTATGGAAAGTTAATACCAGTGCCTAGTATATATCAAAATAATGCCGATAATCATCCTAATATTGAGATAAATACAAAGGATGATTTATCAACTATAACAGCTGTAGCAAAGAAAAATATGAAATCTGTTGTGGGAATAACTACTATAGAGACAGAAAATAATTACTTCTTTGGACCAACGCAAAGACAGGGAGTAGGTTCAGGAGTGATAATAGACAGTAAAGGATATATATTAACTAATTCCCATGTTATTGGAAATGGTAATGCAGAAGAGATAACAGTTCAATTTGAAGATGGTTCTAAAAAGGAAGGTAAAGTTCTATGGTATGAAACTGGACTTGATTTAGCAGTAGTTAAGGTAAATGCAAATAATTTACCTAAAGTTGAGCTTGGAGATTCTGATAAATTAGAGGTTGGAGAATTAGCAGTTGCTATAGGTAATCCCTTAGGACTTCAATATCAAAGAACAGTTACATCAGGGATTGTAAGTGGTTTAGATAGGACAATTAATGATGGTAACATTTATATGGAAGATTTAATACAAACTGATGCTTCAATAAATCCTGGAAATAGTGGAGGGCCACTTCTTAATTCTAAGGGTGAAGTAATAGGCATTAATACTGCAAAAATAACCTCAGCAGAAGGATTGGGATTTTCTATACCCATAAATACTGCAAAATCTGTAATTTCCCAGGTAATTAATAAAGGGGAAGTTAAACCTGTTTATATGGGAATTAAAGGTATAAAAATTAGTAAATATGAAAAGGCTTTAGGTATAAAACTAAGTATAGATGAAGGTATAATATTAGTAGAAATAGTAAATGATTCTCCAGCATATAATGCAGGATTAAGACCACAGGATATAATAACAAAAGTGGATGGAAATAATATTATAGATATGAATAGTCTAAGAAAAATACTTTACAATTATGAACCTGGAGATAAGGCAAATTTAACTGTGATAAGAAATGGTGAAGAAATGAATCTCAAAATTATTTTTGGAGAAACACCTAATAACTGGTAGGAAAGGGGCTTGACGTATAAATTTTATTCGTCAAGCCTTTATATATATTATTGCTATTAAAGATTAGGAGTGAAAATTATGTATGTTGTTTGTAAAGATCATTTAAATGAAGCTATCGATGAATTTTTAGTTGAATATGAACAGTCACCAGATGTTTATAAGTTAGAAGATATATCATTTACTGAATGGACTAGTCCAAGCACTTGTGAATTTTGTGATAAAGCTTCTGTGTATTTAGTTGTATAGATAGGTGCTTTTATGAAAGTAAAATATAAAGAAAAATTATATATTTATAATAGAGAAAGAGAAAATAAGAAATATTTCTTTTGTAAAAAGAAACTTAAGTTTAGACAAGTTACTTTAAAATTAACAATTGTTTTATATCAAAGTAAAAACAAAAGATACTATATAAAGAATAGATATGTTTTAAAAAGGATTTTAAGGAGGTAATTATGAATATTACGATAATTTCAGTTGGTAAAATTAAAGATAAATATTTAAAACTTGGGTTAAAGGAGTTTAAAAAAAGGTTATCTAGTTATTGTAAACTAAAGGTTATAGAGGTTAATGATGAAAAAGCTCCTGAAAATTTAAGTAAAACTGAAATAAAGATGGTTAAGGATAAAGAGGGTGAAAGAATTTTAAAAAGATTAAAAAATAATACTTATGTAATAGCCTTAGATATAAAGGGTAAAAATATTTCTTCTGAGGAGTTTTCAAAAAAATTAGATGAGTTAGCACTAAGGGGAAATAGTGATATTACATTTATTATAGGGGGATCATTAGGGATATCAGATAAAGTATTAAGTAAGGCTAAGTTTAAATTATCCTTCTCTAAAATGACTTTTCCCCATCAGTTAATGAGACTAATATTACTTGAGCAGATATATAGAGCTTTTAGAATAAGTAGAGGTGAACCGTACCATAAGTAATGGTGGCTTGAAGTAGTTGTCATTTAAGTTATTCGAGTCTGAGGCTATAAATATGCACAGGAAAAAACTATAATGAGTAAAGCCATATTTACGTAACATGGTACAATTAAAAGTCAGAATAACCTTAACTAACTATACTACTTGGATAAGGATTTCTTTATAAAAATAACCAGCTATATTATATTACTAAGTTAATTATTAAATGTATAATCACAACCAATGTCATAAAAAGATGTAAGAGAGAAAATATAACCAGGGTAAGGGGGAGGAGAGTAAATGAGAAAAACAAATATTCAAGAAGAGTTATCTGAAAAATATAAATCAAATGTACTACATATATTAAATGGTAATTGCATGATGGATAAGTTTGAAAAAAACAGACGGATTAATGAAAAATTCACCTATATTCCTTTCAATGAAGCGATATGTTGGGGGGAGGCAGATGAAGAGATATTTTCAGATGCATTCATTGAAATAAGAGTACAGTCACTTAATACAACAATAGAACAGTATAGGAGCATAGTATTGAATCCATTAGAACCATTATACAAAAATAAGTTTGATACAATAGTTTTATGGTTTGGTGATGATATGTTCTGTCAAATTAATATGCTAACTATACTTGCTTATTTAGAGCAATGTAATTTTGAGGGGGATGTTTTGTTTTGTATGGCAAATGAAGTTACAGATGAAATGCTATCACATGCATATGAAATTGAAATAAATGGATACTTACAAAAGTATAAAAGTATAGTTTGTAAAAAAGAAATGACAGCTGAAAAGTTGATGCCTGCAATGTATAAAGCCGTATCATTATATTTAAACTACAGGACTAAAAATAGTGAGATTAATCGTTATATTTTGCAAAACATAAGCAAAGATAATAGTAAACTTATTAAGGATTTATTAAAAACCTTCCCACAGTATGGGCTAGGAGATTTACAATATGAAATGTTAATTAACAATATTAGAACAAATAGTTGTACTTTAGAATAATACTATATTTATGTAGAATATATATTAGAGAATAAAATAGCAAAACCTCGTTTTAATAGTTACAGTGAACCATACCACAAGTAAAAGCGTTTTTATATGGATTAAACTATAACATAAGAGCAATGTAATATATCAAGAAGATGTTATATACGGAAACCATATAGGATTAGCAAATATAGTATTTCCTATTTCATCAATCATTAAGCAATTTACAGTAATGGTTATTATGGTTTTACAGAAAGAAGGATTAGTTGATTACAATGATAATACAAAAAATATTTTATAAATTTTCCTTCACATGTAAAGAGGGTAACTATTAAAGATATTTTAATAATTAAATTCAAAAGTCGGTATACTAGTAACAATAATTCATATGAAATACTATGGAGGTATATAAATTTGGATTTTTTCTATAGTCAGGAATCTTTAACAATTATACAATGGATTTTGAGAGGAATTATTGCTTATTTTATATTATTATTAGCTGTAAAAATTTTAGGACAACGTTCAATATCACAATTAAGACTTCTTGATTTTATCATAGCTATAACATTAGGTAATATATTAGCTCATCCTCTTTCTGATGAAGGACTAGGAATGACTGGCTCAATAACTACAACTACAGTATTAGTTATTATGTATATTTTGTCTTTACAATCAACACTAAAATTTAGAATAATAGAAAAGTTTTTTTCTCCATCTCCAATTCCTATTATAAAAAATGGAGATATTATATATAAAAATTTATCTAAAGCCAAGATTTCATTAGACTTTCTATTGTCGGAGTTAAGAGTAGAAAAGATAGATGATATAAAAAAGATAGCTGTTGCTTTATGGGAACCTGGAGGCAGAATATCTGTGTTTTTAGATACATCACATCAAGCCCTTACTCCAAAGGATATGAATATTATTAAAAGTCCATTCTCATTACCAGTAGTAATTATAAGAGAAGGGGATATTGACATAAATGCACTTAATGATGTTAATAGAACTAAGGAGTGGCTTATTGATACATTAAATAATAATTATAAAACTAAAGTTAAGAATGTTTTATTAGCAACAATAGATTCAAACTATAATATTCAAGTTTACTTAAAACACAATTAATATCCCTATGAGTAAATAGTCATAGGGATATTTTTATTAAGCATACATATATTTAAACTGCATTATTAAATTAATAGTTTGTTAATTTATATGTGAATATACCTTATGGATAAGAATATCTTTTAAAGATTCACTATTATTGACCATTACATAATGTCCAGAATTCTTAACGGTTAAAAATTCTTTGTATGGAGCATTAATAGAATTAAAATATTTCTTTGCTAAATCAGGCGGAGTAACCCCATCGTATTCCCCCATAATATAAAATACTGGGAAATCGTAATCTCTAGATAGAGATTCAATTGTATAACCTTTATAAAGCAATTCATCAAATAATCCACTTTGTAAGGATGCAATATCTTTAAAATAGTAAGTAATATCATTTAGAGTATAATCAGGTGAAAATATGATGTTCTTCATTTGATTTACGGTGATACCATTTTGCAAATATTTTCTTTTTATGTTGCCAACCTTTTGTAACACTGTACCCTTATATTTTCCGTCAACAAAGGGATAATCAGGGTATTGTGATAAATAATCAAAAGATTCCTTATCATCAGCTGCTTTTACTGCTTTTAATGTTCTTTTATATCCAATTCTTTCAGTATTGAGAACATCAATTCCTTGACTTATGCCAATATAACCACCGACGTGTTCGGGATATTTTTGAGCAAAAGTTGTACCTAAAATTGTTCCCCATGAATGCCCTAAGATTATAACATTATCTTTTTTAAATTTTTCCTTTAGATATAATACCACATCTTTTGTATCTTTTACAGCTCTTGATATTGATAATGTATCTGTTACTTTCTCTGGGTCATTTAAGAAATAGGTTTTTCCAACGTTACGTTGGTCCCAATTTACAACTGTATAATGTTTTTCCCATCCTCGTTGATATAAGTACTGTTCAGCCGTAAGAGGTGAGCCAGGACCACCATGTAATACAAGAAGTACTGGATTATTCACATCGTAACCACGAATTGATAAGTATTGTTTTGTATCACCTATTTCAATGATTTCTTCTGTATCAATTCCATCTTCAGAAGTTATAGGACTTTTGTTATTATTACGCCGTACTTGGCGATAAATAAGAAAGATAGATACAGTCAAAAGTAAAAATATTAATAAAGCAATTAGAGTTCTAGTAAAATATTTCACCGCTTTTTTTATAGCAATACACCTCCATTTAAAATATTAACAGTTTTTCCATATGAAACATAATTTACCTCTTTATCCTTTTATACAACTAATTATAGCATAAAAATAAAAGGAATTTATTTAAATAATAAATAAATTGTAGTGATTAAATTTATTCTTGTATTTTTACTCTCTATTAGAATTCGAAATAATGTAATTAATTTAAGTTGTAATAAATTATTACATGCTTATAATATGCTATAATTAATTTTATAGTTGTAAAATATATAATAGAACATTATCTAGTTTTTAAAGTAAATAAAAATTTTAGGGGAGAGTTTTATGAATGTATTATTCGGAATAATAATGACAATTATAGGAGTATTATTTTTGGTGTTCAGTATTACTGAAAGTGAGAATAAATTATATCAGATTTTTGTAAAGCGTTCTGAAATATTATGGAAAAAGAAAGTATACATTTTTCATAGTGTTGTTGGTGTAATTTTAATGGCTTTAGGGATACTTTATGCATTCGGAATTATATGGGTTAGCTAGAAAAGTAAATTTCAGTTTATAAGATTGCAATTATTAGTCTATCATAAGTAACAGTGGTAACTTATGATAGAAGAAATATTAATGATTTCAAAGTTAGGGTGTTTTTCTGACAATTAGTTTTAAAATTGTATTTAAAAAGTTATAATAAACCTTAAAATTGTTTTGATGTAATGCAAATAATCGATAAATAAAGGACATCTGATTTTTAGATGCCCTTTATAAATTTCTAATTATCATTTTCATTTAAATGTGGTCAAATGTTAGCTTTTTAACTAAGTTATTTATTTTACCCTGTTTAACTATATTAAAAACTGTATTTTATCCCTGCCAATTGTCATTTCCCCATTTGTGCATTAATTCTAAAATGGGCATTACAGAATATCCCTTATCAGTCAAAGAATATTCAACTTTAGGTGGTACTTGATTATATTGTTTTCTATGGACGAGACCATCTCTTTTTAATTCCTTTAGCTGCTGACTTAACATTTTATGAGTTATACCGGGCATAAGACGTCTTAACTCATTATATCTATGAATACCTTCTTTACCAAGATGCCAAAGTATAACGACTTTCCATTTACCACCAATTATAGATGTTGTATATTCTAGAGAACATTTTAATTTTCCATTTTCATCAATTTGTATCTCTGACTTTTTCATATAATCCTCCTAACTATCTTTTTTGATAGTATATATCTAAAAAGTGCATACTGTTTTCTTATATTATATTACTATATAATAGTATATACAAACTAAGATTCATTTCATAAGGAGTTGTTAAACATGAGTAATATATATCCAAGAACTTTCTCACACATAGGCATATCAGTACCAAATATAGAAAAGGCAGTTAAATTTTATAAAGAAGTGTTCGGTTGGTATGTTTTAATGGAGCCTAATGAGGTAAAGAAAGATGATAGTCCTATTGGTATAATGTGCAATGATGTATTTGGTCAGGATTGGACATCTTTTAAAATAGCCCACTTATCTACTGGAGATAAAATAGGGGTAGAATTATTTGAATTTCCACAAAATGAGGATCCTAAAAATAATTTTGAATATTGGAAAACAGGGTTATTTCACTTTTCTGTACAAGATCCAGATATAGAAGGTCTTGTAGAAAAAATAGTTGAACACGGTGGAAAACAAAGAATGCCTATTCGAGAATACTATCCAGGGGAAAAACCATACAGAATGTGTTATGTTGAAGATCCATTTGGAAATATATTTGAGATATATAGCCATAGTTATGAGTTGACTTATTCTTCAGGAGCCTATTAAAAAGTTAGATTGATACAAAAAAATAAGTTTGTTATAATGAGAAGAAAATCTGTATGATAGAGGAGAGGATTTCATGAAGTATAAAATGCTACATACTTGCTTAAGGGTAATGGACTTAGAGAAGTCCCTAAAATTTTATAAAGAAGCTTTAGGGCTAGTTGAAAGAAACAGAAAGGATTTTCCAGAATACAAATTTACAATAGTTTACTTAAGTGATGAATCAGAAAATTATGAATTAGAATTAACGTATAATTACAATCCAGAAGAGCCTTATGAGATAGGAAATGGATTTAGCCATATGGCTTTTTCAGTGGAAAATTTAGAAGAGTCGAGACAAAGACATGAAAAGATGGGCTATAAAGTTACAGAATTAATGGGACTTCCAGGAAGCCCACCTAAATACTATTTTGTAACAGATCCAGATGGATATGAAGTAGAAATTATTAGGTCTAAGTAGGACTAAATAAGGGATCATGGAAACATAATGTTTTCATGATCCCTTTAATTATTCAATATATTTTTTTAAAAAATTCTGTGATATAATATGAATTAAAATGTAGTAAATACATAGTGGTACACAAAGTCATGTAGAAGTTAGGGATAATAAGTAACGGTGTTTTTTTTAGTGAGAAGGAGATTGAATTTTTAATAGTTCAGCATTTATGGAAGAATAAACTTATATAGCAAATTATCCTAAAGATTAGTTAAATTTGATTAAAAGTTATAAAATAAAAGGATTTATTAGAAAAAATGACGAGTTTTAATGAAAGCTCTTTATTATAATAGAATTATACTTAATTACTTGATTGATGTTTTTAAGTAAAGTTTATATTATAAGGAGGAGACGTAGTTGAAGGGAAATGAAATGATTTCATTTAGTACATTGAAAAAAGAAGATGTAGAATCTTTAACTCAGATTATGACAAGAGCATTTGATGAAGATTCTAAGATACATCTAGGAAAAGAAAAAGGGGGACCGCCTGGATATGATACAGGAGATTTCCTAATGAAGTGGGGTCTTCATAAAGATTCTAGTGCATATAAAATATATTATAAAGAGGAATTAATAGGGGGTATAATACTATGGATTAAAGAAGATGGTAATAACTCTCTCGGATGTATGTTCATAGATCCCAAAATGGAAAATGAAGGAATAGGCACTCAAGTATGGAGTTTAGTAGAGCATAATTATCCTAATACAAAGAAGTGGAGGACAGAGACTCCAGGATTTTCAAAAAGAAATCATAACTTCTATGTTAATAAATGTGGATTTAAAATTGTAGAAATAAAATATCCAGGATCAAATGAATTTTATATTCTAGAAAAAGAAATGTAGATGACTATATTCAGTAAAATATAATAATAAGAAAGTATAGAAAAAAGTTTCTAATTTATTTAGGACTTTTTTCTGTATAATATAATTTTGAAAAAGAGTAATTTATATTTATTTTACTTAGTGATAAAATATGTCTATACTTAAATGGAAGAAGGGTAATGTATGAATTATTATGAAAGAATTCAAAGAGCTATTAGGTACATGGAAGGAAGATTGGATTCTTCTATTAAATTAGAAGATGTAGCAAGGGAGGCATATATGTCCCTTTCAAACTTTTATAGAATGTTTTTTTCGTTGGTTGGTTATAGAGCAAAAGAATATATTAGGTTAAGACGGATGAGTAAAGCAATAGAGGATATTGAAAGAAGAAAAGATACTATATTAAATATTGCTATTAAATATGGATATGGGAACCATACTTCCTTTACAAAAGCTTTTAAACGTATAATAGGGGTTACACCTAGTGAATTTAGAAAACAGGGTTTAACATGGGAGTTTCAAGAAATCGATATATTAGATAAATACTACTCTAAGGAAAATGAAGAATTTATGGAACTTTATCCAGACATCAAGGTATTGAAAGAAATCAAACCTATGAGGGTTGCTTATTATTGTTACTATGGAAAAAATCCTGAACTTAAAGCTTTTGAGACTATGAGTAATTGGATGAGTGAAAATAAGATTGATATAGAGAGTGAAAAAATTAGAATCTTTGGATTTAATAATCCCGGACCCTCAAATTATAAAGATATAGAATATGGATATGAGGTATGTGTTACTATAAGTAATGATATTGAAGTTATAGATCCTTTAGTAAAAACAAAAATAATGCCAGGAGGACTTTATGCTGTTTGTGGCGTAAAAAATTTAGTTATAGATGGTGAAGGAAAGGCAATTATTGATGCATGGAAGCGGTTAAAAAGTTGGTTAGAAGTCAGCAAATATGAATATGGAGAGCATCAATGCATGGAAGAGCATTTGAAATTTGATGATGAGTATAATTATATTGATGGAATGGATATATATATGCCTATTAAGTTAAAAGGAACGTATCAGAAGTAGTATTAAGTTACAACATATACAAATAGCAGGGATTCATTGAAAGGTGTATATAACAAATTTCCTAAGGTATGAAAATAATGATGAAAATGTTTAATATATAATAAATACTAGACATGATAGAATTAGTATAAACTAAAAGCTATATTTATAAGCAATGAAGAGAAAAATAGTCAAAAGTTAGATTGCTAAGTAGATTAAGTATAAGGAGTGTGGAAAGATGAAAGTATTAGGGATTGTAGGAAGTAAAAGAAAAAAAGGTAATACTTCAGCACTAGTTAAAGAGACATTAAAAGTATTAGAAACAGATGGAATAGAAACTGAACTAATAAATCTTGGTGATTATGACATAAAAAGTTGTAATGGATGTGAAGGTTGTAAAGATACCTTTAAATGTGTAATCAAAGATGATATGAAAAAATTGTATCCTCTTATACTAGAATCAGATGCTATAGTTTTAGGGTCACCTACATATTTTTATAATATATCATCAGATATGAAAGCTTTTTTGGATAGATGTTATAGCTTTGAAGTATTTTCAGATGATGATCGTTCAGTTTGGATGAGTATTAATGAGGCAATGGGAGGAAAATATGCTGTTGTATTAGCTGTTTGTGAACAGAATGCAGAAGAAGACATGGGATTTACTGCTGAAGCGATGACTAAACCTCTTGAAGCTTTAGGATACAGGGTTATAGATACTATTAAAATTTTAAGATTATTTAGTAAGGGAGAGGCTTTAAAAGATGATAAAGCATTAGAACAAGCAAAAAGAGCTGGTGAGAAACTAGCAAAAACTTTAAAGTTAAGAAAAGAAATTGAACGTAAACTTAAAACACTACAAATAGAATAATCACATTTTTATGAATGGAGATTCATTCTGTTTTCTTAAAAAATATCAATTATTTCTAAATACATCCTAGCTACAAATGAAAGAATTAAAGTAAACTTCTATTGAAAAGAAGTTTTTTTCTTGTTATTTTTCACAATATTTTGGATTATATGGAAAAATAGATTTCTCACTAGCTATAAAGAATTTCATAGTCAATATAATGAAGTTCTATATTGTATTTATAAAGATAATGGAATGGAAGCTATAATAAAAAATATGGGAGAGTAGATTAATGTATGAAAAGGATGTTGAAAAACAGTATAATATAATGTCACATTTCTATAATGTTTTATATGCAGAGGCTGATATGAAAGACTATGAAGATGAATTTATAAATCAGTATAAAGAAGTACTAAAAGAACTGCCTCAAAATGCAAAGGTATTAGATAGTTCTTGTGGTAACGGTATCCAAGCAACCGCATTAAAAAAAGAAGGTATTGAAGTAGTTGGAACGGACATAAGCGAGGAAATGGTAAAATTAAGCAAACAATATGCTAAGAGTAATAATTTATCATTTACTACAAAACAATTATCTTGGCAACAGTTACCTTTACATTTTAAAGAAGAATTTGATGTTGTGTTTTGTTGTGGAAATTCCATTAGTCATAGTATGAGTAGAGCTGAAATGTTAAGTAATATAAAATCATTATATAAGGTAACTAAAAAAGGTGGAAAAATAATAATAGATACTAGAAACTGGGATAAAGTATTAAAGGAAAATACAAGATTTAATACAAGTGATGTAATAGAATATAAAGGTAAAAGGTATATATTTACATATATTTGGAATTTAAATGGATTTAATAAGGCTAGTAATGTAGAGATTCTATTTATTGAAATTACTGATGATAAGGAAACTAGCTGTAAATCTTTAAAATTAAATTTCATGCCATTTACCCATTATGACTTTATCCTAGTTTTGAAAAATTGTGGATTGAAGATACTTAAAGATAATTTTCATTTAGATGCTGATAATTACTCAGTGATATTACAAAAATAAATTTAAAAAGGAAAATATAGAATGATTTATTATTAGATAAAAAAGATATTATAGATTATTTTATAAAACAGCTTAAGGAAGATAAAAAAATATTGTTATGAAGTATAACAGGAGAATAGTATCGTTTATATTTTGCAGGTTAATTATTAAATCAAAAGCAATATATAATATTCTATAATTTAGTTTAGCCTAAGCTATTGAATATTGTATAAAGAGAGTATATGTTATATACTCTTTTATTACTTATAATAGACATATTAGTGCATTGTTTAGCTAACTTTACAGATTTAGTATGATTAAATATGTTATTATAAAGATAATAATGATTCGTATCATAAACGTAGGGTTAAAAATTCATATGGAAAAGGGGTGTACTAATAATGAATTTTATAGAAGAGATAGAGAAGTATAAACCTATTAATGAACAAGAAAAAAACGATAAAAGAATAATTCTAGACTATATAGATAATTTCCACGAAAATATATTAACTAGAGAAAACCTAATAGCCCATATGACAAGTTCTGGATTGATTTTAAATAAAACTTTAGATAAAATTCTTATGATTCATCATAATATTTATAATACTTGGACCTGGACAGGGGGTCATGCAGATGGGGATAGTGATATGCTTAAAGTAGCACTTAAAGAAGCAAAAGAAGAGACAGGTCTTTTGGATGTAGTTCCATTAACTGAAGATTTAATTTCTATAGATATCATACCCGTATATGGACATAGGAAAAAAGGTAAGTATATATCCGCTCATTTGCACTTGAATACATCATATGTATTAATAGGAAAAGAAATTGAAGAAACGGTTATAAACGAAGAGGAAACCAGTGGCGTTGGATGGATTAAAGTTAATAATTTATACAAATATTCTAATGAACCATATATAATCGAAATCTATAATAAAATCATAAATAAAGCTAGAAAAATAAAAAAATAATTAAAATAGACATCATTATTGTACACTTATACTTCTATTACGATAGACTAAATATTTTAGATGTTAAGTTACCTATAAAGAATTAAAAAATAAAACAAAACAACGTCTTTAAATAATTTTTATTTAAGGCGTTGTTTTTTATATAAATAGTTAATTGTATTGTTATTTAGTAATTATTAGAAAACATATGGAAGACCTAAAAATATAGTATTAAAATAGAGTCTGTTGATTTATGTAAAAAACTAGTCTTATTTATTTTTTATATATTTTTTCTTAGATAGATATATTATACTTATTATAGAAGTAAAAAAAGTAGGGATTAGGGGTATAAAAATGGAGGGGAAGGTATGAAAAACATTTATAGAATCGCAGAGATTATTAAAGAAAAGATTGAAAAAAAGTATCCAAATGATGTAGCTATATTTGCTTATTATGGCTCATATGCAATGGGTTTAAATGAAGAGAAATCCGATTTAGATTTTTTCTTCATTCCTAAAACAGAAAGAGGTAAAGAATTAAGTTTACAATTTATTATTGAAGATATAGGTTTTGATTTATTTCCTATAACATGGGAGAGGATTGCAAGGATAGTTTCTTTAGATCAGCCTTTAGCAGCAGTTATTACAAAGTCAAAAGTGTTATATTCAGCAACCGATAAAGACTTAAATAAATATTTAGGACTTAAAGAAAAGCTAAGTCAATTATATTCAACTAACGAATCTGAGTTAATGATTAAAAAAGGATTTGATTACTTTAATGAAACCTATGTAAATTTATTTAATATGAAAAATGGAACAAAAGAGTTAAGTAATGTGAAGATTGAATCTAGTAAAATTATTTCTAATGTTTTAATAACTATAGCTTTAATTAACCAAACATACTATAAAAGAGGACTTGGTAAGGCCGTTTATGAAGCGTTAAAATTTAAAAAACTACCACAGGATTTTAAAGAATTAATGGATAAAATATTACATGGTAAAAATCCATTACAGATAATTGAAGATAGTGAAATTTTGATTAAAAATACAAGGGTTTTATTAAATGAGCAATCAAAGAAATTATCTGATAAAGAGCCATATGAAACTTTCTTTGTTGGTTATTATGAGGAACTTAAGTCTAGTTTAAATAAAGTAATACGTGCCTGTAAAGAGGGTGATTATTATACTGCTTTCTTAAAATCTGCTTTTATTCAAGATGAACTATGTAGTTTTATAGCAAAGGCAGAAGAGGGTATTTGGTATAATGATTACAATGATTATAGTGAATATAAAGAGTTTTATGATGAATTAATAGGTATAGATCTTATATCTAGTGTAAATGACCTAGATAGATTAAAAGGACTAATAGTAAAACTAGATAAAAAATTAAGGCAATTACTTACAAAAGAAAATGTTTCTATTGTAGAGTTTAAAAATATAAACGAATTTGAGAAATTTTATAAAGAGGAATAAGGATATGGGTTATAAAAAAGCTGATAGTATTTTTCCAAAGCATCTACTTGATGAAATACAAAAGTATGTTCAAGGAGAATATGTTTATATTCCTAGTAATAGTTCTAGAAAGAGATGGGGAGAAAAGTCAGGTGCAAGGAAAGAACTAGTTAAGAGAAATAATAAAATACGTAAAGAATTTAAAGAAGGTAAGACTATTGAAGAATTGGCTAATCAGTTTTATCTTTCAATTAATACAATTAAAAAAATTGTGTATTCAAAGGGTAAATAGTTTTAATATTAAAAACTTTGATAGATAAATACTTTATTAGAGTTTTTATTTTATGAGAGGGTTTACACTATATTAGTATTTAATTTTAGGCAGAACTAATATAAAAAAATGCATTAAAATGATATATAATCTTAATAGAGGTGATAAAATACATAGTTTAATTATATAGATATAAGCTAGGTGTAATATATTGAGAGGAGAAAGAATATGACAAAAATAACTAAAACCCAATTTATAACTATAATTTCCGTGCTTATTTATGCTATATGGGAATTTAAGGCATCAAAGTGGGCTGAAACAGTAAGGGGACCAATAATAAGAGTGGATTTAGTAATCATATTACCAGTGTTAATAACATTAGTTGTTTTTTCAATTAGCCAATTATTTAGTAGGAAATAGATTCCTTTTATAATAGATATAACTTTTAACAAACAAATGAAATTACAACATGGAAACTTTCTCCTTAAAATGAGACCACTAAAGGTATATAAAAGAGGGGAATCAGAGGTGGAAATAAAATATATGAAATTATTATGGATTATTATTTTAATAATAACTTTATCAGTATTTTTATATTATCAAAATAACAATATAATGGTAACTAGTTACAAAGTAGATTCTAAAGATATATCAAAAGCCTTTTCAGGATACAAAATTGTACATCTATCAGATATCCACAATAAAAAATTTCATGAAAATGGGGAAAATTTAATAAAAAAGATATATAAGGAAGAACCAGATTTAATAGCTATAACAGGGGATTTGATAGATAAAAGAAGATATAATGAAACCTTAAGTTTAAATCTTTTAAAAAAGTTTATTGAAATAGCACCTATATACTATGTTACAGGAAATCATGAATTTTATTCAGGTAAGTTTAAAGGATTAGAAAAGAAATTAAAAGAATTGAATGTAAAGGTTTTAAGAAATGAAAGGGTAGAAATAACAAGAGATAATAAAGGATTAAATATATTAGGGATAGATGATTACACATTTTTTAATAACATGATAGAATATAACGATAATCTTAGTAAATTAACTAAAGGATTAGAAGATAAAAATTTTACAGTTTTACTTTCCCATAGACCAGAAAAAATCAGTAAATATAAACAATATCCGATAGATTTAGTTTTATCTGGGCATTCCCATGGAGGACAAATAAAGTTACCTTTTATTGGAGGTTTAGTAGCTCCTGACCAAGGTATATTGCCTAAATATTACTCTGGCCTTTATAAAGAAGATAAAACTAAAATGATAGTAAATAGAGGTTTAGGAAATAGTCTATTTCCACAAAGATTATTTAATAGACCTGAAATAGTTGTAATCACTTTAAAAAATAATGATAAAAAGTACTGAATAATGTTTTAGAAAGTACGCATAATATTTTTGAGGTGATAAAATGAAAAATAAAGGTAAGAAAAGAGTAAAGGAAGACTTATATAATCCTAGATTAACAGATGTTAATAGAGATAGAGAAAGACAGGTCATAATAGATCCAGAAAAGGGTCCATCAAATAAGAGAAGAAGACATAAATAATGTAAGTCCGCTTTTTAGCGGACTTATTAGTATTTAAAATAAAAAAACATATTGACCTGACTATAACTTCATACTTTATCATAAAGTAAAGGAGGGATTTTTTGAATAAAGATATGAAGATTATAAGAACATATAAACAAATTTTAAAAAGTAGTAGAAAAGAAATATTTACGTTATTATGTCCTGTCAGAGAAAAAGAATGGTTACAGGGATGGGATTATGATATGATCATTTCTGATAGTGGATATGCAGAAAAAGGATGTGTATTTAAAACGAATAATCCCTATGGAAATTATCACTGGGTAATAACAAAACATGATTTTAAGAATTATGAATTGCAATTTGTGAAAACTATTATGGAAAAGTTAATAGTAATTATAGATATAAGTCTCAAAAAAGTGAGTGAAAATAATACTCAGTGTTATATCAAGTATACTTTTATAGCACTAAATGAAAAATTTATTGACGTGTTGTATAAGGAAAGTTCAAAGGAAGAATTTAATAAGCATATGAAAAAATGGGAAAGATCATTAAATTATTACTTAAAACATAATAAAATGTTGGTTGAATAGAGGAGAGTTATGTATACAATTAAAGACCTTAAAAATAAATTTAATATATCCAGAAGTACCATTCTATATTATGATAAGTCAGGATTGTTAAGTCCAACAAAAAGATCTAGCAATAACTACCGATTATATGATGAAAAGAAAGTCGATAGGTTAAGGAAAATTATTATGTATAGAGAAGCAGGCATTTCTTTAAATAAGATTAAAGAGTTATTAGATATAAAAAATACTGAAGTTTCAAATATATTAAAAAACAGACTACATCAGATTCAATTACAAATTAAACAATTAAAAATTCAAGAGAAGTTAGTCCTTGAGTTTTTAACAAAAGAGGTTATTATAAATGAAAATCACTCTTTTAATAATCGAACTTGGACAGAAATGTTATTAAATCTAGGTTATAAAGAAGAGGATTTAATAACTTGGCATCGAGAGTTTGAAGGTAATAGTCCTAAGGAACATTATAAATTTTTAAAATGTTTAGGTATGGATAATAAGGAAATTAAAAATGTATTAGAAAAAATAAGAAAGTAAAATATAAAGAAAGATACCTTTAAATGCCGACCTATTTTTTGATAAATGGAGAGTTTTTTTCTAAATATATATTTAGATCAGATATTGCATATGACTGGGATGTTATGAAAATGATATTGTTATTGATACTGACATTTACAAAAATGACCACCTATATGATTTCTGTAGAAAAAATGCAAGGGATACATTTTCTTATAAACCACAACCACCAACTTCTTTAGATAGCAGACGACTTGGGAATACAATGAAGAACTCAATGAGTTCAAGGAAAGGTTTAAATATGTAGATGGACTTCATGTAAAAACTAACTATACAGCATTGGCTCATTTCTGGCTAATGAAACAACAAATCAATGCAAAGAAATGGACTTTTATAACCGATGAAGACCTTTTTTATTAACAGTGTAATGAGAGTGTTCACTCAAGAAAATTTAAATAAAAAAAGCACATTACTTTTTATGTTAACAGTTAATACTCGAGTTATTGATGGATTTATGCAACAAATCAGACGAAGATTATTTATCCTTGAAAGACCATTCATGACAGCTAGAATGACTGGTGGTAAAAGTTATACCTATTCTAACTATAATTCTAAATTCGCTTAGGACTCAATGACAATTTTAAGGTTTTTTTATAATTTCTTTGAGACAATTAAACACATAAAGGAGAGGCTTTAACACCAGCTTAAAGGTTAGGGCTAGTTGATAAAGTTTTTGATATGAATGATGTAATTTATTTCAAATAAACTCTATTTGTTTCTAAAAATGCTAAAAGGATATAGCCTATGAAGGTTATATCCTTTAGTAAAAAGCATTAATTAAATTAGAATGTTACTAGATAATAAGGTTGTTGTGTGAAGGCTAAAGGAGTTGGAAGAAAGTGTTAAAAGTGTAGATTAATAATTTATATTGTTATCTATCCAAGCTGAGATTCTATTTGCAATTTCAGAGCTATTTTTGTCTTGCATCATCAAATGAGTATTCCCATTTATCCCATCGTCAGTTAATACAAGCACATCTGCTTTTCCTCCATGTTTTTTTATGAGCTTTGCTGTTGTTTTGCAAGACTCAAGTCTTCCAGTCTGATTTCTAGATTCTATATAATCTCCATAGACTGCCAAATAAGGAATTGTTGCAAAATTATTTTTTATGTCTTCTTCATTTGTTGGGGAACCAACTGGCTCAATTACAATAAGTCCTTTTACTAAATCTGGTCTTTGTCTTGCAACTTCAAATCCAGTAACGCCACCCATAGAATGTACTATTAAGATAGATGGTCCATTCTTTTCTAGCAATTCAATAATATTGTCAACTTCCTGTTGATTTGCCTGTCGAGTTGAATTACTTCCTGAGCTTCTTTGAGCATTGGATGTCCTTTTATTTTGTTCATTGTTAGTTCTGATAGTTTTAGACCTTTCTTCTTGTCCATCTTTTGCTGAGTTTTTTTCTCCTGTCAAGTTTGACACTGCTTTTATCTGTGGAGAGAATGATGCATAGAGCTCGTCAATATTTTCTACCGGATATTGGACATCCTCATAAGGAGAGTCTTTCCTGTTTCCGAATCCCCATTTTTTCCATATAGACTTAGTATCCCAAGTTGATAGAGATGGCTGCATTTCAGGGTCAAGATTGCCACTTTTGACTTTGTTGAAAGAATCTATATCGAAACCAGAAAGTACTAAATCTGAGGTGTCAACTACATATGTTGAATGTCCTGTTTTTGCAAAATCCAACATCCAACCATGTCTTCCATCCGGTGTAGAGGTATAAATATAAGAGCTTAGTCCTAAGCCTGGTACCATAATTATCGGGCTTTTTTTATCATCTGTTTCAGGCACTATATATTGAATCATAGATTGATTTCCAATGCTGTCACCGACATAAAAAGTACCCATATTTTGAAGCGAGACTCCATCTTTAGACACTGTTGTTTTGTTGTCAACTGAAACTTTAGTTTGTGTCTGGCACCCTGCTAATACTAGGCTTGCAATTAAAATCAGTGCTATAGTTTTCTTTATATTTCTCAATTTGATCACTCCTCTATGTTGTAATGTTTTTAATCTATCAAAAAAGTGTGAGGAAAATATGAACAAACCATGAAGATTTTATGTTATATTCAATTTTTTAAGGCAAATTTGTAATGCAAAATCAAATATTTTTAAAATATACCTTAGTTGTAAAAAAACATCACATTTAGTTTTTAAACTAAAAAATGAACAATCATAAAAAGTCATAACTTTTATTTATACTTTTCAATAATTTTACATGACACTATTAATATATATTTTACCGCCCTAAAACCATATACAATTAAAAACTCTTGTTCTATATATCTATAGTACCGTTTAAACTTTTAATAAGTAAACTAAAACAATAGAAGATTTTCACAAGAATTTTCTATTGTGAGTTATAGTGAGAATGTATATGTGGTTTTTGCGCTATTCTTTTGGATATTTTATTGTGAGTACTTCAAAATAGAACTCGTTACCTTTAAAGAGTATCTTTTTTTATAAGTAATGAAAAGGATGTATATTAAATATCTAGAAAGTATATCTAATAAGGTATTTTAAAAATAGATAATTGTAATTAATTATATATGGGAGGACTTTAAAATGGATTTAATTTACTTATCAGCTAAACAGATTGCAAAAATGATTAAATTAGGAAAAATAAGTTCAGAGGAAATAGTAAAGGAACAACTAAAAAGGATAGAAAAAATTAATCCTAAACTTAATGGTATGGTTAAAATAAATGAAAAAGTTTTAGATGAAGCTAGGAAATATGATAAATATAGAGCCGAAGGCAATATATTAGGGCCTCTACATGGAATACCCATAACGATAAAGGATTCTTTTAATACGAAAGATATTACAACAACCTATGGAACATTAGGTAAAAAGAATTATATACCTAATTATGATGCAACGGTAGTAGATAAACTAAAAAAAGCTGGTGCAATCATTTTAGGAAAAACAAATACTCCAGAGCTTACTTTAATATTTGAAACAGATAATTTAGTCTATGGAAAAACTAATAATCCCTATGATATTAATAAAACACCAGGTGGGAGCAGTGGCGGAGAAGCAGCTATGATATCTTCAGGGGGATCATATATCGGTTTAGGAAGTGATACAGGAGGAAGTATAAGATTACCAGCTCATTTTTGTGGTTTAGCAGGTTTAAAACCAACGGTGGGAAGAGTATCTAGATATGGTCATATTGTAGGATTTGGAGGTTTACTAGATTCACTTACTCAAATAGGTCCTTTAGCTCGATATGTAGAAGATTTATCCCTTGTATTTAATGTTATTAATGGATATGATTACAAGGATCCATCTACCATAGATATGGAAGTTAGGGACTATAAAAGTGTAGATTTAAATTCTTTAAACGGAGCGTATTTTATAGATAATAAAATAATGACACCTACAAATGATATTAAAGATACTTTAAAGAGTGTAGTTAAGTATTTAGAAGGAAAAGTTAATAATATAAGTCTACATAGACCAGAAAATATCAGTAATATTGATAAACTATATGGAAGGATATTTAGTGCAGATGGGGGTAAATGGATAAGAGATACTATAAATAGATTAGAGACTAAGAAAGTACATCCATCACTTAAATGGGCCTTTGATACTGAAAAAAACTCTAATTTATCAGTTAGTAAATATAGTGAATTAATTAAAGATTTAGATCAGTTAAAATTAAAAATGGAGAAATTCTTAAATAGATATGACTTTTTAATATGTCCAGTTAATGCAAAACCAGCTATTGAACATGGAGAAACTTTAAATAGAGAAAATAGAAAGTCTTTTAGCTATACAAAGTTATTTAATCTTACAGGAAATCCAGTAGTAGTTGTAAGGGCTGGAACTTCAAAGGAAAAACTTCCTATAGGAGTACAAATTATATCAAGAAAATATAGGGAGGATATATGTTTAAAAGTTGCTTATGAAATTGAAAAAAACATAAGTGGTTGGAAAGAACCTAATATACAAGGTTAATAAAATAAGCTTTCTTTTAGTGAAGTTTATTTATAATAGATTAGTTTTAATAATATTTATTATATGTTATTTAAATAAATAGCATTCACTATTGAAAATATTTTGTTAACAAATATATTTTTATTATTAATATGTCCAATATATAGTAAACTATATGTTATGATTATCAGATTCATTTGAATATTGCAATAATAGGAGCAGGAAATGGTGGTACGTCCATACTTAAATCCTTATCAAGATTAGATGAAATTAATATTGAAATAATAATTGATACTGATTTAAATGCTCCAGGTATTATATTAGCTAAAGAGTTAGGTGTAATGCATTAGGAATTATAGCATTTAATATCGGTATTGAACTAAAAATATCTGTAATAAAAAGGTTAGGAAAATCAATTTTTATAATAGCTTTGTGTGAATCTTTAGGAGCTTTTTCTCTTGTTACTTCGGTTACCTACTTATTAACAAAAAATATATCTACTGCATTAATTTTAGGAGCAGTATCCTCTGCTACTGCTCCTGCAGCAACTGTTATTGTATTAAAAGAGAATAAAGCAAAGGGGTCACTAACAAGTACTCTTTTAGGAGGTACTTTATCTAAATCCCCATCAGTGGTTAGAAAGAATATAGGTTTTGGATTACTTTCTCAAGTAGGGGTTGCAGTTGGTCTTGCAATAGTCGTAAGTAAGGAGTTTGCAGGTTATTCTTTAGGCTCTTTAGTTATCACTATATTACTAGCTACTACAATTATAACTGAAATAGTTGGCCCTATAGCTACAAAAACTGCTATAATAAAAGCTAAAGAGGCTAATGTATAAAAGAGAGGGAGATTATTTAATGTATGCATTATTTTTAATTTTAAATGATACAGATAAGCTTGATAAAATCCATGAAATATTTTATGAATATAGATGTGGCGCAACCACATTAGATAGTGTTGGTATGGGCAAAGTATTACTTGAACACAATGAGAAAATACCAATATTCTCAAGTATAAGAAAACTTGTTGAAGGAGATAAACCATACAATAAAACAATTGTAAGTGTAATTAGAAAGAAAGATAGGCTTGATAAGGTTGTAGATAAAATAAACGAAGAACTTGATTATATTCATAAACCAGGTATAGGTTTTATGTTTGTAGTTCCAGTACTTGATTGTTATGGATCTAAAATAAATAAAGATATTAAATAAGTCACTTATTATGGTACAACTCACTACAAAAGTTATCAGAAAAGAAATGAAAGATTTAAATAAGGAACTTTCTAAAAGATGATTTAATAAATAAGGCAGATAAAGCCCTTTATGATGCTAAAAATAATGGTAGAAACCAAGTTAAAAGAAGTAATATTTAGATAGTTATAAAAAGAGTTAGCCTAAATTTAGGCTAACTCTTTTTTATGAAGCATAAGTTTTTTTATTATTACGTTTATATTTAGCATCCCTTTTTTTGGATACTTCTTTACTTTTAATTTTTTGTTTATTATAAGAGTCACGAACACTTTTAATTAATAACACACTCATTATTACTAAGATAATAGCAAATGGAAGACCAGTAGTAATAACAGCCGTTTGTAATGCTGAAAGTGCTTTTTCTCCTCCAATTAAAAGAAGTATAGCAGCAACTAAACCTTCCATACAAGCCCAAAATACTCTTTGGGGTACAGGGGAATCTAATTTACCTCCAGATGTAATATTATCTACTACCAATGAGCCTGAGTCACTTGAAGTAATAAAAAATGATATAACTAGTAAAGTTGCTAATGTAGATAATCCTACTTTTGCAATTTCAGCAAATACAGGAATTTGTATAAAACTTATTAATTCAAATAATGCTACTGGAAGATTATTTTGAACTACTTCAAATAATTTACCACTATATGAATTATTTATGTGTATAGCAGTGCCTCCAAAAACAGTTAACCACATAAAAGATAAAAGTGAAGGAATTAATAATACTGCTGATACAAATTCCCTTATCGTTCTTCCCTTTGAAACTCTCGCTATAAACATACCTACAAAAGGAGACCATGATATCCACCATGCAAGGTAAAATACAGACCAGTCCCCTTGCCATGTACTATCACTTAGAGATACAAAGAACGATGATTTAAGAAAGCCATTTAAATATACACCTAAAGAATTAGAAAATAATTTTAGTATATAAGATGTTGGTCCAAGGAATAAAATAGCGATCATAAATACAAAAGCTATTTTTATATTTAATTTAGATAGCATTTTTACACCTTTATCTATACCAGATATGACTGAAAGGGTAGCCATTAAAGTAATTATGGCAATAAGACCAACTTGAATTTTCACACTAAAACCTATCCCTAGTAAATAATTTAATCCACTGTTTATTTGTTGTACTCCTAATCCTAGAGAAGTAGCAAGACCGAACAAACATGAAACAACAGCAAGAACATCAATGATGTCCCCCACAATACCAAAAACCTTATCTTTTAATATTGGATAAAATACAGATCTTAAAGATAATGGAAGATTTTTATTATATGCAAAATATGATAATGCTAAAGATATTAAAGTATATATTCCCCAAGGATGTAATCCCCAGTGGAAAAAAGTCGTTGCTAAAGCTGAAGTTTCTGTATTTGTGTTTCTAAATATTGGAGGAATAACAGCAGAATGATGTAATGGTTCTCCTACAGCCCAAAACATTAATCCTATTCCCATTCCTGCCGAGAGTAACATTGAATACCAAGCAAAATTTGAGAATTCTGGTTTGGAATCGACTCCACCAATTCTCACTTTACCTAATTTTGAAAAGGCGAGAAATAAGCTAACCCCTATAAAGAAATTACTAGATAGGATAAATAGCCAGTCTCCTTTTGCTAGAATGGTACTTTTAAGACTTTCAATTACAATTAACGCATGGTCTAGATTAAATAAAGCATAGGCTGAAAAAAGCAAAACAAATAGTCCAGCAACTATGGAAACAACAGGGTTCATATCTAGACCAAATTTAGTAAAATTTCTACTATAAAGTTTTTCTTCTTGTTGTCTTTTGATATCTTCTTTCATATAAAAACCTCTTTCTTTTGTTTTTTTTATACATAATATTTTATGGTTTCATTTATTAATGTGAGTAAATGACTTTGTAAGATAAGTAAATAACTGGTTACAATGAGTGATTAGCCGAATTTATCGCCATTGCATTATAACATAAGAATAATCATAATTCAAACAATAATAAAAATTAAGTTTAAAAATCTGATTCATTAATGATAATGTCTTAGTATATCATTAGTGATTATGTCCCAAATTCATCAAAAATAATATATAATATATCTCATACATTATATATATGGGGTGATTATAATAAGAAAGGTAGATTTA
>VENA01000051.1 GCA_009711785.1 Bacillota bacterium
CATGATTGATAGTATGATTTCCAATATCCATTCCCTTATCTACTATATATTTTAATTTTTCTTTTATATACTTTTGTTGCCCAAAGGGATACATATTAACAAAGAAAGTTGCTTCTAAAGGAAAATCAGGATGCTTTTTATTAAATTCTTCTAATATAGCCACTGCACAATCTGGATCTATTTTAGTTTTATTATTTTCTGTTTCTATTAGATTAAAATTATCTTGCCACCCATCATCAAAGGTAAGCACAATAGGTGTATAGCCAGCCTCTGTAGTTATATTTCCTTTAACATAATCCTCTAAACTTATTGGCCTATATCCTTTTTCATATAATATTTTAAGGTCCTTTCTAAAATTATCAGGAGTCCTTCTAAATTGCCCCTCAGGTTCACCGATAGAATGATACATTAAAACCATTACTTGTCCTGCTTCGTTAGGTTTAACCTTTTGTAAATCTATTTCTTTTACTTGTTTTTCTTCCTCTTTTTCATTATCATTTTTTTCATCTTCTTTATCTTCTGACTTATCATTATCTTCTAAATCATTTTCTTTTTCTTGATTTTCATCTTCATTTTCTTCTATATTGTCCTTTGGATTTGCTGTATTAATAGCACTTATATTACATCCTGTTGTTATAATAGTCATAATAACTATTAAAATTATCATATTACTCTTAAGTTTTTTCAAATAATTCCCTCCTTATGTTAATTACATTTAGGTCCTATATATATTCTACTATAAATCCACATTCTTTTGGGTTACAAATTATTTACATATTATTAATTATTACTAAAATGAAGGAAAATTTTATATATAATAGAATACACTATAAATAGATAATAACAAAGAAAGGGGTTTTTATATGACTAGTACATGGAAGTGTCCTAAATGTTCTAATACATCCTATGAAACAGATCAGTTTCAAGCCACAGGAGGTACATTTTCAAAATTATTCGATGTTCAAAATAAGAAATTCTCCACAGTAACTTGTACTAAATGTAAATATACAGAAATATACAAAGCAGATACAAGTGATTTAGGAAATATATTCGATTTTTTATTTGATTAAAAAGGATGGATAATCCATCCTTTTTAATTATTTAAATGTACATCCATCTGTGGATATGGTATATTTATTCCTTCTTTATCAAACTCTAATTTAACTTTTTCTAAAAGTTCAAAATATATATTCCAATAATTCTCTGTTTCACACCAAGCCCTTAGATAGAAATTAACAGAACTTGCTCCGTGTTCTCCTAATACTACTTGTGGTTTAGGAGTATCTAATATTAAAGGATGATTTTTAGCTATTTCATTTAAAATAGCTTTTACCTTTTTAATATCATCATCATATCCTGCTGAAAAAGTAAAATCTATCCTACGTTTTTGATTTGCAGTATAATTTATTGTACTACTATTAGATAAATTTGCATTAGGTATAATTATTCTTTTATTATCCGGTGTATTTAATATTGTATAAAATACTTGTATCTCTTCCACTGTACCTGCATGGCCTGAAGCTTCTATATAATCCCCTGCTTTAAATGGTTTTAATATAAGTATTAAAACACCCCCTGCAAAGTTTGATAAACTTCCCTGTAATGCTAAGCCTACAGCTAATCCTGCTGAACCTATTATAGCGATAAAAGATGTCATTTCAACACCTAACATTGATGCAATAGTTATTACTAATAAAATCTGTAAAGATACTTTTATTAAAGATAATAAAAATGAGCGTAGTGATTTATCAAATCCTACTTTTTCAAATCTATTAGATACTAATTTTACTATTCTTTTAATAATACTTAAGCCAAGTATTAAAACGACAATTGAAAGAATAATTTTTCCACCATAACTTATTATTAAATCATTTAAACTACCAAAATTTAAATCCATATAATTCCTCCTTTATATAGTTATTTTAATACCCACTTTTAATATTTTCAATAAAGTTTTATAGAAATAAAACTAAAATACGAAAAACTATTGCATTTACAAAAAGTTTGTTATATAATTAACGTATCGAAAAAAGAATAACTGGCTCGTAATCATGAAGATTACTATCCCTAATGTCTAGGGAAAAGTTCTTCATGTTTTTTTATTTTTTGAATAATTTAAGGAGGTTTATATGATGAGAAAATATTTATTATCTATATTAAGTATTATTATAATTATTGCTTTTATTACAGGTTGTAATAGTAATAAAGGAAGTGGAAAAACATTAATTTATGGAAGTGCTACAGACTATTCAAGAATTAACCCTGCTTTAGATGAACACGGAGAAATTCATAAAATAATTTTTTCAGGTCTAACAAAGCATGATGAAAATAATAAAGTTATACCGGATTTAGCAAAGAGTTGGAACTTTAATAAAGAGGAACTATCTTATACTTTTATATTAAGAGAAGATGTTAAATGGCACGATGGAACTCAATTTAATTCAGAAGATGTTAAATATACTATCGAAGCTATAAAAAATCCTAAAAATAATTCTGAAATAAGTACTAATTATAAAGAGATAACTAAAGTTGAAATTATTGATGATTACAAAGTTAAAATTTATTTAAATAAACCCTTTCCACCTATACTTGATTATTTATCTGTCGGTATGTTACCTAAACACATACTTGAAAATGAAGATATTAATGATTCTTCTTTTAATCAAAATCCCATAGGGACAGGTCCATATAAACTTAATAAATGGGAAATGGGGCAATACATAAAATTAAAAGCTAATGAAAACTATTATGAAAATGTAGCTAATATAGATACTTTAGTCTTTAAAGTAATAGAAGATGAAAAGGTAAGAGCACTTCAATTAAAATCAGGAGATATTGATCTAACACAAATTGAACCAAAGGATATGGAAATTTTTAAAAACAATGAATCTATTAAACTATATAAGGAAAAAACTGCAGATTATAGAGGTATAATGTATAACTTTAAAAATCCAATTTTTGAAAATGCAAATGTAAGAAAAGCTTTAACTTATGCTATTGATAAAGAAAAAATAGTTGATGAAGTATTAAATGGTATGGGAGAAGTAGCGAAAAGTCCCCTTCAAATGGGACCATATAATAATGAAAATATAAAAACATACTCATTCAATCCTAAAAGGGCTAAAGAATTACTAGATAAATCAGGATGGATCGTAGGTAGTGATAATATAAGAGAAAAAAATGGAGAAAAACTTTCCTTTAATATAGTTTGTTTTGAAGGAGATCCAGTGAGAATAAATATTGCTAATAGTGCCTGTCAATATTTTAAAAATATAAATGTCGATGCAAATGTAAAAATTAAACCTAAAGGTTCTGTTAAATGGTCAGAAATTGATTCTTTTTTAATCGGTTGGGGAAGTCCTTTTGACCCTGATGATCATACTTATAAAGTATTTCATTCTACACAAGCAGATGAAGGTGTTAATTTAAATTCATATTCTAATGATAAAGTAGATAATTTATTAGAAAAAGCTAGAACAACATTAGATAATAATAAAAGAAAAAAATATTATAATAAATTCCAAGAAGAATTTGCTGAAGATCCTCCATATTCTCTTATAGCTTATATAGATGCTGTATATGGAGCGAATAAAAACATAACTGGAATTAATAGTAGAGTATTAGGCCATCATGGTGTTGGCTTCTTATGGAATATTGAAAAGTGGGATATTAAAAAATGATTACCTTTATAAAAAAGTTCCTTCTTTCTCCTTTAATCACATTTTTTATATTAACTTTTATGATATTTATTATTGCCCATACAATGCCAGGTGATCCTTTATACTCAATATATGGTGATTCTGCTAAAAACATTTCAAAACTTCAAAGGGAAACTATTACAGAAAATATGGGTCTTAATAAACCTTTATTAGTTCAATATAAAGGCTGGATTAATAATCTATTTAAAGGGAAGTTAGGCAAATCCTTCAAATATGGTGTTAATGTAATAAATATAATAAAAAAAGCTCTTAATAATACTTTACTTTTGACAACTATAATACTTTTTTTCATTATTATACTTTCTTTAATACTTGGTATTATATGTGCTTTAAACGAAGGTAATTTATTAGATTATATTATTACTAAAGTTGGTACTTTTTTATATTGTATTCCAGCATTTTGGTTAGCTTTAGTTTTTATCCTTATATTTAGTGTGAAACTGAATGTATTTCCTTCTTCAGGGGTTTATGATATAGGTAAAGAAGGAAACTTTTTAAATAAATTAAAGCACACAATACTACCATCCTCTGTAATTATTATTGGTCATATAGGCTATTATTCTAATTTCATTAGAAATAAGGTTCTAGAGGAAATAAAAAATAATTATGTTATTTTAGCAAAATCAAAGGGTATATCAAGAAACGAAATTCTAACAAAACATATTTTAAAAAATATTATGCCTAGCTTTATTATTTTAATATCAACATCATTAAACCACATTATAGGTGGATCCCTTGTAGTTGAATATATTTTTTCTTATCCAGGCATTGGTAAATATATTTTTGAATCTGCAAAATTTCATGACTATCCTTTATTAATGGGCTGCATTGTTATAATTGGATTTCTAGTTATTTTAGTTAATATAAGTGCTGAATTAGTCTCAGTTTATTTAGACCCAAGAATCATTGAGGAGTGATCATATGAGTTCTAAAGCTCTATTTTCTCCATTAGATAAAAAAAATACATCTAAACAACCTAATATAAAAATAAGAAAATCAAATGAAAATTTTCCTTATGTCTCTATTTTATTTTTAATAACAATTACTTTTTTTTCATTTTTCTTTACTTTTTTCATAAAAGAAGACCCAAACTTTATAAATTTGAATAGAACTTATATTTCTCCAAATACAAATTTCTTATTTGGAACAGATTCTTTAGGTAGAGATATTTTTTCAAACATTCTATACGGTGGAAAAATTTCTATCTCAATAGGTATTTTATCGATGTTTACCTCTAGTATTATTGGTATTTTATATGGCTCTATTAGTGGTTATTTTGGTGGGACTTTAGATAAAATAATGATGAGATTAATAGACATCTTTTTAATTATACCACCTATTGTTTCTATTGCTTTTTTACAATCTTTATTTGAAAAAAGAGGCATAATACAAATAGTATTAGTTATATCTATTATAAGTTGGATGAAAATAGCTAAAGTAGTTAGAAGTGAAGTTTTAAAAATTAAGCAATATGATTTTATACTAGCCTCAAAATTACTAGGTGCAAATTTTTTTCATATATTGTTTAAACACTTAATACCTAATGTTCTTCCAACGATAATATATATGTGTTGCTTAACCGTTGCAAAAGGAATTTTAACAGAATCAACTTTAAGTTTTCTAGGACTTGGTCTTCCTCAAAATATTCCCTCCTGGGGAAATATGCTTATAAACGCTCAAAGAGACATCTTATTAAATAAATGGTGGACTAGTATATTTCCAGGTTTATTTATTATAATAACAGTCTTTTCAATAACTAATATTGGAGAATACTTAAGAAAGAAACTCTCTAGAAAACAAAGTTTCTTATAGATATAAAAAACCAAGAACTTTAAAAGTTCTTGGTTTTTCTATGTCTAGTATTTTCCTTGAGCATGCATAGCTTCTGCTACTTTAACAAATCCTGCTATATTTGCTCCTTTAACTAAGTTATATCCAAGTCCATACTCTTTAGCTGCTTCCATTGCATTGTTATGGATATTTACCATTATTTCTTTAAGTTTTGCATCTACTTCTTCTTCTGTCCATGACATTCTCATACTATTTTGACTCATTTCTAATGCTGATGTTGCAACTCCACCTGCATTTGCTGCCTTAGCAGGTCCTATGATTACTCCCTTTTCCATTAAGTAATCCATTGCATCATTTGTACATGGCATATTAGATGCTTCTGTTATGAATTTAACTCCATTTTCTACTATCTTCTTAGCATCTTCTAAGTGAATTTCGTTTTGAGTTGCACATGGCATTACTATATCTACGTCTACTCCCCATGGCTTTTCTCCTTCGAAGTATTCAACACCAAATTTATCTGCATAATCTTTAACCATGTCTCTTCCTGAAGCTCTCATTTCTAACATATAATCTATTTTTTCTCCAGTTATTCCATCTGGGTCATAGATGTATCCATCAGGTCCTGAAAGTGTTACTACCTTTCCGCCTAATTCACTTATCTTTTGAGCAGCTCCCCAAGCAACATTACCAAATCCTGATACTGCTACTGTTTTACCTTCAAAAGTTTCTCCTTCATGCTTTAACATTTCATTACAGAAGTAAGTTGCTCCGAATCCTGTTGCTTCTGGTCTTATTAAACTTCCACCATAAGCTAAACCTTTTCCTGTAAGCACTCCATTTTCAAATGCTCCTCTTATTCTTCTGTATTGTCCGTAAAGGTATCCGATTTCTCTTCCACCTACTCCGATATCTCCTGCTGGTACATCTACATCTGGTCCTATATGTCTATATAATTCTGTCATAAAGCTTTCACAGAATCTCATTATTTCTCCGTCTGATTTTCCACGAGGATCAAAGTCTGATCCACCTTTTCCTCCTCCTATTGGAAGACCTGTTAATGAGTTTTTAAATATTTGTTCAAATCCTAAGAACTTAACTATTCCTAAATAAACTGATGGATGAAATCTAAGTCCACCTTTGTATGGTCCTATTGCTCCATTGAATTGAACTCTAAATCCACGGTTAACTTGTGTTTTACCTTCGTCATCAACCCATGGTACTCTAAACATAATCTGTCTTTCTGGTTCACAAATTCTTTCTAAAATATTAGCTTCTACATACTGAGGATTTTTTTCAAGTACAGGCCCTAATGAACCTAATACCTCCTCTACTGTTTGTAAAAATTCTGGTTCGTTAGCGTTTCTTTCTTTAACTTGATTAAATACATCTTCAATATAACCCATTTCGTTCATCTCCCTTTATATTATTTAAAACATATTTAGTAAAATACCAGCTGCTACTGCCGATCCTATAACACCAGCAACATTTGGTCCCATAGCATGCATAAGTAAAAAGTTAGATGGATTTTCTTCACGTCCAACCTTCTGAACAACCCTAGCTGCCATTGGTACAGCTGATACTCCTGCTGCTCCTATCATTGGATTGATCTTACCCTTACTTAGTTTATACATAATTTTACCGAATAATACACCTGAAATTGTTCCTACTGAAAATGCTATAAGTCCTAAAGCTACAATTTTTAAAGTACTTGCCTGTAAAAATACATCTGCACTTGCTTTAGCTCCAACTGTTATTCCTAGGATGATTGTAACTATGTACATAAATGAGTTTTGTGCAGTTTCTGCTAATTTAGGTACCACACCTGATTCCCTTATAAGATTTCCAAACATCAACATTCCTATTAAAGGTGCAGATGATGGTAATAATTTTATAGTAAAGATAGCAACTAATACTGGAAAAACTACCTTTTCTTTTTTACTAACTGGTCTTAGTTGTTTCATTTTTACTTGTCTTTCTTCTTTAGTTGTTAATAAACGTATTATAGGTGGTTGAATTATTGGTACCAATGCCATATAAGAATATGCTGCCAATGCAATTGGTCCTAATAAATCAGGTGCTAATTGGCCTGTTAAAAATATTGCTGTTGGTCCATCAGCTCCTCCTATTATACCTATAGATGCTGCTTCATTTAACGGAAATCCTAATAATACTGCTCCAATTAAAGCAAAGAATATACCAAATTGTGCAGCAGCTCCTAATAAAACACTCTTTGGATTTGCTATTAAAGGTCCAAAATCAGTACTCGCTCCAACACATAAAAATATTAAAGGTGGATAAATTCCTCTTTTAGTACCTTCATATAAGTAATGTAATAATCCATCTTCAGCCATTAAACCTGTTCCTGGTAAGTTAACAAGTAACATACCAAAGGCTATTGGTATTAATAGATATGGTTCATATCCTTTATTAATTGCTAAATATAAAAATACACAAGCAATAATAATCATTATAATTTCATTTACACTGGTTTGTAATATACCTGTGCTTGTCCAAAAGTTATGCAACATTTGTCCCATTTAAAATTCCATCCCTTCTATTAATTTAAGGTTTAGTCTAAAGTAACTAATACTTCTTCTACTTCAACCTGTGCTCCCTTTGATGTATTTATCGATGAAACTATACCATCTCTTGGTGCAACGATTTCATTTTCCATTTTCATAGCCTCTAACACAACTAAAACCTGGCCTTCTTTAACACTTTCTCCTTCACTTACTTTAATATCAAATATTGACCCTGGCATAGGAGCAACTACCTCTTCTCCATCACTTGGGGCAGCCTTTTTAACTGGCTCTTTCTTTTCTACTGGTTTTTTTGGAGCTTCCTTTTTAACTTCCTTTGTGGCAGTTGCTGTAGAAGTTGTTGCAGCTGATTCTTCTGAACCTAACTTTTCTACCTCTATTTCATATACCTCTCCATCTAAACGAATTCTATATTTATCCATTTTAATTTCCTCCTGACTTTTTTTAACTTACCTTTTTTATACTTTTTATTTTAATATTAGATGATCTTTTCTTTTCACTTGATGCTATAGCTGCTGTAAATGCTGCAACTAAAGCTTTATTATCACTTAAATCTACATCTCTTTTAATTTTACTTTTATTACTTTTTGTACTTTTACTTTTAGTAACTTTTTTAGATGACTTTTTTTCATTTTTATCTTCTTTAAATACAACTTTAAAAAGCTGTAATATAAAAGATATTGAAAGTAAAGTAAGAAATACAACACTCATACTTAAAACAGTAACATTAAAAACTTTAATTAAATCAGAACCACCTGTCATTTATTACACCACCTTTAATCTATTGATAATTCTATATGGTAAACATCAGGTTCCCTATCTATTAAAAACTTTTCAGCAACCTGTGGGAATAATGCATAGGATAATACATCTTCCTCAGACTGATATAAACCTTCTATCTCTTCTTTATATTTATCAAAGGCATCATCAAGTAAATCAGCTGGTCTTTGTGTAATTACCTTTTCATCACCTATGATCTTTTTCTTAATGTCTTCTTTAATTGGTCCTGGTGATTTTCCATAATAACCCTTTACATAATCTTTAATTTCCTTTGGTACCATTTTGTATCTTTCCCCTGTTAATACATTAAATACAGACTGAGTACCAACCATCTGACTTAAAGGTGTTACAAGGGGTGGAAATCCTAATTCTTCTCTAACCCTTGGTACTTCTGCTAATACTTCTTCATACTTATCCTCTGCATTTTGTGCTTTAAGTTGTGATAAAAGATTTGAAAGCATTCCACCGGGAACTTGATAGCTTAATGTTTTAGGTTCTGTTTCTAAAACCTTAAGATTTAGTGTGCCATCGTCTGTATACTTTTTCTTAATTGGTTTAAAATATGCTGCTATATCCTCTAATAAATCAATATTAAGTTCTGGGTCTCTATCAGTATTTTTATAAGTCATTGCAAAGGGTTCTGTTGGCGGCTGTGATGTTCCTGTTGCAAAAGGACTTATGGCAGTATCTATAATATCTACCCCTGCTTCTATGGCTTTTACATAGGACATTTGAGCAATTCCACTTGTACAGTGGTTATGAAGTTCTATAGGTAAATCTGTTGTTTTTTTAATCATTTTTATTAACTCATATGCTTTATATGGAGTTAATATTCCTGACATATCCTTAATACATATAGAATCTGCCCCTAACTTTTCCATTTCCTTTATCTTATCTAAATAATAGCTTGTAGTATGTATCTTACTAGTTGTATAAGATATCGCGCATTGACAATGAGCCCCTGCTTCTTTTACAGTTTTAATTGACTTTTCTAAATTTCTTGTATCATTCAATGCATCAAATATACGTACTATATCGATACCATTTTCTATAGCTTTTTTTATAAACTTTTCTACTATATCATCCGGGTAGTGTTTATATCCTAGTATGTTTTGGCCTCTTAAAAGCATTTGCAGTTTTGTATTTTTTACTTTAGCTCTTATTTTTCTTAATCTTTCCCATGGATCTTCATTTAGATATCTAAGGCAAGCATCAAATGTAGCTCCTCCCCAAACTTCCATAGCATGGTATCCTACCTTATCCATCTTTTCTAAAATAGGTAACATTTCCTCAGTTTTTAACCTTGTTGCTATTAAAGATTGATGTCCATCTCTTAAAGCTGTTTCTGTTATTTTTAACTTTTTCATTAAGTTCACCCCATCTATTTATTAAAAATTGCCAAAATGATTGGCTGATAGATAATCTACCAACCAATTATAATTTACTTATTAACTGCTTTTTCTAATCTTTTTAAACCTTCTTTTATATTATCTAGACTAGTTGCATAGGATAATCTAACATAATTATCACTACCAAAACCTGCACCTGGTATTACAGCAACCTTAACAGTGTCTAATAAATATTCAGCAAAGTCCATAGAACCATTAATAACTTTTCCATCTAATTCTTTGCCTATAACCTCTGAAATATTTATCATTACATAGAAAGCACCTTCAGGTTTTCTGCAGGATAAATTATTTATAGAATTTATCTTTTCAACCATATAGTTTCTTCTCTCAGTAAATGCTTTAACCATCTCATCAAGTGCATCTTGTTTTCCATTAAGGGCTTCAATACTTGCATATTGTGCCACTGTATTAGGATTAGATGTAGCATGACTTTGAACATTAGTCATAATCTTAGCTATTTCTTTATCACAAGCTGTATATCCTATTCTCCAGCCTGTCATAGCATAACATTTACTCATTCCATTTATAACAATAGTTAAATCTTTAATTTTATCTCCAAAGGATGCAACGCTTACATGTTCTCCAGAATATATTAATTTTTCATATATCTCATCTGAAACTATGTATATATTATTTTCAACCGCTATTTCAGCAATTTCTTTTAATTCTTCTTTAGTATATACAGTTCCTGTAGGATTACTTGGGCTGTTTAACAATATAGCTTTAGTATTTTCATTAATAGCTTCAAGTAAAGCTTTTTTAGTATATTTGAAACCCTTTTCTTCCTCTGTTTCAACAAAAACTGGCTTTCCATCTGCCATTTTCACTAATTCAGGATAACTAACCCAATATGGTATAGGAATTATAACTTCATCTCCTGGATTTAATATAGCTTGAAATGTATTAAATAATGAATGTTTAGCTCCGTTTGATACAACTATATTTTCAGGTTTATAATCTAGGCCATTATCTTTTTTTAACTTATTACATATTGCCTTTTTTAAATCTGGTAACCCTGAAGAAGATGTATAACCTATATTTCCACCTTCAATAGCTTCGATAGCCTTATCTCTAATATTTTTAGGAGTATTAAAATCTGGTTCTCCTGCTCCGAAACTTACAACGTCCTCTCCGTCAGCTTTCATTTTTTTTGCTTTAGCTGTAATAGCTAAAGTTACTGATGGTGAAATTTTACTATTCTTTTTAGATAACATAAAAGAAAATCCTCCTTAAATTTAAATTCAAATTATTTTCTAACAATAATATGTTGCAAATTAAAATGATTATGCTATAATTTCCTTAAAATATATTATTTAATTTTATTAACCTATTTCCTTTTACGAGTTTATTGTAACACATGATTTTTTTGATGTATATGGATTTTATAATGTATTTTAAACTTTTTTCTTAAATAAAAAAAGTATATTTTTAATTTACTTAAATTTTTTAGGAGGTGCTTTTATGGATCCCACAGATTGGGATATAATTAAAATACTTCAAGATGATGGAAGGGTTTCGATGAAAGAATTGGGAAAAATGGTAGCATTAAGTCCCCCTGCTGTTGCTGAAAGGGTAAAAAGGCTTGAAGAAAGCGGTGTAATATCTGGTTATAAAGCTACTATCAATCCTGATAAACTTAATAGAACAATTAATGCTTTTATTAATGTTGCTATGAAAGTAGAAAAACATGAAAAATTCAAAGAATTTGTAAACAGCAATAAATATGTAACTGAATGTCATCATGTTACAGGTCCATACTGTATGATAATAAAGGCTAGTTTTGATAAGATGTCAGCATTAGAAGAATTAATAGGTAAAGTTCAAATTTTTGGAGACACAGAAACCTTCATTATTTTATCTAGTCCTGTTGGCAGTAAAATATTAGAACCTACAAATAGTATAAAAAATAAAAATACAAAAGATTTTAGGACTCATTTATTACCATAATAAAAACTCCCTTTTTAATTAAGGGAGCTTTCTTTATCTAGTTTATTTATACTTAACATTATTGACCTTTTCAAATCCTAATCCTGGATTATCATTAAGTGTTATTTTGTAATCATTAAATATAGCTCCTCCATCTATTGGGTCTTCTTTGCATAATACCGGACCATCTAAATCAACTTTAGTTATTATTTTCTTTGCAGCTGCTAGATGTACTGCTGCTGTAACACTAATCTTACTTTCAAGCATACATCCTATCATACATTCAATACCATATATCTCTGCCATAGAACATATTTTTAATGCATTGTGAATTCCTCCTGTTTTCATTAATTTAATATTTAGTAGATCTGCTGCTCTCATTTGTATAATTTTCATAGCATCCATTGGAGAAAATACACTTTCATCTGCTAATACTGGAATATCAACATTATTACTTACAAGCTTTAATCCATCAAAATCATGGGCTTGAACAGGTTGTTCAACAAGCTCTATGTTTATCCCTGCATCTTCCATTTTTCTTAGGGTATATACTGCTTCCTTTGGTTTCCACCCTTGATTTGCATCTATTCTTAAATCAACATCAAAACCTACTGCATCTCTTATAGCTTTCATTCTCTTAATATCTAAATCTGCATTTTTTCCTACTTTAATCTTTAATGTTTTATATCCTTCGTTTATAGCTTTTATACTATCTCTTGCCATTTCCTCAGGGTCATTTACACTTATAGTTATATCAGTAACAATTTCTTTTCTATATCCACCTAACAACTTATAAACTGGAGCATTATATAATTGTCCAAATAAATCATATAAAGCTATATCTACCGCAGCCTTTGCACTGGTGTTTTTTACCACTGCTTTATCTAGTCTTATCATTATTTCTTCTAGGTTTTCAATATTCATTCCTATAAGGTGCTTTTTTATATGGGTTTTTATAGCCCCTGTAATAGCTCCTGTTGTATCTCCTGTTATTACTCCTGTTGGTGGAGCTTCCCCATAACCTATATTTCCTGTATCGGTTTCTATTTTTACTACAACATCTTCAACACTTTTCACTGTTCTTAAAGCTGTTTTAAATGGCCTTTTTAATGGTATAGATATATGTCCTATTTTTATATCTGTAATTTTCATTAAAAATCCTCCTCTTTTTATAAAAATACTTTTTTTAGTTAATTAAGAAGCGCTTTCTAAGCTAAATTAATCAAAAATACAAAAAAAGGCCTAATCAACGTAAATACATTAATCAGGCCTTGTCTATGACAATGTCTTGAAACATCTAGATAAACAAGTGTCTTTATTTTTCTATTTAATTACATTTTAGCATAGCATATATATTAACACAATAATTATTTCTAATTTTTTCTAAATTAATTAGTCTATAATATTATGTTCTGTTATGTTTTTTAAAGGTGGTGGGTCAAGTTGTAATGGTGTTAATATAGATATACTTAAAAGTGCGATTATAGTAATAGTCGATAGAATTCTAATTATTTTTTTCATTCATTCTATCCCCCTTTATCATTTTATTTAATAAATCTTTTGATTCCTTTATATAATCATTTTCTAAATATAAAGAAAGAATTTTATTAAAATTTTGATTTTCATTTAATATATCTTCTTTTTTAGAATTAAAAAGATTTTCACTTAAAGTAAAAATCTCTTTATCATTGTTTACTTCTAAATAAAAATCTAGTAGCTTTGAAATAACCTCTATATCATTAGGGTATATTTCAAAAGCTTTTTTAAAATATTTTTCAGTGAGATTATACTTTTTTAAATACTTATATATATATCCTAACTCTAAATAAATATATTTTAGATAATAACTTTCCTTTGATATATTAGGTAATAAATTAACAGCTTTATTAATGTATTCTGAAATTTTTTCTTTATCACCTTTATCTTTGTATATATCGATAATATTTAAATATATAGCACATTTCTCATCATAATTATTCATATATTCTAATATCCATAATACTTGCCTGTAAGTTTCTAAAGCATCAAAATATCTATGTAATTTTATATAGCAATTTGCTTTTAACATTAAAAACTTTTTCATTTCATCATAATCAATTTCATAAGCATAGCTTTCAGCTAAATTTATTTCTTTTAAAGCCCTTTCATATTTTTCTAATTTTTTAAAACTTAGTGCCCTATTATAACATACCTTTCCCTTATACTCCTTTGGTATATCCTTACTTAAGGGAACAATTAAATTACTAAAATTAATAGCCTGATCATATTTTTCTGTCTTTATAGAGTTTACTACTATTTTATTTATAATTACATAACTATCATTCCTATTAGTAATAAAATAATTTTCTAAAGACTTTAAATAATATGTATATTCTCTATTTATATCTCCTATTTCAGAATATAAATCACCTAATAATTCATATATTATAACTTTTTTATTAAAGAACTTCCATTCCATTAATAATTTTTCTAAATTATTTATATTTACATCTGAAATATTATAACTACCAGTTTTTATCATATTTTTTAACTCACTGATCCAGATATCTACTACTCTTTTAGCATCTTCTTTTTTTTCTATTGCTAAATAATTTATTTTTCTTATCATTATAACACCTCTTTAATTTTTCTATTAGTACGGTGTATGTAATTATAAATAAATATCAGAAAATTCTATGTTAATTTTTTCAACTCTGTTTTCATATACATCTTTTTTAATTCCTGTTTGTTTTAAACTAGTAATAGGAAGTCTTATAACAAATTTAGTCCAGTTATTATATTCACTTTCTACTGTGATTTCTCCATCATGAAGTTCAACTAATCCTTTCACTATAGATAACCCGACTCCACTACCTTCTTGTTTTCTTGTAAGGGATTTATCAGCTTGACCTAATCTATCAAATATAATTCCTTTTTTTTCTTCATTAATTCCAATTCCCGTATCTTTAACTGAAATAATCACTTCTCTATCTTGTTTAGTAATTTTAACTTCTATTTTATCCCCTTCATTTGTAAATTTAATAGCATTAGATAACAAGTTTAGAATAATTCTTTCCATAGCATCAGAATCAACAGCAGTATTTATCACCTCTTTATCTGTATCAAAAACAAATTTTATATTTCTATTACTCATATAGTTAACAACAGATGTGGTTATATCTTCAATTAAGCCTACTATATTTAAATTTTCCTTTCTCAATCTATAAAAATCTGAATCTATTTTAGTAATATCTATCATATTATTAATAAGTCTAAGTAAACGATAACAATTTTGTCTCATAGTTTTAATATATTTTTTCATTTTACTATCAATATCTATATCTTTGTTATTAATTTGAGTATTCATCAATTGAACTGTAGCTAATATTATATTTAAAGGTGTTCTAAATTCATGGGATAAATTCGCAAAAAACTCAGTAGTTAACTTATTATATTCAACTGCATCTATAAGCTTTTCCTCTGCTATTTTTCTTAGTTTCATTTCTTTTTTTCTTTTAGTGATATCCCTTACTACTGTATATGATAAAAGTCTTCCCTCGTGGGGAAATACTGAAAATTTCACTTCAACATCTTTTATATTCCCCTGTGTTGTTAGTACTTTAGCTTCATATAAAGGGGTGCTATCTTTGTTCTCTATCAATTTTTTATATTCTTTTTTATAAGTACTATGATAGTCTGGATGTATGTATTTTAATAAGCTATCTTCCTTTATATCCAAATAATCACTAATATTTAATAATTCTAGGCCCTTCTTATTTGCACCTATTATCTTACCATACTCGAGTATATAAACTGCATCTGGAGAATTTTCATATAATTTTCTATATCGCTGTCTGCTCTCATATAACTTTTTTACTAAGTTCTTTTGTATTGAAATATCACTAAATATATTTAAGATAGAAATTTCCTCTTTTTTATTTATAACTGATTTTTTTACTTTAATTGTTTTTTCATCTTTTTTTATATTCAAAGATATATTTTCTAACTCATTTTCAATTAAAATCTTATCTGATTTTAGCAATTTTTCTTTTGCTTCCTTATCAAATAATTTCCATATATTCTTATTTATTATATCAATTCCATTAAAATATTTAACAAATCTTTCATTATAATCTAAAAGGTTTCCTTTAGAGTCAGTAATATATGCAGGTTCAGTTAAAGCATTGAGTATTTCATTTTGTGAATATTTTTTCTCTTCACCGAATTTTTCAGTATCATCTCTAAATACCCATATCATACTTTGGGTATTCTTATCATATAATAACCTATGTGTCATTTTAATAACTCTTCCATTATTTAAATAAAGAATTTTTTCACTTTTTAATGTTTCCTTGTCCTTAGGGTATTTTAAATCTATTTTATCAGATTTTCTTATTTGTTTATTTATTATTGAATTTATTAAGTCAAAATTATTATCATAATTAGGTATACCCCATAATTTATTAAATTTTTCGTTCTTATATAAAATATTATTTTCTTTATTGACAGCCAAAAAACCTACATCAGTTAAAGCTAAATCTAATATTGATTTTTCAATAACCTGTTTATTATTGGTCATCTAAAACACCTCTTTATTTTTCTACCTAATATTACATATTCTCTCATTTTGGAAAATTTCCTCTTTATTTGTAATATTTTTATTATATTATCAAAAAAAAAGAGGCTACCTTTTAAAGGTAGCCATAAATTTTTATTTATCACAGCAACTATTTTTTTTAACTGTATTACAAATGCAATCTTCCTTATAAGTAGTAATATGTTTAATGAAATTTAATACATCGTCTACTACTTCTTCATTTATTGAATATATCATCCATTTTCCTTTTTTATGTCCATTAACTAATCCTGAACTCTTAAGTATTTTCATATGATGTGAAATAGTTGGTTGCGTCAAATCAAGTCCCTTTATGATATCACAAGCACATAACTCACCACAAGAAAGCATATCTAAAATAAGTAATCTATTTTTGTCTGATAGTGCTTTAAAAATTTCTATTTTATCCTCCATATTATCACTCCAGTATATTAGTATATATAAAATATTAGAAGTTCTGATATATCTCCTTCTAAATTATTTGTTAATTTCCTTATAATAGTAGTACCTAAAAAACTATTAGTAAGTATAATTTTATCTTTTACATCTTTAACCCTCTTTATTTTCGCAATGCAGAAAAACTACCTACTGTAAGTAATATTGCTCCAAGTAATCTAAAAGTAGTTATATATTCTTCTATCCTATAACGAACATTAGCTAAAGAATTGCCTATATTAACACTTTTAATTAGAATAATTAAACCTATTATAGAAACTACCCCTGAAATTATTCTTAATATTATATCCTTACCTAAGCTCATATAATCACTCCTCATATGCTTTTATTATATAACTACTAAATAGGGTAATCAAATATTTTTTTAAAATAAAATCTAGTATATACAGGATTCTATCTATAAGATAAACTTTAAACATCCATATGTTTTTTTCATAAAAACCTATAGCATCGGTAATATTTGAGCTATTGTTGAAGAATTAATATCTTCACTCGGAGTTTCTTTACTATAAACCTTAATATACTCACTCATAGTTAAACTTATGATGATATTATGTTATAAAATATATTATTTTGTATTAAAACTTTAATTTTTTACGACAAATATTTTCCCGGGTAATATTATGTAATAATTTTGGGAATACACATAAATATATTTACTTACAAAATATCTAAAGTTTTTTATTATAATTATATATGTAAAATTTAGTGCAAATAAAAGAGACTTTTGTAAACACAAAAGTCTTTTTATAATAATTTCTGATTCATTTTTATACCTTTTATCCCTATAAAGGGTGGTAAAAAAGGAATTTTAAGTTTCTTATATATACTCACTTTTTTATCTAATTTTAATCCTTTATTAATAAATATTTTTATTCCTTTATAATCATATTGATTATATTTATCTTTCTTTTTAAAACCCTTTACTTTCTCAACACGGAGACTTTTAGCTATTGATTTAACTCATCCTTGACAGGATAATTTTATATCAATTAAAATATCTAAACTATTATCTTTTAAATAATCTAAAACATCATTATCAACTTCTATCATTTCTTCTCACTCCTTTTACCCTGAAGGGGTATATATATTTATTATAGGTCATATTATTGACTTTTGAAAGTGAGAATTTTGTAAATAACACTTGAAAGTTTTGGTATTATGATATAATTTTTAATATATAAGTAAATATTATTTATGGAGTGACAATATGTTTAAACCCCTTATAAATAACATGTTTTTGATAATATCATTTATGTATATAATAATAAAACTTAAAAATATCATTATTATTAAAACCAAAAACAAATCTATTATAAAAAAACTAACACCCTTGGCTTATAGTATTTTATCAATTTTAATTATGCAATATCCCCTTTCTTATAAGGGAATAATATTTGATTTAAGAACTGTACCAATATTTTTAGTCTCTTATAGATTAGGTTTTAAAGCTGGAATTTTGGCTAGTATTCTCCCTATGATTTATAGATTCATTTTAGGTGGAAGTACTACTTTACAGGGTGTTTTATTGGGTATTTTATTACCTAGTTTTTTAGGAGCTTTATTTTATAGAACAGAAAAGATTAATCATTTATCTACAAAAATTAACATTAAAAAATTACTATTAACTTTTTTATTTTTTCATGTAGTTCATAAATTTTTAATTTTAATAACATTAGATATAACTGTTGGATTTTGGTTTAAAATAAGTTCTATTATGATATTAACATCTACTGTTTCTATATTATGCATAGCTTTAATTATTAATGATGATAGAGAAAATATAACTTTACACAAAAAATTAAAGTATTTATCTAATCATGACTATTTAACTACATTACCTAATTTAAGATATTTTAAATCTAAAGTAAACAATTTATTAAAAAATGATGTGCCTTTAGTTATTGCCATGTTAGATATTGATTATTTTAAAATATATAATGATACTAATGGACACCCTGCCGGAGATGAAGTTTTAAGAAGTTTAGCTCAATTATTAAAAGATAATACAAGAACTAATGTGAGAAGATATAAAGATTATATTGCAAGATATGGCGGGGAAGAATTTATTATTTGTTTTAGTGATATTAAAAATTTAGATTATTCTTATAAATTAGCTGAAAGAATTCGTAAATCTATTGAAAATTATCCATTTAAAAAAGAAGACTCCCAACCAATGGATACACTAACAGTATCCATTGGTTTAAGCACAATTAGTTATAAAAAGGATCTAGATAAACTAATAAAAGAGGCAGATAAAGCTTTATATGTTTCTAAATCTAGTGGTAAAAATTGTGTATCTATTTTTAATGAAGATACTTTAAATAATATAAAAAATACTTAAGGTATTAAGCCTTAAGTATTTTTAGGTAGTTTAATTGTAAATATAGTTCCTTTATCCTTTTGACTTTCAACACTTATATATCCTTTGTGTTTATCTATAATCTCTTTAGTAATGGTTAATCCTATACCTACTCCTCCGGTTTTTCTGTTTCTTGACTTTTCTGCTCTATATAATCTTTCAAATACAAAAGGTAAATCTTTTTTATCTATTCCAATTCCATTATCCTTTATTTTAATTATGATATCTTTAATATCTTCATTTAGCGTAATATTTACTGTACCTTCAGTAAAACTAAACTTATATGCATTAGATATAATATTTAATAAAACTTGTCTTATTTTATTTTTATCACCATTAATGTATATGTCCTTTTTAATATGATAATTTAGATTAATACTCTTATTTTTAAACTGATATTTAAATCCATCAATAACCTCTTCTATTAATTTTGATATATTAAACTTTTCTTTATCTAAGTAACTTTTATGGTTTTCAATAGCTGTTAAATACTTTAATTGTCCTATTAAATTTATTAGTCTATTAACCTCAGATTTTATTATTGTTAATCTCTTTTTAGTAGTAGGAAAAACCCCATCAACTAGTGCTTCGATTTGGTTTTGTAAAACTGTAAGGGGTGTTCTTAATTCATGGGATATATCCGATGTTAATCTTTTTCTTAAGTCCTTTTGTTTCTTTAAAGATATTGCTAAATGATTAATAGAATCAGATAATTCCTTTAATTCTTTTATGTTATTATTTTGTTTAATTCTAGCATCTAAATTTCCATTTCTTAAATTATTTGAAACTTTTGTTATATTTACAATTGGACTAGAAATTAATTTTGAAAAGTAAGTTCCTAATAAAATTGCTACTATACTTGATATTATTGCTCCAATAATTATTGACCTTTTAATATCATTTGTAAATATTATATCCCTTTTATTTACATTAAATGGACCGTAATAACCAATTTTCACACTACCAATTATTTCTCCATTAACTTCTAAATTATGAATACTACTTTCATAATTTTTATTATCTTCCATACTATTATGCATTCTACCCATCATATTATTATGCATTCTATCCATCATGCCCATTTTTTTCATCATATCTGTGTGCATATTAACATCTGTCTTAGAATTATGAATAAAAACTATCCTGCCCTTATTATTCTTTATAGTTATATCGAAACTATCTAAAACTTTAGTATTCTCAAGTTCATTTAAATTTTTTTCATCCCAAGAATTATCCATTGAATAAAAATGTTCAATTATTTCTATAACCTCTTTGACTCTATTTTTTTGTTCGATAGTTAAGTAATTATTAAATTTATTAAATAGGGTTAAATTTGTAATAAGACTTACTAATATTATTGAAAAGATAGTGCCACTTAGCATTATTAAAATGATCCTTGTTCTAAGTTTATTAAACATATTAACCCCCTAAAAATCTATACCCTACTCCATAAACTGTTTTTATATATTTATTATAGTCATCTTCTATTTTTCTTCTAAGATTTTTTATATGGGTATCTATTGTTCTATCATAACCATCATAGTCAAACCCTAATATATTTATTACTAATTCTTCTCGACTAAAAACCTTATTTTTATTCTTACTTAAAATTTTAAGTATATTAAATTCAGTAGGCGTAAGATTTAAAACTTCACCCTTTTTTATAACTTCCATTTTACTTTTATCAATAACTAAATCATCATTATTAAATCTAATAATATCTTCTTTCTTTATATCTTTATCTAGCCTTCTTTTAATAGCTCTTATTCTAGCTAGAAGTTCTTTAACACTAAAGGGCTTAACCATATAATCATCTGCTCCTATATCTAATCCCTTTATTCTATCTCCCTCTGAAACTTTAGCTGTTAACATTAATATGGGTACATTAGACTTAGTTCTGATTTTTTTACATACTTCTTCCCCTGATAAATCAGGTAACATTAAATCTAATACTATAAAATGTATATCTTCTTTATTAAAAATATCTAAAGCTTCTTTTCCATTAGAAGCTTTAAACACATTATACTCATCTTTCAGTAAATAAGCTTCAACTACTTCTAATATTTGTTCTTCATCGTCAACAATTAATATGTTTTTTATCATCTGTTCACCCCTCTTAATATATTATAAAGTCCAGTATGTACATACTGGACTCTTAAATTAATATTTTAAAAGTTCTAATCTTTTTTTGAATTCTTCTTCTTCTATCTCACCTTTAGCATATTTTTCCTTCAATATATTTATAGCCCTATCATCTTTATTATAATCATTTTTTTTATTGTTTTTCAATATATGGTAAAGAAAAACACCTATTACTATGATAAAAAGGATTCCCATAAATCCACCTCCCATTCCCATGAAAGTAAATGGGTTATGTCCATATCTAAAAATACATCCCATATAAAAACCTCCTTTTGTTTTAACTTAATTATAAATCATAAATCTGAAGAAATTATGAAGTTAGACTTTTATGTAACATAGGTTACAAATTTTTGTAACCTATTATGTTATAATAATCTATAAGTTCAATATTTAACCAAAAGGAGTGTTTTTTGTGAAAATAACAATTATATGTTCAGCTAAAAGCAATAATCATCCTAAAAATCCTTTTGAAATGAAAACCGATTCAAGATTTGCAAATGCTAAGTTTATACCCCATTTAAAAGATGAAAAAAAGGTATGTACAGTTTGTGGTAAAGATTGTTTTTGGTGTAGAAAGGAATATAATTTAGATTTTAGTAAAAATATAAATGAATTAATTAAATTACCTGACCTATATCCACTATTTGTTGATTATCCTAAAAACTACTTACCTAAAGAATTTAAAAAAAGTGATGTCTTTATTGCAGTAGGAATACATCAAGATATACTAGTTAAACTACCAAAACTTATTAAACATAAAGCTAAAGCCTTGATTGTACCTATTGAAGGAACTAATTGGGTATCTAGATGGGTAAAGGATAAAACAATAGATGAATGCAATAAATATAATATCGAATATGCTTTTCCTAAACCCTTTTGTACATTAGAAAAGAAAAACTTTAGAACTATTAATAATTTCATTGATGAATTTAAAATAGGAAAACCTAAATTTAGACTATATGTAAATAACCTAAATGAAATTACTAAGGCAGTAGTTTTACAATCTGCACCATGTGGTAATGGATATAATATTGCAAAACATTTAAAAGGAGTTAAATTAGATGAAGATGCTAAGGAAAAAGTAGCTAAATATTGGCATAGCTTCCCTTGTATGGGAGGAATGAAAATAGACCCTGAAATAGGGGATACTATACTTCATAAAGCAGGATATACCCACTATAATGCACTTAAAAAAGCTGAAATAATTAAAGTATAATTCATAAATTATTACATTATATTAATATTTTCATCTAATTCCCATTGTGTATATGTGCACTTTTGTGTTATAATACGCTAAAGTAGTATGTTAGAAAGGAGGGGGACTTTTTAGTCAATTAAAATGCCTAGAAAAAAATACCTAGAAACTGTAAAACGTATAGTAATAAAGGTTGGAACATCCACAATAACCCATCCAACAGGGTTATTAAACTTAAAAAGAATGGATATAATAGTTAGACAAATTACAGATATTTTAAATAAAGATATGGAAGTTGTTTTAGTCACCTCTGGAGCAATAGGTGCTGGAATGGGACAACTTGGTCTTAAAACTAGACCCAAAACTATACCTGAGAAACAATCTGCTGCAGCCGTTGGGCAAGGGATACTTCTTCATATGTATGGTAAATTTTTCTCAGAGTATGGAAAAACAATTGGTCAAATTTTGTTAACTCAAGATGACATAGAACATCCAAAGCGTTTGTTAAATGCTAAGAATACATGTTTAACTCTTTTTAAACAAGGTGTTATACCAATCGTTAATGAAAACGATGCAGTTGTAGTTGATGAAATTAAATTTGGAGATAATGATACACTTTCAGCTTTAGTTGCGAAACTAATTGATGCTGATTTATTAATAATACTTTCTGATATAGATGGTTTATATGATTCAAACCCAAAATTAAACCCTAAAGCAAAACTTATAAACCAAGTTGATAAAATCACAAATGAACTAGAAAACCTAGCTGGTGATGCAGGAACTAATTTAGGTACAGGAGGTATGGTAACAAAATTAAAAGCAGGCAAAATAGCAACCTCTTCAGGCGCTTCAATGATTATAGTTAATGGGTCTAAACCAAATATAATTTATAAAGTTTTAGAAGGAGAAGATGTGGGAACATTTTTTAAATGCGATTAATAAGGGGTGTAAAAATGGATATTAAAAATTATATGTTAGATATGGGTACTAAAGCTAAAAAAGCTAGTAAAAAAATGTCTACTATAGATACTAATACCAAAAATAAAGCACTAGATTTAATGAGTGAGGCTTTATTAGAAAACAAAGAAAAAATTATTTTAGCTAATAAAAAAGATATGGATAATGGTAAAAATAATAACCTATCAAAGGCTAAATTAGATAGACTTCTTCTAGATGAAAAAAGAATAAATTCAATGGCTAGTGGACTTAAAAAAATCTCTAACCTACCAGATCCAGTAGGTGAAGGTATCAAAACAATTAAGCGCCCTAATAATTTAATTATTAATAAAATAAGAGTACCTTTAGGGGTTTTAGGTATAATTTATGAATCAAGGCCAAATGTAACTGTGGATGCTGTAGGATTATGTATTAAATCTGGTAATACAGTTATACTAAGGGGAGGTTCTGAAGCTATACATTCAAATAAAATCTTAACAGATATTATATATAATGCCTCTTTAAAAGCTGGCCTTCCAGAAAATACAATACAATTAGTTGAAACTACTGATAGATTAGCTGTTAAATTTATGATGCAATTAAATGACTATATAGACGTTTTAATACCAAGGGGAGGTAAGGGGTTGATCCAAGCAGTTGTTAATAATTCCACTGTCCCTGTTATTGAAACTGGAGTGGGTAATTGTCATATATTTATAGATGACACTGCTAATTTTGATATGGCTGAAAAAATTATTATTAATGCTAAAACACAAAGACCTGCTGTTTGTAATACTATGGAAACCCTTTTAGTTCATAAAGATATAAAAGATAAGTTTTTACCACTAATAAAGAGAAGTCTTACTGATTTAGGTGTTGAATTGGTAGGTTGTGAAAAAACTAAGGCTATTATAGATGTAGATAAAGCAACTGAAAAAGACTGGGCGAATGAATACTTAGACCTAAAATTAGCAATTAAAGTAGTTGATTCAATAGATGAAGCTATTGACCATATATATGAGTATGGCACTAAACATTCAGAATCTATAATAACTAATAATTATAAAAATTCTCAGAAATTCCATAAAGAAATAGATGCAGCTGCAGTCTATGTTAATGCTTCAACAAGATTTACCGATGGAGAAAGATATGGTTTAGGTGCAGAAATAGGTATAAGCACACAAAAGCTCCATGCTAGAGGACCAATGGGCTTAAAAGAACTTACAACAGTAAAATATACAGTATTTGGCGATGGTCAAATAAGTTAGTTTAAAAGTCTCTTATTAAGAGACTTTTTTTATATACTATATTTAGAAAAATAAATCATTATTTTAATCTTATAATTTTCCTTTCTTATTTTGAAGTAAAATTCCACTATTTTGTAGTGTTTTTATAAAAAAATATTAACTCTAGGTTTTCTATTTACATTAGATATTACTTATTGTATTATCATAAAAAAGGCAGAGTAGTCATTATGCGTTAAGTGTTAGAAGATGGGAAGTTGCTTCTAAACGAAGACTTGTTCACGGTATAATGACGCGTCCGCTGCATATGTTAAAAGTTTTTTACACTTTTATATTATGTGGACCTTCTCATGCCTTAATAAAGGAGGTCTTAAAATGGAAAACACAAATTCTAGTAAAACTTTCGTAACAAAATCTAAACTTTCAACAAACACCTTAGTAAAAGCTGCTATGTTTATCGGTATTAGTATTATTTTAGGAAGATTTTCATTTAAAATTGCTGCAGGTACAATCGCTATAAGCTTTGGTCGAATTCCTGTTGTATTATCAGGGATGTTACTTGGACCCTTAGCAGGAGGATTAACTGGAGCAGCTTGCGATATCATAGGTTTTTTACTTAAACCCCAGGGTGCCTTCCATCCAGGATTTACATTCAGTGCATTTTTATCAGGTTTCATTCCAGGTTTAGTTGTACTTATAAGTCGTAAGAAAAGAATGAGTTTATTTAATATTATAATATCCTTTGCTTTAGTATTTATTATAGTAACAGGACTATTAAATACTTACTTTATATCTCAACTTATTGGAAAAAGTTTTTTAATTTTACTACCAGCTAGAATAAGTACAGAAATAGTAATTAATATTCTTGATGTTATTATTATCTATTTACTAGCACGATATAATGTCTTTAAAAGAATCTAAAAAAAAGCTAGAATTTTTTCTAGCTTTTTTCATTTATCTAATAATACTTCTTTTCTTTTCCTTAAAATATAATCTATAAGGGTCACTAATCCACTTACTAATAAATTTAAATAATAACTTATTCCTCTCCATAAAAGCATTGCATAGGCTAATATATTACTAGTAAAGAATACTTTAAATATAAGATAAAAACCTCCTTCAGAAGCACCAACAGTCCCAGGGGTCGGCATAAATGAAACAGCCATATATAAAAATGACTGGATAGCTAAAATATCAATAAAAGAAGCTTTAGTAAATCCTAAAGCTAAATATACAAAATATGTAATGCTAAATCTAAAGGTTAATTGAATTATCGTAATTAATCCTATTTTAAAAGATACTTCTAAATTATTTTTTATTTCCTCAGTACTTAATATATATTCTTCAAGGTGCTTATCTACTCTATGCTCATATTTTTTAGGCCTTTTCATTAATTTTATTCTATGGAGAAAATTAAATACTAAATATGTTAACTTTCTTATTATTTTAGGATTAAAAAATAAAATAAATATAATCAATATTCCTAAAAAATTTAAAACTATACCTAATATAACAAAGGGCAAAGCCATTTTTATATTATTAAAGACAAAGTTTATCTTCATAATAAACATAGCAATAGAATAAAAAGTAACTACCAACTGATATATAATAAATTTACATATCATAATAGAAGTAGCCTTTCCCATGGGTATATTATCCTTTATCATAGTATATATTTGAGCAGGTTGACCTCCACTAGAAAAGGGAGTAATATTACTATAATATTGTCCTACCATGGTAAATTTTAATGCTTTAAATATATTAATTTTAGAGTAAACTCTTTTTATAAGTAAATTTAATATAGAAGCATCTGTAATCCAAAATCCTACTAAGGAAAGTATCCCCATAATTATATATTCTTTATGTGCATTTTCTATTACATTCGGCATTTGTGATAACTCATTATTAGAGGAAATTATCCATATTGTTGCTATTATTAGTAATATAACCACTATATAATTTACTGCTATTTTTTTCATGGAATTCTCCTTGTTTAAAGATCACTTAAGTTTTTTTTAGATATCCAACATTCCTTTGGTATCCTTAATGTCTTTCTTTTGAGTTTATTTTTTCTAAATACTATCCTTAAAATATTATCCCATATTTTTAAAAAAAATGTGTTTATACCTTCATCTAAATTGTAAATTGAAAATCCTTGTCTTTTACATATAGGATAAAGTACAGTTGTCCCATGGAATGCTTTTATATTACTAAAACTTTCATTATCCTTTGACGCTTTTTTTAACGCTTTTAATTCATTTTTAAAAACTTTAAATAGTGTTTTGTAATCATTATCTATTTTGTCTGTTTTTAAATTATCTACATGGAGTTCTATAACCCTATCCCCTGATTTTATTATAGTGCCATCTGGAAGTTTAAAATCATCCCCCTTATATTTATGGGGTACTATATATATCATTTTATCTTTAGAATTAGGTATATACTTCCATCTTCCTAATTTTACAACTAATCTTTCAAATCCATAAAATAAATATTTAACTAACTTCACCTTTAACACCACCAAATACTTCGTCTATAGTAACAAATTTATATCCTTCTTTTTTAAGTTTAGGAATAACTACCTCTAAAGCTTTTAAAACATTAGCTGGTGTATCTTTTTTACCATTACAATCATGTAAAACTATTATATCTCCATTTTTAATGTCTTTTAATAATCTATTTATTATATCTTCACTACTAGTACTCTTTCTCCAATCCTTTGCATTTTTAGTCCAAAGTATTGTCTTTAAATTACATTTATTAGCATAGTATTTAGTTAGTAAATTAAAAGTCCCCCATGGAGGTCTAAAATATTTCACATCTTCACCTAATTTATTAAAAGTCATTATAGACTTATAAAAATCTTTCTTAGTTTTGTTAGGTAAACTTAACCATGCACTTTTATGATTATAAGAATGTACTCCTACATTATGTCCATCCTCTATTATCTTTTGAAAAGCTTTCTTATTTTTTAATATCCTTTCTGCCACAAGGAAAAAAGTACATTTCACATTATTATTTTTTAGTATTTTCAATAATTGCAATGTATATCTACTATCTGGTCCATCATCAAAGGTAAGAGCGATCTCTTTTTCTTTAGTATTAATTTTTTTTATCACTGATTTAGAAAGATTTCTATTATAAAAATTAGGAACTATAGTATATATTAGTAAAACTACTAATATTGATATAACTAAAGTATTCACAACTTATCATCTTCCTTTATATTATTGACTTCATACTTTTTATATAATAAAGATCTAAAATATACTTAGCTAACTTATCTATATTTATATTATTTTGTATATCTAATAAATTTTTTCTAACATTTTTCCTATGTTTTTTATCTAATTTAAGTTCTAATATTCTATTTTTAAGCTCATCGGTATCATTAGCTATAGTACCTATTCCATCTTCTATTATAAACTTACAATTTTCTATCTCTTGACCTAATAAAGGTTTATATACAACTATAGGTAATTTCGTATTTATAGCTTCAAAAAGGGTTACTCCTCCTGCCTTTGTTACTATAATATTTGATTGACTCATCAAATCTGCAACATTTTCTGTATATCCTAATATTTTTATATTCTTAAAACTCTCTTCCTTTATTAAAGTATTATATGCCTTTTTATTTTTTCCAGTTAATATAATTGTTTTTACATCTTCTAAATTATCTAACCAATAGTAAAATTCTCTATCCTTTGGTAAAAGGCCAACTCCTCCACCCATAATAAGTATTACAAAGTCATCCTTATCGAAATTTATCATATTTGGATGTTTTGCTTTTTCATTTAAAAATTCCTTTCTTACAGGTATACCAGTAACCTTTATTTTGTCTTTATTTATCCCTTTTTCATAAAGTCTTTCTTTAATTTTATCCGTAGCCACAAAATATCTATCAGTATGGGGATGAATCCATTCCCAACTATCTACTACATCTGTTATGCAAGTAATTAATGGTACATTACTGTTAAACTCTTCCTTAAACTTCGATACAAATTTTGAGCACATAGGAAAGGTTGATATTATTAACTTTGGTTTAGTAACTTCTATATATTTAGCAAATTTTTTCATATACATATTGAAAACTATATTATTTAGCTGTGATTTATCCTTAGATTTCTTCTTATAATAAAAATAATTATATATTTTGTGTTCATTTTTTATAAGTAGTTCATATCCTTTATATATTCCATCATGCAATTTTGGAGTTATCTTTTCAAAAATATCTATAATATTAATTCTTAAATTTTCATCATAGGATTTTAAATGTTCCTTAATTGATTTTGATACTGTTATATGTCCTAAACCAAACATAGCTGATAAAATTAATACATCACATTTATTTTCCATATGAAACTCTCCATTCAGTTTCATAATCTTTAATTAATCTATTAGATAGTTCAATAATATTACCCATAGAATGATTGCTAGCTACCTTTTGCATATTATCTCTCATAGTATCTAATATTTCTTTATTTGATGTAATTTTATTAATAATATCATTTATATTATTGATTTCAGTGACTCTAATAGCCATATTTGATTTAACTAAATAATCGGCATTCTCTTCTTCCTGTCCTGGAATCATATAAGGTATCAACATAGGTACTTTTTTTGCAATAGCCTCTGAAGTTGTTAATCCCCCTGGCTTTGTAATAACAATATCTGATTTATCCATTAATATAGGTATCTTTTTGGTAAATCCATATATAATAATATCTTTATTTTTATATACATTTTTAAATCTTCTCTTCAGTCTTTTTTGTAATAATCTATTATTACCACAAACAACTATAACTCTTAGTTTATTTTTATTATTTACTAAATTTTTTAAAACCTTTTTTATCGATCTTACTCCCATACTTCCTCCCATCAATAATATCGTGAAGGCATCATCGTTTTTATGTACTAATTTAGGCTTTAAAAAATCCTTTCTTATAGGAATTCCGTAGGAATATATTCTATCCTTAGGTATTCCCCTTTCTATGATACATTCTTTAGTATGGTTACTTCCTGCTATATATGCATCGACATTTCTATTTACATATGTCTGATGTATATGATAGTCAGTTACAATTGATATAAAGGGTATATGTATTTTATTTTTTTCCTTTAAACTACCTACTACATTTACAATGAATGGATGGGTAGCTATTATTAGATCTGGATCATTTTTTTTAATTTTTTCATATAAACTTTTTCTAACTAACTTAGTTATAATATTAGTAACTTTATTATTTATTCTTTTTTTATCACTTATCTTATATAATCCTCCGTATAATTTAGGTAAATTTTTAGCAAGTACTTTATATCCATCAGCAATTAATAAATCTAGTATTTTGCTTGTTTCCTTTAATGCATCTACTTTTGTTACATTAAACCCTTGAATTATAAATTCTTCTTCTAAAGATGTGGCTGCTTGATTATGGCCTCCTCCGGTGGATGCAGTAAATATTAGTACTTTTTTCAATGTATTCCCCCCTTAGTTCATGCCTTTAATAACATTATAAGATACTAATATTAAGACAATATTAAATATAAGATAAACCATTACTTATATATACATTATAAGTATATTATACCATTAATCCCAATTATATTTATTATTTTTACCCTAAAATTTTTTATTTACAAAAGTTTAGACGAATTAAGTATAAAAAACACTTCATAGTATTGTAAATATATACATGTTAGTTTTTTGTTTGCATTAATTCTAATTTTTACTATATTATATAATAAAGAAAACTATTTTAAGATAGGAGGTAATTATGAGTATAAATATAATATCCGATAGTGGTTGTGATTTAAATAATGAAATAAGAAAAAAACTTAACTTATCTATTGTTCCATTAACAATTGAATTAAATAACAATGAATTTTTAGATGATTGTAATCTTAATATAAAAAAGTTTATTAATTCTATGAAAAAAAGCCCCAGTGCTCCAAAAACAGCTAGCCCTTCACCTATAAAGTTTATTAATAATTTTAATAAATCAGATACTAATTTTGTTGTCACTTTATCTTCAAAAATAAGTAGTACATATAATAATGCTATCCTTGCAAAGGATAATGATAATAGCTCTGTTCATATTTTTGACTCCCTCAGTGCTTCAGTTGGAGAAACCTTAGTTTGTTTAAAAATTAATGAACTTTATAATAAAAATATAACTACTACTAATATAATAAAAAAAGTTAATGACTATATTAATGAAATGGAAACATTCTTTTTATTAGATTCTTTAGATAACTTAATTAAATCAGGAAGAGTCAATAAAATAAAAGGAAAACTAGCATCAATTTTATCCATACGACCTATAATGGGAGCTACTGAAGAGGGTACAATTAAATTAATTGAAAAAGCAAGAGGTAAGAAAAAATCCTTTAAAAGACTTATAGACTTAATAGGAGAAAAGGGTGATAATCTAGAAGAAAAGGTTCTTGGTATAGCCCATTGTAATTGCATAGACAAGGCTAAAAAATTAAAAAAAGAAGCAATAATAAAATATAATTTTAAAGATGTTATTATTGTAAAAATGGGAGGAGTAATATCATCTTATGCTGATGAAAATGGCATATTGATTGCTTTTTAAATAATTATAGCACCCAATTTGGGTGCTTTTTACTTGATAAAATTTAACTTTTCTAATAATCTTTTAATAACTACTACACTTTCAGCCCTTGTAGCACTTTTTTTAGGATAGAATTTATCATTACCATAACCTTTCATTAGACCACTTTTAATAACAAAACTCACTTCATCTTTTGCCCAATCATTTATGTTATTAAAATCTGAATAATTTATATTTTCTCCATCCTTATTTTCCATTTCAAATAATTTTGAAGTCCTATATATAATAACAGCCATTTCCTCTCTTGTAATAAACTCATTTGGTTTAAATAAATCCTTTGAATATCCCTTCATTAAACTAAAGGATACACCTTCATTAACTGGATTATAAAACCAATCACTTTTATTTATATCATTAAATGTCAATTGTATATCATTACTGTTTATCCCTAGTGCTCTTACTAGTATTGTGATAAATTCAGCCCTTGTAATATTAGCATTTGGATGGAATTTTTCATCATCTTTACCTTTTAATATATAATTAGATTTAAATAAATTTATTTCATTATTAGCCCAATGTTTTTTTATATCATTAAAAGTTTTTTTATTCTTATTCTCTATTAATGTATATATACCACTTCCGTTAATTTGTAAATTAAGAAAGTTTCCTTGTTCATTTGAATATTTAATAGGTACATGTTTAAAATTATTACCTAAATTTATTCCTACTATATTTTTAAAATTATCATCAACTGAAATTTTAAAATTAATATAGCCTTTTCCTACACTCTTAACTTCCTCTGAAGTTTTATTTCTATTAATTCTAATGTCTAATTTAAAGGGATCTATTATTCCTTTATCTTCTTTTATATTCTTTTGTATTTCTATAGATATATTACTTTCCTTAATATTTGGATACTTTCTAATTGCATCAAATTTATCTATAGGAAGTTCTATATTATAATTATCAGCCTTTATTATTATCTTTTTATCACTTTTATCATATAATTTTAAAAAACTGCTTCCAGGGATATTTATCATAAGTTTATTATTAAATTCACATTCTAAATTGTAACTTGTTATTTTAGTTCCCACTTTATCTAGTAAAGTATTAAATAACATTTCATTAAATATTACTATATCTCCTGTTTTAATATCTTTATTATAATTTTCAACTTTTGTTGCTATAAAGTCTAGATTAACAGCATTTTCTTCACCTAAATTAAATTCCCTTAAATAATTATTTAACTCTTTAAATTTATTTACAGATATTTTTTTCATGTTTTCTTTAACAATATCAAAATCTATATTTTCTGCCTTAGGGGTAACTGCTATAAAAACAGTCTTATTTTCTATTTCTTTGGGTAAATTTTTTAATACAAATTTGTTTTCTTTAATCACTTCTTTATTTAATCTAGTTAATTTACTATTATCATAAATCTCTGAACCTACTTTATACCATAAATTATATCCTTGGGTATTTGTTATTTTATCCCATGTGAAAATCCAATGTCCATAATCATTTATATATATTTTTAATGTTTCATTAAGTTTTGGATCTATATCATATAATGAACTATACCTATATATTTTATTATTTTCTTCATCATAAAGGTAGATATTTTCTTTCTCATCCATAAGTACTAATTTAGTTTTATCTGGCAGTGTACTAATCTTTTTATTTGTTTTAATATCAAATATTGAGAATTCTGTAAACAAAAAACCCTTATCAGCATAAATAGCGTTTCCCTTATAATATCCTACTCTATTATTTAAATCATTTAATGTCGAACTTTTTTTATTGTATATTATATAATCACCACTAATATGGACTCCCTTATCAGGGTATAATATATTTTCTGTACTCTTTAATATCTGATAACTATTTGTATCCATTGCAAATAGTTTGCTTTCACTATTACCTGATTCTGCGATATAAAGAACTTTTTTGGATCTATCTAGTACAATATCTGGATCATGGAAACTTTTTTCTGTTTTTTTCTTTATGTCATTTTCCATTTCATAGATATTTATTTTTTTCCAACTTTCTTTACTCTCTATATAAAAAATTTTTTTATTAACTATTTCAATTTTTTCTGGATTCCCTTGAATATCTATTTCTTTAATTTTTGATTTATTCTTAGTATCAAAAACATCTATCTTTTTTGTATTTTCAAATGCTATATATATTTTATTCTCATAAACCTTTATATCTATAGGTTTTTCTTTTAGTTCTTTTGTATCTAATATTTTAAAATCATTACTATCTATAATTATAAGTTCACTGTTTTGTTTATTTATTGCATAAATATTGTCATTATTATTATCATAAACCCAATTAGTTATATGGGTATCTAACTTAATATTTGTAACTTCATTAGCTTTTGCTACATTCATATTACTAAAAGTTATTAAAATGCATATAATATAGATAATCACACTACTTTTATTTATTTTCACTATTTTACCCCTTTCTTAGTTTTATAATTTCCTACATAATAATTATAAACCAAAAAATAGTATAATTGTTAATTGTCATCTTTTCTTAATATTAAATTTTTACAAAAAGAAAGCTATCCTTTTAAAAGGATAGCTAGAAAATACATGACTATAAAAATTACTCTAATATATCAACACGTCCACTATCTATATTATAAAATCCTCCTAAAATTTCTAAATCCTCCCTGGCTAGTTTACTTATAACAGGCTCTGATTTCTTAAGTTTTTCAACTACCAATTTAACATTAAACTTAATAGCCTCTTCTAAAGCTTTATTACTCTCTTTTATATCTACTAATGCTGGTTTTATTTTATCAGCTATTATTTTTATATTATTTTTTTCTTCATATCCCTCTAAAGCTGCTTTAACTGCACCACAATTACTATGTCCTAACACCATAACTAACTTAATATTTAAATGTTTAACAGCATATTCTATACTTCCTAAAACTGTTTTATCTATAATATTTCCTGCTACTCTTACAACAAATAAATCGCCAAGTCCCTGATCAAATATAATTTCTGGTGGAACTCTCGAATCTGAACATGACAATACTAAAGCAAAAGGTTCTTGTCCCTTCAATCCTTTAATACGTGACTCTTTATCGATATTTAATCTTTTCATATTACCATTTACAAACCTATCATTTCCCTTTATAAGTTTTTCTAAAGCATTTGTACTCATCATAAGTTCTCTCCTTTTTAACCTTTATATTTATTTTAACCTATTTTTTAAAAAAAGTGAATTATATATTAATTTATCCCTACTTTGTATATAATTTACAACAACCTATGTAATTATTTGGTTATATTTCAATTTTAATGTTATAATTTAATATATAATTACATTAAGAAAGTGAGGAATGAAAATGGAAACAAAAATACTTCTAGTTGAAGATGATCAAGCTTTATCAATGGGAGTTAGTTTCTCATTAGAAAGGGAAGGCTATGAAGTTACATTAGCAAAAAACTTTTCTATAGGAAAAGAAAAGTTTAATAATGATGAATATGATTTAATTATATTAGATGTTACACTTCCCGATGGAAATGGTTTTGATTTATGTAAATATATTAGAAATAAATGTGATGTGCCCATAATATTTTTAACTGCTAAAGATGAAGAAATTAATATTGTATTAGGCCTTGATATAGGTGGAGATGATTATATAACTAAACCCTTTAGATTAAAGGAATTTATATCTAGAGTTAATGCTATTTTAAGAAGAACTTCTAGAACAAAAAAAATCACCTCCAGAAACTTAAAATTAGATTTAAATGAAATGAATGCTTATAAAAATAATAATCCAGTTCAATTAACTCCTATTGAATTTAAAATTCTTAATTTATTGATTAAAAACCCAAAACAGGTTTTAACAAGAAATAACATATTAGAAAAAATATTTGATACTGATGGGGAATTCATTGATAATAATACTCTTTCTGTTTATATAAGAAGACTTAGAGAAAAAATTGAAGATGACCCTTCTAACCCAGATTATATATTAACCGTTAGAGGTATAGGTTATAAGTGGAATCAAAAGAGTAAAAATATCTAAGGCACTTATTTTATACCTGATATTATTGAAAGAATTCCCATTGAAATAACTAATATTAAAGTAAGTTTTTTAAATATCTTTTCATCAACCTTATTTCCTAGTTTAATACCTAATAAAACCCCTATTATTAAAGCAGGAAAAAGTATTATTGTATGATTAATAACTTTCTTAGTTATTAATCCTCCCAAAAAATATGTGGGTATTGTAATTATATTTAATATTAGAAAATAAGACGTTAAATTTGCTCTAAAAATTTGTTTTTTAACTCCTTGATTTGTTAAAAATAAAATTACTGGTGGCCCACTTAATGATACACTTCCATTTAATATACCACTTATTAATCCCACAGGTATATAAGAAATATTCTCTCTTTTACTTTCTATATTTATTTTATATCCCTTTAACATAGAAATAGCTGATATAGAAATAATAATTCCTATGACCACTTTTAATGTGTTTTCATTTAAAATAAGTAACAAATATGTTCCTAATGGGGTTGATATAATTCCAGCAATAATTAAATATTTTATTCTTCCTAAATGTACATCTTCCCTTATTTTATAAATTATTATAGCATTAATAACTAAACTATATATAACTAATATTGGAACTACTATCTTTATTGGTAAAATAAGTCCTAATAATGGTAATGCTAATAATGAAAATCCAAAGCTTGTCATTCCCTGTATCAAACCTGAGATTAAAATTATTACTACTCCTGATAAAATTACAAAAGGTGATATGTCCATATATTCCCTCCTCCTTTGATTACAAATACTACTATATCATAAAATATATTTTAATAATGAAAAATCTTTGTTATAATTATACTAATTAAATATATAATTGGAGGCAAAATATGACTCATAAAAACATATCAAAAATCTTAATAATACTAATACTATTTATTTTAATTTTTTCAGGCTGTTCTAATAAAAAGATAAGTGAACCGAAATCTAAAACAAATTTTTTACTAGGTACCGTTATAACCTTAAAAATATATGATAATCCAAAAGACGAAATATTTACTAAATCCTTTGATAGAATAAAAGATATTGAAAATAAAATGAGTATAAATATTGATAATAGCGAAGTAATTAGAATAAATGAAAATGCAGGTGAAAATTATATAAAAGTATCTAATGACACTTTTAATGTAATAAATAAGGGTAAATATTATTCTAAGCTTTCTAATGGTAATTTTGATATTACAATAGGTCCATTGGTTAAACTTTGGAACATAGGTACAGAGAATGCTAAAGTCCCAACAGAGAAACAAATCAATTTAAAACTTCCGTTAATAAATTATAAAAATATTATCCTATCTGAAAAAGAAAATAAAGTGAAATTAGAAAAAAAAGATATGATTTTAGACCTTGGTGGAATTGCTAAAGGCTATGCAGCTGATGAAGTATCAAATATACTTGAAAATAATGATGTTCATCATGCAATTATTAATCTTGGAGGCAACATTTATGTCCATGGTAGTAAAGTAGATGGCACTCCTTGGAAAATAGGAATTCAAAATCCCTTCGAACCTAGGGGAGATTATATAGGCATAGTAAAAACTAAAAATAAATCTATAGTTACTTCAGGTATCTATGAAAGATATTTTGAAGAAAATGGTAAAAGATATCATCACATTTTAGATCCATCAAATGGATATCCTGTTAGAAATAAGTTAGCAGGCGTCTCTCTTATAGCCGATAAATCTATAGATGCAGATGCTTTATCTACAGTCCTTTTTTCAATGGGAATTAAAGAAGGTAAAAGATTAGCAGAAAACCTTGATGGAGTCGATGCTGTTTTTATAACAAAGGATAAATCAGTTCATATTACAGATAATCTTAAAAATAACTTTGAAATTACAAATAGTAATTTTAAAAAAATAGAATAACCCCAATTGGGGTTATTTCTAATGTTTAATTAAATTATTCATTCATATAATTCTTAGCTTCAAGCTTGTTTTCAAAATATATACTTGTACTTGGAAATGCCACAGATACTTTTCTTTCTTCTAATATTTCCATTATATTAAAATTAATATCCTGTTTGATTGTTAGAAGTTCTTCATAATCCGAAGTTTCTATAAAGAAATAAAGTAAAATATCTAAACTACTATCATTAAACTCTTCAAATCTAACTACAATAAAATCATTTTCTACTTTTTCATGATCTATAAGCATCTTTTCTATATCATTTATGCATTCCTTCATCTTTTTAACAGGAGTTCCATATGTAACTCCTAAATGAAAATTAATTCTTCTTACTCCCCTTCTTGAATAATTTATTATAGGAGAGTCAGCTAATTTAGCATTAGGTATAGTAACTAAAGCCTTATCAAATGTTCTTACCTTAGTACTTCTAAAGTTTATATCCTCTACAACTCCTTCTGTTTCTTCTGATTTTATCCAATCTCCAATATCAAAGGGTTTATCCATTATAATCGTAATACCACCAAAAATATTAGCTAAAGTATCCTTAGCAGCCATTGCTATTGCTAATCCACCTAGGCCAAGACCTGCTATAAACGCACTGATATGATAGCCAAATTCTTCAGCTACAATAGCTATAGTAATTGCTATTGTAAATATCCTTAATGCTTTAGAGAAAAATGGCTTTAATATCTTTGTTGTATTTATGTTTAATCTATACTCCATTCTATCAAAAATTATTGAATATGTACCCTCAAGTTTATATAATCCCTTAGCTATTAAAATTATAACGGCTGATTTAAAAAACTTTAACAATGTTTCATTAAAGGATTCACTAAAATCTAAATATCTTAATGATATATATACTCCTAATATCATAATAAAGCTACTCATAGGCTTTCTAAAAGCTTTCAAAATATCATCGTCAATAGTTGATTTAGTTTTACTCGTAAAACTAGTTAATATCTTAAATATATATTTTGATATAATATTTTTAAAAAGTAAAAAGGTGAAAAATATTAGAAAAGCTAAACCTATTCTTTCTAATGTTACTGTATTATAATAAGAACTTATTGTATTCAAAGTGCTTATTATATTTTCCATATACTCAACTCCTTTAGCAAATGAAAATTATATATTTTCACTAATTATATATACCACCAAAGCTATCTCCAAAAGGATAAATTCTAAAAAAGGCTTTACCTTTAATTATTTCAACTGATACAGGCCCAAATATTCTACTATCATAACTTACCTTTCTATTATCTCCTAAAACAAAAACATGATTCTTTGGTATTTTCCATTCACATTTTTTATATGTAGTAGTGTATGTATCTTCTTTTAAATATTTTTCTTTAAGTTTTTCTCCATCTATAAAAATCTTACCATCTATTATCTTAATTGTTTCACCTTCTAAAGCTATTATCCTCTTTATATAATATTCCTTACTTGGATTATCAAAAGCCTTAAGTATTGCTATATCTCCCCTATTTGGTTTATCTGCAATATAAATAGCTTTATTTATAAAAAGCATATCATTATTTTCTAAAGTAGGCTTCATACTTGCTCCTTTTATTTTAGTGCCTTGCAAAATGAAAGACTTTATAATAATGGCTAGTATAACTGCTACTAATATACTTTTAGCCCAGTCTATAACTTCTTTTTTTTTATTTATACTCATACACTTACCCCCGTCACTATTTAATTACATCCTTGATTAATCTTTGAGCATTTTTATAAAAAATTTTTTCTATTTCATTTTCTTTAAATCCACTTTTATAAAGTTGCTCTACTAATTTATGTGTCTTTCCTGCATTTTCTATCTCAAGCTTTGAACTTATACCATCAAAATCTGATCCAAGTGCTAAAACATCTATCCCGCCGATACTTTTTATATGCTTAATATGGGTTATCATATCTTTTATTTTACTTATATTTGAATCACCTAAAAACTCACTGCAAAAGTTTATACCAATTATTCCTCCTTTATTAGCAAGTTTTTTTATCGAATCATCTGATAAATTTCTAAAATGATTCTTAATACTCCTTGAATTAGAATGGGATGCTATAAAGGGATCTTTAGATAATTTACACACATCAAAAAAACCCTTATCTGATAAGTGGGATATATCTATTATCATCCCCAGATTGTTCATTTCTTCTATAAAAATTTTTCCATATTCGGTTAATCCTTTATTTCTATATTCATATTTATTGTTTGGAAAGCCTATATAATTTGGATAATTCCATGTTAATGTTATAAGCCTTACACCTAATCTATATGCATTTCTTAAATTATATAATTTGTTACCTAATATTCCGCCTTCTTCTATAGCTAAAAACGCTGAAATAATATCATCTTTTATATTTTTTTCTAAGTCAAATTTATTAACAGCTAATCTTATTTTATCACTATTTTTTTCTAACTCTTTATAAAAAGTATCAACCATACTAGAAAACTCATTTAAATAATCAGTAGGGTTAATTTTATCATAATCAAAATATAGAGCAAAAAATTGAGCTATCGAATTTGATTTTTCTAACTTTTGAATATCCACATGTAAATTATTCCTTCTTAAACCTACATTTTTATTATTATGGATTCTTAAAAACGTATCACAATGCATATCTATTTTTTTCATTATATAACCTCCACATTTAAAACACTTCCCTATAACTTTTATATTTCTATAAACTATATTAAAAACCTGCTATTTATATTTAAATCATGAATATAGTTACTATGAACTTAATAATATTTATAGAAAATTAACAAAGAGGGGGGTAAAGTTTTGGACTATAATTATTTGTCAAAACAAAATATTATTATTATAGTAATTATACATATACTTTTAAGTTTTTATAGTTGGCAATCATTTTACCTTTTAAAACAAAATAAGGAATTACTAAATTTAAATAAAGAAATTTACAGTATGTATTCAGAGTTAGAAAAAAGCAATGAAAACTTAAATACAGAAATAAAAAATCTTAAAGTAGAAACTCATAAGCTTAAAAAAAATATAGAAAAAAATAACTTCACAATACATAATAACTATTATGATTTATCTTTAAAATATGATGATATTTTATCTAAAACAGAAAGATTGAATGATATTTTTTTTAAAAAAACAACCAATGAAAAGCAAAAATAATAAAAAGACTATATATCTAACCTTTGATGATGGTCCAAGTAAAAACACCTCTGAAATATTAGATATTTTGTTGAAATATGATATTAAAGCAACGTTTTTTGTATGTGGAAATACTACCTCCTATGGTGAAAAAATATATAAGCGCCTTATAAACGAAGGCCATAAAATTGGTAATCATACCTTTAGCCATAATTATAATTATTTATATAGTGCTGAAGAAAATTTTTATAAAGACATAAAGAAATTAGAAAAACTATTATTTGAAAAAATCAAATATAAACCTGATATAATCAGATTTCCTGGGGGGTCTAATACTACAATCGTTAATGATAAATATTTTATGGAAAGACTCACTACCAAGATGTTATTAGAGGGTTATCAATACTTTGATTGGAATATAGACTCACTAGATGCTAATAAAATAACTCAAGAAAAAAATATAATTGTAAACTCAGTCTTAAAAAATGTAAAATATAAAGATAAATCCATAATATTATTTCATGACAGTACAGTTAAAACAACTACAGTTGAAGCTTTAGAGATAATAATATATAAACTAAAAAAAATGGGTTATACTTTCGATGTATTATCTAAGGATTCATATTATATTCATTTTACTTAAAAGTTTTTTTTACATATTATGTTATAATATACTAAGAAGAATTTTGAAAGGAGGGTTTATATGAGAAAATATATGACTGCAGAAGTTAATAAGCACGAAACAGTATTTACTCAAATGGGAGCTAGCGTCCATGTTATGAATTCAATCTTATGTTATGTCTCCTTTGATATTGAAGGGACAGAAGTATCCTATGTCTATAATGTTAATAAAAAGAATAAATACTTTTTAGAAAGAATAGAACCTTATCCTGAACCTGCTGGTACATTTAAATCTGTTGAAGATTTAATAGAGACTATTAAAATTGATATTGAACAATTTAAAAATGCAAAAAAATCAAATGTATTCCCAAAATTTGTTGAAATTAATAAGAGATTAAATAGTACAATTAGGCAGTTTGAAGACTTATATCTATATTACAATGTACCTAGAGAATCAATTGAAAAAATTAGAAAGAACTTAGATGAAATAGAAAATACAATCAAAACAACAAAAGAAAATGGCCAAAGATTATACTTTAAAAAAGATCCAGATACTTTATAAAACTCGGTTAATTCCGAGTTTTATATTTTTAAATAACTACATATAAAATACTAAGTATCCTTTATATAAACTAATATAATTGCTTCTAATCATCTCTCATTACTATTATTTATAAATGATAACGTTTTACTCACTAATTTAATAGGAGTAGAATAAGAAATATGTCCAATAATGATGAAAATTAGGGAGGTGTAATGAATGAATTTTGACATGCAAGTTTATATATCTACTTTTATTTTTATTAGTACTTACTTTTTAATAGTATCTGAAAAAATTAATAGAACATCAGCTGCTTTATTAGGAGCTTGTATGATGCTTGGTTTAAAAATAGTATCTCAAGAGTATGCTTTTGACTCTATAGATTTTAATACTATAGGCTTACTTATAGGTATGATGATTATTGTAACTATTACTAAAAAAACTGGGGTTTTTCAATATATAGCAATAAAATCTGCTAAACTAGCTAAAGGAGATCCTTGGAGAATAATTTTATTATTTTCTATAATAACAGCTATATCTTCAGCACTATTAGACAATGTAACTACTGTATTACTTATTGCTCCAGTAACTTTGGTTATTACTGATACTTTAAAAGTTAATCCACTACCGTTTTTAATACCTGAAATACTAGCTGCAAATATAGGGGGAAGTGCCACATTAATAGGAGACCCACCTAATATAATGATAGGTAGTGCTACAAAACTTGGATTTGTTGACTTTGTCTTAAACTTAGCCCCGATAGTTATAATAATTTTTGTAATAACACTTTTTATTTTAAAGCTTGTATACAAAAGACAACTTACGGTTACTGAAAGTTTACGTCAAAAGATATTAAACTTTAATGAAAATAAATCAATACAGAATGTACTTTTATTAAAAAAGAGTTTATTTGTACTAGCTCTTACTATAGTAGGTTTTACTCTACATCAATTTGTACACTTAGAATCAGCTACAATAGCATTGATAGGTGCATCAATCTTACTTGTTATAAGTAAATTAGATCCTGAAGAAATTTTATTTGAAATAGAATGGACAACCATATTTTTCTTTGCAGGTCTTTTTGTATTAGTAGGAGGATTAGAAAAGGTTGGTATTATTGATAGTATAGCTGAGCACTTAGTTTTACTTACTAAGGGTAATTTAATGTTGACTGCATTAATAGTTTTGTGGGTTTCAGCAATAGCTTCGGCATTTATTGATAATATACCCTTTGTTGCAACAATGATTCCACTAATAAAAAGTATAGGTGCAATGTCTAGTTTGAATATAACTCCTTTATGGTGGGCATTAGCATTAGGTGCTTGTTTAGGTGGAAATGGAAGCTTAGTTGGTGCGTCTGCTAATGTTATAGTAGCTGGATTTTTAGAAAAAACTGAAAGTAGACTATCTTTTATAGAATTTTTAAAAATTGGTTTTCCAATTATGATTATATCTATTATATTATCTACAATATATCTTTTACTATTTTATGTATAAAAAAGCAAAGCATTTTAAATGCTTTGCTTTTTTCTTAAATATCATTTTTTATAATAATGGTGATAATATCTTTCCGATTGACTCTTTTACTTTTGAAATAATTGATCTCTTTTTATACTCATCATAAATAAATTCTTCAGAATTTTTTAAATCACTATTAAAATCTTCTTCTAATCTTTTAGCTACTGAAGTATCATATATAAAGGCATTAACTTCAAAATTTATATGAAAACTTCTATTATCCATATTAGCAGTTCCCACTGATGCAGCTATATCATCTACTAATAATACTTTAGAGTGTATAAACCCGTTAGTATACTTATAAACCTTTACTCCTGCACTTAGTAACTCTTCTATATTAGACCTTGAAGCCCAGAATGCCGTTATATGGTCTGCTTTATTAGGTATTATTATTCTAACATCTATTCCACTTAAAGCAGCTGTCATAAGGGCCATTTTTACACTCTTATCCGGTACTAGGTATGGTGTTGTTATCCATACTCTTTCAGTTGCATAATTAATTAAGGAAAAATACCCTTGCATAATTGATTCCCATTTAGTATCTGGTCCGCTAATAGATATCTGAATAAGTTCTTCACCGTAATACTTATGCTTAGGGAAATATTTTTTCCCTTCTAAAGTTTCTTCTTTACTAAAATACCAATCGTTAATAAAAATATTTTGTAATTCGTAAACTGCTTCACCCTTAATTTTAAGATGCGTATCTCTCCAAAAACCTAGATATTTATCCTTTCCTAAGTATTCATCACCTATATTGATGCCTCCGATAAATCCTATTTTCCCATCTATAACAATTATTTTTCTATGATTTCTATAATTAAGCTCTCTACTTAAACCAGGTAAAAAAACAGGTAAAAATCCACCAACATTAACTCCTGCTACTTTAAGATCATTAAGAAACTTTTTTCCTAGTCTCCAACTCCCAACACTATCATATATAACCCTAACCTCTAAACCTTCTTTACTCTTTTGAATTAATATATCTTTAATTTCATTTCCTATTTCATCATTTTTAATTATAAAATATTCTAGATGTATATGTTCTTTAGCTTTTCTAAGCTCCTTTTTGATTTCTTTAAAAGTAGCTTTTCCATTAGTAAGTACCTTAGTTTTATTATTAATTGTTACAGGTGTTTTTGAATTATTTAAAATAAGACTTATCAACTTTCTTTTTATAACATCATTTTCATCTAAAAAAATATCTTTTGAATTTACTGCATTTAATTGTATATCTGCGATATTTTCTAGATTCTTTGCTCTAAAGTTTTCTTTTTTGTTAAAAATATTTCTCTTTCTCATGTTCTGACCAATAAATAAGTATAAGAGAAATCCTACTATAGGAAATACAAATAAAACTAAAAGCCATGATATTGTTTTTTCTGAATCCTTATTATCTATAAATATTATAATTGCAATAAAAATTGTATATACAGTAAATACTATGCCTATAATTCCTCTAAATTTAACTATGAAATTCTTTATAACATCTACAAAGCCTTTATTAAAGGTTTCGATTGTAGATGTTGATATTATATGATTAAATCCATAGGAGGGTATACTAATTATAAGTGCAATGAACAGTAAAATTAATAAAATTCCTATCTTCTGTTTTTTTATAATATATCCTCCTCTCTAGTATTAACCTTAATTTTATTATAACAATATTTATTTTATATTTCTTCTTTATTAAGAAAACTTTAATTTTAACTATTATATATTTAATACAATTATATCCATAATCCAATCAAATAACAAATATGCCCAATAACATTTTAAAAGTTATTAACTATTTTAAATTATTTTAATAATGAACCCTAACTAACCAAAATTTTATATTTTTATTGCTCCATCCAAGATCCCACGGCACTCTATATCTATCTGTATTATGACAATTAACTAATGCATACCCCTTAGAGTCAGCCCCAGTAACAGTAGATATATGTTTCACTTTTCCTTTCTTTTCATATGCAATAAAATCTCCAGGCAAAAGTTTATATGAATGTTTAAATACTTTTTCATAATCACCATAGGCTATAACACTTGCCCTACCACTATAAATCATATAACTTTTAAATCCTTGAGCATTAACCCATGCCCTTGATCCTGATTTCTTATAATTCCATGTTCCATTTTTTCTAAAATTTCCACCCTCAAATAAAATCTGAGAAGCAAAGTTAGCACAATCCCCTCCTAAAGCATTGTAATCTCTATATTTTTTATTATACTTATAATCATTTTCGCCATTATCAGCTGCTCCTACATATTTATCTGCATATTCTAAAGCTTTTTTTCTCCTTTTACTTAATGTTTGAAAATCCCTTTTTTCTTGGTTGGTTATATATTTTTTTATACTTTCAGATTTTATATTATTAAGATTTAGTGAATCTGCGAAGGGATCAGTATACCATTCCCTTGTTATAACCCAATTCTCATTTATCTCTTCCATATCTAGAGAGTGATAGGTTCCTATGCGAAAAAGATTAATCTTGTCTGGATCATCTAAATATATATATCTATATTCAGTTGATGCTATTAAATTAATGGTAAAACTCTTATTTCTATCTTTTACCCATCTAATAACAGGGGTAGATTTTATGTCTATAAACTTTATACCCTGTTTCTGTGACCACATATGTAAATACTTCATTTTTTTTATTTCATGTTCATATGCCCACAATCCATATTTAGCTCTTTTGTTATAAAGAGAACTCAATGATTTATTATCTTGATTTAATATAGCCTTATTTCTTTTAGCAAAACTTTCTTCAACAACTAATGATAGCTCTTCATTAACAAAAATAGTTGAAACTAAAGGAAAATAACTAAACAATATTACTCCTAATAAAATTAATATAATAGTTATAATAATTATAAATAATTTTTTCTTTTTTATAACAAATATCATAGCTTTCCCCCTAAAAATTTTCCACGTTATCCACAATATCCACAATCCACAGTGGATAACTAAAGTGAACATACTTTCGCCAGTTATATCAACGATTGTAGAGACTTCACTTTGCCCTTTTTAGTATTTTCCACAGCTTGTGAATATATATTTTTTTATAATTAACATAGAATCAACATGTTATCCACAGGATATTTTTAATAATCTTTAAAATATTTTACAAGTCCTACATAAATAGCCCAAGCAACTTTTTCTTGATATTTATCTTGATTAAGAAGTCTTTCCTCATTAGGATTCGATAAAAAGCCACACTCAACTAACACTGCTGGTGATTCTGCTTCTCTTATTATATATACACTATCCCTAGCTTGAGGTCTTCTTTTATTATTTTTATCTAATACATTTCTAAACTCCTGTTGAATTAATTTAGCTAATATCTTACTACTTTCGCATCCTTTTTTATAAAAAGTCTGAGCTCCATAATATTTTGATTGCGGAAAACTATTTAAATGAATACTTAAAAATACATCTGCTTCACTATTGTTAATAAGTATTCTTCTATTTCTTAAATCCTCATTTTTCTTCTGCCTATATGTTTTAGACTTTTCAGTATTTAATCCAATATCTTCTTCCCTAGTTAGTATAACTACTCCTCCTCCTTGTTCTATTAATCTTCTTAATCTTAAAACTATTTCCATATTTATATCATCTTCATGCTTTTTACTACCTATAGCTCCAGGGTCAAATCCTCCATGACCAGCATCAATTGCTATAACTTTATCTGTTATAGGCAAATACATAGTAGGCAACACTTTTTCATTATTATTTAGTATTATTGTAATACTTATTATTATAAATAGAATCAGTAATAATATTTTTTTATTAATAATCACTACTCTCATTAAATATCCCCCTTTAAAATGCCTATAATATAATATTTGAAATAGTGTTGTCCATATTACTGATATTCATTGTTATATTTAATTATTATAAAAAAATTAAGACGTAGGATATTTAATCCTACGCCTTTCATTAGTTACTTTCTTTTAAACCACACTAATATTTTCAAGAAAATATTCCATATCTACTTTTGAATTCTCTTTATAACAATCCTTAGCATATCCTGCTAATCTATCGGCTTCTTCATTATATATATTTCCCTTATGTCCTGGACAGTGTATAAAATCAATTTTAATTTTTTTCATCATATTATTAACATAGTTATGATATTTTTCAGTATATATTTTCTTTCTTTTCCACTCACCAGTAGCCCACTTTTCTATACCTTGATAATCGTATATGATTGTCATTTTTTCATATTTTATCTTATTTTTTATGATATGGTCTATTGCTCTAACTGAAGATAATATTTCACCAGCTACATTCTGCATTTGTGCCATATCTTGATCTTCTGATATAGCATATAATCTATCGATTATTTCTCCATTTTTTACAAATATAGCTCCTCCAGTCACAACTTTTATTTCATTACCTTCATCATTTTTTATTTTCCCATAACTTCCATCGACATAAACAACAATATGTTTATCTTCTTTAGAAAGTTCAATACTTCTTTTATGTACAGTATCCGCTATAGTTGTTTTGTCACCTTTTAAATCTGTTTTATCTTCAGGTTTTAAGTAATCCTTAGCTTTCTTTATCCCTTCCTTAGTATTTGGAAAACTTTTATATTTAGCTTTACTAAAACCTATAACTTGCTTTTGACATTCAGCCCATGTATCGAATAAACCTGTTTTTTTTCCATTTAAAACTGCATATATTTTCTTTCCCAAAATAACACCTCTTATCTTAACTTAAATTTATTTTTCATAATTATTCCACTCTTCATTAAGCTTTTTAACTGTTATTCCTAAAACCTTAGGTATAACTTTATGAAATCTTTCTATAGAGACTTTGTCTACTTCTACATTAGTTCCTTCAACATAAGGAAACTCACCTAAACTTTTTACTAATTCTACAATTTTATCTTCACCATACTTATCAGCTATAAAATTTAATATAAGCCCTGAAGATGTATAATAGCTTCTTATTAAATTATTATCTTCCATTTTTTCTAAATTTAATTTTTCTAATTTATTTATATCTAGTGTATTATTCATTTTGAATATATCTACATTATAAAGTTCTGTATAATAAACTGCAAGTCCTTCTGCGAACCAATATGGTAAATTATTATTTGATTCTTTTATAGTAACCTTATGTACTAACTCATGGGAAATAACATCAAAATATTTATCCTTTGAGTTATATATTATACATTTAATTGATTCTGGATATTCATACCATCCAGAAAACCTCCAGGGAAATGATAACTTTACAGATTGTCTTAATCGCTCTTTATCCTCATATAGCTTTATAACGGTTTTTCCCTCTGGTATAAGTCCTGTTTTCTCATAAACCTCTTTATATGCCCTCTGAGCTCCTCTAAGGGCGATCTCAGCTTTTTCTTTCTCCCCCTTAGGATAATAAATAATAAAATTATCAGAACTTATAGAACTAAATATTAAATCACTATCAACCCAATCATTTCCTCGTTTAACATACTTTATTGAATTTACTATTGAGTACTCTTTATTATTATAACTATATTCTTGCTTTATTTTAGCTTCTACAAAATTCTCATCAGTTTTAAGTATTTCTATTATTTCCATATCTAATGTAGTTATGTTATTAAAAACAATATCTCTAAACCAACTTTTTCTTTCAGCTACATATTCAGGCTTAGTTTTATCTATAGTAGTTAAATAATTTTTCATATCTTTATCTTCAATTGACTGTAACTGTTTTTTGATAACGTTTTCAATAACGTTATTTTCGATATCCTTTTCAGTACATCCACTAAATAATATTAATACAATAAAAAATAAAACTAACCCTTTTTTAATCATAATAACCTCCAATATGTTTTATAAATATTTAGTTATTATTATGTTTCATAAAATATATTATATGATAAAAAAAACACTGGATAAACCAGTGTTTTTGTAATAAATATTTATCTCTTCGAGAATTGTGGTGAACGTCTTGCTTTCTTTAAACCATACTTCTTTCTTTCCTTCATTCTTGGGTCTCTTGTTAACATACCTGCCTTTTTTAATGTAGGTCTTAATTCGTTGTCTGCTACAAGTAATGCTCTTGATATTCCGTGTCTTATTGCTCCTGCTTGACCAGTATATCCTCCACCTTCTACATTAGCAATTACATCGTAGTTGTCTAATGTATCAGTGATAACAAGAGGTTCTCTAACTAAAACCCTTAGTGTTTCATAATTAAAGAAATCTTCTAAGGTTCTACCATTTATTTTAAATTTTCCTGAACCAGGAACTAATCTAACTCTTGCGATTGATTTCTTTCTTCTTCCCGTTCCATAATATTGAACTTTAGCCACGTATAGTCCTCCCTTCCTGAAAAATTATATTTCTTTAACTTCAGGTTTTTGTGCTTCATGATTATGTTCTGTTCCTCTATAAACCTTTAATTTTTTAATCATTTTTCTACCTAAACTATTTTTAGGTAACATGCCTTTAACTGCTACTCTAACTGCTTTTTCCGGGTTCTTTTCCATAAGTTCTTTATAAGTAACTTCTTTTAATCCCCCTGGATGATTTGAGTGGTGTCTATATACTTTGTTATATAGTTTTCTACCAGTTAATTCTATTCTATCAGCATTTATAATTATTACATGATCTCCACAATCTACGTGTGGTGTGAATGTTGGCTTGTGCTTTCCTCTAAGCAATTTCGCAACTTCACTTGCTAATCTACCAAGTTTCTTTCCTTTTGCATCAACTAATATCCAATTTCTCTCTATCTCTTGAGGCTTTGCTATATAGCTTTTCATTCTTTTCCCTCCTTATCGCGCAATGTTTCTATTTTTAATAAAAACCCGGGGCTAGTGGATTTTTATCTACTCACACTCTATTTATTGTAATACATCCCTCCTAGTGTGTCAAGGCATGTATTATATTTTTTTTGTTTATCCTAGATTTTATTATCATAAAAAACTTTCTCTAAATATAATCCCTGGGGTGGAGCTGTATCTCCTGCCCTTTTTCTATCCTTCGATTTAATAATCAAAGGTATTGATTCATATGAAATCTTGTTATTTCCAACTTTTATTAAAGTACCTATTATAATTCTAACCATATTATACAAAAAGCCATTTCCCTCGATATTGAATTCTATTAGCTCATTCCTTTTTTCTATATCTAGGCTATAAATAGTTCTTACAGTATCCTTTATTGCACTACCGGATGCCTTAAAACTGTAAAAATCGTGGGTTCCTATAAAATAGGATGCTGCTTTTTCCATATTTTTAATATCTAAATCATAAGAAACATGATAAGTATAATTTCTTAACAATGCACTCCTTGTTTTTTTATTACACAAGATATATTTATATTTCTTTCCTGTAGCTGAAAATCTAGAATGAAATGATTCATCAACTTCCTTTGAATCTTTAATAACTATATCCATAGGCAATACAGTATTTAATGCATGCTTAAACTTATGTCCAGGTATTGTTGAGAAAGTCTTAAAGTTTGCTACCTGACCATTAGCATGTACTCCTTTATCAGTTCTGCCTGAACCAAATATCCTTACATCTTCCTTTGTAATCTTTCTTATTGCACTTTTAATTTCACCTTGTATAGTTTTTAACCTTGGCTGTACTTGCCACCCATAATAATTAGTTCCATCATATTCAATTACTAACTTAATATTTTTCATATTATCTACCTACCAAAATCTACTCCATATAATTATAATAAGTAATATTAAAGTAATAACCATAGCAAAAAAGTCTCTTTTTTCTAATTTTAGCTGTCTCATTCTAGTCCTATTTTCTCCACCTCTATAACATCTTGCTTCCATTGCCATAGCTAATTCGTCGGCCCTTCTAAATGCACTTATAAAAAGAGGTACTAAAAGAGGTACTAAACTCTTTGCTCTATTTAAAACATTACCACTTTCAAAATCGGCTCCTCTAGCTTTCTGAGCCATCATAATTTTATCGGTTTCTTCTAGGAGTGTTGGTATAAATCTTAATGCTATTGTCATCATCATAGCTAATTCATGTGCTGGTACTCCTATTTTTCTAAATGGATTTAGAAGTCTCTCTATTCCATCAGTTAATGCTATCGGTGATGTTGTAAGAGTTAAAAGCGATGTTCCAATTATTAAAAATATAAGTCTCAAAGCCATAAATGTAGCTTGTATAAGTCCTTGTTTAGTTACATCTAAGGGACCTATCTCAAATAGTATTTCACCCTTTGTCATAAAAATATTAATGAAAAATGTAACTATTATGATAATCAATAAAGGCTTTATTCCTCTTATTATATACTTTATAGGTATTTTTGATAATAAAATTGTAGATAATATAAATCCGACTACTAAAGCATAGGGCAAAAATGTATTTATAAAGAATAATGAAATAATAAATATGAATGTAGTTAATATTTTTATCCTTGGATCTAAATTGTGTATAGGTGTTTCACCCGGATAATATTGTCCTATAGTTATATTTTTAAGCATTTTTATTACTCCTTAGATATTTTAATATTTCTTCCTTTGCTTCTTCGACAGTTATTACATTATCATCAATTTGTTTACCTTTTCTTTTTAATGCTCTCATAAAGTATGTTATCTGTGGTACTCCAAGTCCCATTTCTTCAAGTCTATCGACTTCTTTAAATATTTCTTTTGGAGTTCCACTCATAGCGACCTTTCCTTTATGCATTACTATAATCTTGTTAACAAGCTTAGCTATATCCTCCATGCTATGGGATACTAAAACTATAGTCATATCTTTATAACTATTATATAATTTATTGATTTGACCTAAAATTTCATCTCGTCCTTTAGGATCTAATCCAGCTGTTGGCTCATCTAATATTAATACTTGAGGTTTCATAGCTAAAACCCCTGCTATAGCAACTCTTCTTCTCTGACCTCCACTTAATTCAAATGGTGACCTCTCCTTAACAAAATCAAAATCAAGACCAACTAATTTAATAGCTTCTTTAACTCTTTTATCTATTTCATCCTCTGAAAGATTTAAATTTTTAGGTCCAAAGGCTACATCCTTATAAACCGTTTCTTCAAATAGTTGATGCTCTGGGTATTGAAAAACTAAACCTACTTTTCTTCTGATTTCTTTAAGTTTTACATTCTTTTTTGATATATCTTCATTATCTATAAATATAGCACCACTAGTTGGTTTTAATAAACCATTTAAGTGTTGTATTAATGTAGATTTACCTGAACCAGTATGTCCAATCAATCCAATAAAGTCACCATTATCTATTTTAAAACTAACATCGTCTAATGCTTTCATTTTAAAGGGACTGTCTGGACTATATATATGGGTTAAATTCTCTACCTTTATACTCATAGTAATACCACCATTTCATCTATCGTTAAAATATCCTGGGGGATATCTATGCCCTCTTTTCTTAGTTCATAAGCTAACTCTGTTACTTGAGGTATATCTAAACCATATCCCTTCATTTTATCGACTTGACTAAATACTTCTTTAGGCTTACCTTCTAAAACAACTTGCCCCTGTTCCATAATTATAATTCTATCTGCATCCACAGCCTCATCCATATAATGTGTTATATGAACTATTGTTTTATTTTCTTCTTTATTTAACTTTTTAATAGTATTCATAACTTCTTTTCTTCCAGAAGGGTCTAACATTGCTGTAGGTTCGTCAAATACAATACACTCTGGTCTCATTGCTAGTACTCCTGCAATTGCAATTCTTTGCTTTTGACCTCCAGATAGTAAATGTGGAGCATGTCTTTTATAGTCTTTCATTTCTACTATATCTAAAGCTTCATTAACTCTCTTTCTAATTTCACTGGGCTTAATACCTTGGTTTTCTGGTCCAAAGGCAACGTCTTCTTCAACAATTGTAGCTACAATTTGGTTATCTGGGTTTTGAAAAACCATACCTGCAGTCTGTCTTATATCCCATAGTTTTTCTTCGTTCTTAGTATCCATCCCTTTTATCTTCACTTTTCCCTTAGTTGGTAATAATAAAGCGTTCATATGCTTAGCTAGGGTAGATTTACCTGAACCATTATGCCCTAAAACAACTACAAACTCACCTTTGTTAACAGTGAGACTAACATTTTTTAAAGCTGCTATATTTTCATCTTCTTCATTTGTGTATTCAAAAGTAACATCTTTTATATCTATCATAGTGTCATCCATAGTAATCCCTCTTTACCTTCATCTTTAAGAACTTAATTTTTACATTTCTTAACTAAGAACTTCACACTACTTCATTTTAGCATAAGCCTTTAAGCAATTCAATAAAATGATACCTACTTAAATAATTAATTTGAAATTAAATAAAAGGGATTAAGTTTTTTTATATAACTTAATCCCCTTAGATTTATACTAGTTCTATTATTGCCATTTCTGTCCCATCGCCTCTACGTGGTCCTAACTTTAATATTCTAGTATAACCACCGTTTCTATCTTCGTATTTAGGAGCTACTTCATCGAATAGCTTCTTAACTACTGTCTCATCATATATATATGACAGAGCTTGACGTCTTGAATGAAGATCACCTTTTTTACCAAGTGTAATCATCTTTTCAGTCATTCTTTTTGTCTCTTTAGCTTTAGATAAAGATGTTTCAATCTTTCCTGTTTTAATTAAACTTGTAACTAATCCCCTTAACATTGCTTTTCTCTGGTTAGTAGTACGTCCAAGTTTTCTTAGCTTAGCCATATTTCTCCCTCCTTTTCTCTTAGGATAGGTTATTACGAGGTTTATTCGTCACTTTGTTTTAAACCTAAGTCTAACTCATCAAGTTTATTTTGAACCTCTTCAAGTGATTTTTTACCTAAGTTTCTAACTTTCATCATATCCTCTTGCGTCTTATCAGTTAGTTCTTCAACTGTATTTATTCCAGCCCTCTTAAGACAGTTATATGATCTTACCGAAAGATCTAATTCTTCTATAGTCATTTCTAGGACTTTTTCTTTTTTATCTTCTTCTTTTTCTACCATTATTTCTACATCATTTACATGCTCTGTAAGAGTTATGAATAAGTTAAGATGTTCATTTAGAATCTTTGAACCTAAGGAAGTAGCTTCATCAGGCTTTATTGTTCCATCTGTCCAAACTTCTAAAATTAATCTATCAAAATTGGCTACTTGGCCAACCCTAGTATCTTCTATTTTAAAATTTGCTTTCTTAACTGGTGTAAATATTGAATCTATAGGTAAAGTTCCTATAGCCTGATCTTCATCTTTATTCTCTTCAGCAGGTACATAACCTCTACCCTTTACTAACTCTAGCTCCATGTATATTTCACCATCGTCTTCTAGAGTTGCTATGTGTAGATCTTTGTTTAGTATTTCAACATCTGCTCCTGCTTGAATATCAGCGGCAGTCACTTTTCCTGGTCCCTTTGCATCTATAATCATAGTTACAGGTTCTTCAGTGTGCATTATAGCTGATAATTCTTTTATATTTAGTATTATCTCTGTAACATCTTCTAATACTCCAGGTACTGTTGAAAACTCATGTAATACACCCTGAATTTTAATAGATTTAACTGCAGCACCTGGTAAAGATGAAAGTAAAATTCTTCTAAGGGAATTACCTAAAGTTGTACCGAAACCCCTCTCTAGTGGTTCTAATACAAACTTTCCATAGGTATTATCTTCATTAATATCAACCAATTCAATTTTAGGCTTTTCTATCTCTATCATTTTCATTAAACCCTCCCTATACTATTTATTACCTTTTCTGAGGGCAACTGATTCTAAAATTTACCTTACTTAGAATACCACTCAACGATTAAGTGTTCTTCAATTGGTAATTCTATATCTTCTCTAGAAGGTTCTGCTATAACTTTTCCATTTAAGTTATCCGCATCAACTTGTAACCACTGTGGTATATTGCCCTGATGAGCTTCCACTAATTCTTTAAACTTAGGTGACTTTTTACTCTTATCCCTAACTTCTATTACATCTCCAACAGATAATTCATATGAAGGTATATCAACCTTTTTACCATTTACTAAGAAATGACCATGATTCACAAGTTGTCTAGCTTCTGGTCTAGATGACCCTAAACCTAGTCTATATATAGCATTATCTAATCTTAATTCAAATAACTTTAATAGATCTTCACCTGTGATTCCTTCCATACTATCTGCTCTTGCAAAATACTTTCTAATTGCCTTTTCTGTAATACCATAGTATCTACGTACCTTTTGCTTCTCTCTTAACTGTTGTCCATAGTTAGAAAGTTTCTTTCTTCCTTGTCCATGCTCACCTGGAGCATAGTTTCTTTTAGTAACTGGACACTTGTCTGTATAACATTTGTCTCCTTTTAAATATAACTTTAAACCTTCTCTACGACATTGTCTACAAACTGATCCTGTATGTCTAGACATTCTTAAGCACCTCCTGTATCTTTATTTATTATACTCTTCTACGTTTAGGCGGTCTACAACCATTGTGTGGTATTGGAGTAACATCTTTAATCAATGTAACTTCAAGACCAGCAGCTTGTAATGATCTTATTGCCGCTTCTCTACCTGAACCTGGACCATTTACATATACTTCTACTGATTTTAAACCATGTTCCATTGCTGCATTAGCTGCTGTTTCTGCTGCCATCTGTGCTGCAAATGGAGTTGATTTTCTAGATCCTCTAAAACCAAGCTGTCCTGCACTAGCCCAAGAAATAGCATTTCCCTTAGTGTCAGTTAAAGTTATTAACGTATTGTTAAAAGTTGATTTTATATGTGCCTGGCCTCTTTCTATATTCTTACGTACTTTTTTTCTTCTAGCACGAACTTTTCTGTTTCCTTTTTTAGCCAATTAAAGTCCCTCCTTTACTATTTCTTTCTCTTCTTACTTGCTAACTTTTTAGGACCTTTTCTAGTTCTTGCGTTATTCTTTGTTGATTGTCCTCTAACGGGTAGTCCTTTTCTGTGTCTCATACCTCTATATGAACCTATTTCTTTTAATCTTTTAATGTTCATTGCAGTTTCTCTTCTAAGGTCACCTTCAACAAGATATTCTTCATCTATAACACTTCTTAGTTTTGTAACCTCAGCTTCAGTTAAATCCTTTATTCTTGTCTCTGGATTTAATCCTGCAGTTTCTATTATTTCATTTGCTCTTGATCTACCTATACCAAATATATAAGTTAGTCCAATCTCAACTCTTTTATCTCTTGGTAAGTCAATACCTGCAATTCTGGCCATTAGATATTACACCTCCTGTGCATATAATTCTTTGTCTTAAAAACTTGCTAATTTTTATAAGCCGCCGCGATAATTTTCTTGCCAAATTCTTATTATACTATAAAGTTTTATTTAAAACTAGGGTAATTTAACCTTGTTTTTGTTTATGTTTAGGATTTTCACAAATTACCATTACTTTACCTTTTCTCTTGATAATTTTACATTTTTCACACATTTTTTTTACTGATGGTCTTACCTTCACTGTAATCCCCTCCTTGCTACTTCTTACGCCATGTAATTCTACCTCTGGATAAGTCGTAGGGTGATAGCTCTACAGTAACCTTATCTCCAGGAAGAATTCTTATAAAATTCATTCTTAGTTTTCCTGATATATGTGCTAATATTTCATGACCGTTTTCAAGTTCAACTTTGAACATCGCATTAGGTAAAGCTTCTAAAACTGTACCTTCAACTTCAATAACATCTTTTTTGGACATTAGGTTTACAAACCTCCGTTCCTTATTATTATATTTCCTTTTTATAAGGAGCTAATAACTTTCTGACATAAGCATTATTAAATTTTTCACTGCCTTCTATTCTATCTTTTATTTCTTTAATAACTTTTTTATAAATAACTAAGTGTTTTATTTTCTTTTTTTTCTTATTATCCAGCTTTCGATAGTCACCGTCTGCAATCATAACAAATTTATCATCTATTATATCCATTACAATAAAAATTCTTCCTCTATCTCTACCTGCTTTACTTTTTACTATCTGACCTACTGTAATTTCTGTTGTATCTTCCATGGATATCCTCCTTAAATCTGTGACAATATCTCGGGTTCATCACTGGTAATAGCAATAGTATTTTCATAATGAGCTGAAAGACTATTATCTGTTGTAACAACTGTCCAATTGTCTTTTAAAACCCTTACATGGAACTTTCCTGCATTAACCATAGGTTCTATTGCTAGAACCATACCTTTTCTTAATCTCGGACCTTTACCTGGTGGTCCAAAGTTTGGTATTTGCGGGTCTTCATGCATTTGTTGACCTATACCATGACCAACATAATCCCTTACAATTGAAAAACCATTCTCTTCAACATACTTTTGAATAGCATGGGATATATCTGAAAGTCTATATCCTTCCTTTGCAAAGTTAATACCTTCATAGAAGCACTCTTTGGTTACTTTTATAAGTCTATTAGCTTTATCCGATACATTTCCTACTGGAAGAGTCCTCGCTGCATCTCCATAATATCCGTCAACAATTGTTCCAATGTCTATACTAATAATATCGCCATCTTTCAGTTTTTTAAACCCAGGTATTCCATGGACTACCTCTTCGTTTATAGAAGTGCATATACTTTTGGGAAATCCATGATAACCTTTGAAAGCTGGTTTAGCACCATGCTTAATTATAAAATTTTCAGCAGCATCGTCTAATTCTTTAGTAGTTACTCCGGGCTTTATTAATCTTTTTAAATACTCATGAGTTTCTGCCACTAACTTGTTAGCTTTTCTCATTTTTTCTATTTCCCGTTTACTCTTAAGAATTATCATTACTTTTCGCTCCCTAGGGCTTTTACAATATCCTCAAATACATCATCGATACTTTGTTCACCATCAATATTAGTTAAAATATTTTTCTTAGTATAATAATCTATTAATGGACTTGTTTGATTAAAGTATACTTCAATCCTTTTAGTTACTGTATCAACTGTATCATCTTTTCTTTGATATAGTTCTCCGCCACATTTGTCACAAATACCATCAGCTTTTGGTGGATTGTATTTTATATGATAGGTTGCACCACAATCTTTACAAATTCTTCTTCCTGTAATTCTTTCAACTAATTCTTCTTTTTCTACTTGTATATTTAATGCTCTATCTAGTTTGCAGTCTAAGTTTTTTAATTCATTGTCAAGAGCATCTGCTTGAGCTACAGTTCTTGGAAAACCGTCTAGTAAAAATCCTTCTTTACAGTCATCCTCTGTTAATCTGTCCTTAACAATAGCAACAACCAAATCATCAGGTACTAATAAACCCTTATCCATATAATCCTTTGCTTTATTACCTAATTCAGTACCTTCTTTAATGTTCTTTCTAAATATATCCCCAGTTGATATGTGGGGTATACTATATTTTTCAACTATACCTGAAGCTTGGGTTCCTTTCCCAGCTCCAGGTGGTCCTAAAAGAATTAACCTCAAATCTATCATCTCCTTGGGGAGTTTATTACGATCTATCTTAAGAATCCTTTATAGTGTCTCATTAACATTTGTTGTTCCATTTGTTTAACTGTTTCTAAAGCAACACCTACAACGATTAGTAATGCTGTACCTCCAAAACCAACCTTTAAAGCTGTAAAGTTCATAACTATAGGTAAAGTTGCTATGAAAGCTAAGGCTAATGATCCAACTAAAGTTATTCTTGATATTACTCTATTTAGATATTCTGACGTTGGTTTTCCAGGTCTAATTCCAGGAATGAAACCACCGTGTTGTTTTAAGTTGTTAGCATACTCTACTGGATTAAACTGTATTGCTGTGTAGAAGTATGTGAAGAAAATTATAAGTAAAGCATTTATGCTTCCGTATATAATTACTCCTGCTGCTGTACCTCTAGGTGAAAACCACTTGTATATAAACTCTTTGTATGCTCCACTAAAAAAGAATGTTAGTGTTTGTGGAAATGCTAATAATGATGATGCAAATATTACTGGGATAACTCCTGCCATTAGAACTTTAATTGGTATATGTGTACTTTGTCCACCATACATTTTTCTTCCTACAACTCTTTTTGCATACTGAACAGGTATCTTTCTTTGTCCTTCTTGTATAGCCACTATACCTGCTATAATAATTACTGCCATAATTAAAAATCCAATTATATGGAATAAATTTATAGTTCCAGCTTTGAAATAAAGGTTAGATACACTGTAAATACCTGCTGGTATTCTAGATACAATACCTGTAAATATTATAAGTGATATACCATTTCCTATTCCATTCTCAGTTATTTGTTCTCCTAACCACATTAGAAATGCAGTGCCTGCAGTTAGAGTTATAACAACTACTGAAATTGATAAGAAACTAGTATCAATTAACGCCTGTCTAAACAGTCCTACACTTATTCCAATCGCTTGAATTAAAGCAAATATAACTGTACCATATCTTGTATACTGCGCTATTTTCTTTCTACCTTCTTCTCCTTCTTTAGCTAACCTCTCTAAAGCTGGTATAGCTATTGTTAGAAGTTGTATAATAATAGACGCTGTAATATATGGATAGATATTTAAGGCAAAGATGGTCATTCTCTTAAAAGCTCCCCCTGACATTAAGTTAAATAGTTCTAAGATTCCACCTGTTTGCCCTTCAAACATCTGTGATATTATACTTTTATCTATTCCCGGTACTGGTATGTTAGCTCCTAATCTAAATACCACTAACATCATCAAAGTAAATAACATTTTCTTTCTTAAATCTGGTATCTTCCACGCATTTCTTAGAGTTGATAACACTTTAGATCACCTCTACCTTTCCCCCATTTGCCTCAATCTTTTCAGTAGCTGATTTACTGAAATTATGGGCTTTTACAGTTAATTTTTTGTTTAACTCCCCTTTGCCTAATACTTTAACTCCATCAAACTGTTTCTTGATAAGTCTATTATCTTTTAGTAATTCTGGAGTTATTTCAGTACCATCATCAAATCTATTTAAATCTTCTACATTAACAGTTTCAATTTTCTTAGCAAAAACATTTGTAAAACCTTTTTTCGGTAATCTTCTGTATAAAGGCATTTGACCTCCTTCAAAACCAGGTCTAGTTCTTCCTCCTGAACGTTTGTTTTGTCCAGCTTCACCTCTACCAGCTGTTTTACCTTGCCCAGTAGCAGTACCTCTTCCTAATCTTTTACGATTCTTCTTGCTACCTTTACTAGGTTTCAATTCATGTAGTTTCATAGTCGCACCTCCTTATCCTTATGCTTCTATTATTCAACTATTTCTACTAGATGATTAACTTTTTCAATCATTCCTCTAATTTGAGGTGTATCTTGCTTTTCAACAATCTGACCTACTTTTTTAAGTCCTAAAGCTTCTATAGTTCTTTTTTGCTTTTTAATTTTACCAATGTTACTTCTATTTAGCTTTATTTTAATTTTAGCCAAGGTATTCGCCCCCTAACCTAATAACTCTTCTACGGTTTTGCCTCTTAGTTTGGCAACTTCTTCTGCTTTTTTTAAATTAGCCAAACCATTAATTACAGCATTCACCATATTTCTTGGATTATTTGAACCTAAAGATTTTGTTCTTATATCTCTTACACCTGCATGCTCTAATACGTCACGTACTGGTCCACCTGCTATAACTCCTGTACCTTCTGGTGCTGGCATTAATAGTACTCTTCCTGCCCCGAATTGACCTATTATTTCATGAGGAATTGTTGTCTCAACTATAGGCACTTTAACTAAGTGCTTTTTAGCATCTTGAATAGCTTTTTTAATAGCAGCAGGGATTTCAATTGCCTTAGCCATGCCTACTCCTACATGACCATTTTCGTCTCCAACTACAACTAAAGCGCTAAATCTAAAGTTTCTACCACCTTTAACAACTTTAGTTACTCTATTTATATTAACAACTTTTTCTTGTAAATCTAATTCACTTGCATCTATGCGTCCTCGTTGCATTAATTTCCCTCCTTCTTCTAAAATTTCAGTCCTGCTTCTCTTGCACCTTCTGCAAGTTCTTTAACTCTACCGTGATAGATATATCCGCCTCTATCGAAAATTACTGTTTCAATTCCTTTTTCTTTAGCTAATTCTGCTACTTTTTTACCTACTTCTCTTGCTGCTTCTTTATTACCTGTGCTCTCTAGGTTTTTTTGTAGCTCTTTATCTAAAGTAGATGCGGAAATTATAGTTTTTCCTGCCATATCATCTATGATTTGTGCATACATATGTTTAGCACTTTTATAAACATTTAATCTTGGTCTATCAGGAGTTCCTTGCACTTTATTTCTCATTCTTAAGTGTCTTTTCTTTCTTCTTTCATTTTTTCTCACTTTATTAAGCACCTATACTCACTCCTTTCTTGCTTATAGGTTACTACTACTTAGCAGTTTTTCCTTCTTTACGTCTTACTCTTTCATCTACATATCTTATACCTTTACCTTTGTACGGTTCAGGACTTCTAAGATCTCTAATAACTGCTGCATAGTTACCAACCTTTTGCTTATCTATTCCATTAATTATGATTTGTGTATTTGAAGGAACTTCTGTTTCAATACCTTCTGGGTCTTCCATTTCCACAGGGTGGGAATATCCTAAGTTTAATGCAAGAGTCTTCCCTTTCTTCTGTGCACGGTACCCTACACCT
>VENA01000072.1 GCA_009711785.1 Bacillota bacterium
ACCATCAGCTTCCTTCAGACCTCTTCGTCGCCAAAGATGCCCTTGCCTACAGCTTATCTTCCCATTAACTAGGCGATAGGTTTTCTCTCAAACCATTGACTCGGCAACATGCCTCGCAAACAAAAAACTGTCCCTTTTTAGGGGACAGAAAGACTTTTTAAATATTAAACTCTGATACAATCTTATATTTATTATTATCATATTCAATATAATCTGAATCCTTAAGTTTCCACTTACCATTAAAACCTAAATCATATGCCATTTTTTCAAAATAATACATAACAATTCCTGCATCAGTTAAATTTTCTTTATGATCAGGATTTAATATAGCCAAAGATATTTTATCATTCTTTACGATAAATCTCCAAGGCTGAGAATTTTTATTAGAAGGAGCATAACGGGTATAATAAAATAATTTTTCTAACCCTCTTTGATCAAGTTCATCCATGTTTATATTCTGTCCTAATTTTTCTTTAAATACAATATCTTCTATTGCCATCCTACTACTTTTAGAAGTGGAAGGTCCATCTTCTACTTTTAATTCATTAGAATATCTATAAGTGTTTAAATATTTTAAATTCTCATCATTTAAACCTTCACTATTAGTTACTTTAGATAAAATTTCATCTCTAGGTATACCAAAAGCTATCATAAAGTTCATAGTTCCCTTTCCATTAAGTAATTCACTGATTATTTCTTTAGGAACAATCCCTAGATTAATCCAACAAGAACCTAAATTTAATTTTGCTAATTCTGTAATTAATTTTTCCATATAATATGATGAATTTATTATAATATCATTATCATTTTTTTCTATTTTAAGACCAATATAATGAGGGGCTTTAATCATAACTCCTGAATAACCACCTAAGCCTTCTAATTTATTATAAATTTCTTCTCCATTTTCAAACAATATAAATTCAATATTAGTTAAATTACTCTCTAATTTTTTAAAATCATCTTTTAATTTTTCCATTTTTTCATTAGATATTTCTTGGGGTTTAAATTCACGTACTGATTGTCTCTTTTTTAAAAAATTATAAAATTTCATGTTAATCGCTCCCTTATTTTAGTATTTTTTTAAATTTTTAATTTATTATTGAATGGTGGATACATCAAAGATATTATTTTTTAGTATGCTTTTTTCATGGGTAAATGATCAAAGCTAGCCTTTCCATGATAAGAGCCTAATCCACTTTGTCCTATTTATCCAAAGGAAATATCATCTAATATAATTCTCTGATTCTTTTTATCATTAGAATATATAATTAAAATTTTCTTTTAATAGTTCTTAGTTTACTTCCTTCCCTACATTTACAACCTTGATATACTTTTTCTCAAAACCATTTTCAATTATCTCTTTAATTACTTTTGATGTATTATGTGCATATTTCGGTGTTTTTAATACAGAACAATTCCCTTCAGCTATAGACCCTACTAAATGGTGAAATAATCAACTTAAAAAGGATAATTCAATGGATACACTATCAAAGAAACTCCATAGGGTTCTTTATATATATACTTTAAGATAGAAAATGATATAAAGGGTTTTTACCCTTTTAGGTTTTACCCATGATTTTAAATTCTTAATCATAAAATCTATCTCATCTAAAACTATTCCTACTTCTATTTATAATCCTTTAAATATGATTTATTTAAATCATCCTTTAAAGCTTTAAGTATTTTTGACTCATTAAATTATTTTGATTTTTTTAGTTTTTTTAATTGATTTATTCTATAGCTTAAAGCCTTTGTCTTTCCACTATTAAAAAATTTCTTTTGTTCTATTAATATATTCTTTGCCTTCATAATAAGCATCACCTTATCTTTTTAATACCCATAAACCAAATTATTATGCTGATAAATTAAAAAATTATAAAATAACTGTAAAAAAAGCTAATGCTTTTGATATCAAAAGCATTAGCTAAATACTTACTTATATTTTATTTATATATATCACTTACATTATTCCTTTGCTAAATCATAAACATTTAAGTCTGAATCTATAATTTTTTTATCTAATATATCTACTAACGCATTAATTGTATCTAAAGAAGTAAATACATCTACAGAGGCTTCTATAGCTGCTCTTCTAATTCTAAAGCCATCACGCTTTGAATCATTACCCTTTGTAGGTGTGTTAATAACAAAATCTATAACTCCACTTCTTATTATATCTAATACATTAGGAACTCCTTCAGATATTTTCTTTATTGATTTAGACTCTATGCCTATATCATTAAGATATTTACTTGTGCCTTCCGTGGCAATGAATTCATATCCTAATTTTTTAAGTTTCTTTGCTGTTTCACTAAAGTCTTGTTTGTCATGGGAATTTAGTGTAACTAAAATTTTTCCACTTTCTTTTTTTATTTTCTTTCCTGATGCTACAAGTCCTTTATATAAAGCTCTTTCAAAAGTTTCGTCAATACCTAAAACTTCACCAGTTGATCTCATCTCTGGTCCTAAACTTACTTCCACCCTTGATAATTTTTCTGTTGAAAATACAGGTACTTTAACTGAAACTAATTCAGAATCCTTATAGATCCCCTTTCCATAACCTAGACTTTCTATTTTTTCTCCTAGCATAACTCTAGTGGCTAATTCTATAACAGGTACATTACTTACTTTACTTATATATGGTACGGTACGACTAGACCTAGGATTAACCTCTATTACATACAACTGATTTTCATATTGTATAAACTGAATATTAATCATCCCTAATACATTAAGTTCCTTAGCTATCTTTTTCGTATAATCAAGTATTTTATTTTTAATTTCATTAGATATATCTATACTTGGATAAATAGTAATACTATCTCCTGAGTGTATTCCAGCTCTCTCTAAATGTTCCATTATTCCTGGTATTAATATATCTTCACCATCACAGATGGCATCTATTTCTATTTCTTTGCCTATTAAATATTTATCTAATAAAACTGTATTATTTTCATCATGTTTAAAAGCTTTATTTAAATATCTAACTAATTCCTCTTCATTGTATGTTATTTCCATACCCTGACCTCCTAATACATATGAAGGTCTAACAAGTACTGGATAACCTAATTTTCTAGCTTCTTTAATTCCTTTTTCTATATTTAATACAGCCTTACCCTTTGGTCTAATTATATTTAGCTTTTCTAAAAGTTCTTCAAACTTTTCTCTATCTTCAGCTCTATCAATATTCTCACAACTAGTCCCTAAAATTGTAACATTTCTTTCTTTTAAATACTTAGCTAATTTTATTGCTGTTTGTCCTCCAAACTGTAAAATTACCCCTTGAGGTTTCTCCTTTTCTACAATACTTAAAACATCCTCTTCTGTTAAAGGTTCAAAATATAATTTATCTGATATATCAAAATCTGTACTCACTGTTTCAGGGTTATTATTTACAATTATTGTTTCTATATCTAACTTTTTTAAAGCCTCAATACTATGCACTGAACAATAATCAAATTCTATACCTTGTCCAATTCTAATAGGACCTGAACCGATTACAATAACTTTCTTTTTATCACTTACCTCTACTTCATCATATTCTTCATATGTTGAGTAATAATAAGGCGTTAAAGCTTCAAACTCTCCTGCACAAGTATCTACCATTTTATACTTTGGTAATATATTAAACTTTTTTCTTAAATTATAAACTTTATTTTCATCTACATCTAGTAACTTTGCAATTCCTAAATCAGAAAAACCTCTCTTTTTAAGTTTATATAACCAATTTTTATCTAATTTATCTAAAGTTGTTTCCTTTAGTTTTTCTTCTTGTTTTACTATCCAATTGATTTTGTTTATAAAAAATTCATCAATTCCTGTTATTTCAGATACTTTTTCAACTCTATAGTCTTTTCTTAACATTTCTGCTAAATCAAATATTCTCTCATCATCTGGTGACTTTACTCTCTCTTTTAATTCTTTTAAACTCTTACTTGAAACATCTATATCAAATAAAGTATTTTTTCCTAATTCTAAAGATCTAATCCCCTTTAAAAATGCTGATTCAAAATTACTTCCTATCGCCATAACTTCTCCTGTAGCCATCATTTTAGTTCCTAATGCTCTGTTTGCATCATTAAATTTATCAAATGGCCATTTCGGTATCTTTATAACAACATAATCAAGAGTTGGTTCAAAACATGCAAATGTCTTTTTTGTTACTCTGTTTTTGATTTCATCTAATCCATATCCTAAAGCTAATTTTGTAGCTACCTTAGCTATAGGATATCCTGTAGCTTTCGATGCTAAAGCTGATGAACGACTTACCCTTGGATTTATTTCTATAATTGCATATTCAAGACTTTCAGGATTTAAAGCTAATTGTACATTACATCCACCAATAATTTCTATTGTATTTATTATATCAATAGAAGCACTTCTAAGCATTTGATATTCCTTATCTGATAATGTCTGACTAGGTGCAACCACTATACTATCTCCAGTATGAATACCTACAGGGTCTATATTTTCCATATTACATACAGTTATACAATTACCATACTCATCTCTCATAACCTCATATTCTATTTCTTTCCAACCCTTAATACTTTTTTCAATCAATACTTGTCCCACACGACTTAACTGAAGTCCTTGTGCTAATATGCTTACTAATTCTTGTTTGTCATCTGCTATACCTCCTCCAGTTCCTCCTAAAGTATATGCAGGTCTTACAACAACAGGATAACCAATTTCTTCTGCAAACGAAATACCTTCGTTTAACTCTGTTACTATTTTACTTTCAATTACAGGTTGATTTATTTCTTCCATTAACTTTCTAAAACTTTCTCTATCTTCACCTTTTTCTATCGATTCTATTGATGTCCCTATTACCTTTATATCGTATTTATCTAAAATCCCTTTATCTTCAAGCTCAACTGCTATATTTAATCCTGTTTGTCCTCCCATGCCGGCTAATAAACTATCAGGTTTTTCTATTTTTATTACTTTTTCTATAAATTCAACGGTTAAAGGTTCTATATAAACTTTATCAGCTATTTCTTTATCAGTCATTATAGTTGCTGGATTACTATTTATTAGTACTACTTCAATACCTTCTTCTTTTAATGCTTGACAAGCTTGAGTTCCAGAATAATCAAATTCAGCAGCCTGTCCAATAACTATAGGACCAGAACCTATAACTAAGACCTTTTTTATACTATTATCCTTAGGCATAAAAACTCTCCTTTTTTAGTAATTTATTATAATCATCTATATTATTTCGCCATTTTTACAAATTGATCAAATATATAATCCATATCTTTAGGACCAGGACAAGCCTCAGGGTGAAACTGTACACTATATATTGGTAATTTTTTATGCTTCATCCCTTCTATTGTATTATCATTAAGACTTAAGTGTGTTTTAATCATCTCTTCAGGCAATTTATCTACATAATAACCATGATTTTGTGATGTGATATATATCTTATTTGTATCTAAATCCTTTACCGGATGATTCCAACCTCTATGTCCATACTTAAGCTTTTTAATAGTTCCTCCAAAACATAAAGCTAATAACTGATGGCCTAAACATATTCCTAAAATCGGCTTTTTATCCACTAATTGTTTTAAATTTTCTACTACTTCTGGTAAGTCCTCTGGGTCTCCAGGCCCGTTAGATAAAAATATTGCATCAGGTTTTTTATCTAATATATCCTTAGGTTTTGAATTAGCAGGAAAAATTGTCATTTTACAATTTCTCTTTTTAAATGAACGTATAATGTTTTTCTTTATACCAAAATCTAAAATAGCTATATGTTTATTATTACCTTCTATTTCATAAACTTCTTTTGTAGTGACATTATCAACTGCATTTTTATTATGAAAAGCATCAAATTTATGATTAATTTGACTTTCACTTAAATCCCTTAAAGTAATTATACCTTTCATTGTTCCATGATTTCTTAAAATTTTTGTTAAAGCTCTTGTATCTATTCCTTCTAAACCAATTATTTTATTCTGTCTTAGATATCCATTTAATTTCATCTCACATCTAAAATTATTAGGTTTATCTGACTGCTCTCTTACTATAAATCCTTTAACCTTTGGAGAATCAGACTCCATATCTTCTAAATTTATTCCATAATTTCCAACAAGGGGGTAGGTCATTGTCACTATCTGTCCATAGTATGAAGGATCTGTTAATACTTCTTGATATCCTGTCATTCCAGTATTAAAAACTACTTCTCCAACACTTTCTTTTAAATATCCAAACGCATTACCTTTAAAAATTTTACCATTTTCTAAAATTAAAGTTGCTTCCATATATCTGCCCCCTCAATCAAAAAAGGATAGTATGGGGATTTAACAAAAAATCCCCTTACTATCCTCTTTATATTTGTCGTTATTATTTTTTTAAGCATTGCAATTTCACTGTATTTTACAATTAATACATTTTTACACATTTGTATCAGCTCCTTTCTGGCCTCACTGGACCAATTTAAAGTACTGAATCTGGATATTTACTTTTTATTATTGTACTTCATTATACTAAAGATGTCAATAGAAAACTTATATATAAAAAATGATTTTGGTAGTTCTAGATATTCTACTAATAGTAATAATAGTTTTCTTTATTTTACTATGTCTGGTTTGTATTTAATTTTTTCTGATTCTACATTGCAATATTTATTTATTTTTTTCACTACTCCCCGTGGTATTTCCTTAGTTTCTATTTTTTTTGCCATTAATTTTTCCTCTAAGTATTTAAAAGCAACCCATGGGTTAACTTCATCTCCACATGTGAAAAGATCTACCGCAGCATATCCAAATTCAGGCCATGTATGGATAGTTAAATGGGATTCTGATATTACCACTGCACCACTTACTCCCCATGGGTTAAAGAAATGAAATGCACTTTCTACTACAGTAGCATTAGCACGTTTCGCTGCCTTATTCATATGTTTTTCAATCTTATCATGGTCATTTAATATAGCTTTATCACAATCGTAAAACTCAACTAATATATGTCTACCTAACTGTTTTGTATTCATAACCCTATCCCCTTTCATTAAATTAGTATATATATTAAATATTCTATAAATGAAGTATTTATATTATTATTTTAAAACTCATAATTAAAAAACGGTCCTGTAAACAGAACCGTTAAACTTACTAATCTACTCTTACAACCTCGTTAACTTCTGGTATCTCTTGTTTTAACATTTTTTCAATAACCATTTTTAAAGTCATTGTAGCCCCAGGACAGCCTCCACACGCACCTTTTAATCTTACCTTTACTTTGCCATCTTCAAAACCTACAAACTCTACGTCGCCACCATCCCTCTGAAGTACTGGTCTTACCTTTTCTAATGTTCCTTTTATTTTCATATCTAACACACTATTTTCCATAATATGTCCTCCCTTTTGTAATTACCTATCATTAGAATTATAATATTTACCAATAAGTTCTGTCAAGAATGCTAATGATAATGACCTATTCTACTATTCCTTATTTCATTAACATTTAGTTTAATACATATCTGTTTTGCTCTTTTTCTTTGAGGTTTCTTTTTTACAGTTTTATCACTTACCCCATAAAATCAACCCTTGTAATTTCATCTATATTATAACAATAAATTTTAAAAGATAATAGTATTTTTTTACAATTCAAATAGTTTTTATTTAATTTATAAAATATTAGTTAGTGTAAAAGCTTCATTTTCTTTTACTATTTCAAATAATTTAATTAATACTTCTATCTCTCCTAATGCTAAGGGATTGTTCTTTGTTTCTACATATCTACTAGTTCTAGCCATTGCAATATCTATATTGTCAATTTCATGATGGTCTAAAAATATACTCCACTTATCCCTATGTTCTTTCCACATTTTCAACAATACTTCTAATTCCTTATCAGCTTCACCCCAATCTTCATAAACAAGCTGTTTATTTAACTTATTTAAAGAAGTTATAAACTCATCATAATCATTTGTTATATCATTATATAACAATATCCAACCACCAATTATTACTAATATTATTACACTTACAATACTTAATGCTCTCATAATTATCTCCTTTATTTATCCTTCTTTTGTATAAATAATTCTTTATTTTCATCGATATAGCAAAACAAGATATCTTCTACATTTTTACTTCCCTTTGCTTTTAATCTACTTAATAACCATTTTTCTGTTATACTTGCCTTTTTTAAGTTATTATGATTTATTTTTCCATCAATTATTAAAGTAATAGGTAATCCTTCATAATTAGATTTTTCATATAAATCTTCGATAGTAACTCCCCTTTTATTTTCTTTAGGTATCACACTTAAGTCTCCATTTGTTTCAAGAATTACATATTCTACATCTTCTAATGTTGGGTAATCCTTTGAACGCATTTGTTCAATTAAGTCATTTATATTAATCCTAAGTTTATTTAACTCTCTTTGATTAATTTTCCCCTTATTTACTAATATACTAGGCTTTCCACATATAAAACCTCTGGCTTTTTCACTTTTTAAATTTATAAAAGAAATAAATATCTGTAAAAATAAAAGTGCACTTATTGCAATAAAACCATTTAATAAAGGTACTCCTAAATCCTCCATCGGTAATGCTGCTGCTTCAGCCATCATTATCATAATCACTAATTCAAAGGGTTGCATTTCTGCAATTTCTCCCTTTCCCATCAGTCTCATACTAAAAAGCACATATCCATATAATATAGCAGCTCTTATAAGAATAGTTATCATAATATACATCCTTCCAATAATGTGTTTATTATTTTAATTTTTTCCATTACACATTTATTTATTCTTTTTATGTAACACTTAATTAAGATTTAAATATAATAATAATGAATATTAAAAAAAAGGTGATTACTATGTATTTTAATGAAGAATCTCCATATAGACATTTAATAGTCGGTGCTAATACCAAAGTACCTTTAAAAAATGGAAACTATTCAAAATATATTAATTTTGATAATGCAGCTACTACTCCTCCATTTAGATCCGTTATAAGTGATATAAATGCATTCTCTCCATGGTATTCTTCTATTCATAGAGGAATGGGATTTAAATCTAAATTTTCATCTAATTTTTATGACTATTCAAGATATGAAGTTTTAAATTTTGTAAATGCTGATCTAGAAAAAGATACAGTAATATATTTAAAAAATACAACAGAAGCAATCAATAAACTTTCAAATAGACTGTCTATTAAAGATAGTGACAATATTATACTATCTACAAGTATGGAACATCATTCAAATGATTTGCCTTGGAGAAAATATAAAATCGATTACATAGAACTTGATGAATATGGAAGACTTTTATTAACAGATTTGAAAGAGAAATTAGATTTCTATAAAGATAATGTTAGATTAGTTACAATTACAGGTGCTTCTAATGTGACAGGCTATAAAAACAAGATACATGAAATAGCCTCTTTAGTCCATAGTTACAAGTCGAAGTTGTTGGTTGATGGAGCCCAATTAATACCCCATTGTCCATTTAATATGAAACCTAAAAATATAAGTGAACATATTGATTATTTAGTTTTTTCAAGCCATAAGATGTATGCACCTTTTGGAATAGGTGTTTTAATTGGTCCAATAGAAACATTTAAAAAGGGTAGTCCTGATTATGTTGGAGGTGGGACAGTAGATTTAGTTACTAAAGATTCTGTAATATGGGATGATCCTCCACAAAAGGATGAAGCAGGAACACCTAATATTATGGGGGTAGTTGCTTTAGTTTCTGCAATAAAAACTTTAAAACAAGTTGGAATGATTAATATAGAAAATTATGAAAAAAAATTAACTGACTATACTTTAGAAAAACTTAAAAAACTGCCGGATATAAAACTTTATTGCGATACTAGTAAAGCCCAAAATAGAGTTAGTATAATACCTTTCAATATAGAAGGCATTCATCATGCCCAAGTTGCAAAAGAACTTTCTGAAGAGTATGCAATAGCCCTACGTAATGGTTGTTTCTGTGCTCAACCATATATTCAAAAGTTATTAAAAGTTAGTAAAGATGATATATATGAATATAAAGATACATTTATTAAAAGACCTGGCATGGTTAGAATAAGTTTTGGAATGTACAATGATATTAAAGAAATAAATTTTTTAATTGATTCATTAAAAAAAATAATTAATAACAAAAATAATTAGTAGAATTAACCTCCTATGAATAATATTTATGAAACTCTGTTAAAATACTTTTTAATAATATTATTTGCCTCAGGAGGTTATTTAATGAATAAAAAAATGAACCTATTATTATTTAGTGGAGAATATGATAAAGCTTTAGCTTCTTTAATATTAGCTAATACCGCAAGGAAAATTGGTATTGACGTTACAATATTTTTTGCATTCTGGGGATTATGCTTAATAAGAGATCCTACAAAAATGAATATAAAGGATAAAAATGTATATGAAAAAATGTTTGAACTAACTGCACCTGTAGGTCCTGAAGACTTACCCTTATCTAAAATGAATATGAGTGGAATAGGAAAGAAAATGCTTCTTGAAATGATGGATAATGTAGATACTCCTAAACTAAAAAATTTTTTAGATGGTGCTAGAAAAAAAGGTGTTAAGTTTTATGGATGTAAATTATCATGCGAAGTTATGGGCTTTAAAAAAGAAGAGTTCATTCCAGAAGTAAAAATAATAACTGCAAAAGAATATTTAGAAGATGCACTAGAATCGGATATAGAATTATTCATATAGTATTTATTTAATAAAAATTAGTGAAAATCTCTTTTTATTTTACAATTTATTCTATTTTATGATAAAATTAATAATAATGTATAAAAAGGGGTTAACGCTAATGAGACTCATTCCTGTTAACAAGATTAAAGAAGGTTCCATTTTGGCAAAAAACATATATGATAATAGGAATACTTTTTTATTAAAAAAAGGAGCCGTTTTAAATAATCATTTAATAAAAAAACTCACTGTTAATGGAATATATTATGTTTATATAGAAGATGAATTTTCAGATAATGAACTAAAAGATGTTATAAGTCCAGAAATCAGAAAAAAAGCAGTCGATTCCATTAAGGAAACTTTTACATACTTTAATCAATTTAATGAGTATAAAGAAAACTGTCAATATTCAATGAATGAAAGAAGTTTTATAAAAAAACGCAATGAGCATCTTGAAAATCTAACCGAAATATCAAAAGAGTTAATAAACGATATAAGTAAGAAAGAAAATCTAGTTATAAGTCTTGTTGATATTAAAAACTATGATGATTATACATATCAGCACTGTATAAATGTTGCTGTATTATCTATGGTTGCAGGAATTGAACTTAACTTAAGTAACAAGGACCTTAAAAATTTAAGTCTAGGTGCTATGTTACATGATATTGGAAAAACATTTATTCCAAAGGAAATCTTAAATAAAGATGGTAAGCTTAGCGATGAAGAATTTGATATTATGAGAAAACATTCTTTATTAGGGTATAAATATTTAAAAGACTGCTCTTGGCTATCTAGTGCTGTTAAAATAATAGCTCTTCAACATCATGAAAAAGTAAATGGTTCAGGTTATCCTAAAGGATTAAAGGGAAAAGATATATATAAACTAGCTAAAATAGTTTCTGTGGCAGATGTTTATGATGCACTTACATCTAATAGACCCTACAGAAAGCCTATAGCTCCAAACGAAGCTTTAGAATATCTATATGCTAATGGTGGTGAACATTTTGATTATGATATCGTTAAAACATTTTCTAAGAAAATAATACCTTATCCGGTAGGATCTTTAGTTACCTTAAGTAATGGAGAAACAGCCGTTGTAAAAAAAGTAACTAAAGAATTTTCTCTTCGCCCTATAATAACTATTTTATCAAAAAGTAAAAAAAGAACAGTCAATTTAATTAAGGAAAAGAATTTAGTTATTACAGGCCTAAGCCATAACTTATAAACTTTTATACATAATTAGTCAATCCTTATAGACATAAAATAACATAACTTGTATAAACTAATACTAAAATATTAAAGGAGGCTAATGATGAGATTAAGAAGAGCCCATGAAATAATAGAATCTAGTGAAAATCTTGAAGTTTTTTTTAATAATGATTCAGTTTGGTTAGAAGATATAGATGACAAAAATAATATGGTTGAAGTAAAAATCTTAGAAAATAATGAAAATTTTGTAGTTCCAGTAGAAAATTTAAAAGAAACTGGAAGAGAATTAAAATAGTTTATATTTTAAGTTCTAATTGTTTAAATACAATTAGAACTTTTTTATTAAAATTTTAATATGAAAACACGTATATTTTCTCTTGTTCTCTTTATAATATTCGTTTATTGTGTTATTATTAATATGTTAATAAACTAAAAGGTGGGATATTAAATGAAATACGATATAATTATAGTAGGTGCTGGACCAGCTGGTTTATTTACAGCTCTCGAGCTACTAAATAAAAATTCTAATAAAAAAATACTTCTATTAGAAAAAGGGAAAAAGGTAGAAAATAGAAAATGTCCTAAAGAAAAAACAAAAAATTGTGTTGATTGTAAACCCTATTGCAGTATAACAACTGGAGTTTCCGGAGCCGGAGCTTTTTCTGATGGTAAATTATCCTTAAGTCCACAAGTCGGTGGATTGTTACCAGAATATATAGGTTATGACTCTACAAATGAGTTGATTAAATATGCAGATGATATTTATCTTAAATTTGGCGCTGATACAAAAGTTGAGGGCCTTAAAAATGATGAGCTTGTTCAAAACATAAGAAGAAAAGCAATTAGAGCTAATTTAAAACTTATAGATTGTCCTGTAAGACATTTAGGTACAGAGAAGGCACAAGAAATATATAAAAAAATACAAGATTATATTATCGCTTCAGGTATAGACCTAAAAAGCAATACTTGCGTAAGTGATCTAATCATAGAGGATGATATAATCAAAGGAATAAAAATTATAGATTCTAAAGATTATATTAACGGCAATATGGAAAATACTAAAGAAATATTTGCTGAAAAAGTAGTACTTTCAGTTGGTAGAAAAGGTGCAGATTGGTTAAAACAAATGTGTCTTAAGCATAATATAAACCACCGAGCAGGAACTGTTGATATTGGTGTTCGAGTTGAAGTTAGAAATGAAATTATGCAACAGATTAATAATGTATTATATGAAGGTAAACTTATTGGTTACCCAAAACCTTTTAAAGATAAAGTTCGTACATTTTGCCAAAACCCAGGTGGTTTTGTTTCAGAAGAAAGATATGATAATAAATTATCTATTGTAAATGGACATTCATATAAGCAGAAAAAAAGTAAAAATACAAACTTAGCAATTTTAAGTTCCCATAATTTCAGTTACCCATTTAATCAACCTATAGACTATGGAAAAAAAGTTGCAGAATTAGTTAATATGTTAGGAGACAATAAAATATTAGTTCAAAGATTCGGTGACATCCAAGATGGTAAAAGAACTTGGGAAAAAGAGCTAACCCGTTCAAACGTTATACCTACTTTAAAAGATGCTGTAGCAGGTGATATTACATCAGCCATTCCCTATAGACCTATGATGAATATAATTAATTTTATTAAATCCATGGATACTATAGTTCCTGGTTTCGCCAGTCCAGAGACTTTATTATATGGCCCAGAAATTAAATTTTATTCTAATAAAGTTGATATAGATAGGGAATTTAAAGCAAATATAAAAAACCTACATTTCCTAGGGGATGGATGTGGCCTTACTAGAGGTTTAATGATGGCTTCATGTTCAGGAATAAAAATGGCTAGATTACTTTGTGATAATTAAATATTCATAAACTATTTATAAAATAGTATGAAAGAAATCTAAATTTTAATACTCCTCTTAAAGTAGATAGATGTTATAAAAATCTGTCTGTAAAGAGGAGTATTACTATGTAATAGTATAAACCATTCAAAAGACATTTTTATATTATTTAAACACTTAATTTTTTATTCTTTTTAAAGCTCTGACTTATATACCCTGTTAATATAGTTATAACTGGACTTATATAACAAAGAATAGCATATGGAGCATATTCTAATGTTGCTGTATTGGCTATTATTGCAATAATTATAGAATTAACATTCCAAGGAGTTAATGGTGCTATTATGATACCAGAATCTAAAATTGTCCTTGCTAATACTTCTCTTTTTTCTCCTAATTTTTCATATTTCCTTTTTAAAAATTTTCCTGGGAAAAGTATACCCACAGTTTGATCGCAAGTTAATGTTGTCATTACTATACTAAAAACAGCAGTACTAAATACTAAATCTCCCTTATTTTTTATCTTTACTATAAATTTATCAATTATAGGCTTTATAAGGTTAGTCCCCTCAAATAAACTACTTAATACTACTGCTCCCATGACTATTAATATTACTTCAATCATAGGGAATATTCCCCCACCTTTTAAAACTTCACTGATTTTCCCTACATTTTTTCCTTCATATCCAATAATAATTGCCCTTATCACATAGATAATACTATGTTTCTGTAAAATAATACCTATTAAACTTCCTCCAATAATCCCAATAGACATATTTGTTGTTATTTTAATACCTAGAACTGCTAATACAATAATTACTAGCGGAAATAATAATAATTTATTAGATATATAAAAACTATCTACAATTTCTTTTTGATAACTTAATATTAAAGCCTCGTTTATATTAGGTGAATATATGCTTCCTATATAATAATAAATAACTGCTGTTAATATATAAGTAGGTATCATTGTTTTTAACATAGTCAATATAGCTTTGTTATACTTAATATTTACAGTTTTTAAGGTTAAATTCATAAGACCAGATATAGGTGATATTTTATCAGCCATAAAAGCTCCTGATATTATCGTACCAATCAATATATGATTAGGTATTCCAAAGCCTTTTCCTATTGCTATTAAAGCAATTCCTACTGTACTTATTGTTCCTAAAGCAGTTCCCATAACAATTGAAATTACAGAGGATATTAAAAAACAAGCTAAAACATAATTAATATTTTTTATATATTCAAAACCATAATATATAATTGTTGGTACAATCCCTGAAAATAACCAAACAGATATAGTAGCGCCCATCAGTAATATTACTAAAAATATTATCTTACAATCATTCAATCCATTTATAATCATACAAGCTAATTCAGAAAAGTTATATCCTTCTTTAATAAATATTAATATTGAAAATATTATTCCACATAAAAAACCATAGAATAAAGATGTATCAGTTAGTATACAAATCCCTATTAAACTAAAACAAATTATTAAAATTAAATAAGTATTAAGTTTAGAAACAATTTTATTTGACATAATTTACTCCTTAGTATTTTTAATAATTATAACATAAAAAAAAACAAGATTAGTAAAATACTAATCCTGTGTATAAAAATTCTGTGTATAGTATATTTTAAACTTGCCTCCAAAATGTACTCCTACCCCTAAATTGTCATACTCTCCTAAAATATTTTCTCTATGTCCTGGTGAGTTCAATAAATTTTCATGCGCAAATATTGCACTAGTTTGTCCAGTTGCTATATTTTCTGCTGCTTTTATGAATTTTATATCATCATTTTCCATTCTGTCGAATGGACTTTCTTTTTTTAAATTAATATGACTAAAATAACTATTATCAGCCATGTCTTTACTATGTTTTCTTGCAGTTTTTGATATTTCTTCATCCCAATCAAAGACAGTTAGTCCATTTCTTACTCTTATAGCATTTGCCAAATCATATAACTGTTTTTCAAAACTCTTTCTTAGTTCTTCACTATTTTTTCCATAAAAATCTTTTAAGTTTTGTTCTACTCCTTTTTCAATTAGCTGAAATGCTGTGACTTTATGATTATTATTTATATTATAAAATATTGTTATATAATAACCATTCTTTAAAAATGTATCAAACTCACCGTTTCCACTATTAAACGTATAAAATGTATTCTCCTTTTGTATACCTTTTAGTGGTTCTCCATAAATATCATGTATCTTTTGTCTGTTAACTCCAATGTTTATATTATTTATCTTATACTTATTAGAGTTAGTATATATACCTACAACTCTTTCGTTTATAATTCCAACTTGAATATATCTATTATAATCACTGTTATAGATATACCATTTAAAACCATACTTACTTAGATCCTTTCTCGATGGTTTCCCCAAAATTTTTAAAACTCTTTCTTTAGAATCTCCTATGTTTATATTCTTAATAGATTTATCTAATAAATTAACTGTTTTTGTATTACTATCCCATTCAACTATAGTCCCAGTACTTTCAGCTATAAACCTTATAGGAACCAAAGTTCTTCCTTTAAAAATAATTGGGGGAGAATCTAGTTTAACTTTCTTATTATTAATATTAGCTGTTTCCTCATCTATTCTTAAGGTAATCTTTGTATTTTCTTTTAAACCTATAACCGTTTTTGTTTCTTTAACCCATTTTATTTTTATTTTTAATAATTCAAATATTTTCCTAATAGGTACTAAAGTTCTATTATTAACTATCTTTGGTTCGACATCAAAGTTAATTAGTTGGTCATTAAGTCTAATTTTTAATTTTTCACTTGCAATTGTTTCACTCGTCATTGGTTCCACAATAACTACATTAAAAAGCAATATAAAAACTGTTAGTATTATAATCTTTTTTTTCACTTAACTTCGTTGACTTATCTTTACTTACTATTGATTTTTTTAGATTTAAAGTCAACAATTCCCCCCTTTAATCCATCAATTTTCAACCTGCTTTCCATATATATTTTCGTATTATATTTTATTTTTTTAAGGTAACTTATAAATCCCTTTAATGAACTAGAATAAATTTATTTACATATTTATTATATTACCATTTAATAGTTTTGCGGTTTCAGGACTACAAGTCATAAAAATCACTTGATTATCCTTTGAAAAATCCTTTATTAATTTTACTGCCTCTTTAGTTCTATCAGGGTCTAAATCAACTAAACAATCATCTAAAACAACAAAGCCTTCTCTATCATTATAAAGATTTTCTAATATTGCAAACCTTAGAGCTAATGCTACACCATCGTAAGTCCCTGCTGATAATAAATTTATTGGAACAGTATTATTCTCACTGTTTTTTATCTTTATACTAAATTTATCATCTATATCACCAACATTATAATTACCCTGTGTTATTTTTTCTAAATATTTACTAAAGGATTTAACTAAAGGTTTAAATGTATCCTCATCAAGGTTATTTAGGGTTTCATGAAATTTTTCTTTTATTTTTAACAATTTATCCGCTCTTTTAATAAGTTTATTATACTTATTAACTATATCTTTATATTCATCTAATTGTTCCTCATAGGATGTATCTGGCAGTTTATTTTCTAGCTTATATAGTTTTTCTTTTTCATTATTAAATTCTGTATTTAGTAACTCAAATTTTCTATTTAAGTCACTTAGATATATTTTAAATTCACTACTATTTTCAAATTTATCTGGTAATGGTTTTAGTTTATTTAACTCTTTTTCCTTTTGTTTTATTTCTGTTTTAATTTCTATTATTTCATCTAATAAATCATCTTCATTTCCATACCTTTCTCGCCACTGTTTGATAGTATTATTTAAATTCTTATTATCAGCTTTCAATTCACTTATATTAGCATGGGTTTTATTTATTTCCACCTGTATTTCTTCTTTATCCCTTACATCTTTTACCCCTTTATACTCATCTATTTTATTTTTAAGTTCTTGATAACTATACTCTCCTAATTCATCTTGTATTTGCATTTTTATAAATTTAATATTTCTATTAGTATCATCTTTTTTTTCTTTATTTTCCCTTGCTTCTTGTAAGTCTTTTACTTTCAAGTTTTGTAGTATTTCTTTATATTTTTTATTAGAATCATTATATTCTTTACTTAATGACTCAAAGTCCATATTACTTGATTTAATTTCTAAATCTAGTACTCCCTCAACTTCTATTTTTATATATCCCTTTGCTTTAAACTCAACATTTTTTTCAATATTTCTCTTTTTTTCAAGTCCTTCTTTTATTCTTATTATACTATTATCTTTCTTTACTAAATTACCCAAAAGAGTTCCTGCTTCAATTTTCGCTTTATTCTTTTCTATTATACCTTTTAGTTTTTCTAACCTTTGTATTTCTTCATTATTTATTTCTTTTATACTTTCATTCTCTCTTTCAAGCTTTTTTAAAGCCTCTTGTTTTTGTTTTACTTTGTTAAACTTTTTTTCTAATTGTTTTTTATTTTCTACCTTTTTAGATTCTTCATATTCCTTATTTAAAATATTTAATTTTTTAGTTAATTCCTTTAGTTTATCATTATTATTTTCTATCATAGTCTCGTATTTAGGCCACTTTTTATTTACATCTTTAATAATTTCTATTTTACTATTTAATGTTTCAATTTCAGGTTCTAATCTAGCTCTAATAAAAACATCATTTTCTAATTTAGATAACTCATTCTTTTCTTTTGAAATATTTTTAATTTGTTCTTTTAATTCTTTAATCTTATTTGCTACTTTTTCAAATTCTTCTTCAACCTTTTTAGTTTCTTCTAATGATATTTCTAATTCCCTCTTCTGATAGTAGTTTTTTAATATTTTACCCACTCCTACTTTATATGGATTATGAATATCTCTATTATTTTCAGGACACTTATTAACATAATCCCATCTTTTAAGTAATTCATCAAGTTTTTTTTCGATTGAACTTTTAAGTTTATCAACCGATATCCCATCTAATTCCATAACCGTTTTTCTTAGAATCGAGCTTATATTTTCTTTAGTATCAGAATCTTTTATTATTTTTTCTATGGCATTTTTTAAATCTCTTTGCTTTGAAAATACAATTGTTTCATAGGTTTTGTTTCCATATAATAACAACTTTTCTATATTTTCTTTAATCTTTTTTTCTTTCTTAATAATATTTCCATTAGGTAGTTCTAATAATGCTTGTGGACTTTCTCCCCACTCTTTAATTATTTTATAAACTTTTTTATTATGCTCAATATAAATATTTCCGTTAAAATAATCCCCTTTAGGATGAGGCATAAACCTTTCTTTGAATTTTTTATCTGCATTATAGTTCATTTTTAAATTAGAATCTTTAAAGATCGTATTATATATTCCATTAACTAAAGTACTTTTTCCTGCTTCATTAGGTCCTAATAATACATTTAAACCTTCTTTGAACTCTATTTCTTTATCATTTAATCCTCCAAATCTATCACAATAAAATTTTACAATCCTCATTCTTTCACCTCCAAAATTAACTCATATGCAAGTTGTAATGCCTCTTCATCTTGACTGTCTTCATACAATCCTTTTAGAAACTGATATGGAAATGAATTTTTTGTAAATTCTTTTTCTATAACTTCCTTTGTTATTTTTATTCCTAAATTAGTATCATCTATATCTAAATATACTAACTTTTTACTTAACTCATTATAATAATCATATCTATTTTCAAATAATTTTTTATCTATTCTTCCATTTAAGTTTATTCTTGCTAAAATATTATCACTATTAAATTTTATATTTAATTTTTCAAAATCATTTTCATCTTCTATTTTATAATCAATATCCATAAATTTATAATTTCCTGTTTTTACTGATTCAGCCGTCACATTTTTATTTTCATCTAATTCTATAAACCAAGCATATCCTTCATGATTACAATCCATACCATCAGGTTCCGGTGTGCCTGCATTATATATTTTATGAAATTTAACTTTATTTTTATTAGGATAAGGTATGTGGGTATGACCTATTAACCAAAGATCTAAATTTAAATTTAGCAATTCCTCTTCTGACATGTTAAAATATTTATTTTCTAAGTCAGGAGATATGTTTTCTAAAGCTCCATGGGCCATTCCTATATGAAATTTACTATCTGGTAGCTTATCTAACTTTTTAATCCACTGTAAATTATTTTCTTTTGAATGTTTTTTATCACAAAATGCAGGATAAATTGTTGCGTTTATATCAAAATTCGATAAATCATAACATTTATTATGATTCAATAAAAGTACTTTTTCTGTAATATTATTTTGAAAATCTTCCCACAATTCTGTAACACCATTATCATAATCGTGATTACCTGGAATTATTAATACAACCTCCCCACTAAACCCATCTAGAATTTTTATTACTTTCATTAAATCTTTTTTTGGTATTCTTGATATTTTATCAAAAAGATCCCCAGCTATTGTAAATATATCACATTGCCTTTCATTAGCTAAATTTACTAATTTTTCTAATATTTCAATTCTTGCATTTACTAATAATCCTTTAACATCCTCTGGATATCTATTAAATTTCATACCTATATGTAAATCTGATGTGTGAAACAGTTTAAGACTCATAATATCACTCCAAATTGATTTTAATACCATTATAACATTTTTTACACATTTTCAATCATTTTTCTTTTTTTATAATTTGAAGTCATATTCTTCCCTTTTTATAAATACATCTAAATAATAATAACCTAGGGAGGAATTTAAATGAACAAAAAAATAATTATAATAATATTAGTTTGTACTTTCTTAAATTTTAATAAGGTAAAACTAAGCTTATTAACATATGAAAATACTAGTAAAGAAATTACGAAAGATTTATTTCTTTCTGATAATTTAATAGATAAAATTAATAAATTTAAAAGTCTACGTGACTTTAAAATAATATCCTCTAAACCTATAAAACCTATTGAGTTACCTGATAAAAATCTTGACAATTTAAACTTATCAATTTCAAAAAAAGGTAAAGTAATCGATAACTATTTATCTCCTTTAGAGATTTTTCCTAATATATATACTAAAATTGATGGTATTTTGACCTTTAGAGGAGATAATTTGAGAAACTCAATAAATTTAAGTGTCAGTAATATTAAAGATAAAAAATTAAATATTAGATGGTTTAACAAAACTTCAAGTAGTTCTTGGGGAGGGGGTTCTGGTTGGACTGGCCAAGCTTGTGTTATTAAATGGCCTGATGAAATAAAGAAAATGATGAATATCAAAGATATATTTAAAAATAAAGCTACATTTACTGAAGTAATTTATGGTTCTTTAGATGGAAAGATATACTTTTATGATTTAGAAACTGGAGAAAAATCTAGACCTTCTATTGATATTGAAAACCCTATAAAAGGCAGTGTAGCTTTAGACCCCAGAGGTTATCCTTTACTTTATGTTGGTCAGGGCATACCTGAAAAAGGAAAATTTGGTTATAGAATATTTAATTTAATTGACCAAAAGCTTTTATATTTCCTTAATGGAAGAGACCCTTTGGCTTATAGAGGGTGGGGAGCATTTGATGGTTCACCACTAATTAATAGAAAAACAGATAGCATGTTCATAGGTGGAGAAAATGGAATTTTTTATAATGTGAAATTAAACACAGACTTTAAACCCTTAGATAAAACTATTTCTATACAACCTGAAATTTTAAAACTTAGATATAAAATTGATAACAATAACTACCAGGGTATTGAAAATTCTATAGCAACTTATAAAAATTTATGTTATTTTGCAGATAATGGTGGAGCCATAATATGTTTAGATATAACCAGCATGAAACCTAAATGGATATGGTATGGTAAAACAGCCGATGATACAAATGCTAGTATAACATTAGAAGTAATCAATAATATTCCTTATCTATATACAGGTACTGAACAAGATAAGCAAGGTGAAAATGGTTTTACCTATATACGTAAATTTAATGGTTTAAACGGTAATATCATATGGGAAAGAAAATTCAAATGTTTAAGTAGGGTTGTTAAAGATAAAATTACAAATGAAATAAAAGCAAGTAATGGTGGTCTATACGGGACAAACATTATTGGTTCTAAAGACATTTCTAACCTAGTAATATTTACTTTAGCAGGATATGACCATCCTTATAAGGGTATCGTGCTTGCTATAGACAAATCTAGCGGTGAAACTAAATGGAAATGGGAAATGCCCTATTATTCTTGGTCATCTCCTATTGCCTTTTATGATAAAAAGGATAAAAGTTATATCATACAATGTGATTATCATGGTAATGTAACTTTATTAGAAGGAATAAATGGAAAGGTACTAGATAAAATAAACTTAGGCAAAAATATAGAATCAAGTCCTATAATTTATAAAGATAAAATAATAGTTGGAGTTCGTGGAAATCGTATTTATTGTTTAGATATAAAATGAACTGGCCTGATTTTAGGCCAGTTCATTTAGAGGGGGTTCTATATATATATTTACACACTATAACATAAACCAAGGGAATTAGGACCTAAATGTGCGCCTATTACTGGTCCTAATTCATCAATAGTAATTTCTACATCATTAAATTTCTTTCCTAATTTTCCTTTTATTTTTTTTGCAAAATCATAATTAAGAATATAGCATATACTTATCCTTTTAACATTCTCTGGAATAGTATCTATCATATAATTAAGTGCTTTATTTTTTCCTCTTAACTTCTTTACTGGAACTAATTCACCGTCAATCAAGCCTATGACAGGCCTTATTTTAAGTAAAGATCCTAATAAAGCTTGAGATGCACTCAACCTGCCTCCCTTATATAAGTAATCAAGCTTATGGACTGTTAAATATATTGACATTTTATTTTTTTCTTCATTTAACTTATTTGCTATTTCCTGTCTTGTGAAATTATTTTTTTTCATATTCACAGCAATATTTACTAATGCTTTTAAATTTGATGCTGATGTTTTAGAATCTATAATTGATATCTTTTTTTCATTAACCATAGTTGACGCTAGTTTAGCACTATTGTAAGTACCGCTTAATTTAGAAGATATCAAAATAACTATAATTTCTTTATCATCTTTAATTGCTCTTTCAAAAACTTTTCTAAAAGCTCCAACTGAAGGTTGTGAAGTTTTTGGAAAAGATTCCGATATCTTTAGTTTATTATAGAAATCATTAAATTCTCCTGGATATCCTTCCGGTTTAGTTTCTCCATTAAATTCAACAGACAGAGGTACTATTTCAATTTCATTCTCTTTAGCATATTCTTTAGATATATACGCAGTACTATCAGTAATTATTTGAATATTTTTCATTATAATACCTCCTTTTATTATTAGTATATGTTAATAGTACCAGATACTAATACTAGTTGCAAGTTTTTTAGTTAATTATTTTAAAGGAATTATTATTTTTTTGTTGAATTTAAAAATCAAAGAACTAATTTATTATATATTTTACTAAAGGGGCGAATAAATTGAATTTAAGAAATATTGATAGGTATTTCATTTTAGTTGCAGTATTGATATTTTTGATACTTATATCCTCTGTATTTTTCAATTCTTTAAAAACAAAAAAAACGCATAAAGATATTTCTAGTTACTTAAAAGAATCTGAATATATAATTAAAGATATAAATAATTTAATTAATATATACAATAAATCTGGACAATACGAAGTAACTTATTTGAAGGAAATTAAAAATAAATTAGAAAAGGATTTAATCAATGTATATAAAATTAATCCTCCTGATATATTAAAACAATATCATTTAGTGATAATTAAAAAATTAAACTTAGCCTATGATATTTGTTTATATAGCGATAATAAAGAAAAGAATAATTCCTCGCATATAAAAATATTAATTTCCAAATTAAACTTATATGAAGAAATAAGAAAAGCTGAATTAATTGAATCTTTCGAAGAAACAAATATGGAGTATAGTATTTCTCCCAATGGAGATATAATTTATAGATGGTTAAATTAAAACCGCACAAAAGTGCGGTTTTATTATATATTTTTCATTAAATCAAGTTACCACATTGATTATATTTTAAAAAAACTTCTATATTACAACAATAAGTTATTTTACTTGGCTAATAGGATCTTTGCCCTTTAAAACTTGAACTATGTTTTTAGCAGCAATTTTAGCCATTTTATCTCTAGTTTCAGTGGAAGCACTACCTATATGAGGTAATAAAACTACGTTGTCCATATCTAATAATTTATTATGTACGACTGGTTCATTTTCAAAAACATCAAGACCAGCTCCCCATATTACTTCGTTCTCTAAAGCTTTAACTAAAGCTTCTTCATCGATAACTGCCCCTCTTGAAGTATTTATTAGTATAGCTGTATCCTTCATATTATTTAATTCTTTTTTTCCTATTAAATGATATGTAGCATCAGTTAATGGTACATGTAAAGAAATAAAATCACTTCTATTTAATAGTGTATCCATATCAACCCATTTTGCATTATATACTTTTTCAAATTCCATATCTCTACTTCTATTATGATATAATATTTCCATATCATAGCCAATACTTTTCTTTGCAAATGCCTTGCCTATTCTTCCTGCACCAATAATACCCAATGTTTTATTATTTATATCCTGACCTAACAACAGTTTTGGAGAAAATTGTTTCCATTTACCTTTTCTTACATAATTATCACCTTCGACTACCCTTCTTGAAACAGCAAATAATAAGGCCCATGCTAATTCAGCCGTTGTATCGGATAAAACTTCTGGAGTATTTGTTACTATTATGTCTCTTTTTTTTGCAAATTCAATATCTATATTATTATATCCAACAGCATAATTAGCAAATATCTTTACAGTATTTGCTTTTTCTATTACTTCTTTATCTATTTGATCAGTAAGTTGAGTTAGCACTGCATCTTTCCCTTTAATTTTGCTGATTAACTCATCTTTAGTTAACGGTCTATCCTTTTTATTTACTTCAACTTCAAAATACTTACTTAAAATATCTAATCCTATCTTGGGTATTTCCCTTGTGACATATACTTTATTACTCAATTTTATAGCCTCCCATTTTTAAATTAATTTTAATACTTATAGATTTTTCCTTCTTCATAGATTCCCTAGTCTTTTAGTCTATAAACTTAATATGTTACATTTTTTAAAAAATAATCTCCCTCCATATACAAATTCTTTAAAATAATTATAAAATCCTTTTTAATTTACCATTTTTTCAAAGTAGTATATTTGTTATAATTTATATAGAAATAAATACCAAAGGAGGATTAAATGAATACTATTAAAGCTTGTATTTTTGATTTGGACGGTGTTATTGTTGATACTGCAAAATATCACTATAAATCTTGGAAAAAGCTTGCTCACACCCTAGGGTTTGATTTTCCAAAAGAAGATAATGAACGTCTTAAAGGTGTCAGCAGAATGGAATCCCTAGAAATTTTATTAAAAATTGGTAAAATAAAAAAAACACCTAAAGAAAAAAAAGCCCTTGCAGATAAAAAAAATGATTGGTATCGTAAGTATATATCCCAAATGGATGAATCAGAAATTCTTCCAGGGGCTAAAGAATTTATAAAAATATTAAAAAGACATAATATTAAGGTTGCATTAGGTTCATCAAGTAAAAATGCAATGACAATATTAAAACAAATTAAAATGACAGATGAATTTGATACTATTATAGACGGTACACAAATTAAAAAAGCTAAACCATCCCCAGATATATTTTTATTAGCTGCTGAAAAATTAAACATAAATCCAAAACAATGTGTAGTTTTTGAAGATGCAAAATCTGGAATAAAAGCAGCTAAAAATGCAAATATGTTCGTTGTCGGTGTTGGTTCTAATGATGCTTTAAAAAATGCAGATATGACAATTCCAAATTTAATGAAAATAAGTGTTGAAAAATTGAGAAACCTATAATAAATATAGACCTTATAAAAATTAATGATAAATATTATTTTTATATTTAGTTATACTAAATATAGAATAACTAATTTATTATTAATTTAAGGAGGTTTTTTTATTGGATAGTCAAAAGGATAAACATCATTTTAACTTACTTAAAACTGTTGAAGGAACCGGTTGGGTTTTATGTGATGCATTAAACACCATGGTAAGAAATAAAGTTGAACCCTCATACTCTAATACTGAAGATGCATCTCAATTATTAGCTAATAATTTCACAGAAATTTTTGAAGTCATTTCAGAATGTGAAGAAAATGAAGTTATTGATCACTTAGCTGAAAAAATTATCGAGTATGCTGGAGATGATATTCACGATTTTCTTTACTATATGGAAAATAATATGGGAGATAATCCTTTATATAAGCGTATATGTGAAGTTATCAATAATCCAACTCTACAATAACTACTTCTACTCCAGAGTTTTATACTCTGGAGTTTTAAAATGCTGATTAGTCTGAAAATTTTGATTATATTCAATACTGTTTACATACAATTTAATTAGTGTAAAATAGTTATGAGTAATAAAAAAAGGAGGATATTATGGAAGATAGAACTAAAGGAATTGTACTTATACTATTTTCAGCTTTTTTCTTTGCATTAATGGCTGCAACTGTAAAATCTCTAGCTAGAATTCCAGTTGCTGAAAAAATATTTTTTAGAAATATTTTTGGTCTTTTTATTGCCACTTACATGATAGTAAAAAACAAAAAACCTATATTAGGAAATAATAAAAAATTTCTTTTATTAAGAGGCACCTTTGGAATGCTAGGTATGTCAGCATATTTTTATGCTTTGGGGAATATGCCTTTAGCAGATACTGTGATACTAAATAAAATGTCACCATTCTTTGTTATGGTTTTCTCTGCTATTTTCTTGAAAGAAAAAATAAAAAAATATCAATTAGTATCATTAATATTAGCTATATTTGGAGCCATGTTTGTTATTAAACCACAATTTGATGTGACAATTATACCTTATATTATTGCATTATTATCCGCTATATTTGCTGGTAGTGCTTATACCACTATTAGACATTTAAGACATACTGATTCTTCAGAAACTATAATTTTTTATTTTACTTTTATTTCAACTATAGCTATGGTACCATTTTTATTTAATGGACAGTTTATAATACCAAGTCTAAAAGAATTGTTTGGATTATTAGCTTTAGGTACTGTTGCAACTAGTGCTCAGTTTCTAATGACAAACGCTTATAGATTTGCACCAGCTGGTGAACTTGCTATATATACTTACACAAATATTGTATTCTCTACTATTATTGGTTTATTAGTATGGTCAGAAATACCTGATATTCTCAGTATAATAGGTGGTTTATTTATAATAACAGCTGGTTTTATTAATTATTATAGTAATAAAAGAGGAAAACTTAAAGCTAATTAAATAATATTTATTAAAAATATAACCTAAAGAGATTTTTCTCTTTAGGTTTATTTTTAACCTAATATTCCATTTAAAAATACGATTGCTATTGCAATTGGTGCAACCACTTTAGTTAATATTAAAAATATAGGTATATATCCTGCCTTATATTTTCCACCACTAGTCACTTCATCATGTACATTATTTCTGCCTAATTTCCATCCAACAAATATTGAAATAATTAATCCTCCTAAGGGTAATAAAATATTTGCTGAAATATAATCAAGAGTATCAAAGAAGTTAAGTCCAAATATTTTAAAATCTGACATTATACCCATAGATAATGAAGCTGGAATTCCTACTATGGTAATTGCTATAGTTGCAAGTATTGTAGCTTTTTTTCTGTCAAAATCTAGTTCTTCAGAAAAATATGCAACAACAACTTCTAAAATCGATATTGAAGACGTTAAAGCAGCAACAGCTAACAATGAAAAGAATAGTATTCCAAAGAAATACCCCCCTGGCATTTGCTGAAATACATTTGGTAGTGTTATAAATACTAATCCAGGCCCTGCTGAAGGCTCTACACCAAATGCAAATACAGCAGGAAAAATTGCTACACCGGCAAGTAAAGCTATAGCTGTATCAGCGATAGTAACCTGTAATGCTGTTATGCCTAAATTCTCTTTTTTATTTATATAAGATGCATAGGTTATCATAGTACCCATACCAAGACTTAAAGAAAAGAATGCATGCCCTAATGCAGATAAGACTGCTTCTACTGATAACTTTGTAAAATCTGGCTTAAATAAAAAATTTAAGCCCTTAGAAGCTCCTGGTAAAGTTATAGCACGAATATCTAATATAAGTAAGATTACCAATAATATTGGCATTAAAATTTTTGCATATTTTTCAATTCCATCTTTTATACCTGCTACTACTATAAAACCTGTTAAAATCATAAATAATATTTGCCAAGCAATAGGTGTCCAAGTAGATGATACTACCCCCCCAAAAACACCTCCTATTTCATCTGGGGAAAGTCCTGCAAAAGTATTAGTTAATGATTTAATTACATAATCTAAAGTCCAACCTGCAACTACTCCATAAAAAGATAGAATCATAAATGCCGATGCTATTCCCATTGTTCCTGATAAATACCATTTAGAATCCCCTGCTAGGGCTTTAAAGGAACCAATAGCATTTTTCTGACCTCTCCTACCTATAATAAATTCAGCTAACATTACAGGTAATCCTATTAAAGCTATACAAATTAAATATACAACTAAAAAAGCTCCTCCACCAAATATACCAGTTATATAAGGAAACTTCCATATATTACCTAAGCCTATCGCCGAACCTGCAGCTGCTGCGATAATACCTAACTTTGTACCAAAACTATCTCTTGGTTGTTGATTATTAGCCATAATAAACTCCTCTCTTTAATTTTTAAAATAGATATATCTCACATTTATTATGACTAAATAAATAAATTATTATTCAATATAAATAAAGAAAAGATGATCAAAAAATCACCTTTTCCTTTACTCATTCCATAAACTTGCAGCTGTTTCAGCCCATTTTTTTGAAATGTCTTGACATTTATCAGTTAAATTTTTTACTGATTCTTTATCGATTGGTTGTGTAGAGTGTGCTTTAGAATTTTCCACCATTTTTTTTAGTTTTTCTGGATTATCTAATAATGGACATGGTCTTAAAAGATTATTATTAAAGGGTTGTTCTTTTTTATATTCTTTAAATAATGGAGATTTCAAAGCATCTAATACTGATGTATCATTAATATTTACATTTGAATAATGAATAAATGCACAAGGTTCAACATCTCCATTAGCATTTATATGAAAATAATTTTTACCTCCTGCAATGCAACCATCTACATACTCTCCATCATTCCAAAAGTCTAATACAAATATAGGTTTCTCATCTCTAATTTCTCTTACCCTTTTATACATATACTTTCTTTGTTTTGGACTAGCTAACAAGTCTAAGTTAGCATCCTTACCTATTGGTATATAGGTAAAATACCATCCAAACATACAACCTTTATCAATTAGAAAATCTATATACTCATCTGACCCTACATTATCTGTATTGTATTTATGATAACAAGTTGAAAAACCAAAAATAACTCCTTCTTTTCTTAAAATATCCATTGCTTTTAATACCTTTTTATAAGTACCTTTTCCTCTTCTCATATCCGTTTCATTTTCAAACCCTTCGACACTAATTGCTAGAGTAAAATTACCTACTTTTGCTAATTCCTTTGCAAATTTTTCATCCACTAAAGTAGCATTAGTAAAAGCAAGAAACATACAATCATCATGTTTCTCAGCTAATTTTATTAACTCATCTTTCCTTACTAAAGGTTCTCCTCCTGAAAATATATACATATATGTTCCTAATTCCTTACCCTCTTTAATAATTCTATCCATAGTTTCAAAATTTAAAGAATTTGTCTTATCATATTCAGCTGCCCAACATCCTTTACAATTTAAATTACAGGCAGTAGTAGGATCCATTAATATAGCCCAAGGTATATTACAATTGTGTTTATCTTGTAACTTTTCCTTCATCGGTATCCCCATAATAGCAGAATTAATAAAAAAGTTTGTAATAAATTTCTTACTAACCTTAGGATCTAACTCATTAAAGTACCTTTGTATAAGCTTATTCCAATTATTATCTGGTTCTTTGCATATTTCTCTAAACTTTTTAACACCTCTTTTATGGTCTTCTTTAGTAACTAACTTATCTGCCCAATCTAATATTTTAGAAGTATTTTTTAGTGGCTCCTTTTCAATATACTTAAGTCCTTCTTTTAAAACTACAGAACTTATTAATTGTTTAGCAGATCTCATTTCCATTCCCCCTTGTTTAAGCTTGTCTTTTTATATATTGTTTTTTATAGACATTAATGTCTATAAAAAAATAAAAAAATTTATTTTTTTAACCCTTCTATAAGTATATTTATAGATTCTAAATAACTCTTTTTATTAAAATTTTTTTCTATAGATGCTCTAAGTAACGAAGATTCTACTATTCCCCAAAGTACATATGCCATTGCATCTGTATCTACAGATTTAATCTCATTATTATTTATACCCGTTATTAAAAGTTCCTTAAACATATCCTTAAGTTCAATCCCGTATTGATATATTTCCTCTGCTATAATATTATCTTCCCTTTTTAAAATTAACCAAAGATCTATTAGTATAATTAACATGTTGTTATCATCATTGTTATAGTTTCTAGATACTAATTTGTGTACTATACTTTTAATTTTAGTTATACTAGACAAATTTTTGTTTTTCTCAATAGAAACTAATTCATCTTTTACTAGTTTTATAGCATGTTTTATAACATAATGAAAAATTTCATCTTTATTTTTGAAATACTGATAAAGAGTTGTTCTACCCATACCACCTGCCTTTGCTACATCACTGAAACTTGTATTATGATACCCATTATCTATAAATATATTTAATGCATTATTAATAATATCTTTTTTCTTTTGTTCGTAGTTTACTATCTTAGGCAAATTATCCCTCCTTTTATCGACATATGTGTCAATTTTATTACATAATAATTTTACCACATTATTGAAAAAAGTCAAAAATAAAAAACCTAAGCTTTAACTTAGGTTTTTTTCTTATAAAGTTATATCTATAACTTCCATATTGTTGATAGCTTTATTAATTAAATTATCTACTTCTAAAAGAGCTTCTGAATTTTCTATATCAGATAAATTAGGTCTTGTTACTGGATGTTTTGGTAAAAATACAGTACAGCAATCATCATATGGTAATATAGATGTTTCATATGTATCAATATCTTTAGAAACCACAGTTATTTCTGATTTATCTAATCCAATAAGAGGTCTAAAAACTGGTATATCAACTGAAGAATTTGTCACATTAAGCCCTTTTATAGTTTGGCTAGCTACTTGCCCTAAACTTTCACCTGTAATTAAAGCATCTAAATTATTCTTTTCTGCTACTCTTTCAGCTATTTTCATCATAAATCTTCTAGAGATAATTGTCATTTCGTCTTCAGGACATTTTTCATTTATTTCCTTTTGAATATCTAATATATTTATACTAAATAATCTAAAGTTATCACAATATCTAGCTAATATTTCAGCTAGTTTTTTTACTTTTTCCTCTGCCCTTTCACTTGTAAAAGGGTAACTATGATAATGTATTGCATCTATAGCTATTCCTCTTTTAGCCATCATAAAACCTGCAACTGGACTGTCTATACCTCCAGATAATAATAATAATCCTCTTCCATTTGTACCTAGAGGCAATCCTCCATATCCTTTTATTTTTTCAGTAAATATATATGTATTATTTCTAATATCAATGTAAACATACAAATCCGGATTATGTACATCAACTGTAATATCATCTATATTTTCTAAAATATGTGCCCCTATTTCTCTATTAACTTCCATAGACTTAACAGGAAATTTCTTATCTGCCCTTTTTGTAATTACTTTAAAAGTTTTAATATCTTTTTTTTCCATTGCCTCTTTAACAGCTTTAATTGCATATTTACTAATTTGTTCCATATCTTTTTCAATTCTATATCCAGGGCTTAAATGAACAATTCCAAATACTTTTTTAACTCTATTAATAATCTCATCTAAGTTATTTTCACCCGTTTCAATATACACTTTACTCATTTCTTTATATACTCTAGGGCTTCCTAAATCCTTTGTAACTTTTCTTATATGTTTCAATAACTTATCTTCAAAATATTTTCTGTTAGCTCCTTTAAGAGCAATTTCACCAAAACTAATACTTACAATTCTATCCACACTCATCACCTCATAGTTATCTTTCTTATTTCTTCCACACTTTTTTTAAGTTTAGTTATTACATAATCTATCTCTTCTTCTGTATTTGTATAGGCAAAGCTAAATCTAACAGTACCATCTATTAGGTTATCCTTAAGTCCTATAGTCTTAAGAACATGACTTTTTCCTTTATTATTAGAAGAACAAGCAGATCCTGTTGATACATAAATATTATCATTTTCTAAGTAATGTAACAAGACTTCCCCTTTAACTCCTTTAAAGGATATATTCAATATATGGGGAGCAAAACTATTATCCATTTTACTATTTATTTTTATATTGTTAATACTTAATTTGATTTTTTCAATAAAATAATTTTTTAATTTTTTAAGTTTTAAATTTTCTAGTTCAAAATTATGATTTATTATATCTACAGCTTTACCTAATCCTACTATACCTGCTACATTTTCTGTGCCTGATCTTATACCACGCTCTTGATTACCTCCATAAAAAATTGGAGCCAATTTTACATCTTTTCTAGCATACAACCCTCCTACACCCTTAGGCCCATGGATTTTATGGCTACTAAAGGAAAAGGTGTCAATATCTAAATTATTAATATTAAATTCAATCTTTCCAAAGGCTTGAATACCATCTACATGTATTTTTATATCCCTTTTTCTAGTCTTTATCAAATTAGAAATCTCCTTAATTGGTTGGATTGTTCCTAATTCATTATTAACTAACATTATTGAAATAAATATTGTATCATCACTAATAGCATTCTCTAATTCTTTTAAATCTATAAAGCCATATCTATCTACATTTAAATATGTTACATCGAAACCTTTATTTTCATAATGTTTAAATATATTTAACACAGATGGATGCTCTATTTTTGTTGTAATTATGTGATTACCATTTTTAGAATTTTTATTTATTAATCCTTGGATAGCTAAATTATTACTTTCGGTTCCTCCTGATGTGAAAAAAATTTCATCTTCCCTTACCCTTAGATAATTACTTATATTTTTTCTAGCACTCTTTATATTTTTTTCTGCTTCTAAACCTTTTCTATGTAATGAAGATGGATTACCATAGTCTTTTGTTAAAATACGATTGATTTCCTCTATAACTTTATCTCTAGGCTTAGTAGTTGCACTATTGTCTAAATATACTTCCATTTTATCACCTCTTTATAACCTTTAATAAATTTATTATTTAAAATCTTACTATTAGTATCCTAATTCTTTATATAAAAATACATTTATTTCACTCATTGTAGATAAACTATCTTTAATTGTTCCTATATTTTTTCACTTTATAATATTTATACATCAAGTATTTAGTACTACAATAATATAAATTTTTACCCTTTTTAAAAAGACACCATTTTAATTATATAAAAAAAACTATCAACTTTAAAGGCTTATTCCTATTATTAGTATAACTATAACTAGACAACGTCTTTTTAATAAAGTATCATTAATGTATAATGAAAAATTAATTATATTATAATTTACTAAGGAGGATATTTATGAAAAAAACAGTAGGTTTCATAGGATGTGGCAACATGGCTCAGGCAATGCTTGGTGGTATGATAAACTCTAATACTCTAAACAACGAAAGTGTTATAGTAAGCAATCCGACAGATAATAAATTACATTTAGTAAAAAAACAATATGATGTAAAAGTTACTAATGATAATAAAGAAGTAGCAAAAGAAGCAGATATTTTAATTTTAGCAGTAAAACCTAATAAATACGATACAGTATTAAAAGAAATAAAAAACAATATAAAGGAAAATGTAATTATAGTAACTATAGCTGCTGGTATAGATATTGATTCTGTTGAAAAGATATTTGATAAAGATATAAAAGTAATAAGAACTATGCCTAATACTCCTGCTCTTGTGAGAGAAGGAATGACAGCTATATGCAGTAATAAAAATGTTAAAGATAATGATATGAATGAAATTATAACACTGTTTAAAAGCTTTGGCAAAGTTGAAATAATTGATGAAAAACTTATGGATTATATCCCAGGTATAAGTGGATCTTCTCCAGCATATGTTTATATGTTTATAGAAGCCTTAGCTGATGGTGCAGTCTTACATGGTATACCAAGGGAAAAAGCATACAAAATGGCAGCTCAAGCCGTATTAGGCTCTGCTAAAATGATTTTAGAAACAAATGAACACCCAGGAAAATTAAAAGATAATGTATGTTCTCCATCTGGTTCTACAATAGAAGCTGTATATACTTTAGAAAAAAATAATTTTAGAGGTACAATTATTGCAGCTATGGAAAGTTGTACTACAAAAGCAATTAAAATGAACAAAAAAAATTAGCAAAAATATTTTATTTAAATTTTTATAAAAAAACACTTGCGAAATTTGTCGTTTCTTGTTATAATTTTAAATGGTTATCCCCCTGGTAACCTTAAATTAAATCTCTATTCCCAATACCCCTTTTGAACGGTTTATTTAGTTGTGTTTTATAGAGAAACACAACGGACGAAGGCTCTTTGAGCCTTCGTTTTTTTTGTTTTTTGTTTTAATTAAAATTTTGTTTTTTTATACCGTTTAAGTAATTTTGGGCATTTATCATATATCTTTGATATTTTTACATAATCTGACTCATCCTTTTGTTTTTTTGTAATTATTTTTCTTATGTTCAACAAATGTTTTTTTAACATCATGTAATCATCCCTTTATATCGCTTAATTTTGGTATTATTACATTATATGTTAATATCATCCTTGTATTATCTAAATTTTAAATAATCTTAATTTGACTGTCTTAGTCAATATTTTATGTTAAAATTATATATAGTCTAATACATAAAATAATATTTAAGGAGGTATTAATTTGAATAATAAAATCGCTGTTATTTTTACAGGTGGAACAATTTCTATGAAAGTTGACCCTAGAATTAATGCTGCTATACCTGCATTAACCAGTGAAGAAATTATGGCTATGGTAACTAATATAGAAAAATACTCTGATATAGAAATCATTAATTTTTCAAAATTGCCAGGACCTCATATGACACCAGAAATTATGCTTGAGCTATCTAAAACTGTTAGGAAAACGTTAGACAGAGATGATATCACAGGGGTAGTTATTACTCATGGAACAGACACTTTAGAAGAAACCGCATATTTTTTAGATTGGACAATAAAATCTGAAAAGCCAATAATAGTAACAGGAGCTATGAGAAATGGTTCTGAATTAGGTTATGACGGACCTAGCAATCTTTCTGCTGCTATTTGTACTGCCATTTCTAAAGAAGCTAGAAATAAAGGTGTTTTAGTAGTAATGAATAACGAAGTTAATGCTGCAACAGAAGTTACTAAAACAAATACACTTAAATTAAATACTTTTAGTTCTCCTGAGTTTGGGGCTTTAGGTATTGTAGATAATGATGAAGTGATTTTTTATAGGGAAATGAAAAATCATAATCATATTGAAGTAGACAAGTTAGAAACAAAAGTAGCACTAATCAAATGTGGAGCAGGAATGGATTCTGACATGCTAGATTATTGTGTAGACTCTGGCTATAAGGGGATAGTAATAGAAGCATTAGGAAGGGGAAATGTGCCTCCTGAAATGATACCTGGTATAAAGAATGCTATAAAAAATGATATTCCAGTAGTACTTGCTTCTAGATGTCCAACTGGCCGCGTGTTAGATACATATGGATACCCTGGTGGTGGTAAAAACTTAAGAAAATATGGAACCATATTTAGTTTTAATATCCCAGGACAAAAGGCTAGGATTAAACTAATGTTAGCCCTTAGTACTACAAAAGATTCTAAAAAAATAAGAGATGTTTTTGAAAATATAAAATAGGACGCTTAAGCGTCCTATTCTCTTCTTTGACCAAAAAGTGGTCTCCTTCTTCTTTTTAAAAATTCTTCTATCTCTTCTACCCTTTCTTCTAAATTTTCTAGTTTTTTATTATCTTTATTTAGACTTTTACCATTTTCTATATTTTCTTCTAGGCTACTAACTCTCTGACCTAATTTTTTTAGAGTCTCTGATTTATAGTTGCCTTCTAACCATTTTTTTAAATTTTCTGCTTCTTTAAAATAATCTTCTAAAATTTTTAATCGTCTATTATAGTCATCTATTTTTTCCTTCATTTCTTCTATATTTATTTTTTTATAATCTTGTTTTGATTGAGTTTTATTAGCACTAATTTTTATTTCCTCCTTTCTACCATCTTTTTTTTTAATCGGGGACTTCACAGCATTCTTAGGGTCCCCAAATCCAATAAAAGATAAATCAGGATATGCTTTCCCAAAAGAATAGTTCAATTTATGTGATATAATAATTTCCTTATTATTAGTATTAAACTTATATCTAAGTACATCGTTTTTTTTAGATTCACTCCATAAAAATGGACCATCCCAAGTTTTTCCGTTATCATCACTATATGAACTCATTATATTTTCATATTCTGTCCAAACTACCCATAATCTACTTTCAAATAAAATTAAAGTAGGATAAGAGCAATTCGCTTTATTAGATAATTCATAGGAATAAATTTCTTTTGGTTTTTTTATGTTTTCATACTTCTTATATTGAATTACTAGATTACCTTCTTTCATTTCACTATATACTAAACTTAATCCCCCATTAGAATAAATAGTATCTAAATACATCTTACTATTATTAGTATTAGTTAACTTAATTTCATCAAGCCATGTATTACTATTTGAATTATATTCTTTAAAGAATACTTGCTCTATATCTTTGACTAAATCATAATAAAAAATATATAAACTTCCATCTAAATCTATTAACTGAAAAGGATTTAAAATTTCTTTTCTACTAATATTACCTATAATATTATAGTTCCATTTTTCTTTTTCATAATAATAATGATGGACTTGATAGACGTAATTACTTTCATTTGAAGGTATACAAAATACTATATGTTTTTTTAAGTTATGTAATTTAATATTTAAGTTATAGATTTTAAAATTTTGTTCTTCTATTATTATTTCTTCACTCCAACTTCCAAAAGCTTTGGTTAGATAAATTAAGCTTCCATTATTTTTATTACAAACTAAAAAAATTCTATCCTTTTTATCTATAGTAACATCAAATTCCTCTGTACAATCTTCAATTATTGTACTTTTATTTACCTTTTGTAAACTTCTATCAAAATATATTAAATTTATTTTTCCCTCGGCCCATAAAAAATTGTAGATATTTCCTATACTATCAGTTAATAAACAACTATTTTGATTTACAAAGGACATGCACTCACCACCTATACTTTTAATATTATAAACTATATACATTTACATCCTTATATATTTTTATTTGTTAATCGATAAAAATATTACTTTACTATAAAAAAAGTATCAGAAAAGAACTATTGCGAATATACTAACATTGAGAAGACTATTATAAAGACTATTAATTAAGGAGGTAATATAATGGATTGTGATAAATCACCTTTGTTAAATCTATCTCTACCTGATAAATGCTGTACTGGTACTACTGGTTGTGATTTTGATGGATCTTTAAGAAATGTTAAAGCTGAACCAATATATGTACAAAAGGTTTATGATGCTGCATTATTTAATTTACAAGGTTTAAGAACAGTAGCAGGATTAAAATTTAAGCCAAAATTAGGTCCCGGTGCTAGAATTATTAGGGTATTAGATATCAGATGTAAAAGATTCTTTGACCCAAGTGATATAAAGAATCCTCATAACTTAAAAGTAAAACCTGAAACTGAAATTTCAGGAGCAGAATTCGTAAGATATTGTGATAAAAAAGATGTGAAAGTTATAGGTGCTGACGGAACATCAAGTCAAAAGTTAATATTCACTGATACTGAAGATTGTGATGAAAAAGGTAAAGGTACTCCTATATTTGGAACTCAGATAGTAAAAATTACAGGAAATGTATCTATAGAAATAGATGTTATATATACTGATGATTGCGATAGTGAATGTAAAATAACACTTTCTGCCGATGTTCCTATAGATGAACCTAATCCTATTACTTTAACAAACTTCTTTGAATTATGTATACCATCAGTATTTAATAGCGCTTTCTTACCAAGATTTACAGAGTTCTGTAATATTAATTGTGAATCTAGATTGGCTACAAATAGTATCATGAGAGATATAAGTATAACTCCAATTACTGGAGAAGTTTCAGCTAATTTATTAGTAGCACTTTGTGTAGCATGTGAAAAGAAAATAATCGTTCCTGTTCAATTATGTGTTTTATCAACAGGATTTCCTAAATTATCAGCTGAAGTTTCACCGATTTGTACTACTTTCCCAACATTATTCCCAGAACAAATCGATGAAAAAAAACATCCTTGTCGTAGCACAGAATCTTTATCAGAGGATGAATAAAAAAAAAGATTCAAATCGCTTAAGCGATTTGAATCCTTTTTTTATTTCATTTTAAGATTTCTCAATCTATTAATTGCAGTAGCTATTTCATAATGTCTTGGTAAAGCTAAATTCCCTGATGGTGCGTTAAAAGATGATATGATTTCAAGTCCATTTTTTTCTATATCAGTAATTACTTTATCAATTATTGTTTTTAAATCACTTTTTTCATCTAGATATTTTTTATAAATATATTTTAATATACACCCAATTGCTTCTGTTTGGCTATCATCTATAAGTTGTTCAACATAAGATAGTTCAATAGCAGTTTTTCCATATAAGATTTTATGAAGTCCTTTAGTCTTTACTTTCTTTTTACGTCCCTTAATTTCTAAACTTCGTCTTAAAGGTATTCTATGTTTAATTTCACCAAATTCATTTAACCCTTCATTATTTCTTATGTTTTTAAATTCCTTAGCTATATTTTTAGCCTTCTGTGTAACTTCTATAGGTCTATAATTCTCCATCATTATAACATTATCTGAAACTTCAAAATAATCACCTGAACCTCCTACTACCAAAATTGTAGAAACATTTTTCCCATTATAAAGTTCTCTTATCCTATCTATAAAAGGGGTTATAGGTTCTTTCTCCTTTGCTACTAATGACTGCATTCTCCCATCTCTAATCATAAAATTAGTGGCACTTGTATCTTCATCTAATAATAATAGGTTTGTTCCTACTTCTAAAGCTTCCATAATATTAGTAGCTTGTGAAGTACTTCCACTAGCATTTGGTGTTGAAAATTCCTCAGTCGACTTTAAATGTGGTAAATTTGATATAAAAGGTGTAATATTAACTTTTTCAACACTTCTACCATCTTCAGCTCTTATCTTAACTGCATCTTTTATAGTTAGTACTAATTCTCTTCCATCATTAGGTTTATGATTATAAACTCCTCTTTCTATGGCATTAAGTAAAGTAGATTTTCCATGGTAACCTCCTCCTACTATTAGGGTAACTCCTTTAGTAATACCCATTCCCTTTACTATTCCTCTATTAGGTAAGTTAAATTCAACTTCCATAGATTTAGGTGATTTAAAAGCTACTACATTATCTCCGTGCATAGGCTTATCGCTTATTCCACTTTCCCTTGGTAATATTGCTCCGTTAGCAACAAAGGATATAAGTCCCTTTGATTTCATTTGATTTCTTAAATATTCTTGGTCTTCTGCTAAATTTAAAAAATCCATCATTAAACTTTTATTCAAATTTTTATATACAATAGAGTTATTTACTAGTTTACTTACTTCATTAAATAACATTTCAATTGCTTGTAACCCTAAAACTCTTCTTCCTTTAGCTGGTAACCCAGCAATAAATCTTACTTCTACATATTCCTTTGTTAGTTTAACAGCTGTTCTTTCAAGTATTTCTTGATTTCCAGAATCTATAGCTATAAGTCCACTTTTTCCACTTCCTCTATTTCCTTTAACATTTTTAAATATTTCTTTAGAAAAATTTCTCCCTAAAAAATCTTCTAGGGCTATTCTTTTTGACTTTTTATTATAATATTTAAAATCAATACCAGCATTTTTTATTGGCATTCTAACCCTTAATTTGCTTGGTGATGCAAAGGGATCTCCTTGTACATAGTCTATGTATAAAATATAATCTTCAAAATCATAGGACCCTCTTATCCCTTTATACTGTTTATAACTTCTGCCATCAATTTGTTTTAATTTTTTTTCTAAATAGGCTTTATTTTTCACAAAAAAACACTCCTTGTTTATAGAATTATATAATTATAAGCCACTATATAGATTCTAAGACAATATTATAATACTCATTTTTTCCCATGTAAAGCTATGTAGTAAATTTCTTTATATTTTCTTCATCTAAATATTTACCTATAAATTTAGATACTAAGACTGTTAATATAATAGCTATTATTATTCTAATTGTTATTAAAAACCAACCATTAGCACCTATTGCCACAAATAAAAGTGTATCCTCGATAACTGAGTGACATGCAACTAAAAATATAATCAATAAATATAAATCTTTCTTTGATAATTCTCCTTCTTTTGCTTCCTTTATTATTACTCCAGCACCATAGGATAATCCTAAAATTAATCCTATAACCAATGGAAATGTTGAATTTTTAGATATTCCTAATAAGCTAGAAATTGGTTTTAACAACTTAGATATTTTATCTATTACTTTATAATCTTTTAAAATTTCCATCACAATCATTAAAGGTATTACAATTTTTGCAATAGTAAATACTGCTTTCATTCCATTAATTAGTCCCTCTGATAGTATTGATATTATATCCAAATAAATCTCCCCTTATATAACTAAATTTAATATTATCCCTGATGAAATTGCTAAACTAAGTCTAATAAATAAAACAATCACTACACTTATTCCCGTCTTTTTAGCCACAGCTGTTTCTGTGAATAAGCTATGTGAAAAAGATAACATAACAGCAACAATAGTTATTTGTTTTGCACTAAGGGTTAGGGATGCAACTGCTCCTAATGCAGCATATATATTTATACCATTTCCTAAAACTAAAACTAAAGCTGCTTCACCTGGTAATCCAAATATACCCATAGCAGGTGCTAATTTTAATGAAAGCCATTTTAATATTCCTGTATATTTTAATATAGTAATAAAAAAATACACAGGAATAATTATTTTAGCTAATATCCATGTAGTATTTAGACCACTTTTAAATCCATTTAATAAAGTTTCTTTAAATGTTTTATTATTACTATTAGATTTGTTAATTTCCAATACTTAACCCCCTTTATACATTTAGTGTAATTATAACATAGATATTAAAAATATTGCTAATAATAAAAACAGCCTAAATAGGCTGTTTAAGCTAATTCTTGGTCTTCTCCCTTTAAAGCATTTGTCCATTTTCCACACTTATCCCCCCAACGAGCGATTGTTTTTTTATCTGCAACTATTTCTATAATTTCACACATATTTGCACAGTCATTACAATCGATTCCTCTAACTTTATAATTTAAATCTGTGATATTAAACCCTTTAAATTTAGACCTTCCCTTTTTCTTTACTTCTTCTTTTGACAAAATTGCTGAACCTATTGCTCCCATTACATCATGATGTTTGGGAATATAAATTTCTGTTTGTAATGCATTCTCAAATGCTTTTTTTATTCCAACATTAGCTGCCACTCCACCTTGGAATACTATAGGTGGTTTTATGTCTTTACCCTTTCCTATATTATTTAAATAATTCCTAACTAAGGCTTCACATAAACCTCTTATTATATCCTCTTGATTATGGCCTAACTGTTGTTTATGTATCATATCTGACTCTGCAAAAACTGCACATCTTCCAGCGATTCTAACCGGGTTTTTAGAATTAAGTGCATAATTTCCAAAATCCTTTATATCGATGCCTAATCTGGATGCTTGCCTATCTAAAAATGAACCAGTTCCAGCTGCGCAAACGGTATTCATAGCAAAATCAGTTACAATACTATCTTTTAAGGTTATAATCTTAGAATCTTGACCACCAATTTCTAGAACTGTTTTTACATCTTTTTTAAATTGTATAGCTGCTACTGCATGGGTAGTTATTTCATTTTTAACAATATCAGAGCCTAATATAACACTTGCTAATTGTCTACCACTTCCTGTTGTTCCTACTCCCTTTATTTTCAAATTTCCTGATTTTTGTTTTATTTCATTTAATCCTTTTTGTAATACTTTTATTGGTTTTCCTTGTGTTCTTAGATATTTTTTTATTACTACTTCATTATTTTCATCTATTACTACAAGATTAGTACTTACAGAACCTACATCAACCCCTAAGTAATAATTCTCCATTTTTCTTTTCCTCCCTTCTCTTTTTTAATAAATCTACAAATGCTTCTAATCTAGTTAAATACCCTGCTTCACCAGTCATTTCATCTACAACTAAAGTCAATATAGGTATATCATAATCCTTTTGTACAGTTGGTAAAATGCTTTCTGCTACTATTTCAGGCATGCAGTTAAAGGGTAGGATTTGTATTACTCCATCGTAATCTTCTTTAGCATATAAAATAGCACTCCCTACCGTTTCCCTTCCATGTCCACCTACTAAAGTTCTTAGATAAGGTTTTGCCGCTTTCCATTTTTTTCTTTCTTCACTTATTCCTATATTACCTAGTCCCATATGATGGCTTAACCATTTTGATGGAGTTAAAGACTTCTCTACTTCTATACCGAAATGTCCTAATTTTTTTTCTATTTCTAAGTTAACAAAGGGTTCTATTATTGTGTAAATTTCTCCTACTATTCCAACTTTCATATATTCACTTTGTTTTTTTTCTTTAACTGAATTTATTTTTTTACTAGTATAATTAATAAGACTTAAAATTTCATTACTCCCATGGACATCTTCTATATTCTTATAAAAATCATGCATTATATTATCAACTTTTTCAGGATATAATGCATGGGCTCTTTTTATATTAGAAAGCTTAGTTAAATTATCTGCCTTCTCAATTATTTTTTTCCCTTTATAAAATCCTTTAAATATCTTAATTGCATTATCAGTCCCAGCGGCTTTTTTAAAACTATTAAGCAATTTACTAGGTTTCCCTTCGGGTGGGTCAAATACAATAAAATCAACATTATAACCTAATTCTTGTAAAATATTTTTTTCTATCACAGAATAAAATCCATATCTACATGGTCCACAGCTTCCAGTTAGTAATATAGTATCTGCTCCCCTTTCAATACTTTCTATATAATTTCCTATATTAATCTTTAAAGGCAAACATATAGATTCAGGAGAATATTTTGTTCCAATCTCTAGTGTTTTTTTACTACATGGGGGTGGTAATATAACTTCTCTTCCTAAATCCTCCAACATGCCCTTTCCAGCTATATAAACATTACCCATGTGTGGAAATGTTATTTTCATCATTTAACCTCCATTTCATCATATCAATAAACGCCTCTATTCTTGTGTTTATACCTGCTTCACCAGTATGTTCATCAATAGTTAATAAAGTGAATGGAATGTTTTTATAATTTGCTTTTCTCTGTACTAAATCTATTAAAATAGAATCTAATCCACAACCAAAGGAAGATATATAAATTATCCCATTAACCTTTTCTTCCTCTAATAAACTATATGCTGCTCCTATCAATCTTCTACCCGCAGTCCAAAACATCCGCTTCGGTATTTTTTTACTATAATAATTTATTTTTTTTGTATCTACCATATCTGAAGTAATTAAGTTTATATCTTGTTTTACCATTTTCTCTATTATATTCATACTAATATATTCATCATAAATATTATAGGGGTGTCCTAATAATAATATGTTTAATCTATCTTTTTTCTTAAAATTAGTATTTTGAAGTAACTTATTATATATTTTAATAGCATCTATAGGGATAACATGACTATTTAAATGTCTTCTCACCTCATAATACTTATTGTAAGCTTTCTTATATGCCTTTTTAGTTTTTGATTTATTTACATTGAAAAACTTCCCAAGCTCAGTGATTGAGTCTGATATATTTTTTTCAGACTTCCAAAAATTAATTTCAGGGTCTATAATAGGAGGTAAGTCTTTAATGGTATTACTTACCATTTCAGGTAGTCCTAGAATTTTAGGACACTCAAATTCTCTTTTCTTTACACTAATTATTTTAGGAATAAATAAAAAATCAACTTTATCTTTTAAATCTATTACATGACCATGAAATACCTTAACAGGTAAACAAGCATCATCAACACAATTTGAAACTCCATTATCTAAAATTTTTTTATTTGTTTTAGTAGATAATAAAACCTCTACTCCGAGTTCATTAAAAAACTCCTTCCAAAGAGGATAATATTCATAAAAAAGGAGTCCTTGAGGTATTCCTACTTTATTGTTCATATAATTTCCCTCCTTAATACATTTTTATAGTATGAACATATTAAGAGAAAATTATAACTTCTTTCAAAAAAAATAAAACCACAAATTTGTGATTTTACTTATCAATTAGCTTTCCTATATTTTTTATTATTATTGATACTGTCCCGTCTGGATTATTTACAAATTCTAGTTTTCCTTTGTCTTTATAAAAATCTCTTGGTAATTTTATCTCTATACCATTATCTGTTTTTATTTTTTGTTTATTATATACCTTTTCTCCATATTCTTTATTATTAATTTCTATGTTTTTTTTCTCAATACCTGATTCCTTTAAATGATCTTTATATATTTTCTTCATTTCAGGATTTTCTTTAAAAGCATCATCACATACTTTCTCTATATTAATCGTCCCTTCTTTTTCTATACTATCCTTAACAGCTAATTTAATGTCAGCCGAGTTTTTAAACTCTTCATCAAAATACTTTTTGTTAAAGGTTTTATTAGCCTTATTAAAACTTTTAATTTTATCTTTATCAGACGTTTCACAATGACAATCAAGAAAAATATCAGATAAATAAAATTTCTTTTCTCCATCTATATCGTACTTTCTTTCTAATACTTTCAAAGTTTTATCATTTAGATTTATTAAAGCACACTCATTAATCTTTTGACTTTCATTTGGTAAAGTAGTTAATTGTTTTATAATTGTATTTACCTTTTTTGTTTCATCTGCTTTAACATAATGAACAAATGAAGGCTTATAATTAAATTTTAATATCCCTAAATAATCTTCATTATTTGCATTAAAAACTACACAGACTAGGTCACATGATGGAATATCATCAAAATTTCTAATAATGTTGAATAATTTTTCACCTATCTTTATTGAGATATCAGTAAAGGCATTTAAATCATTTTTTAATATAGTACTATCATTTTTCATTTCACTACTATCTTTAAAATAAGCATTTTTTAATCCCTTATCCTTAAAAATTTTAATTATATGTTTTTCAATAAAAGCATTAATTTCCTCATTTAATGGATGTTCATCATCTGATAATATTGGTATCTCTGAATTCTTATCTAAAATATGAACTATATACTTTTTTATATTTATATTTTCTATATCCATAAAATACACTCCTTAATTTTCTTTATATTTATTTATAATACCTGCAACTCTATTTAAAGTAGCTAACCTTTCTTTCTTATCTAAATATTCTACACTATTTTTTAAATATAAAATGAAGTCTTCTATATCAAAAGGTTTTTCCTGTAATGTTAATAATCTTTTCATCCTAACTTTTCTTTGTAAGTTAGACATATTCTTGATGTTTCTATCTATATATTTAATTAAATTTTCAATAGCTTGCTCTAAATGATTTATATCTTGATTATCTTTATCATCAAATTGTAATAACTTATAATTTTCTAAATAATAATCATTTAAATATGTTAGTGCATTATTTGTCAATACATATCTTGATACTAAATTCCCTTTTCTTTTTTCATTTTTTATATTATTATAATTTGAAAAATACTTCTCACTTAATTTACTAAGATTTAAATTATATGAATGAAGTTCTTTTTCATAATAACTTAAAATACTATCTAAATCTTTTTTATTTAAAAACTTTCTATACTCTTTTAAGCTTTTATCAACAAACTCTTCAAATTGACGTTTACTATCTAATTCATTTATCATACTTATTATTAATAACCTATTTACTATAAGTCCTGAACCCCTTACTATTTCAATTACACTTTGTATTTCATTGATATTATTATTAGTATTTTTATATAATTTTTCTATATCATCGAAATTTGCACTCTTATAATCAAATCTTTTACACTTTTGTGCCTCTATAAAGTATTTATCATACATCTGTCCATAATCCTTTTCTAAAGTACCATTAAAAATCCCCTTAAACCTTTTTATTACAATATCAACCTTCTCTTTATTAACATCCTTTAATGTATTTTTTATAGTACTTCTTAATATATCATAATATTTATATTTAGATATTCTAATAGGAGTAATTTTAATTAACTCAATTATTTTTTCATTATATTTAGATTTATCCTTTAATAAAAAGCTTCGTACATCCTTATAAAATCTTTCTAAATTAACTTCATAGGGAGGAGCCTGTTTCATTTTATCTAAAATATCAGCCGAAATTTCATTACAATAAGAAAGTTCAGTCATATAACCATAAATTCCATTAAGTAATCTATAAGTTTCCTGTCTCAGCTTTTTTAAACTTTCTTTATTATTTAAATTATTACTAAATCCATGATTAATATTTTTAACTTTATCATCAATTTTATTATGGACTCTATATATTGCCTTTTCTTCCTTTCCAAGCTCTTTTAATATTTTTTTGTTTTTCTCAATTGAAAATTTCACTTCAATATTTTTATACAGTAATTCTAACAAAGCAATCTGCTTAATATTGTATAGTAAAGAATTATTAGTTTCAACTACATCATTTATTAGTTGTGTATTATTTTCTTTATTAACCATTTATTCTTATGCTCCCTTCCTATTATCTTCATATCTAAATTTTACTATTATAACAATATAATTTCAAATAGAAATAGACAGCTTAAGCTGTCTATTTTTTATAAATCATAATATAATTCAAATTCCTTAGGATGTGGTAAATCATTTATCTTTCTTACATCAATTTTTAGTCTTTTTATCTGATCAAAAATCAAACTTTCAGTAAATACTCCTCCCTGTAATAAAAATTCGTAATCATTTTCTAATGCTTCTAAAGCTTCTTTTAAAGAAGTAGGTAATTTTTTTATTTTATTCCTTTCTTCTTTAGGTAGTTCATATAAATTAACATCAAAAGGTCCGAAACCTTCTAAAGATGGGTCTATTTCATTTCTTATACCATCTATCCCTGCCATAAGTAACGCAGAATATGCAAGATATGGATTAGCTGTAGCATCAGAAGGTCTAAATTCAAATCTTTTAGCCTCTGGCTTTTTAGCATAACCAGGTATCCTAATTACAGCACTTCTATTAGCTGTAGCATAACATATACTAACTGGTGCTTCAAATCCAGGTACTAACCTTTTATAAGAATTAGTGCTTGGATTTGTAAAAGCTAATAAGGCTGGTGCATGTTTTAATATTCCACCTATAAAATATAATGCTTCATTACTTAAATCTGAATACCCATTTTCATCATAAAAAATAGGGATTTCATCTTTAAATAATTGCATATGTACATGCATACCATTTCCTGCTTCTCCATATAGTGGTTTAGGCATAAATGTAACAGTTTTTCCCTGTTCCATTGCTAAATTCTTTACAATATACTTAAGAATTAGAGTTTTATCAGCCATTTCTCTTAATTCACCAAATTGGGTTTCTATCTCAACTTGTCCCGGTCCTCCGACTTCATGATGATGATATTTAATCTTTACTCCTAACTCCTCTAATTTCCTTGTGATTTTTGCCCTTAAATCGTTAGTAATATCCTTAGGCATATCAACATGATATCCTCTCTGATGGGATACTTTATATCCTAAGTTAGGAATATCTTTTACTTGTGTGTTCCAATGGGCCTGTTTTGAATCAATTAATACCTCTTGATGATTAGGTCTATTATTATAAGAAATATGATCTAAAACATGAAATTCAAACTCAGGACCTAGTAAACTTTTATCGGCTATTCCTGTCTCTTCTAAATATCTTTCTGCCTTCTCTGCAATATATCTAGGATCTCCCGGAAATCTTTCTATCTCATCTCCAATTTGATAGATATCTGCTATAAAAGTCAATGTTGGCACTTCACAAAATGGATCGACGAATCCTGTTGTAATATCAGGTTTAAATACCATATCTGATTTCTCAACAGTCAAAAAACCATAGCTAGAACCATCAAATCCAATACCATCTTCTAATATTTTTTCACTAAATCTTTCAACCGGTATAGATAAATGTTGCCATCTACCTGATAAATCCACTACTTTAAAATCAATTATCTTAATTCCTTTTTCTTCACAAAAACTTTTTACTTCATTTACTTCTGTAAACACTTTTATCCCCCCCTGTTTTTGTTTAAAAATTCTTACAATTAAATCTTATTCCTAACTACTTCAGTTGTCAACATAAGTGATTTAAAGTAATAAATTAATAAAAGGAACCTCTATAGAGGTTCCTCTATCTTAAATTTTTCATATTTTTCTAATGCTTCTTTAACATAATAAACTAAATTATAATTTTGTGCTTCTTCAATGGTTAGCCACTTATAATCTGTATGTTCTAAGTCTAGTTTAATACTTCCTGAAATATATTCTGCTGTATATATTATGGATACATATTGTTTTTTATCTTTTAAGTTTATACCTGTAGAAACAGCTAGATTTTCCTTTACATCCGTTTCTATTTTAGTCTCTTCAAATATTTCTCTAGATAAACTATCCTCTAATGTTTCACCAAACTCTAATTTGCCTCCAGGAATATCCCATAGACCCTTAGCAAATTTAGATTCATCTGATCTTTTTAAAAATAAAAAACTATTATCTTTTATTACTAATGCTTTAGTTAAAATTCTAAACATACTACCTTCCCTTTCATTTATTCTTCTAAAGTATCTTGATTTATAATAAAATTAACATCAGATTTTTCTTTTTCCATTAACACTTTTTTAATACAACCTATAAAATCTTTGTCTATACTCTTTTGGCTTAGTTTATATTTTTCATGATTTTTAATATCTTCAAATCCCTGTCTTAAAAATTCCTCAGCTTCATTATATTTTTTCATCTTTAATAAAATGTAAGCTTTATTAAAAATAAAATATTTTTGATTTTCTATGCTATCTATCTCTATTTCACTTTCCTTTTTATCTTCTAGATTATATAATTCTAAAGCTTTACTATATAAACCACTATTTATATAAAGTTTTGATTTTAAAAATATAATGTTAAGTCTTTCTTCATATTCTTTTACGGATTCTTCCCATATCTTAAGTCCTTCAAAAATTTCTGTTTTTGCATTATCACTTATATTTTCTTTATTTTCTTCTATGAAACTTGTTACTTTTTTAAATATTAACTTAGATTCATTATCTTTTATATCATCTCTTGATTTATAATCATTAATCATCTCAATTATTAATTCTTCCTTTTTTGAATCAGAAAAAGCGTCATACTTAAGTAGATAATTATTAACCCCTACAACATTCCAGTAATCTAATTTTCTTAATTCTTTTAATGTAGCTATAGGATTTGAATCATATCTATCTCTCAATTCATATGGTATAGATTCAACAATATTTAAATATTCAAGAGTTCTTATTGCATTCATATAAAGTCTATCTTCATTAGATAATTTTTCATTTGTAAAATATTTATCTCCAAAATACATGAATTTATTATCAAAAACATCCTCTATTAAGTTTATTTCCTCTAAGTAATTACTACTTATAAAATTCATTTCTTTATAAACTCTCTTAATTATAGCAGTTGATTCAGCCCTAGTAATATTTTTTTCGCCTCTGAAAGTGTTATCACCATATCCCTTTATTATACCTAACTGAGATAATTTTTTAATTTGTTCATAATACTTATAATCTTTACTTATATCTGTAAATTCTAGTTCCTGTTCTTTAATAGGAGGTGCTGTAAAAAAACTTGATAATAAAACTGCTTCTATCCTTGTTATAGGTTTTTCAGGGTTGAATTTATCCCCTGGAAAAATATCTTTAAAACTAATCTCAGTATTCTCTTTGTTTATGTAGTTATAAACTTTTTCAACATTTTTATAAGCCCAATGATTACTATTAAAGTCCTTATAATTAAGAATAGATTCATCATTAATAGTATCATTTTCTATATTTTGATTCTCAGTAACTTTTTTATCTTCAATCTTTTTTTCAGTAACCTCTTTGTTTTCTTCAATAATTTGGTTATCATTTTGAACATTAAATTCAGTTTTGTCAGATTCAATTGTATCATATTTTATTATTTCTCTTAAATTTGCTGCTCTAAATAAAATTGTAATAAACTCCGTCCTTTTTATATTATCATCAGGTCTAAATGTTCCATCTTTATAACCTACAAATAAAGGCACATCATTTGTAGCCCATAATATTTCTTCTTCTGCCCAATGTCCCCATATATCATAAAAGAAATTATTTGCTAATATTGTATTAGAACTAATAAAAAATATTGCAATTATTAGTATAATAGTCTTAAATTTTTTAGTTATCATTATATCACTCCTTAATATGTAAAGTAATTTTTTACATTACATATAATTATAACATAATTTAATTAGTTTAAACTACCAAAATAAAAATCACCATTATTTAGGTGATTTATAAACTCATATATTCATCATTTACCCCTAATGCAAGGGTATTAATCCCAAATTCAATTAAATTATTTATAACATAGTTTTTTAAATCTACAGTGCTATCTATATCTGGATGGTTAACTATATCCATTCTAATAAAAATATCTTTTGTATATTTACTAAAATATAAAGTATAATATCTAATTGCAATTTCTTTAATAAGACTTAAATATGATTTGTTAATTCTAATTCTATCAATTAAAGCCTCCATATAGGCTTCATTTTCTAAATCATCATTAGTGACCTTTTTTACTAATAGTTTTTCTTTTTCTATTGCTTTTCCTTTTCTATACATACTCCAAGCTAAACCAAGATACATAGTACATATTACTTTTATTAAACTATTATCAAATACAATACCAGCCCTTGATAGTTTTTTTACATCCTCCATTATATTATAAGTAATAGTTACAGTTGCAGTGTCGGTAAAATTATTAAAGACTAACATAATATCATTTTCAAATTTATCTTTGCAAATTTCCTCGGTAAGTTCTACAAAGTAATCAGACAAATTTAATACCTTCATAATATCTACTCCTTCAGGATAAGAGAATATTATTCACAAAACTCTTCTACAATATTTCTTTCTTTATCACTTAAATTATATATATTATAAAAAATTTCATTTATACTTCTTTTTATTATTTTTATTTCTTGTAGAATGTGTTTTTTCTCTTTATTAAATTTATTATTGCCATTATCATATTTTTCTAAAACATTATTTAAATATAATAAATTAATAACTTTTTTTGATATTTCTTCTTGTTTGTCTGATAATTTTATTTTTAAATTCATTATTTTATTTGGATAATATTCATATTGCTTTTCTCCTACTTTTTTTGCTACCTTTTTAAAATAAAATTCAAATAATTTACTATTTAAATATGCTAATAAGTATTCAATAGTCAATAAATCATTATCTATTAATTTTAATATATACACATCGGCACTACACAATACATTCTCATAATCAATAGTAAATCTATTTTCACTAGACTTATATGGAAATATTATTTTAGGTGATTTAAATAAGTTAAGCGATCTCCCCCATTGAAGTTGATACCATTTTCTTAATCCTTTTTTACACTCCCTTCTCTTTTCTAATCGTTGTTTGAAGGGTTTTATATGTTCTATAATATTATTATAATTTTCTATTTTCTCAATTTCATCTGTATATAAAATGAATTTTTTTATCTCAGCTTTTTTGTATTGTTTTACATTGCTATTTTTAACCCAAGATTTTATTATATCTTTTTCTAAGCCTTTATTATCAATGACTTTTTTATCAATAATAAAAGCTTTATCACAACCTGTTATTATACCTTGATTACAAATACTTAATTCCTTTAAAAAATAATCACTCACCTTTTCAATTTTTCTATAAAGCTTATACTCCTCATCGTTTAGAAGTAACCACCCACTATCACTCAATACTCTCTTATCTACATTAAAATTCAAAAAATTATTATCCTTAATATTGGTTTTATTTGTATTTAATCTAGAAACTTTAATTTTAGTGTTATTTGGTATCCCTTTAGTACATTTTATAATAGTGGGACTTACACCTATTCCCTTAAATACCTTCTTACCATAAAAATCGGTTAGCTCATCTATATTAAAATTTTTAGTAATAAATTTTCTTAATCCATTAGCAGAAGGGGCTTCTAAAAAATATCTTGAAGTTATATAAATTAGACTTCCCTTGTCTTTTAATAATTCATACCCTCTTTTAAAAAAACAATAGGATAAGTCTGCTTTATTAGAAAATACATTTTGATAATAGTTTTTTAATTGGACTCTATAGGATTTTTTAATTTTTTTATGTCCAATATAGGGTGGGTTACCAATAACTAAATCAAAATTTTCATTTTCAATTTCATTATTATTTCCAGAATTTATATTAAATAAAGTTAATTTATCATGTAATAATATATCTTTTTTAAATATATTAATTTGGGATATATTTTTTGTATCACTTTTTAGTAATAATGATACCTTTGTCATATAGACAGCAAAGTCATCTAAATCTGTACCATAAATATTATTTTCTAAAATAAAATTATCAATATTTTCTAACTCATCAATACATTTTGGATTGCTTCTTATAATTTCTTGATAATTATTTTTAATGATATTTTTGATTTTTTCAAAGGCATTTATTAAGAAATATCCACCACCACAACAAGGATCTATAATCTTAAAATAAGGATTCTCTATAAGGTTTTTAGCAGTTATAGATTTATTTATCATATCTTTTACTATATAGTTAGGTGTATAAACTTGCCCTAAGTATTTTTTCTCCTTACTAGTTATAAAACTTTCATATAACTCCCCTAGTGAAAAACTGTTAATATCATATGTTAAGTCTTTTAATATTTTTTTAATATGTTTCTTATCTTTTTTACTTAAATTATTACTCTCTTTAAAATCTATCATATTAATTATAGTTTTGTTTTCTTTAAATTTTACTTTAAGTAAATTTTGACCAATAAAAAACAAAAAATCTTTTAGATAGTGAATATACTCTTCTGTATTTTTTTCTTTATAATTTTTTAGTATTTTCCCTAGTTCATTTTTTGTTTTATCATTCATATTATAACTCCTTACCTTTTTGATTGAATTTAGCTTTTATTAAATATTTCTTTTGCCTTCTGTAAATCCATAGTTCCTTTTTCTATTTCCTTTTTTATTTTTCTTTTATCCCATGATACAAAAACATTATCTAAATCATAACCTTCAGGATATAACTGTTCTTTTTTTATAAATAATTTTACTCTTTTTTTATTAATTTTAATAAATTCATCTTTTAGTAATACAGTTAAATCTCCATATTCATCTTCTACTTCATATATTATGGCCTTTTCATTTGTTTTTTTAATTATAACACAGTCTCCTTTATTAAAGCCATTGTCTTCTTTTTTAGTTTTATCCTTCGGTATTTCTAACTTACAATCATCTATATCAAATTCTATTCTCTCATCACTTTTTCTTTTGTTTATATATTTTTTTGCATTATTTAAAACTCTTTTTCTTAACCCTAATTTATTTGCTATCCATAAAGCATTACTTGTTCCTGCTTTACCTATGTTTAACTTATATAATGGTTTTAAAGTATTAGGATCAAACTCCATACATCCGTTTTCAAAACCTTTATGCTGGGATGCATATTCCTTTATTTCACCATAGTGGGTTGTAGCCACTGTAATAGCTCCTAAGCTATATAATTCGTGTAATATTGAAGCTGCTAAACCTGCCCCTTCTGAAGGGTCTGTTCCTGTTCCTATTTCATCTAGTAAAACTAAAGTAGCGAAATTAGTATTGCTAATAATTTTTATAATATTTTTTATATGACCTGAAAAAGTACTTAATGACTGTTCTATGCTTTGATTATCACCAATATCTACTAATATATTGTCAAATATTGATATTTCAGTTCCTTTCTTAGCCGGGATATGAAGTCCTGATTGAGTCATTAAAGTTAATATACCTATTGTTTTTAATGCTACAGTTTTCCCACCTGTATTAGGTCCAGTTATTACTAAAGTTCTATAGTCATCACCAATTGTAAAATTAAGCGGTACACAATCGTTTTCTAATAAAGGATGTTTTCCTTCTATAATATTAACTTTTCCTTTATTATTTACAATTGCCTCAACTCCTTTAATAGAAAAACTATACTTAGCCTTAGCAAATACAAAATCATATTCAGCCATTAGGTCTATATTAATTTTTAATTCTTTAATATAAAGTCTAATATATCCTGTTATAGTAGCCAACACTTGATATTCTTCTGCTTCCTCATCCATCTTTAATATTTCTAATTCCTTACTTAGCTTATTTATAGATGCAGGTTCAATAAAAACTGTTGAACCTGTTTGAGATGTATCAATAACACTACCATTTATTTTATTTTTATAAATAGATTTAAAAGGTATTGTTAATCTTCCATTTCTATTACTAATAAAAAATTCTTGGATGCATGATCTATACTTATCTGAATTTAATATACTATTTAATTTCTGTTCTATCCTGTCATTAGTAATTTTTATTCTTTTTCTTATTTTCTCTAAACTAGGATACATTTTACTACTAATCCTATTGCCTTCTACAGAAGCATTTATTTCTTCCTCTAAATCTTTAAATTCAACAATAGAATTTACATAACTACTTAAAACTGGTGCAATAAAATCTTTATCTTTCATAAATATTTTAATGTTTCTACATCCTCTTAAAAAATCAGAAATCTTTAATAACTCTGATGGCTTTAACACTTTCCCTTTTTCAACTTTTTCTAATAAAAATTCAACATCGTGTAAACCTTGTAAAGGTATATTGCCATGGCTATTTAATATATTAATAGCTTCTGTAGTTTCATTAATTTTCCTTCTGACGATTTCTAGATTCTTTAAAGGCTTTAATTTGTCAACTAATTTTTTACCTAATCCACTAACTGTATGACTTTTTAATTCATTCTTAATTTTTTCATACTCCAATTTCTCTAAACTATTCATCTTTATTCCTCCTAAATTTTTAATTCAAAAAACAAAAAAACGTGGACAAAAGTCCACGTGTAGGTACGCAAAAAAACACTTAGCTAAAAGCACTTTTACACAATAATAGAGTAGACTTTGTTCTTCAACTAATATAGTAAAAAGGGCATAGGTATCCCGTAAACATTGATACCTTATATTCCGAAATGAAAAATTAAACCTCTTTACTATATTAAATTTTTATTATTGAAGAACAACTCCACTCATAAAAGTACCTCTCTTATTTTAGTTTATATCATAATAATAATATAATATTATAAAAAAGTCAATCTTTTTCTCTTTGATTAAATATATTAATCTTATATAATGTAATATATGATGATGAAAGGAGTATTAAAATGGACATAACTCATAACACAATAAATGAAAACATTTATATGCCCTCTTCCCTTGAAACAATATTAAATAATAAGAAAGTATGTTTTTTTGATATAGAAACTACTGGTTTTAGCAGAAAAAGTTCTAAGATTATTTTAATCGGTTTATTATATTTTACCGATGAAAAAATACATATAAAACAATATTTTGCTGATAACCTAACTGAAGAAAAGAATATCCTTAAATTATTTATACAAGATTTTAAAAAGTTTGATATTTATATTTCCTATAATGGAGAAACCTTTGATATACCTTTTATTAATAAAAGATTATCTCATCACAATATCAATTATACAATCTATAAAAATAAAAGTATGGATCTATTAAAAACAGTTAGAAATAATAAACACATTTTAAACTTTAATAACTACAAATTAAAAACTGTAGAAAAAAGTCTTGGGATATATAGAGAAGATAAGATAACAGGAAAAGAAAGCATTAAACTATATTTTGAATATCTTAAAAAGAAAAATTATAATTACAAAAAAATTATTTTAAAACACAATTATGAAGATATATACTATCTGCCAAAAATTTTAAAAGTATATGATAAAATTCAAGAATATTACACTCATGAATTAGATTTATATTTATACAATGATAAACATACTGTAAATATTACATTAGATAACATATCTATGAATAAGAATTTATTAAATATAACCGGAAAAACTACATCTACTGATTTACCAAAACAAGTATATTATGATCAAAACTTTTCTTTACAGTGGTTAACACATAATGGCGAGTTAAATATAGAGATAGAAATAACTAAAGGAGAACTTTCTAATGGCAATAGTTGTTATTATATAAATAAAAATGAATTTTGCTTTACAAATGATTTAAATGACTTATCAGCATACAATTTACCTGAAAATATTATATTAATACAAGAAAATAATCAAATTCTAATTAATAATATAAAAAATATTTTAACAGAAATTTTTAAAAAGGTAATTTAATATATTAAAAAAGGATCCTTAATTAGGATCCTTTTTGTGGTGCCCAGAGGCGGAATCGAACCACCGACACGGGGATTTTCAGTCCCCTGCT
>VENA01000078.1 GCA_009711785.1 Bacillota bacterium
ACTTCATTATAGATACCTCCTGTAGAATTTGATTTGTAGTTACCTACTGAGCAACTTACATCTCAAATTTTACAGCGAGGTTCTATTTTTTTCAAACCTCATTTTACTTTATAACAGGAATGCTCCTATTATATTGTCAAAAGACTGATTGTTAAATTCAAGTTTATCAACATCCATCACTAAAACTTTTGCATTTTCAATACTTTTAGTTGATATCTCTTTATAGGTTTCTTTTACCATATTCTCTGATATATCAATTCCAATAACTTTTCCATCTTCCCCTACCTTTTTTATTGCTGGAAATAATGAAGCTCCTTTACCCATTCCGACATCTAAAACTTCTGCACCTTCTTTTATATTAGCTAGTTTAACTAATCTATTACCAAATTCATTCCAATATTTTGGTCCAACTTCACCAAATGATTTAGCTACTTTATTAAAAGTCTCTTTCATTTCTCTTTTAATGTTTTGTTTTTTATTATTCATTTTTTCTCCTTTCATTTAAAAAGCTGTTTTGTCTATCTATTCTTTGATAAATTTGTTATTTTTAAAGCCATACAAATCGATAGAGGTATAAAAATGGTTATTACTATAAATAGATAAATCATTTGTATTGTAGTATTAAAAGGTAAATAATAATCTATGTAATCTAAAATATTAATTAAGATAATAAAAAAAACTATAGATAAGAAAACAGTTACTACTTTTTGTTTCATAATAACTCCACTCCCATTATTTTTAATATTACTAACTTGATTTCACTTTTTTACTATAATAAATTGTCTCTATTTTTTTATTCTATTAAATTTATTTAAAGTAATCAGTGATTTAAGTCCTAATACTCCTATCCATTCATTATAAGCTTCTTTTAAATCATCTTTATAAAAGCTTTTTCCCCAAGGCGGTTTTATAAAATCATTTGATTCTAATTTTTTAATTACAAAATCTAAATTATCATTTATTTTTGATTCCAAAACGCCAAATCTAAAACTATTTGAACTTTTTACAAAATCTATTGGTGTTGGTACATATTCATGCCATCTTTTTTCGTCGTATATAATGACTTCATCTATAGCTAAAGAAATTACTTTTTCTAATCTCTTTTGTAATTTTTCAGGTAATACTTTATATAGTTTTATATAGCAAAAGAGTTCATTTTCTGAGTTAAACTCTTTTTTATTTTCAATGTAGTTTATTGCATATTCTATTAAATTATCTACATTTAACTTTCTAACATTTTCTCTATATTTGTATAAATATGCTATAATTTCAGCAGAAGGGTTCCCCCAATTTTTATCTATAACAGTCATTTTAAGATCTTCACTATAATGCCACCAAGGAGCATGGGGAAAATTATTTACTTCTTTAGAGACAGCAAACCATCCATTTCTTTTTTTACAAAAGGACCTTTCTAAATACTCTATAGCGGCCTTTATCATTTCCCTTGATTCATCTGAAGAGTTAACTTTAGATAAAATTCTAACTCCTACCGAAGTAGCCATTGGTGAAGAATAGGGAAGTCTAAAATCTGACTCAATACCATGGCCAAAACCACCATCTTCATTTTGAAATTTCTTAAGTTCGTTAATTACTAGTTGATCAGAAGCATTATTAAAATATTTTTTAAAAAGACTCTTTTCTAATCCTCTTCCATATTTCATTATAGATTCAGAAACTTTATTAAATCTTTCCTTATCTAACATTTTCAAATCTATCCCTCCTAAAATATCTTTATTATTACGATAACTTAACTACCATAACTCTTTATATCCTCTTTCCTTTCTCTTATATAAATAATATTATTTCTAGTGTAAAGTGTATTGTAAAAAACGGACATTTATATTTCAATTACTTCTAAGAATAACATTTGTAAAAAATAAAATATTTAAAAATCCAATGAATAATATTACTTTATAAATATATTTCTTTTATTAATAAGGGTTAAAAAGCCAAAATCATTTAAATTATGTATAAAAATTGCTGTCCATATACTATTAGCTAAGTAAACATTAATAGCACAAACTAATCCTAAAACTAATGAACCAATCCAAACTTTTTTATCACTCCAAGTTTTATAGTGAAGTCCTAAAAATAATATAGATGTAATTAAAATAGCTAATATTGGGTTAAATATTTTCATTAATGAGATAAATATTATACCCCTATATAAAAATTCTTCACCTGGTAGTTCTAAAGTATATATTAATAAGCTAGTGTATATTAACCCTTTATCGATATCTTTTGTTTTTAACTTAATTCCCTTTGCAATAATAATATGTAAAATTAGAAAAAAGACTCCTACTAATACTCCATATATTAAAGAACGAAATGTAAATTTTAAGTAAGTCTTGTCAATAAAATAAACTGAAATTATTCCTAAAAAAATGTAAACTGATCTTCTTATAATATTTTGTTTTAACGTATTTATCTTATAAAGTATATCTATAATTGCTAATAATGTTCCTATAATCAAAAAAAATAAAATCATAGTAACCCCCTATTAATACTTTTTATATTATAAATACAAAATACTATAGTATATATTTTTTCTAAACTAAATTAAAATGTCTTTCAATTATTTTCATGTTTTCCTCTATTGTTTTCTTACCATTAACATTAATAACTTTATATCCTAAATCTTTTGCTTGTGATTTAACTTTCCTTCCAAAATAATAATCTCTCTCCATCCAGTTAAAAAATGCTTTCTCTGGATTACTGCATTCTGATAAAATTCCCTTAATAAAATTTCTTTTAGAGTAATGTTTAATTTGGAATTCTTTAGATGGTATCATAAAAAGAATTCTCTTTTTATCCACAGCTAATTTATCAATCAATTCAGGTAATAAGGCTGCTCCTTCCATTATTACTGTTTTATCTTCTGAAAATTTATTAAGTTCGCTTAAAACCATTTCAAATCTTTCTCTATAAAATTCAAACTCCTCTTTAACTTGTATATTAACAGGTCGCATCCATACTTCATTCCAATTCATCTGAAAAAATTTATACATTATTGGATGTTTTTTAGGCTCAGAATTTTTTACATGCTTTCTTTCATAATCATCTATCTTATAATAATTTAATTTATATTTATCTGCTAGCTTTTTTGTTATAGTACTTTTCCCACAACAAGGTGAACCTCCAATAAAATATGCATTAGATAATATGGTTTTTATTTTTTTATTCACTAAAATTCCCCCTATATTAATAAAAACTCAACTAAAACCTAATTCCCCTTCTATCAGCCATAAATTTATACTTAGACATTTCATCTAAAATCCCTTTAATTTCTAAGCTTTTGTGTTAATAGAAACTAATTTCTTCATAATTAATTTCACTGAAATATCTTTCGATAGAATTTATTCTATTTTTCTCTAAGTTCTGTAAATACTCAATAAAATGTATTTGCCATTCATCATTTGATTTCTTTGAATCTAAAATAATTTTTAAAAATTTCCTATTATCATCTCTTAATTCTTCATAAAATACAATTTTTGATAGGATAGTTAACTCCATATCACCTAGTAAATCAAACACTAACTTAAATTCTTTACCATACAAACAATGAGCATTAAATAGGTCTAACATGTCGTTCAATGAACTAATATTTGATTTTATTATACTAATTTTATCTATTGTATTTCTGCATCGACTTATCTTTTTAACTATTAAATTAAAATCAGAATTACTCATTCTTTTATTTTCTTTAAATAAAAAGATATTGTCTTTAAATTCTTCTTCTCTTTCTGTCACTATTAAATTATTTAGACTTTTATTTTCCACTGCATTTTCTACCCGTAATATAAATTTCTTTTTATAATATTTAATATATTCTAAAATATCAAGATCACTTATATTTAAAGCATCTATTAATATTTCAGATCCCCTTTCTACAAGTAAAGTAATTTCATTAGTATTTAATCGAATTAGCCTTTCATTTAAATACTCATATTGATATTTTGATATATTTATATTCCTTGCTTTACCTCCTGATAAAACTGAAAAAATAGCATTATTAAAAACTAACTCAAATATATTAATAAGCTCTATTTTATAATCCATCTTAGTCATTTTACCAAAATTTTTAAGTGTTTTTTCAATATCTTCTTCATCAAAGTATTTACAAAACATAGTTTCTAGATTAAAACGTTTCAAATATTTATTAATATAAAAAACACCTCTAAATTTTATATCATCCACGACTAAAGCTAAAGGATAATCTATACTTGCCATAGTATTATGGGCCCCAAAAATAATTTCATATTTTTTAAAAAACAAAGGCATTGCTTCCCAAATTGTTAAGTTATATGCCTCTAGTTTAACATTTAATTTATTTTTACTTATTTTTTTATAAAGTTCTATTGTTTCTTCATAACATAAACTTATAAGTTCTATACCTTTTTCATATATTTTTTTCATATCATTTTTCTTTAAATGCTCTAGTGCTTTATTTAAACTGTGAAAACTATAAGTATATGCATCTATTGCATACATAATTGAACTTAATAAATTTTCAGTAGTTTCTATAGTAACAGACGTACTTTCGCCTTTTGTATACCTCATTATCAAATCCTTTAATAATAACTTTATTTCAGATTGAATATTACAAATCTCCTGCATATTTAATACTCCAACACGTAGAGCTTCATTTAAAAGAGAGATTGTATACTGATTTTTCTTTATATTTGATCTTTTCAACTTACTATTTTTAATAATACCATAAACATTACCCTCTTCTTGTGACATTAATAAACACCTCCATTATCTAAACTATCTTTTATTTGATTCTTTTTTCTAAACTCCTGTGCAAATACTTCAAGTCTACTCTTTAAAAGTTCTATTGATCCTTCACATGAATTTTCAAAATACTCCTTTAATATATCTATTAATTTAATATCACTAATTTTATCTTCTGTTTCATTTTTAAAATAATAAAATATATCTTGTAATTCATTAAGAATAAATACAAAATTTTCATTATCTATATAGCAAGAATCACTAAATTCTTCTATCATCATCTTTGTAACTTTGATTTCTAATTCTATTCTTCCATAACTTTGTAAAGCTCTATTTCTAGTTTCCATAATTTTATTTACATCTTCAACTGTTAATAATAATCCATATTTTTTAATTTTTTCATTGCTTTTTAACACCTCTTCTATTAAGGACTTTCTCAGAACTTTAGAGTTAAGCATATTACGTATAGTCATATAAAACACTCCTTTCCTTAAAAAGCTATTGACTTTTAATCTTAGTTGTGATATAATGAAATACTATAGTATTATATTGGTGTATCTATTATACTCTTCTATTTTTATATTGTCAAATAATTTCTAAATAAACGACTAAAAATCAGGGATGGCCAACCCTGATTTTTTTATTATATAAAAATAATTACTAAAGTAATTTTATTTAGTGACTTTATTCAATAGTAATAAATGGTTATAAAAAGTATAATATTACTAAGTTTATTAGGATTTTCTATTGAAAGGAGTTTTTTATAATGAAAAATGTAATTAATAAAAGGCTATTAGGTTATATAAAAAGATTTACCATTGTTCACGTTATAACTTATATTCTTGCAGGAGTAATATTTATGAATCTACAAGATTATGAAAATGCTTTTGCTACATTACAGGATTTTGAACATTTCCGTTCGTTAAATTCACCTATAGTAAAAGCTACAGGTTTTTTTCAAATAATACGTGGTAGTTTTATTGCTTTAGTACTTTATCCTTTTTATGATTCAATAATTAGAAGTAAAAATGGTTGGCTTAAATTATTTGGAGTATTATGGGGATTAACATTTTTAGTTTCCGTCAAATCTAGTAAAAATTTAATGATAGGGTCATTAGAAGTTACTATTCAAATGATAATTTTCTCTTGGTTGTTTTTTATCTGGGAACGTAAAGTTTATAAAATAAATAGTTAAAATTAAATTCCTTTAAATTTTGATATTTATAGAAAGGATGTTTTTATGTCAAGTATAATGAATAAAAAATTATTAAACTATATTGTAAGATTTACTTTGACTTTTGTTATGATTTTTATTATTACTGAAATGATTTTTACAAATTTACTAAGCTATTTAGAATCATTTACTAATTTAGGAAGTTTAAAATACATACATTCTTTTAAATCTCCTATATTAAATGTTTCACCATTTATGAAAATAGTATATAGTATTATTATTGCCTTAATACTTTATCCCTTCTATAAAGATATTATAAAAAGTAAAAGGGGTTATTTAAAACTATTTATAATCCTATGGGGATTAGCTCTTATTGGTTCAGTTGAGTGTATACCTGGATCTATAGAAGGTTTTATTTATACTAAGATTTCATTGTTAGAGCATTTTTTAGTAGCTTTAGAAGTTACTGTTCAAATGATGATATTTACTTTAATATTTTTTAAATGGGAACGAAATGTCTATAAAAGATCTAAGAGATAAGATATGATTTGTTACTATTAAATAAAATTTATTTATCATCCCTATGTAGGTAGCAATATAACTATTTAATTAAGTTTTATTAATATACTTTCTTATAACCATACCATGTGACTTTAACATACAGAATTTTTTATAAAAGGTTTGCATATTTTTATCACAGGTTAAATCAATGCATGGTATTTCTTTTAATAATTCTAACAGCCTTTCCATAAAATTGCTACCAATCCCTTAATTTTGATACTTTGGTAGTACTTCTAACATTAGAATAAACTCAAAATTAATCCCTTCACTTATGCGTTTATAAACCCTTCCATATGTTTATATTTATGTTCCTGTCATTAAGCTTACAATGTATCACTTTTTTTACATCTTCTCTCGATTCACCATTGAGAAGATAAAATCTTACTCTTTTTATATAATGATTATCCTTTATTATATAAACGATTATATTTTTTATTATTCTCATACCAAGTTACTATCCCTATTATTAAACTAAACATAGAAAGTATTATTAATAAAATTATTAGCAAATTAATTGATACTTTTGAGATAATATCAACTGGAGTACGACCATATACAATAAACTGTATTATAATTATACTTAGCGTCATTAAAACAAATGCTTTAGTGCTTTCTCTAAATACGTTTAATTTAAATCCTTGCTTTCTTGCGTTATGCCATCTTTTTAAAAATTGTTTATCCTTTTTTTCTTCCCATGCTATCCTATAGATTGAAAATGTAATTAAACAAATAGACCCTAGATAATAAAAACTTATATAATATATATCACTGAAAAATGGTATAGATAACAAAATTATAAAAAGTATCAATAAAAAAATAAACCGTTTAAATTTACTTAATCTCATTAAACTTACACTCCTTAGTTATTTCATATCTTTTACAAGTTAAAAGATGTAATGTTCCTTCCCTTAAGTAGCTGTAGAAGAGCTAGCAACCATCGCTCCAATTAATGCTGCATTTTGTGCTTGAATAATTGTTTCAATAGTTGTACTAAGTCCAGTTTCTATGAGATTTTTATCCTTTACTTTGTTTTTAGTAACTAAACTTGTTGAAATTATTAGGTTTATAGTCTTCATATATTTAAATCTCTTATCACTATTTAATCTAGTAACTAATTTTTCTATTGAATCTATTTCTTCATTTAAATCACTGTTTATAATAGCTATAAGTCCCACTTGAGGATAACAACTTTTCTTAAGTTTTATTTTTCTATTTGTCAGTCTCTCATAGATTTTATTACATTTATTAACTAATCTATCAACAGCATCTTCCCTTGAAAGCATTAAAATATGGGATAAAAGCTGTAAATCATTTCCTTTTTTAAAATTAGAAATTGATAATTTTGTATAAAATTTCTCCACATCTTCCATCAATATTTCAGTGCTTTTATTAAATTGCGATAATAATACTGCAAGAGGATAATCATTTTGTGACGTTAAGAAAAAATGATTGCTTTTCATACCTTTATAAATTTCTAGGGCTTTATCTACTCTTTTTTCAATGGTTTTACATTCTGAATTTGTTGTCATAAGGGCTAATGCTGCTATTGCTGTATAGGATCCTTTTTTAAAACCTCCCTCAATTAACTTATCCTGATATTTTATAAAATCATGAAATTTCTCCTTTGGATTTTCATGATTTGTAATTAACATAGCAGCTATAATATACTTTTGATGACTTCGTAAATATGAAAACATTCCAACATTATTTTTTATATATTTACTTACATCTAAAAGATCTTCTAAATCAAATTCCTTCTCATTTATAATATATATTGAAGATATCATTGCTATAATTTCCTTTTGAACTTTAAACTTTAATTTTTTCTTTAATTGCATAAATACTTCTAGGTAATCATTATACTGTTTTTCCAAAGATTTATCTAACAAATAAAAACACCCTTTCGTAGTTTGAAAATGACTTATTCTATCCTTAATGATTTCATATTTTTTATAGTAGATCTCATTATCTTACTTGCCACCGTTTAGCCATTTTTCAGCAAAATCTACTGCCTCTTTTTGCTTAAACAGTTTCGATTCAGCACAACCTACCAAGCCTTTACTTATTTTATTACTTTTTTCAAAATCTTTACCTATCTCAGATAATACTTCTTCATTGAATTCTATATCTTTATATATTTTCCAAGTTCTTTTACCATTTTCAATAATAGGAGCTTCCCGAGTACAAGGTTTTGATGTTTTTGCACGATATTCAGATAAATGAAAAGAAGTATTGCTTTCATGTCCTACACCTAAAAATAATATCCAGCCATCTAAATCGTATATTCTAGCAAGAGGAGATTTTTCTCCTAAACTATTATTTAAAGAATGATCCTTTATAATATCTTCTGCGTATTTACCAAAAGCTGCAAAAGAACACTGTGGATGTGAACTTCTTAATACATTAGGAAATTTTCTAAATGTTTCAGCTATTACTCCCATTCCTCTAGTGGGTGTAATGTCAGGATTATAAGCAGGCATTGTTTCCTTAATATCTTTTACCCATGATTTCGGTACAGGTGGATTTTCCCATAGTTTTGGATTACTATAATTACTTGTTTGAGTAGGCATAATAATTGTTCCAGACTTTGTAACTACATCCATCAAAGCTTGAATAACTGCTACTTCACCGCCATTAACCCATCCTAAAGAACTTAAAGAAGAATGTACTAAGACTACCATACCTTTTTTTAATCCCAACTTCTTTAAATCCCTTGAAATACTTCCACGAGTTTTTAGTTCAGATGTTTTTTCAATTAATTCATTTTCACTCATTCTTTGTCCCCCTAAGACATACTATATACTTGTTATCGTACTCATTCTAATATACTATTTATTAAATTATCAACTGCTTCAGTTGATTTAAAGTCAACATATTTGACTGTAGATTTCCCTATCATATTAGGCTCTATATAATATTTAGGTATAATAATATGGTTATTATCTACATTTACAAATAAAAATAATTTATTTATATCTGTATTTTTAGTTCCACCTGTAAAATCTATATTTACCCTAATCAAGTAATATTTACCTTTACCTATAAGTATTTCTCTAGATACATTAGATTTTTCTATACTTAAAATAAGTTCTTTAATAGCTGATAATATTAAACCATCTCTTGTCCCAGAATTAAAATCATTATCTATACTTCCTGTTGCCATATCATAATTTTTTAAATTATTACCTTTCAGGCTAGATGTTTTATCAATAATCACTGCTATAGCTTCAATATCTCTTTTAAACACTTTATTTATTACATCTAAGTATGTATCTTCTTTATTATATAAGTGGATAGTTAATAAATATATACAACAAATACCTAATAAAATGTATACATATTTTAAGTTATTTTCTTTCAAACAATCCCCTCCTATGAAAACTCTTATTCTTATAATTTGAAAAATGTTACCTTTTAAATTCATGTTCAAGGATTGCATACAAATAAGAGTCACGCCAACTAGCCTTTTGTAACTTATTTTCTCTTAAAAGTCCTTCTTTTTTCATTCCAATTTTCTCTAATACCTTAGATGAATCCAAATTCCACTAAAGCTTTGGCTGCTTCTGGTGCAAATCCTTTTTTCCAGTAATCTTTATTAAAGCAATATCCTTTCCACCCTTCTTGATTTATCTAACTAGATACATTAATTCCACAACCACCTATTATTCTATTATTTTCTTTTAATACTACTACTAATATATATTCTTTTCTTTTTTTCTTTGGTTTTGGATGGCATCATCAATAAAATTTTTAGTATCTTTTATTTCATTAGGTCCCCACTCCATATATCTAACTACATCTGAATCTGATAAATACTTATGAACCTCATTAATATCTTCATATCTATATTCTCTAATAATTTTCTTCCCCTCCAATATATACATTCTCTTTCATACATACCAAACTTTCTGTTAAACAATTTTAAAAAAACTAATATTACCTTCGTTATTTAATGATTTTTTCTAGTTCATACACTAAATTATTGGGCAATTTTGCTTTAATATAGCTTACTTTTGATTTTTCCCAATCTGACATCCTTACAATCTTTGGGATTATAATATAACCACCTTTTAATAATATAAGCTGTCTGTAATAAGAATCATCTACATTCGCATAAAATGGTGTTTCTTTGTCATCATTTAGATGAAACATTGTATATATATCTTTACTATCAAATGATTTTACAAAAGTTCCCTCAATTTTACGAAATTGATTAAATATATTTTCTATAGTTTTAGTTTTATCAAGGATTTGACCTTTCTTATATATTCTATTCATTTCCGAAGCAAGTTTTTCTTGAGTTTTTTTATCTTTTTCTGACATTTTTGAAAAATCCTTATACTTTCTATTCATAGCATCAAAGTTAGACTTAGCTCTATTTTTCATTTCTTCTAGTTCTTTTACTAACTCAGTATTATAGACTATAAATTGGTCTGGAATAACCAAAAAATCTAGTTTGATTTTTTCTGTTTTAGTTTTATCACTCAAATTATCTTTAGATGTGCAAGCTATTAATAAACTACAAAATAAAATTATGGAAATAATTATTATTAACCTCTTCTTTCTCATTAAATAAACCTCCATTATAATTTTCATCATTACTATAATATACATCTTGTTAATAAATATATCTTCATATATTTAAACTTAAATTTTTTTCAAATTTGCCTAATTTCTATAATTTAAAAATCAATTAGATTATTCTAGTAAGGTTCAATACCATTTAAACAATATTTATCTTTAGTTGTTAATAAATATTAACTGTTAATTTTTATTCTTATTCTTAAAGATTATTTAAAATACCATTAATAGTTTTCCAACCATATAGTAATTCATTGACCTTTTTTCCACCTTCAGAAACTTCTTTTTTTAATAACCTCTCCTCCGAGTTTATCATAAAATTCTTAGGTAGTTTTCTAAGAATAAACATTAACCTTAGCTATTTCTTTAACATCATAAATAGTAGCTTTTCTAATTCGCAATATTATTACACCGCTTTTTGAAAATAATAAAAATTAATCTAATAAAACATAGTTGTATTTTTAAAATTTAACTATACTATTTTCTAAAAGTAGTACATTAATATATAATATTAAATAAGGAGGAGATTTAATTGATCAATATAAAAATAAGAAATGTTTTAACAGAAGACTTAGATTCTGTTACTCAAATAGAAAATACTTGTTTTCCATCTAAAGAAGCAGCTCCTAGAGAAGTTTTTAAAGAAAGGATTTCGACTTTTCCAGAAGGCTTTTTTGTAGCTGAATTAGACAATAAAGTTATAGGTTTTATAAATAGTGGTGTTACAAATAAAGAACATATTGAAGATAAGTTCTTTGAAACAATGAATCTTCATATTCCAAATGGTGATAACATAGCAATCTTTGGCCTCGATGTACATCCTAAATATCAAAGAAAAGGTTATGCTAAAGAGTTAATGAAGTATTTAATTAACTCTGCAAAAATAGATGGCCGAAAGAAAGTATTGCTTACCTGTAAAGAGCATTTAATAAAATATTATGAACAATTTGGATTTGTTAATGAAGGTGTATCTGAATCTAAACACGGTGGGGCTAAATGGTATGATATGTATCTTAATTTAAAATAAGATATAATAACTCCTTTCTTTTAGAGACAATAATTAGCAGAAAGGAGTTATTAATTTTATTAAGCCTTGTAAATATAATGTTTATACATCAAAATTAAACTTTACAACTTTCCAAACTCCCTCTATCTTACTAAAATATAAATTCAAAAAAGTAGGAGGACTAACAGGATTATTATTTTCATCAACATAAAATTCTCTTATATGCATTAAATAAGTATTATTTTCTTCATTGTATCTATATCCTTGAATGAGCATATCTTTATACTTTATTTTGCTATTTTTATTAAATAACATATACTTTATTTTTTCCCCATATGATTCATATTTTCCATAAATTTCATTATCTTTTTCTATTATTATAATATTATTAGATACTACTTTATTTAACTTTTCAATATCTCCTTGAGTTTGTCCTCTTGCGAAATCTAGTGCCTTATTACTTAATATTGGAAATAATTCTTGTTGTTTTTTCATCCTTTCAATATTAAACTTATATTCTTTTAATTCTGTCCGTAACTTTTTAATACTTTTTTTTAAGCTTTATTATTTCTTCATTTTTTATATTATTTGTACTCACTTTAATATCTTTAGAAGTACATCCTGATAATAATAAAATAGAAATGAAAAAAATTAATATTATTCTTTTCATTATTAGTCCTCCTAAACTAATACTTACTATTGTTATCTCCTTCTATAACTCATTTTTCTATGTTACATTATATTTTTTATTTATTATTATATTTATCAGACTTTGCTATGAAAAATGAAAAAATATAACCAATAATAACTACACTAATAACAACTAAAGCTCCTGAAATTAAAATGTCAGGAAATGTTGATACAAGAAAAATAGACGTTGGTCCATCACTTCCCCCAATCATCCCCATACTAACATTTCTATTATTAAAAAATAATACAAAAACAGTTAAAACTAAAAATATAAAAATAACACTGAAATATTTCTTCTTTTTAAAGTTCATATTTTATAACCTCCTATCATTTGATTAATAAATAACCCTAAAAAAAGTAACATTAAAGCCTATCGTTTTCTATAGTATTTTTAATTTAAAAGTTTAAATTATCATAATCAATTCAATTTTTTTAAATTCTACTATAATATCATCTTTAAATTCTATACTTGCGTAGGATGCTTTTATTTCTCCCTAATTATTATAAAATTCTACTACCGCCCTTGAATTTATTATTATTTTATCTAATACTTTTTAAATATATGGTTTGTGAGTATAACCTTATAAAAGAATTTCTTCTTTAACATCATCTAAAAAAGAGGTTTTAATCTAGTTATAACAATTTATAACTCAAAATTAAGAATTTCAAAAATATCATTACTTAGCCAATATTGAGTATTTTTCTTCTCTTCAGCTGTTGAGTTAAAGATTTATTTGTTTTTTCATCACTTTGAATAGAATTGCCTCTTAATACTCCTAGACTCTTTAAGTTACTCATCTTTGACTTTATTAAATGTTTCCCTTATCCGATTTTCTTCTTCAATAACATGACCGCTTCCCATAATTACGAAAACTTTATCATATTCTATTAATGCTTCTTCTATAGTTTTAATTAGACGATTATTTCTAAATTTTAGTATATCATTATATACTTCATTCAACCTAGCTTTGTCCCTATATACATAAGCTTTTACATCAAGATTACTCCAATTTTTATTATCTATATCTTTATCTGTATACTGTTTTAATAAACTTAATATATTTTTTAAGCTAGCTTCAGTATCGCTTATAGGGAATCCATCTTTTTTCATTCTATCTACATATCTTTTAATCGTCTTCTTATAATTAATATCCTTATTATCCCTTTGGTTTTGGTACTGATAAGTCTGTCTTAAAACGTACATCATAAGCACTGAATTTTTTTCATACTTGTTTAATAAATACTGGTATTGCTCTTTTTTTGAAGGCTCCACACTTTTTATTAAGATATTTTCCTTCTGTGCAAAATAAGTAACATATGCACTTTCACCACTTTTAATAGCATTATCAATATCACTATATTTATTATTATTGTAATCTCCTTCTACTAAAACTATCTCCGGATTTATTGAGTGAAACTTTTCTTTAATATCTTCAAACATTGGATTGTTTTCATCATTCGAATGCTCACTACCATAAAATAATAAGTGTTTATCCCCTTCTTTCAGATCTAGTATTTTAATTTTTTCACTTTTGTTATTAAATACCTGACAACCTGTTATATTTATTACTACTAGTAATACTATAACTATATAATTCAAATTTGATTTCATTATATTCGCCCTCTTTATGATAATTATTCTTTTATTTAATAATATTACAATCCTTTTTATTATTTTTTTTGATTTTTTTACCTCCTAAATAAAAGCTAGATGGTTATTGTATTATTTTTACTGTAAATTCTAAGTACAATCATTCTATATTCACCTCTTTTTACCTCCTAATTTATAATGAAACTTAGTTTTATTAATAAATTACTATACTTCATTAACCCATCATCAAGTTTTCTATTAAATGCTCTCTCCCCTCAATACCAAATTCTCTTCATATATAAGATCTTCTTTTTCTGGGTTTCAGGGAGGAAGTAACTCATAACTATCAATTACAACATCAATAATTGATTTAGCATATAATCCTTCCACTGATGTGCTTCCCATATGTTCAATTTAAATTTTTAAATCTTCTATGTAGTATCTGATATTGTTTCTTAAACACCCTCTATCACTTGATATCCACCTATAGTTGATTTATAAAAGAATTCTAAAATTTATGTTTATTATTGCTCTTACAATTACTTAATAACTTAAGTGCTTTATTTAAATCTTTTTTGTGAACATTTAATTTAGAAAATGTAAAAGTATTGCCAATCATTGTACCATAACTTTTATTCCCCTTTGGTGTTAATGTCTTTATCTTACACTTAACCCCATTTCCTTTTAAATATGTATATTTCTTTTGGACCATTTTAAGTTTTCCCTCATAAATTGTTTTCCAAGTTCTATTTTCTTTTATATAAATCATACTGCCAACTAATACAAAAAGAATAATTAATATGCAGTGATAAATATTAACTTTTATCATTTTTCACCATCCTTTATTCTTCATTATCTATTAATGGTATCTACTAAATAATATACTTTAAATTAAAAGTTCTTTTCTTTTAACCAGATATTATATTTATTTTCTACTCTTTTTAATTCATTATTTATCTCCTTATTATCTATATTTTTATTCAGTATTAATTTTAAAAGATCCTTTTTAAACATATTATAAAAGTCTAAATTTAATGTATTAAAATACTTATAGTTAGGTAAATAATCCTCTTTTTTTATTTTTTCTATTATATACTTCCTTAATTCAATAGCTTTTTTATTAATATTACGTTCTTTCTCTATTTTTTCTATATCTTTCTCTATATACTTGTTTACAGGATATTTAAAATCAGTCAATCTATAAAGTTTAATTTGTACTTTATCAGATATTAATCCATTTAAAAATTTAATACCTTTATCTCTATTAGCTCCATTTTTATTTAATAGAAATCCCTTAACAATGAGCCTATCATATTTGCTTCGTACATTAGGTAAATATACTACATCACTTTTTCTATCCATATCAGAACTTATATCCATTGACATCATTGCATTCCCTGAAAACATAGTTTTTATTAATAACTTATCTTGTATACTTAATTCATAATCAAATTGTTTTATCCGTTCATAGGAAGTGGAACTTGAATCATATCTATCATAAAATTTTTCATAAGTTTCTGCTTTTATTATATAATTATCATCAATTTCGTTTCTCACATTAACAATAAAATCCATCATTTCCTTTGTATTAATTTTAAACTCATTTTTTTCATTATCTAAAATATCAATATTATATAGGGGATAAGTTATTAACTCATCATAAAAATCCTTTGTTAGAGGAACTTTTTTCTCAGTCTGTATCCATGTATCTTTTATATTATAATAATCATTTTTACTCCAATTTAGAGAAGGTTTTTTTATTGAAAGGTTATTTAACATATTTTCATCTAATACTATTGGTTCTGTTTCCATTGAAATTGGTAAAAAACAATGACTTTCATCCTTTAAACCATCATATATATTTGTAATTATAAATTTTATCTTTTAATTTAATAGCTACTTTAGAATTTATATATTGTTGGTAGTAATCAAAATTAGGCACATATATTAAAGTAGGTCCATTTTTTAAATATAACTTGGTATTTATTTTTTTAAAATACTTTTCTACATCAGTTTCCTTAATCTTTAATAGCTTAACATTTATTTTATATTTATTTTCAAAATCTTTAATATAATTTTTTATAATTGTAAAATCTTTTTCCTGGCTTTCCGTTAGTACTATCGTCAAATCTGTATTTTTTTCCTCGTTACATCCTGTTGTTATTAATATTAAAATAAATATTATAAGAACTAAAACATTTCTTTTCATAAACGAGACCTCCCTAACTTAAGTTTAATTCTTTTTTAGTTTCATTGTAATAAAAGTAAATATAGTAATTATCGTCATAATAATATTTAAAATAATAGTTTTTATAGTTATACTTGAAAATCCATTTTCTAAATGAAATAAAAGGCTATTATATTTAAGTCTTAAAATTTTTATATAACTCATTAAGGAAAATAAGTTAGCTGGTATTAAAGATTTTTCTATATGCATATATGATAATATTTTTTTCATCATTATAATTATAATGATACTTATAATTACACTATTTAAAATCTTTAATATCTCAATTTTTTTATCTTTAAAATATAAAGATAATTTTTTTACTCTCCTTTTTTCTTTATATTCCTTTAGTAATAATTTCACCTTTTTTTTAATCTGTTTAAATATTTTTAAAAAATAGTATATAAAAATATAAGTGGAAATTAAAATTATCAAGTTTAAGTATCCATATATTTTTTCCTTATATATTACAGTATCAGTTATATTTATTCCTAATATATTTAAATCTCTTTTTATGTTATCAAGATTATAATAAATCATTTCACTGTCTGAAATAACAACTTTCAATATCTTTCTTTTCCAATTTAAATTCACTAAGTCTTTACTATAAGGGATATATATCTTTTTACTATTCTTTTCTATACCTGAAACTTCATATTCCTTTTTAAATACATCTATTCTATTTCCAACAGCATATTTAGTATTAAAATAATGATCAGACACCCTGTCACCTATTACAACCATCTTTTTATTCCCTAAAAGGAATTCACCTTTATCCATTTTTATATTTTTCATAATCATATCATTTCCACTAGTCATTATTAGATTAAATCCTTTGTAGGGCATTTCATAATTTATTGAATACTTCTTTAAATAACTATCCATTTTCATACTTTTTAATTCTGCATTAGTAATATCTTTTGATAATCTTAATTCAATAACATTTTCATTATAAATTGCATTTAAATATAAAAATGATATTAATGCTAGAGTTATTATTATTAAAAGCATTAATAATCTTTTTAATCCCATATAAAAACCTTCTTCCCATCTTGTATCCTATAGGATAGATTTAATATAACTTTTGGTTTTTTATAAGATTCTAAGCCAGTTACTATAACTGATTTATCACCAACCCCTTTTATATTTACTTCAACCTCTTTAACTATTTTTTCCTCACCTAATATTCCCTTTTGTTTTTCTACTATATAAACTTTTCCTCTACTACCTTCTTTTAATTCTCCATTTGGAATTATCGAAGATCTTGATATTGTTTTAGTTCCATTTATCCTTTCACTTTTAACTATTTCCCCTTTTATTTTTTGTCCAATAATTAGCTTATCTTTATAGTCTTTATCAAATTCTGCTTCTAACTTTAGAATATTATCGTTAACAATTTGACTAATATTAACAACTCTTATTGTACCTAAAGATTGTACATTTTCTAATCTTATTCTTCTTGCATTATTAACAATATTATAATCTTCTTCTTTAAAGTTAGCTACATACTTTAATCCATTAGTTTTTGCTACTTCTGTAATTACCTTATCCCTATATAATATTTTATCTACTTCATTATTTTTTAATATTACTCCATCTGTTTTAGAATAATAAATACCATCATCACTAATATTTGAATAGAAGTTTTTATTATTTTCAATATTCTTAATTTTACTTTGCAATTTATTAATTTTATTTTTTGCTTCCTTTATTAATATTTCATTTTCACTTTTCTTTTCTTTTAACTTTATTATTTCTATTTCAAGACTAGTTTTTAATTCTTCAATAGAAATCTTTCTCATATCAAGTGACTTCTTCGTTATAGCCCCTTCTTTAAATAATTTCTTTTCATCTTCAAATTCACTTATATTCTTCTTAAGTTTAGTTTCTAATAAATCAATACTCTTTTTATCTATTATATACGACTTATTCTTAAGTCTATCTATGTTTAATTTCTCTTTTTCTAGCTCAATTTTTAAACTTTCTAAGTCCCCATAATCATTTTTAAGACCGTAATTAGTATCTATTCTAAATATAGGATCGCCCTTTTTCACTTCATCTCCTTTATTTAAATAATATTCTTTTACTATTACATTTCCACCTAATCTTACTTTTAGAGTTTCTTTAGGTTTAACTTCACCTATTACATTAACCGTTCTTTCAATTGCACTTTCTTTAGGTATTGAAACTTTAACCTTTGGTAAAAATAAGTTTACTATGGATTGAGAAAAAAATCCCATAATAAATACTAAAGCTATAAAACTTATTGCTATATTTTTTATTATATTTAATATTTTGTTATTCATCATTTTTGCCCCCTAAAACTAGACCTTTTCTTATGTATTTTTCCCCTTTTATAAATATAATCAAAGCAGGTACTATATAAAGGACAGCCCCAGCATAAAATACCTTTTTATCACCATAATAAATCTGTTCTAAAAACACTGATAAAGGAAGCTTCTTTGGAGTGTCGATAAAAATTATTGCCTGCTCTAAAAGATTCCAATTATCTATAAACGTCAGAACTATTAATGAGAATACTGCAGGTTTTATATATGGTATTACTATCTTAAAAAGTATTCTAATGTTTCCTGCTCCATCTATTCTAGCAGCTTCAATTATTTCATCTGGTATACCCTTTATAAATTGTCTTAATAAAAAAACTCCAAAGGATGAAAATATACCTGGTAAAATGATAGCAGCATGGGTATCTAAAATTTGTATATTTAAAGCCCTCCCCATTTTATCTAGTATTAAATAATTCGGAACTAAAGTTACTTGAAATGGAAGTAAAATTGCGAGGATATATATAATAAATATTGTATCTCTCCCCTTAAAACTCATTTTAGCAAAGGCAAAGCCTGTAATTATACCTAAAATTACTTGACCTAGTATAATAAAGCTAGTTAGTTTTATAGAATTAATGAAAAACTTAAAATACTCTGCCTTTTCTAAGGCTATAGAATAATACTGTTGTAAATTAAACTGTTTAGGTATAATATCTATTGCCTCAAAATTTATTTGATTTAAAGTCATAAAAGAATTTGTACAGGTAAATACTATAGGGAATATATAGAGTAATGATATTAAAAATAATAAAATTAATAATACTTTTCTCATATCAATTTTCTCCTATTCTTTTATAATGTTTTTTATCAATAATAAATATTATATATGTAAATATAAATATTACTATTGCAAATATATAGGCTGCTGAAGTTAATTTTTCATATTGAAGATCTCTGAATTTATTATTCATAAAGTGTTGTAACATGTATATATTAGGATTAGGATAACTACCTTGAAGTATATATACATCTCTAAATACCTTAAATGAGTTTATGATGGTAATTATTCCTACAAATACTGTAGATGGAGTTAATAAAGGTATTATTATATATTTAAGTTTCTGGATATAACTTGCCCCATTAATTTCTGCTGACTCTATTAAGGATTTATCCATTTGGGTTAAACTTACAATATATATAATTAAATTATAACCAGTGTTTTTCCAAATAAATATTAAAATCACAGCAATCATTGCATACTCTGAATCTAATAAATTATTATAACCTGTCCCAAATACTTTTCTAAAAAAGCCTGCTACCGATGCTGATGGTATAGCCATAGGTATAATTATAAAAAGCATCAAAATCTTAGGAGGTTTAGTTTCAAAAATAATTAAAGCTAATATAAAAGATAGAATAATAATAAGTGGAATTGCTATTACCATAAATATAGAAGTATTTAAAAATGCTAATCTAAAAGCTTCATTATTGATTACTTCAGCATAGTTATTAAATGCAACAAATGTATTATCAAACCCACTTCTACTAAACGAGTACTTTATCCCCCATATAAGTGGCAAAACATAAAGTATCATAAATCCGATAAAACTAGGTAGTATATACAAATAACCTTTTATTTTTTTCATATGTTCCCTCTTTTCATAGAGTATATATTTAAAAATAGTCCCATTTATAGAGTCTACTTATTAACGTTAATGATTTTAATTAATCCAGTAATTATTACTTTTACCATTATCTACATAATAACAATTGAAAAATAAATATTTTGTCATATTTTGCGTTTAAATTTCTGTTATAAATATATTTTAAATCCCTAAATTAAACGTAGTAAAAATCAGTTACCAAACTATTATTTTAAAAATAAACTTAACTTCTCCTATCGATTTTGCTTTCTCATTTTTAAATAATAAATTATTTTTCTTTTCATTATAAAATTAAATGAATTGAAGATCTTTACATATACCAATTAATCCACTATATTTAATATTTTAATTTCCAATTCATATAAAAAAGCCCTACTATATTAGTAGGACATAAACAGATATTTTTCATAATTCAATTTTATTTCAATTTATTAATACGATTTATTATTGGCTTTGCTAGAACTATTGAACCTTCTTTAGCTCCTAATATCCTTTGGAATGTTTCTTCAAAAAATTTTATCTTTCTTTCAATAATTTTATTACTTTCATTTTCATCATAATATATTTTAACTAGATTTCCCTTTAATATAGTTCCTAAATTAATTATCATTTCAGCAGCTTCTTCAGGGTAAGAAACTTTAAAAAACCCTTCTTTGTTTCCTTGTTCAATTATACTCATATATGCTGGACTAACTAACTTTATAATATTATCAAGTATTTTTTTCTGTAGTTTTATATTGTCCTCCATTCTGAAAACCTCTGCCATCTTCTTTCTATATTCTTTATGTTCCTTTTTATATTCTTGAAGACTTGAAATTACTTTATTCATTTTTTCTAATCCATTTAAACTATTATCACTTTCAATTTTATCTATTATTTTAACTAGAGATTCAGCATACCTTTTAGCAATAGTTTCTAAAACTTCTTCCTTTGAAGAAAAATAATGATAAAATGCACCTTTAGAAACCCCAACTTCATCTATTATAGCTTTTACTGAGGTATTATCATATCCATTTTTATAGAAAAGATCTAAAGCAGTATCTAATAATTTTAACTCAACACTTTTTTCATTTGATTCTTTCATTTTTGTTCCTCCTATTATCTTAAGATTACATACTCATAGTCTGTATATTTTATATTACATTAACTATTATTTAAAGTCAAAAGTTAATATTAAATATCACTTTAAATTATTCTATAACTGTCTTAATATAATTGCGTATTTTAACCTATTTTTCTTTAGATTCAATAATCTTTACTATACCTCTTCCACCGTCTACAATAACCTTATCTCCAGTATTTATCCGTTTAGTAGCGTCTCTACATCCTACAACTGCCGGTATCCCAATTTCTCTAGCAACAATAGCAGCATGTGATAATTGTGCTCCTATATCAGTTATTATTGCTTTAGCCTTAGGAAATAGAGGAGTCCATCCAATGTTTGTAGTAGCAGTTACTAATATCTCACCAGGTTTTAATAATTCACCTTCTTCTGGACTATCTATTCTTCTAACTATGCCTTTAACTTTTCCTTCAGATGCAGCATATCCTTTAATCGTATTTGAACTTTTAAGACTGTCACTATCATAAAACTCCTCTGACCATTTAATAGGATCAAAATAACCCCTAATAAACTGTGGATATGAAGGCAATGACTTGTATTTTCTGAAGTATTCTTTTCTTAAATTTATATAAGAAATAGATTTATTATCTCCTCTTAGTAAATTAATCACTTCATCAACGGTTAAGAAAAAAATATCTTTATTTAGTTTAGTTAACTTTCCAGCCATTAAATAAAATTTTCTTATTATACCAATTATTCTTGTTAACTCTGAACGAACCTTTTCTCGTTTATACATCGTATTTTCAATTTCATTTATTTTTTTCTTCAGACCCTTTTCTTTACTTGGATATTTCTTTTTAAAATTATTCCAGGTATCCATAAATTCCAAAGATCTATTTTTAACTAATTCATTAACATCAACAGGTGATTCTTTGAAATTCTCTATTTGTTTATTAATGTATTTAGGATTCTCAATAGGTCTAGGCTCTGAGAGCTCATTTTCATTTGGATGGCGATGTCCATATAAGCTTTCATATTCTTTTCTAGTGATTTTTCCTTCTACTAATTTCGATAACCCTAATAAAGGTCCTATACTTTCTAGTTCTTCTGAACCTCCACTTAATGTAGCTAAAAGCTTTTCAGCATCATCTTTTCCTATTAAATTTGTTAATTTCTTTTTTAATGATATATATGGTCTGAAAAAGTCCTCATTCATAGTATCTTGTAATGTAAAAACATCTAAAAATACTGGTTTTAATTTACCTTCCCATAGGTTAATTAAACTCCTCTTTTCTTTTATATTATCAATTTCTTGAGATATTTCTTCACATAAGCTAGGTATATTATTAATATATTTCTTCTGTTTTTTCTTTAATTTAGATTTTTTTATTTGTCCTTTTATTTCTCTAGGTAATATCTGAAAAAGTAATTTAGATAAAGATATTGGCATAATGGGCACTTTTATGTTTTCTGGAATTTCACCTAATATACCCTCTAACCACTCCATCACTTTATCATGTTTTCTAAAGATTTTTATCATAATAGAATAAGTTAAACTATAATTTATATAAACACGACCACCAATAATTCCTATACCAGGATATCCCTCTATGTTTTGATCTTTATAGTATATATTCCATACTGACCATGTACTAGGTGTAATAACCTCTGGATATACTTCAGCTGTCATTTGATTAGTCCATAAAAAATCTCCATTTGAACTATAATTCCATTTCCCCATTATCGGATCTTTTGTTTCTTCAATAGTTGTTATGGGTCTTGACTGAAGTAAATAAAGCTTATTATTCACAACAGTCCATTCAATATCTTGAGGGCCTTCTAAATATTCTTCTAAACTAACTGCTAAATCATAGATTTTATTACTAATTTCTTTTAGTTTTTTTGGTCCTTCATAGATTCTTGTTGGACGTGTTATTGTAAATGTTTCAGCATTAGTTTCACCTGATACTAATTTTTCTCCTAAACCGTATACATAATTACCTAGTATTTTAGTTTTAGCTCCCGTAACAGGGTCAGTAGTAAATAACACTCCTGAAATTTCAGAAGGGACCATTCTTTGAATAACTATTGAGATTTGATGTTTAGTAGTCATTCCTTTAACTTTACTATAAGCTTTCACCCGATCTGTTTCAGTAGATTTTATCACTTCACTAATTGCATTAAATATCTCTTTTTCAGATTTTACATTTAAAATTGTTTCAAATTCACCAGCAAAGGATGCTTCCTTTGAATCTTCACTTAAAGCTGATGAGCGTACTGCAAATTTGACTTTATCATCTGTTCTCAATTTTTTAATTTCTTTTTTAATTATATCTACCGCTTTACTTTTAAGATTATTATCATCAAATGCGTTGGATAAAATTACAAATCCATCTGGCACTGGATATCCTGCTTGTAATAACTTAGAAAGTGTCCCACCCTTACCTCCAGCTAACTTTAATTTATTCTTTGGAAGCTTTTTAAATGAATATATCATTTCACTCATTTTATACTCTCCTTTCTTTCAATTATTAAAATTAACTATCTTTTGCTTTTAATTTTAATTTTTTTGCTTCTTTTATTAAAAAGTATATTGCAATAGATGTAGCTAATAAATCAGCTACAGGAAATGCAATAAATACCCCTTTTACACCTAAAAACAGAGGAAATATTAAAATTAATGGAATTAGTAAAAATATTTGTCTTGATAATCCTATTAAATACGCTGGTAAAGCCTTTCCTATAGCAAGGAAATATTCAGTAGCTATATAATGAATTCCTACAATAGGTAAAACTAATACTACTATTTTCATTAGCGATTTACCAACATTTATTAACTCCTTATCTGAACCAAACATCATAAAAATATAATTTGGATAAATAAATAATATTAAAAACCCAATAAAACCTATAACAAAAGAAGATAGTAAGGAATATTTTAATGCATTTTTAACTCGAATAAATTTTTTAGCTCCGAAATTATATCCTACTATTGGTTTGAAACCTTGAGCAATTCCTGCTAAAGGAACCATTGTAACTCTTAATATTCTTAATACAATTCCTATAGCTGATATATATATAGTTCCTCCGTAATAAGCTAAAGAGTTATTTATTATAACCATAACTACACTCACACCTGCTTGCCTTATAAAACTAGGTAAGCCAAGTGTTATAATTTCTTTTATAACAGAAGGTTCTGGTATAAAATGTTCAAGCTTTAAATACATTGTGCTTTTTTTACTAAAATAAAATTTTATAACCAATGTGAACCAGACAATTTGAGCTATCACTGTAGCCAATGCTGCTCCTTTAATTCCCATATTAAAACCAAAAATTAAAATGGGATCTAAAACAATATTTATTACTGTACTTATTACCATGTTCATCATTGAAATTTTAGCTTTTCCTTCAGCTTGTATAGTACTATTAGATGCTAAGGAAAGTGAAATAAAAGGACTTCCTAAAAGAATTATAAAAAGATAATCTTTAGCATATTCCATTAATACTTCTGTTGCTCCAAACAACATCAATATTGAGTCCAATAACAAAAGACCTACTATAGCTATAATAATGCCAAAGCCTAGAGCTAAAGTAATATTATTACCTGTAGCTGTATATGCTCTTTCTTTATTATTTGAACCAAGATTTCTACTAATTAATGAAGAAGTTCCTACTCCTAGCATCTTAGCAACAGCCATTATAAGCATTAGAAAAGGAAACGCAATTGTTAATCCACCTATTGCTTCTGTTCCTACACCTCTACCTACAAAAATAGTATCGATTAAATAGTATAAAACATAAACTAACATACCAATTGTTGCTGGTACTGATAGTTTAAATAGTAAAGTACTTACTTTTTCATTTGCTAAAAATTCTTCCTTTTTATTATTCATTTCCCCACCTCTTCCTAGTTCATAAAATTAAAATATACCGACCGTCGGTTTTAGTCTTCTAAAAAAATAGAGATAATACAACTTATTCTCTATTTAGTTTTTATTTAATACTATTTAATGGCATATACTACTATAAGTGACTTAATACTACAATCTGTCCTGATTCACCATTTACTCGAATTTTTTGTCCATCTTTCAATCGTTTTGTTGCTTCTCTAACACCTGCAACTGCTGGTATACCATATTCCCGAGCAACTATTCCTCCATGGGATATAGGGCCTCCAGTTTCCATTACTAATGCTCCCGCATTTAAAAATAAAGGTGTCCATGCTGGATTAGTTCCTTCCGTAACCAGTATTTCTCCTGACTTTAATTTTGCTCCACTAGGATCATGTATAATTCTTACTTTCCCTTCATATACACCAGGTGAAACTGAAATTCCACTTAAAGTACCTTCATCATCTTCTTCAGTAATTGAATATACAGTCTCCCCTGTATTTGTTATGAATCTAGGAACAGATTTAATTTGGAGATTCTCTTTATATCTTTCTTTGTTATTTTTAACAATTTCATGTAATTTTTCACCTGATTCAATGTCCTTATATCTAACATAAAAAATATCATTAGCCTCTTTTATTCTACCTTCTGATACTAGATGAATACCTACTTCTTTAAGCAGATCTCTTAACATTGAAATCCCTTTAACTAAATCATACTTAGGTTGTTCCCTAAGACCCGAAGTTTTTCTAAACAACTCTAATTTTGACTTGATTTTTTTTGCTTGTTTACTTCCCTTATCCTTCTGTACCTTTGTTACTATTCTATTTAATGCTTCTTCTGCTTCCTTCATACCTTTATAAAATTTATCAATCTTACTATTTATTTTACCAGAAGATATATATGAATTTATTAATTCTATAACGTAACTAGGATCTTCTTTCCATCTTGGTAATCCTATATCAATTTCTATTGAAGATCTATGTCCGTATTTATTAAGAAAATCTTTAATTTCATTATCATTAGGTGATGGTTCTCTATTTTCATTTTTATATTTTTTTGATAATTGTAATAATGCCATTCCCATCTCTGTTGTTGGATTATTAGGAATTGATTGTCTTACTTTATTTAAATCTTTTAAGTCTACATCTTCTCCAAACCATTTTTTCAAAGAATTCTCTGAAAATTTTACTGATTGAATTCCATACGAAACATAAAATATCTCTTTAAATGCTATTAAAGCTAAATCTTTAGCTTTTTCTTCGACAAAGTGAAGTTTTTCATCTATACTTTTTAATTGCTTTACTCCATCAGATATTTTATTTAACTCCTCTTTTGAGACCTTCATTAATTTTTCTTTTGCTTTATCTGGTTTTATCTTTCCATAGAGTATCTTACTTACAATGTAAATACCTATAGGGAAAATTCTAAATGGGATTCTAAACCCTTTACCTTCATTTAATATTCTACTTTCATTTTTTTCTAACCACTCTAATAATGCTTTAGAAAAAATTGGATCTTTATCTGAAAATCTCTCTAATATTTTATCCCAATTTTTCTTCTTTCTAAAAAGTATAGTAAGATCCATAAATATTCTTCCTTTAGAAACTTTAAACCAATCAGGATACTTTTTTTCAGGTTTTCCTGTAAATGTAGTTGTATATATTTTCATTGCAGATCTCCAGAATTCTTCTCCCATCGGAGTTAATGGTTCCTTAATTTGTTGACCTACAAGATTAAAATTCATATAAAATCTAAGTTCTTCCCTAGGGTCTGGTAAAGATTTTGGCATAGGAAAAAGTGAAGTGATTGGTCTTGTTTGAACTAAATAGAATTTTCCATTTTCATATACCCATTCAATATCTTGAGGAAAATTAAAATATTCTTCTGTTTTAATACTCATATCTACTAATTGTTTAATTTCTTTTTTATTTAACGCTGCTTTGATTCTCAATTTCTCAGGTATCTCTTCTGTTTTAGTGCCCTTTTTAGTCCTTACAGTCATCACTTTTTTATCTGCTATATGTGTATCTACTATCTTCTGAGTTCTTTTTTCTACTACCCATTGGTCAGGAGATACTTCTCCACCAACTACTGCTTCCCCTAATCCCCACGAAGCATTTATTAATGTTTGATCTCTTCGACCATTTATGGGATTAGCTGAAAACATAATACCTGCTTTTTTACCATTTATCATCTTTTGTACAACTACTCCATGAGCAAGATCTTTATGGGACACATTATTTTTTAATCTATAAGATAAGGCTCTTGAATTCCATAAAGATGACCAAGATTTAATTATTGCTTCACTTAATTCTTCAAATCCTTTAACATTTAAATACGTATCATATTGCCCTGCAAAGGAAGTTCCTGGTAAATCTTCCGCTGTTGCTGAAGACCGTACAGCTACAGCCTTATTTCCTATTTCATCATAAGCTTTTATAATTTCTTTAAATATCACATCTGGAATAGATGATTTATATATTAAATCTTTTACTTCATCTGAAACTTTATTCAATTGGTCAAAATCATTAGGGTCAATAATCTTTATTAATTTATCTATTTTCTCTTGTAGGTTATTTTCTTGAATGAATTTTTTATATGCATTTGTTAAAATAACGAATCCACCTGGTACTGGCAAACCAGCTTTGACCATCTCACCAAGATTAGAACCTTTTCCACCTGTTTTTAAAAAGTCCTCTTTGGTGATTTCTTCTAAAAATTTTACATACTTAAACATATTACCCCTCCTTATGATTCAGTAAAATTATTTATATATATATCAAGAAATATATCTTTAAGATTAATAGTTCCTTTCTCTGATCCTAATACTTTCTCGAAAACTTCTTCATAAAATAGAATTTTTTCTTTAATAACTCCAGCGTTTTCTGGTTTTTCTTCTAATTGTGAAGATAGTTGAGACAATTGTGCTTTTAAAGAAATTCCCATTCTGATTAAAAATTCTGTAGTTTCTTTAGTATTTGAAGTTTTAAAATTACCTTCTTTAACACCCTGTTCAATTATTTTTTTATATGGTTCTCTTGCCATCTCAATTACAGTATCTAATATTTTCTTTTGTAATTTAATATTTCCTTCTCTTTCATATATTTTTGAAATCTTATATCTAATTTCTTTGTTTATCTTATTATGTTTTTGTACATCTTTAATCATTTTATTAATTTTCTCAACTGCATTCAGTCCGTTATCATTAGCTATTTCTAACACTAGTTCTATTACGGATTCTGCATATTCCTTTGATATAGATACTAATACTTCATCCTTTGACTTATAATAGTGATAAAATCCCCCTCTAGATATCCCTACTTCCTTATTTATTGTGCTTATTGAAGTATTATCATATCCTCTCTCATAGAATAAATCTAAAGCAATGTATAGGATATCTTGTTTTATATTTGTTTCTTTTATAACTGCCATAAATTCCCCTCCTATATTACAAACCGACTGTCGGTATATTTATTATAGTCTTTATCATTTCTCTTGTCAAGTATATTATTTCGTAACTTATATCCATATAAAATATTTATAAATAGTAATTAAAATCAGTTTATTAAAAAAATATACTTAATAATTTCTGCTCAAAAAAAGACTGACAATAATATGTCAGCCTTAAACTTTAAATATTCTATTTTTTCATAAGGTTTTGTTTAACAATTCCAATCATATCTCATAGGTTATATAATTCATGTTTAATTTAAGGATAAATTTATTCCTGTCACTAAAAGTACAATAAGTATAAAGCTTTTCAATAGAAGTCTCTCATTTAATACAATTTATTTTATTTCATAGAAGATATATACTTTATTTTTAAATTTTTGTTTCTATTGTATGCAATAATAATAGATAAGATTATTAATACTATACTTGAAAAATAAAAACTTTCGTCTACTCCTATTCTATCCCATATTTGACTTACAACAACCTGTCCTAGAATGCTTCCTATTGCTATACTTATTCTAAATTTCGATAGCCTTTTCCCAATATTTGTAAAAAGACTTCTGTTTATTTTATCCCTTGAATATATATCTGTTATGTTTGATATTAATTCAAAAATAAACCAAATCCCAACAATTACTTTTAATTCATATACTTTTGTGAATAATATTAATAATATTGCTTGAAATAAAAAAGATATTATAAACATATTCTTTAATGAAATCCTTTTAAATTTGTCATATATTCTAGCAGCTACTATATTTGAAATACCGTATACAATAAAAAATATAAATCCAACGTCTTGTATTTTTACTTTATGTACATCATGTAAAAATATTATCATCCTATTTATTATTAGAGCAATAGCAAAACCTTCAAGGGTATAAATTAAAGTTATTTTCTTTAACCAATTTAATTCAATATGATCTTCTTTAACTTTTCTCTTTTTTTGCTTTATATTTTGAAGCTTAAATAAATATATTGTTGAATATAATTCTATTAACCCAGATATAATGAAAATCAAAGGAATATTCTTAGTATAAAGATACACATACATTAGTGAGAAACCTCCAATTGATGCTCCTACACTTATTTTAATATTCTCCTTAGAAATATAGTCTTTATATTCTTTTTCATTAATTGTTTCTCTTTTGTAAGGTGCTAGTGAACTTTGATATAGTTTTGCAAATAATGATTTAAAGAAGATAAAGAAATATAAAAGATAAATATTACCTGCTAAACCATATAAACTTAAGAATACTGCAGAACCTATATTTCCTATAATTATTAATTTTTTTCGATCCTTTTTATCGCTTAAATCAGAAAAATAATAATCAAATACTGTATTTATTATTATTGGAATCGCAAATGCGAGTGCTATTGTTATCATATTTTCAGTTTTATCCCATATATAAAATGAAAGAAAAATAAAAATTACACCCGAATCAAAATTGCCCCAAAAACTATGTCTCAACAAATTTTTATAGATTTTTTTCTCCATAATCATCCCCCACTCCATAAATAATATAACTTATCCATACATGAAATAATTTAAATCTACAGTGATTATATCTTTTTGTCTAAGTTAAATTTGTCGATTTTTGTCATCAGAACGTAATTTTTATACTTTTCTGAAAATTTAATTATTAATATATCTATCCCAATTATATGGTATGACATTATAACCGCAGGAATCTAACACCTCAACTCTTAATAACACTTATTCTTTCTTTACTTCATCCTTTCTTTTGAGCCCAGAAAATTGCCCTTGGTGAATCTTTAATATAGGTTTCACCATTCCAATTACCGTATTTGTTTTTAATCTTAAATGAATGCTTTTCTAACCATGACTGTACTTCATAGGCACTTACTGGATGTTTTTGTTGAATAAATTTATTTTCAATTATTTCTCCAGTTTTTTTAACTACTTTTGCCCTTCTTTCAAATTTTGCTAACCGTTGTTTTATATCATACCAAATAGTCTTTCTTGTAGTCTCAACGATTGAACCATCTTTTGTAGTCCCACATAAGGATTTTCTAACTACCTCTTTTTCTTGCCAATTAGAATCTAAATCGCCTTCCATATGATCGTTATCAACATAAATATAGCCCCCTATCTTTAGACTTTTATATGCTTTTTTTATACATAGTTCCTGTTCCTTCTTTGATGCCAATTCATAAAAACAATTTCCACCTAAAATAATTAAATCAAAACCAGTTGGCCAATTTTCAGTCAATACATTTTTTTTTAATAACTTAACATTTTCTGATGTTAAGCCTGTACCTTTTAGTTTTCTTTTATATAAATCAAGCATCCCTTTAGCATTATCAATTCCAACTATTTTATGTCCATCCTTAGCAAGCGGTAAAGTTATTCTCCCAGTTCCACAAAATGGTTCTAAAATACTTATTTTCTTATTACCTAAGTGCTTTTTTATTAATAAAACATCGTCAATATAGTTTTCTATTTCATCATAAATCTCAGCTATATAAGTTTCAACATCATACATTTTACTACTATCACTCATCTACATCCCCCTTAAGTTTCTATAATATAAACAAATTAGTAAACAATAATAAAGAAAGTCTTACAAAATTTATCTTATGTTTTTATATAAAATTTAATTTAAGTTAAATGTTTGATTAATAAGATATGTGCCCTCGCTTAGTTAATTGAAATTTTGAAATCATTTTATTGTAATCTTAACTTGCAAGTTTAACTACAATTACAAACCTAACACCAGCTTCTGTATTCTGAGCATAAACATCCCCTTCTAAAGCCTGCATTGACTTTTTACATATATAAAGACCAAGACCATAACCTGGCTGATCTTTAATATTTGAACCTCTATAATAACTGCTAAAAATATGTTTTATTTCCGTTTCTGCTATAGACTGTCCTGTATTTTCTATAGAAATAAATTGACAATATTCTTCCTTATGATAACTAACTTTGATACGATTTAAATCTCCATATTTAATAGCATTTTCTATAATATTATCAAAAACTTGTGATAGAGCATCTAAATCAGCCACCACCAATAAATCCTCCTTAAGCTCACAAGACTCATATTCCATATGTAGCAAATCTATTTTTTGGTGTATAATCTGATTTAAACGCTTATGTATATCAGACATATAAACTTCCTTTTTATTAACCTTTAAGGCATTGGCATTAATCTCTTTAATTGATGATTCTAATAATTCTTTTGTTAATTTTTCAATCACTTCTGTTTTATCAAGAATAATATCTAGTGCTCTTTTTTGTTCTGAAGGTTTTTCATAAACATCTTCATTTAAGGCAATTGTATAATTTTTTATAGAAGATAGAGGAGTTTTAATGTCATGGGAAAGACTAGCTACAAGGGTTTTTCTCTGCTTTTCAAGTTCATAATTACGGTTTCTTTCATCTTGAAGCTTTTCTCTTAACATATCAAGACCCCATATAAAGTCATTAAAATATTGATGTTTATATGACACTGTTAATTTATCAATATAACCTGTTGCCAATTGTTTTGGCACTAAAGATAATTTCTTCATAGGTTTTATGATATATTTATAAGTATAGATTATAAAACCTAGAAAAGTTAAAAATAAAATTGTTATAATACTGCATATCACTACTATTTCCTTTGTTTTTCTTTCATCCGTTTTAATGCTATACTTAACTAGATAGTTACTTCTCTCAATTGGTAGATATACCGAAGGATTATTATTTAGATCATTAATTTTAAAAAAATTTTCTTCTTTTGTCTTACTGGCATTCTTATAATCAATTATCTTAACACTTGAAATAATTCCTAAGTCTTCACTTGATAAGTTTTTTATAATATTTTCGTTAAAATCCATATCACTACTTAACCTTGAATGTATTCTATTAATTTTTATTTTATATGTATTTTTATAAGCATCAGCTTTAAATAATACCCCTATCACAATTGTCATAGTTACAATCCATAATACAGTTGTAATTAGTAATACTTTTTTCATTTTAATCCCTCAAATCTATAACCTACCCTCCATATAGTTACTATGGATTTTGGTTTTTTAGGATTATTTTCGATCTTTTCCCGTAGTTTATTAATATGAACTGTAAGTGTCGAGAATTCACTGTCACTTTCCATACCCCATACCATATTAAAAAGTTTCTCTTTATGCATTGCTCTTCCTTTATTTTCAACTAATATCTTTAACAAATCAAATTCTTTAGATGCTAATAAAATAAGTTCATCTTTGATAAATACTTGTCTTGCTAATGTATCAATAACTAAGTCACCATCCACAATCTTTTTTACATCTACCCTTAAATCATAGGCTCTACGAAGTTGTGATTTTACACGTACGAATAGTTCTTTTACAGAGTAAGGCTTTTCTAAATAATCATCCGCACCTAATTCTATACCTATGATCCTAGCATCTTCCCCGGTCTTAGCACTAATGATAATGATAGGTATATTAGACTTTTTTCTAACAGCTTCACAGATAGTAAGTCCATCTACATTAGGTAACATAATATCAAGAATTAGAAGTTTTACAGTATTTAACATCAAATAATCTAAAGCTTTTTGACCGTCTTCAATTATCTTTACTAGATATCCCTTTTTTCCAAAGTAATCCTTTGTAACCTGAGCTAATTCTTTTTCATCTTCAACTAATAATATTTCATCCATAGCATAACTCCAATCTTTAAAATCCCATATTTAATAACCATTTTGATAATTCAGCTTCTCTTTGCTTAATATCATCCTTTGACTGCTTGAATTTACCTAATACATATTCACCTACAATATTGCCATCCTTCATATAGAAAACTTTTTCAGATTGAGAAGCCACTTTCACATCATGGGTAACTAACATAACTGTCTTTCCTTCTTCATTAATGGTATGGAAAATCTCCATAACCTCACTAGCTGCTCTAGAATTTAAAGCTCCTGTTGGTTCATCTCCAAATAAAATCTTTGGTTTATTAATAAGTGCCCTACAAATTGCAGCCCTTTGTAATTGACCACCGGAAGCCTGGGTAATATCATTATCAGCTAATTCAATAATATCAGTCTTTTTCATCAAATCTATAGCTTGTTGATTTATCTCTTTTTTACTTTTACTCTTAGCCATATAAGCTGATATAATAATATTATCAATGATCCCTAAATTTTTTAATAAATTTATCTGTTGAAAAACAAAACCCATCTTATGTAACCTCATATCTGACAGTTTTTCTTCTGACAAACTCCCAAGCTCTATACCATCGAAGATTACATCACCTGCTGTCATTTTATCCATACCACTAATATTATATAATAATGTGCTTTTTCCAGACCCTGAGGGTCCCATAACAGAAATAAACTCCCCTTCTTTAATAGTCATGTTTACATTTTTAAGAACATGACGCTGTCTTTTATTTACTATATAAGTCTTACATAAATTTCTAACTTCTAATATATTATCCATAATTTACTTACCTCCTTATTCTGCATTGATATCAGATATACTAAATTCCTTTATAAAATTAATACTTACTAGGGTTGTTAGAATTACTATAATTATCATAATTATAGGGCTTATAATATATACTTGTAATGGATTAATAATAAATTCAATATTAGGTGCTCCAACAATGGATAAAACTGCACTTAATAATCTTTCTCCCAGTGTATTTGAGATAACTGTTCCAAGTAAAATCCCTAAATTTAAAATTACAAAAGCCTTAGTAATATATTCAATTTTAATTTCCTTTAAGGAAATACCAATACTTCTTTTAATAGCAATTTGAGACCTGTCTTTAGCAATCATCATTTTTAAGAACAGAGATGTAATTAACACAGTAACTAAAATAGCAATAATTATCGCTGTAATAGTCAATAATTTAAGTTGGTTTATTGTACTACTAAAGGTTTGTTTGAAATATTCCTTTGGATTACTAACTTTCAGATCATCAAATCTATTCTCATATTCTAAAACTTTCTTAGCTACGTTTTTATTTACATTAACATTAACCGTATACCAAGATGCAGTCTCATAATCAGGTGAAATATTCGCTTTAGCCGTTTTACCACCATCTGTAATATCTTGATATATCCCTGTAACAATCATTAAACGTGGTTTTTCATTTATTAAAAGTTTTACTTCATCACCCACCTGTTTTTTTAATTGGTTAGCACATAAATAAGAAAGGGCAATCTCATTTGAAAGCTTAGGTGATACACCTTCTAAATAATCTAGGGGAAATACAGAAAAGTCACCAGTTTCCACTAGAATACTTTCTGGCAAACCTTCTTCATTAATTATTTCATACTGACTTGTTATATAAGGTGAATACTTCTTAACATCTGGATCATTTTCTATATAATTAACCACTTCATTTATTTCCTTTACAATCTGATCTGATTGTCTTATATCCAATATGATATCACTTTTTCCTACTCCCATATAAGTGATAAATTCTGGAGACTGTATAGTATTTAAAAAGTTCAAAGGCACTGTAATCATAAATGTAGATAAAATAAATACTATAAACAATAATACATATAACCTAAAACGTATAATAATATCTCGTAGTCCTAGAAAAATATTAGGATTAAACACTTTGTTTTTATATAGGGCCAATCTTTCGTTATTTGAATAAGTCTCGCCAGTATTACCTAAACGTATAGCCTCGATAGCCGAAATCTTATTAAATCTTCTCAGTATAAAATAACAAAAGATAATAACTATTATTGCTATTAAAAAAGCCGCCACTAACGGTAAGCTATACTCAATAATCGTTTTAGGAGCCATTCCAATGTAAAGCATAATATTTTTTGAAAAGATATCATTTATAAATAGTGATATTAGATATCCAATTAAAGTTGCACTTAATGCCATAGTAAAATATTTAGATAAGTAAATACGCTTTATATTAGGCGGTGATATCCCTATTGCTTTCATTACACCAATTTCTTTATAATCTTCTTCAATAGTTAATAAAATTATAAACCTTAAACATAATAGGGCAATTACATTTAATAACAAACTAATTAAAATAATAACTGCTGCAATAAGTCCATCGGTTATACTATTTGCTAATTTTAGTAACGTATAATCTATAGTAGGACCTTTTTTAGGCAAATCTGATTGAATGTATTGATTACTAAATTGACGAAGATTATCTAAATCATTCAGTTGAAAGCTTATCTGATATTCTATATCTCCTGTAGCATCTTTAATTTTTTCAAAATCAGTAGCATTAACCACAAAGCGTTTTGAACTGATAATTGACGGATTCATCTGTACGTCTCTAACGAAACTTGTTATAGTAAAAGTAAGCTTTAAATCACCATCTTTAATTACTACCTTATCCCCAAGGGATAAATCTCTTCTTTGCATATAATAAATCGGTACAGCAATTTCTCCTTTATTTACTTCTATTTTTTCATTATTTAAATCAAGGAGATAATCAAAGGATTTATTTTGCTTTACAAAATCAAGATCCATAACTGAATGACTTTCAGCTTCATCACTGTTTATATAAACTTTTGAGCCATGGATATTAATCATTTCACTAGTTTGTTGCCTTTTGACATAAGAATTATTTACACTCCACTGGTCAATCTCATCTTGATTAATTTTACCAGAATGGTGTTGAATAAAATGGGGTGCTGAAGAAACTTTAAATAAATGCTCTAGTGAATTATTTAAGTCAATCAACATATTAGTACCACTTGATATAAGCATTGCCGCTAACAAAATAAATACAAATACAGCTATTGTAACGACCTTTTTTCTTAAAAAATCTTTTTTCAATATTTTTAGTATCATGGTTTCACCTCTACTTATAATCTATTGAAAAAATTATAGCATAGTAATTATTAAGAAATCCTAAAGTTTTTAAAGAAATATTGTAAAAAAACATAGAAAAGGCTTCTTTTTATTTAAATGAAAAGAACAAGATTTTTATATCTTAGGAAGTGTCTATAAACATTAAATGTAAGTGATAACTTTAATTGCTATTATCTTTTTTAAAATTTCAAGATATTTTATACAATAGATAACCTTTATAATTCTTGTTATTCATCATATATTTCTTAATTCAAGTGTATAAAAAGATGCTTCAAATATTTGAAACACCTCTAATTAACTTATATCTGGTTTTTACCACATATAACTAGCTTATCCTTTGTGAACTTCATTATTTCCTCCTGATCATATATATTTATCTTTAATATTCTAAGCTTGTACAAATATATTCATTGAATATTGTAATCACAATTTACACTGAGTTATTTACTTTATACTAAATGGGTTCTTCTTTTTTACAAAACACCAACACATATCTATAAACCAAGTACACATAAACACAATATAAAGCCCTTCACAAAACCCTAGCATGAAATCTGTCAAAGAGTGCCTTACTATACTACTTAAAACAAAAATTAAATTTCCTAAACCAAAACATAATAACATCATAAAATGTAGTCTTTTATTCATTTTGCTACCCCTAAAATAATTTTTTATAATACTTATTCTATCTGTCTAATGTCTCTATCCCATATTTCAACTGTAGTAGCTGGACCCTTTAGATATATTTTCTGAATATTTTCTTGTTTTATTGGTATCTTTATATCAGAACCTTCGCTAATATTAAGTGTAAATAATTTATATTTTAATCCTATATAATTCATTATTTTTTACTTTAGTAGTATAACCACTAAATACACCTGCACTTGAATAGTTAATAACATATAAGTTCACTTTATCCTTTGTTACTTTAATTTCTTTAATATATAAAGATTCAGGACTTGAGCAGTGTTTAAATCCATATATTCTCCAACCATTTTCTAAAAGTAGTATAAATAATAATAGTAAACTTATTAATATAAACAAACGTCTTTTATTCATATATATTTCCTCATCCTATCGCAATGATTTTAGCATTTATTATTTATTATACCATATTATGTAATGTTTGGTGTGTTAATTTATTATCTGAAGCTATGAATAATTATAGTGGCTACTATAGTTAGGACATCTATCTATTTAAATAAAAAAATATTTATTTTTATTAAAACTACTTAAATAAATTTTATCTAAATAATATGATTTTACGAGATGTTCTTCACATTTATTATCTTCTTTAATTGTAAGTCTTAATGTCTGAATTAGCCTTTACATTTCTATATTTATCTAATAATTCATAACTATCTATATTTCTTGACCAATTTTTCATATCCAATTTCACCTTTCATAAAATTAATTCTTTCTCTTTTATCTTCAAAAGCTAAGAGTAACTTTAAATGTTTCATTTGATGTCATTAAGTTCTTCTATTTTGTTTATAGCTTCTAATTTATTTTCAGCTGGTGCTACAAATATAATATCTGTATCTTTATATTTTTCTCTCATTTCTTGTGAATATCCCCATATTTTTCTTAAGTCCCTTGAAAAATGAACAACACCAGTTGTTTTAACAGTACCATTATCTATATCTATGCCCCCAACCGTATATGCTCTTCTTTTAAGTTTTGTTTTAAGTCCTTTTAATCTCATCTTCAAATTTCCTGGTAATGCAGATTTAACATTCATTTTTATATCATTTACTATAATTTGTCCCTCAAAATAATTATCAGATAATACTTTTTTTGATAATTTTCCCTTAAGATGTATTGTAATTTTTTTATTAATATTACTATCATCACAATATAAAATATAACCTTTATAGTTTTTATCAATTTTACTAGGAATTTTATAAACTATAACTACTATTAAAAATATAATTAATACAATACTAACAGTACTTTTCTTCTCCATATTGCCTCCTAAAATATTCTATCCACCTTTAAATTTAATGTAATAAAATTTTATTATTTGTTTTAAAATTAGATAAATCTATAGCTTTTGCCTGCAATTTAAGATTATCTGTAATAACTTTACCTTTGTTATTATACTTTATTTCTACACAAACATATGCATCTAAATTTAAATCATAATTATATTTTATGATTTGTTCTGTTGTTTTCCTTGTTTTACCTAAATGAATTTTATTATTTCTCATAATATTTTTATTACTCTTATTATTATGTATTACGTGAAGTAAACTCTCTTTATTTTTATTGGTCTCTATTTGTTTAATATCAATTTTAATTTCTAAATAATTAGTATCTAAAGATTTATTTCCTATGTAATTTAGTGATTTGCCACTGAAATACTGTTTATACTTTCCTAAAATAAGTATCCCCTCTTTAAAACTCCAATTAGAGTTTTCTCCTTCTAAAAAATATATACTTTCAATATTATATTTTAATTCTTCTTCATATTTCAACTTATAATTAAAATAACAAAGCATTGTAATAATATTACTAATTATCAAAATAATTATTAAAGAAAGTAAATATCGCTTTTTCATATAATGTCCTCCCCCACCTAAGCTATAAAAGATATAATTATAATTTCTTTTATTTATAATTTAAAGCATTTCTACACTTTGTTTTATATAAAGAGATACAAATTTTATGCTTATTTATAGAAACCTCTTTAAATTTAATCTAAACATTTGTATAAAATAGCGATTTACCTTTTTTTATAAAATGTAATTATCATATTTCATTAAACAAAATCTCATAAAATTTTTCCTTAGCATAATATTCATTCCATGGGTAATGTCCACATTTATCTAATAATATGAAGTTGTAGTTCTTAATAACTTTTGCTAATGGTTCTTTTACACCACAATATGGATGAGCATCATAATCACCATGTATTGTAATAACTGGACATTCTATATTTTTTCCCATATCCAATAATTTTCCATTCTCTCTAAGTTTACTTATCTCAGACATACTTTTCATAAAAATCTTAGGTTGATATTTAACTATTTCATCTTCATAAACTATAGGTTCATATGAATCTACTTTAGTCATTATACTCCCAAGTTCTTTAAATACATTTGTCAGATTTTTCGTATTCGGATTATATAATGTCTCACTAAGTTCCTTTACTTTTGTCTTTTCTTCTTCACTAAAACGATTAAATCTAGTCCTATTCATAGTATCTATATACTTTTCTTCATAGGGGCCACTACTAACTAAAATTAATTTTTCTACATACATTGAATATTTTGATGTGAAAATGTAGGATAGCCATGCCCCCCACGAATGTCCAATTAATGTAATTGGTTTATTACAATATCTTTTTATAACAGTAACTAATTCATTAATCTGTCCTTTTATACTATCTTCGGTTTGAAATGGTTCTATTACACCAAATTTTTTAGATAATACTCTTGCTAATGGTGCAACACTTCCAGGAGCGCCCGGACCACCATGGATAACTAATACCTCATATGGTTTTTCTCCATATATTCTTAAATTTTTCATTTTATTAATCCCTACTTATACACTTATTTTTTATTTCTAATGCCTTTTACAATCTATTTTATTATTATAAGTCTTAGTAACTGTCTGTTATGTAATGCTTTCATTATCTACCCTTTATTTTAAATAAATCTTATAAATACAATCTTTTCCCCCTGATATTATTGATTCTGTTATTTCTACCTTCAATGATCTCTTTAATGATTTTTCATATAACCACCTAATATGTGCTTTACAACAATGACACCATGATATAGATATTAGTGATTTTGTATCCCCAACCATACCACATACACATTTTCCTATACCGAATTTACCATGAATTATATTTTTTTCTAATCTAATTGAATTTCCTGCATAACCTGTTTCTTGTAATTTGTATAAAAAATCTTCTATATTTTTTGCTTCCCTATTTAGTTCCTTTGCTTTTTTTAAAAACTTTTGAGGTTTACATGCACAAGCTTCTCGTATTTTAATAATATCTTTTTCATATAAAAGATTATCCATTCTCTCAGTAACCATTTTCATAATCTCTGCTCGCTTTTCTTTCTTTTGTTTTGCCGTAAGATCTTCACAACCTTTCAATATTTTTAACCTAATTTCCTCTCCAACAACTTTGTCGATATTTTTAGCTAACTTATTAATATAAGACATTTTATATTTCAAAATAAATCCTCCTACCATTTAAAATGAGTATAAAATTAAAATAACTAAAAAAATAAAAGTGTTAAAAATTAATATAACTTTTTATAAACAAAGAAAATCTCCATAATCAATGTATTGATTATTATACTTTTATCTTTTTTATCAATTTGCCTCCTAGAATTACTTATATTCTCTTTATTAAATTAATAGTTTCATCTTTACCATAATCACCATCACCATATTCCTTTAAATCATCTCCTACATAAAAAAATTCAGGATTGAAATTATCAATTACTTGAAATCCACATTTTTTATATGCTTTTATGGCATTTATATTCTCTATCCATGGTCTTATTAAAAAAACATCAATTAAGTATTCTTTATTTAAATAATCAATTAAAAGATTAATTGCTTCTCTGCCTAAACCTATTCCTAAATATTTATTAGTACCAATCCATATATCTAACTCTGAATGGACTTGCTTTCTAAATTCATTTGAATAACTTATACTTCCAATAACTTCTCCATTATAATATATTAGTAAATAACTACCTTCTTTTGTAGGCTTTCCACTAAAAAAAATTTCTGGTTCGTCTTCATTAAATTCATCCCATGTTGGTACAGGATGTTGGTCATTAAACATATAATCAATAACTTCTTCACCTGTTAACATTTCATAAATTAACTTTTTATCCTTCTTTGTTGCAAATACAAGTTTAATTCTGTTGCCTTTTATGCACATCCTTATTTTCCCTCTTTCATCTAATGGTCTAAGTTTTTGTTATCCCTTTAGTATCAATAAACTAAACGTGGTTTGCTAAATATATTATTTCATCATTCTAATCTTCTAGTTATATTTAAATCCCATCAATTATTGTCTTTAATTATCAATAGTTGATGAGATTTCTATATTATAAAACTAACTTTATTGGTGTTTATTAGCTTTTATTAAATAACCACATTTTCATTACTTTCCCCATATTAATATTCTATTGGTAGTTGGTTTTTAATTAAAATTACTCAATTTTTTTTGTTTCTTTAATTTCCCTGCAAAATTTAATAACTTCTTTATCTACTTGTTCCGGATATTCATAACCTAAATTTTCTCCAACCTGTTTTGCCATCTTTCTAAAAAAAGCAGTCATATTAAAAAAGGCAATCCAATTCTCCTCAATGTCCGCTCCTACATATGTTTTTTCTAGCTCTTCCCAAGTCTCTGAATCAAGGTATTTCTTAAAATTTTTACCTAAAGCTCCAGTTTCTACTGTCCACTTATTTTTAATTCCAATATACCAATCTATAACCTTATGCAAGAAAGAATACCTAAGTATATAATCCAACATATATTTAGCAAACGGCAACTGATCTCTCCAAAGATATTTAGGAATATAGTAAGCATCCCACCAAAACTCATTTACTAAAGTTTCATATTCTTCTTTACTAGGCTTTTTTATTATATATTCTGAATATGTAGGCTTTGATAATCCTTTAGTTAATCCATCCTTATCAATTAATACTTCATAACCGTTATCATAAGCATCTGATTTTATTTTAAGTTGATCTGTAATCTGAAAATCAATTCTTATACCATCTTTAAATAGAACAAGCCGAGTAATCCAACCAGTCTTACCTGTTGAACGTGGCTTAAAGGGCCAACGTACCATAATAGAACCAAATACTTTAAGCCAATCATCACTTTTTTTGAATGTAGTTAAATCCGATACATATAACTCAATATCATAGTCTGATAAAAAATCAATATCTGCATCAGGATTAACACGAGAACTAGTTAATACTGCTGCTCTAACTAATTTATTTCTTTTAGCCCATTTTTTAAACTGTGATAAAACTTCTTTTTCTGTTCTCATAAAACCTCTCCTTATTACCATTAAAATATTTTGATGGAAACTAAATAATATTTATTCAGCTGTGATAAAAGAATGATATTCCTAAACATTTTGTTAATATATCGTTTTCACTCTAAACATTAATAAACCAACTTAATCTATCATAATACTGAATTAATCTTTTATCATATTGACTATTTTTATACCTCCTATAAAAACTACTCCTATCTAATTCATCCTTAAAATAATAATCTATAACTGCTAAATCATAATAAGGACTTCCTATATCTACAAATCCCCAATCTATGACTTTACTATTATTTTCTTTATTAAGCATAATGTTTTTCGTTCGAAAATCTCCATGAATTAAAGAGACTTGCTTTCTTTTAGGCTTGTTTGATATTAACCATCTAAATGCTTTTTCAGGATTTTCCCCTTCAAAGTCTTCAGTATCTATCAACTTAAAAAACACTTTACTTCGTCCGATGGAATTAATTCATTTTTATAACTATTAATGATTTCTTTAGATAGAGTTCTATATCTAGCTTCTAACATTTTTTTCTTCATCTATACCATTAGTAAAAATATCTATTAATGATGTAGTTGTATTTTAAATAGGTACAGGGCTTTAGTAAAGATACTTACCATTCTTTTCCCCATAGTTGTCTCTGTCCTCTTTTTTCAAAACCAATTGCTTCGTAAAAAGGATGTGAACCTCCATCACAATATTTTTTTCCTTCTTTAACTGTTTTTTTCATTCCTTTCATAAGTGCGATGGTTCCAAGATTCATCTTTCTATACTTTGGAATTGTGGCTAGGGGTTCTAGATATGCATAATCATGTTCACCGTCCAACCACATTCCTGCTACACATGCATATTCTCCATCAGGTGCTTCAATTACAGTTGTCAAATCTTTACGATAATGAGGTGAACTCATCAAATGCTCTGTCTCATAGAATTTCTGTTCTTCTGTAATACCTTCTTTTAAACTATCACCATTATTAAATCCCTTCCAAGTACACCAAAATAATTTGAGTGGATCAATATCCTCTCCTTCTACTATTCTAAACCCTTTTGGTAATTCTGGATGTTCAAAACCATTAGTATAATCATATTCCATAATGTTTTCTTTATAAGTTAAAGCATATCCACTATTTTTAAGCAAAGAGATATCTTCTGTATTGGCATCTGTTGTCCATATTCCAAGACTTGTCTTCCCATTCTCTGTTAATGCTATCTTTTCTTCTGCATATGCTAACATTTCTTCTTTTAAATACTGATACTTAGGCTTTGTTACTATAAAACATCTCCCCAAAAACATCATCTCATAAAATACTATCCCTACGATTTCACCATCTACCTCCCAAATTCTATTTCTATGGGAACAGTGATAATTAAAAAGTCCATAGTTCTCACCATATTCAAAAAGCGGTTGTAAAAAATATCCATTCCTTAAGTCTTTGTCATAATTTTCAGTCAAAAATTTGCTGACCTTATTAAAATCCTGTAATATCTGATAAGCTCTATTCTCTATTTTCATAAAGTACCTCCACAAGTTATATAAGTAATATTTAATTCATGTTTCCACTATAATATTCCATATTTTCTATTCTCTTTCATTTCTGCTTCACTAACATTGACAATTCTTTCACTTCACATATTATATTTAAGTTGCTATTTTCGTATCAATATTAATCGGAATAATACATACTAAAATAGGATTTATTTTTTTCAAAATATCAAATACTTTTATTCTTTAAAAAGTCTTTTAAGTTTATCATTTCCGTTTATTAAGTATGATACATTTTCCATACAACTGCCTTTTGATTCCCCCTTTGTATTTCCTTTAGGAATTTCAATTAACTACTTTATTACTACAAATATTTTATTAAAAACAAAATTACTTCTCAATTATATACTTTTATGTGCGTGGAAAATGTCGTTTTTTGTCATTAAGAAAGATATAATATCATATAGGGTATATTTACTATTTAAAATAATTAGTTAAATTAATTCGACTTTTATTACACCTTGTTTAGATTCTAAAATTCTATGTTTATTTATTATCCTGATATGTAAAGTTTTTTATCGGAATTTATAACCTACATATGTATATACGGTTACTAAAAATCTGCTAAGTTATTCTCAACCATATTAATATAATTAAAAACCAACTGGTTGTCTCTAAGTTAATAACTAAAGGATTGATAGGAAATTCTTTTAATATTTTTATTTCTCTAATTAAACTAGTATCTAATAACTTTAATAAGTATATAATACCGAATAAACTATAAGCAATCCCTATAATTGAAATTACTATCTGTCCATCTAACCAAAATGTCAACGTTAAAAAAATTATCCATATTGCTTTAAGTAGACCTGCAAGCAACTCAACTTGACTTCCTAGTAAACCATTTAACATCCAATCATCATTTCTTCTCCACAACTCTTTGTTTTCATATGCTAATCTATTGGAATATGATAAATGACTAGCTTGTAATATCATTGTTATAATATAAAGGACTAAAGATACTGTTCCTAGTAACGCTCCTATAAACAAGAAGTTATATGTTTTCAGTTCAAAATAAGTCACTAAAGGTATAGGTAACCAACAAATAAACATAAAACACATTAGTAAATGGAGAAAACCACTTTCATTGTTTTTCAATAATCTCTGGAATGTTGAGACTATAATAATAGATATAATAATCCCTAAAACCCCAATAAAAAAAGTTGTCTTTACAATAATAAAAACTCCTCTCAAAATTTTTACCTTAATCTCAAGCTTTTGATTTAATCATAAACTTCCTCTTTTTATCCTTATTATTTCTTGAAATTTTAATTAAATTATTTCTAGTATCCTTATTTTATAATTTTTTAATCTAGTGCACCCTTTGACTTATAAGCTATACTTCCATCTTTAATTACACAATTAATATTTTTAACATTTGATATTTTTTCTAATGGATTATCATTTAAAACTACTAAATCCCCTACTTTACCTACTTCAACACTTCCAACTTCCTTTTCTATTCCTAGGAGTTCTGCTGGATTCTTAGTAGCGGCTTGAATAGCTTCAAACTCATTCATCCCATTATCAACATAAAGTTCTAATTCTTTATACAATTGACCATGGGGAACATATGCCGCTCCTGAAACACCACCATCAACTGCCGCTACTATTTTTATTCCTTCCTCTAAAGCACGCCTGAAATTCACAGGGAAATACTCTTCTTTAAATGGTTCTATTTCATTATAAAACCTACTCCAAATAGGATCATTTCCTTGTTTTATTCCTTCTCTAACCTTCTGTAAAGATTTTTTTCCTAATGAATGGAATGGTTCAGGGATTAATTCTTTCATTTTAGGTGTGTCATATTGCTCTGGATTATCTATAAGGTTTGTCCAATTATAAAAACAATAAGCTGTAGGAACCCAATATATTTCTTTACTCTTCATCATTTTAAAGGTTTCTTTATCTATTAATCCTAAAGGAGTATGTTCTATACTATCTACTCCTACCTTTACTGCTTTTTTAAAATCATCTGGCCAACTAATTGTATGTACTGCTACCTTTAGCCCCTGTTTATGGGCTTCATTTACTATTTCTTGTAACACCTCTGGCTTCATACTTGCTTTAATTTGTTCTAATTTCATACCTTTTTCTAACAATTCTTCTTTAAGTTTTTCATCTTTTTCGGCAAATGGAATGAATGAACCAGGAGTAACGGTTTTAATAAAATCTACTCCTTTTCTTTTAAGCTTTCTAACAACTGTTCTTCCTTCTTCTTTACTATCTACATCAATAGACAAACCATGTGCTCTGAATATACGACTAAGAATAAAAAGCATTAAAGTATTGGAAGTAATGTACTGTTTTAAACTAAAATACCCATTTGAAGGAGCCAGTGCAGGACCAGAAGTCAATATCCTTGGGCCTAAAATTTTACCCTCATTTATTTTGTCTCTAAATTTCAATGCACTATAACCAAAACCTCCAGGCATATTTCTTACAGTAGTTATTCCTGATTTTAAATTAATAAAAGAATTCCTCTTTAATTTTTTATATGCACTTTCTGCATATGGTTTCATAAAATCATCAACACCCGATTGTAATAAATGTAGATGAGCATCTATTAAACCTGGTATCACAGTCTTTCCTGAAAGCTTTAATACATTAGCATCATGTGGTATAGTTGTTTCATTATCCTTTCCTATTTCAATGATTTTTCCTTCTTTTATTATAATTGTCATATCTTTTTTAAGTTCATTACTTAATCCATCTACTAAGTTAATACCTTTTAAAGCCATTACTTTAGAGTTTTCTTTTTTTCTTTTAGAAAATATTTTTTCTAACATATGTTCCCCCTTTTATTATTTTAATTAATTTTATTGTTCACATAATACTTATAACAGTATATAGGTTTTTATAATTTAAAGCTTCTGAGTTCAGTTAATAATTTCAATTAAAGCGCTGAGAGTTTTATTGTTGGATTAATATTCTTAGAAGTAGCTCAATTAATTATTAAACGCGGTAATTTTGATATGGATAATTAAATTTTAAATTCATTAGGCTTTTCACTAGGATATGTTATTTTCGAGATAATGGCTATGTGTGTAAAGTTAAGAACAAATTCCCTGCCACACTAGGATCATTATAAATAGGTAAAAAAAGGTCCGTTTAAGAATTATTGAAAAATGTGGCAAGTTAAAATTCAAAAAATGTTTAATCGTTGAAAATGGAATTAAATTATACATATAAGCTAAACTTAGAAGCCAAATAGCATCGAATAACTAAGAAACATAAAGTGTCCTATCAAACTTAAAGAAATCGTTTTTTGTTTCATATAATATTTATCTCCTTTAATACACTTATTTAAATGGTTTAGTATAACGCAAACTGTAATTACGATGTTTAAAAGTGTCTTGTAAAATATCATAACTTCACTGTTATATCGTAAAATTATAGTTTTATACACCCTATTTTTTTACTGGAGTCCTTTGTATAACCCCTACATATTTAACTTGAAACTTTAATAGCTTTAACTCATCTTTCATAATGGTTACTGAATTAATAACTTTTTTAATATCTAATCTTGAAGCTACAATACCACATAAATCGAGTACATAACGGGTAATAAATATGCTACGCTTTTTTTCAAAAGGTAAAATTCCTATGCTATTATTTCTATATTATTATTAATATTGAAAAAAATTAATATTAAACTACTTATTAACAATTATATTCTTTTACTTATATGAAAAATGTCATTTTTTATCGATTAGTATAAGTTTTCTAGTTATATATAATCATATTTTCTGTTAGACATAACTGTTAACTAAATCTCTATTATTTAATGAAAAATAAAAAAACTACTTCTGAAGTAGGACATCAATTTATATACTTTGAACTTTATTTAGTTTTTTACAATTCTTTTCTATTCTTATAAAAATAACCCTAATAACTTTAATGGAAACTTTTCATCTTGTTTTATCTATATAAAATTATTCAAGTTTTCAATTAGTATATTATTTCAAATAATTATTCTCAATAAATTCATCATAAACACTATATTCTTTTTTATTTAATAATTTACTTAATTTCGCTAATAGTATCTTATTTTTTTTATCGTATGCAATTAGTATAGATTCTGAATTATCTAATTGAAAATCAAGATAATATAATTCTTTATTTTTAATGTCCTGATAATTATCTTCCCTTCTCATTGATATTTTATATACAATCTTATCAATAAATGTTTCAATAATTTTCTTATCTTTTATTTCTTTATTTCCTTCTTTACCAATAATTGTTATGGTTTCAGTATTTTTAAAAGCTAATTTAAAAGTGTAATTATATAATATAAATTGATTAATACCAATTGTAAATAAAACTAAGACTAAAATTACTTTTAGAACATGTCTTGTTCCACTATTTATTTTAATAATAATCACCACCTAAGCTATTAACAGTATAAAGAATATCAAATATGAAAAATATGAAAATTAATAAAATATTTCCATGGCTCTCCACATATATAGTTATTCTTTCAATATTCTACTTTTATATATTATTTCTATTGCTTTATCTATATTAAGTAATTTAGCATTTTTTCCATTAACTTTTATTATATCTGCTGAATCTAATATTATATTCATAGCTTCTTGAGAGGAGATGCTTTCATCTAAGGACATTATAAGCGATACAGCTCCTGATACCATGGCAGTAGGGAAACTTGAACTAACACTTTTTTTAGTATCTACACTAAATATATCAATATCTTCTACATCAATTTTAGAATTATAATTATATTCTTTATCTAACCCTCCTACAGATATTACCCCTTCAATTGCAGCGGGATAAAATACTTTTTTTCCATTTGTTCCCGATAAAGCAATCAATACTTTTTTCTTTTTTAAAGCATACTCTACTCCTTTGCGATACTCTTGATGGTTACTATCCTTTGTAGGTTCTCTCCCTAAACTAAGATTAATTATATCCGCTTCATAGTCTACTGACCACTTGATACCTTTTGATACTACCTTTGGATTATCAATCATAGTTTTTCTAACCTTTACTGGTAATATAGTTGCATAAGGGTTTACACCTAGCTTAGGTGAAGCAATAAGATGAGAAATCACTTTTCCATGCCCATGTTTATCGCCTGTATTATTACTACCATCTATAGCATTATAACCTTGAATAATGTTTGTATATGGAAAATCATCGTTATCTGTTCCAGTATCTATTACTGCCACTACTACATTCTGTCTAATATCTTCTTTATGAATATCTGTTAAATAATTTATCCTCTCATGCCACCATGGATTATTTTCCTTTGTAATATCAAATTGATCATTCAAACCCATATTGGTTTTAAAATAAAAAAGATAATTAATACAAATATTATTATAAAAATAACTATGCATTTACTTATATTCATATAATCGTTCTCCTTAACTTATATTAAAACTCATATAAGAGTGTGTGGCTAAAAGTCGTATTGAAAGTACTTTTTAACAAAGTTAGCCATAGGATATCTATCATTCTTTTCTCCTATATAATCCAAATCCATATCATAAAAATACAAGTATGCTATACTTTTTTTCTCTTCAGATGTTCCAATCATACCAAAGGACTTTGGAAATTGTGTATTGTCTTTTCCTACCACAACTTTAAAAGTATAACTATTAATTGTAAACTCATATTCAGGAATAATATCTTCACTTTCGTAATCGTTTAAATCGTAGTTTTCATCTAAAAAAATATACTTTCCTGCTAATTTTTGTTTTTCCCTTTTAAATGTTTTATCATCATAATTCACAATAAGAGCTACCGAATCAGATTCAAAAACAAATATTGACCTATGAGTATATTTGTATGTAATATTCTGATATTCAGGTAAATCATCAAGATTAGGCATAATATCTTTTGCAATTAAATCAATTTGGCTACCACTATTAAGGTAATTTTCTATATTTGAACTTGACTTACTACATCCAGTAAAACAAACAACAAAAACAATTAATATTATAATTTTATATTTTTTACTCATTTAAAATCACTTCCTTCAAAATAAAAAGTTCTCTTTTTTTCAAGTCTTTCACTTAGAAGTTTTAATCACGTTTTTCTGACACTTTTTGCTTGACTAACAGAATCTTTTCATCCTTAACTAGCAACCCAGTTACTCTAATTTGAAATAAATTTGTGTTTATTATATCTTTAACTCCTCCACTGTAGTTTGATTTTTTCCTTCTTAGGTTCTTTACTAACAAAGTCTTCCTAAGTTTTGTCTAAGTATCAATAAGCAAATATTATACAGCATTATATCCCCCATCTTTAATCTCTAAAATTATAATTTTCCTTAAATTTCCTTGCACTTAATAATAGGATTATAAAAATATAAAGTTAAAAATTATCGGAAGTAAAATAAATATTTCAAGTATTAATGCTAATGTGAAAATTTTGTTTTTGTCTAATTCATTATTTTTTTTAAGTATAATTAAATGACTTATAATTAACAGTAAAGCAATAACATATGCGCATATTGAAAACATATCATTTAACTTATATTCATTAGATATCAATAAAACGTAACATAATATTGTATATGAAATGCTAAAATAAAAATTCCGATTTAATTTGTATTTAATATTTATCATCTCCTTTAATTACCTTTTTAGAATGGTGGGAAGTCATGCTAGAAAATATACTTTACAGTATTAACCCCATATTGAGCTTATGGATATTTCTTTGCTATTTTTAAAGATTTTAATACATTCAAATTTCTTATGTTTATTAATCTTATATACTAATCTATTGTTTATATTACTTGAATAATCATCTGTAAACTTTTCAATAAAAGAAATAACTAATACATTATTTTCTGCTTTTAATATAACTTCCTCACAGTATGGAGCATCCATTCCCTGAACTACTAGTTAATTCTTTCAGTATATCCCATGTTAATTTGAAGCATTCCCATATCATCGAGAAGATCTTTTATAATTATCAAAAGCTTGAATTTATTCTCAGCTTCATCTTTATTAACTCTTTAGCTATAATTTAACTTTTCCTTTGAATAGATTGAAATAAAGTTTTTTTCATAATTTGCTGTCATAAATTAAGTTTGTACAAATTTTTGTAATGAAATAGTATGATAAGTCTTTTTTCTTTCTACATCATAAAATTAAATGCACTGTAGATTTGATATCTCTTATGACCTAGATACCCATAATTCCATTAGTATCCATATTCATAAGGTATTTTTCATATTTTTTAATAATTTATTTCCAATCTTTTGCTAGTAATGAATAACAATAATGGTCATAATAATTACCTCTAAATAAATGTTTATCCCTGATTACTCCCTCTCTGATAAATTTTAATTTTTCTAAAAGCTTATATGATGCTATGTTTTCTATATATACATAAGCCTGTATTCTATTAAGTTGCATATTTGTAAATGCTACATAAATAATTTCTTTTAATGCTTCTGTCATATATCCCTGTCCCCAGTAACTTTTATTTAGATCATATCCTATCTCAATTATGTTATTTTTTCTATCTAAACGATGGAACCCACATGTACCAAGTAAAATATTGCTTTCTTTTAGTACAATTCCCCACCTACTGTGATCTTTTGCTTCAAAATCTTTATAATAATTAATAATTTCCAATGCTTCTCCACGCTTTTTTAAAGGCTCATTGTCTAGAAGATATTTACAAACATCCTCATTACTAAAATGATTATATACGAAATCCATATCTTCTTTTTTCAATTCCCTCAAAATTAATCTATCAGTTTCAAGTTTTTTTACCCATTTATATTTATTCATATTTTCCCCCATCTTTTTCGTTTTTTATATTTCAAGCCTCAACCTAAATCATATTTTAAAAATATCCTCTCCCATTTTGCAGAATAAATATTGTAGTTGTTCTATGCTGTGATGTTTCATGAATTACTTTTTTATAATTATATAACTTTACATAAAATAACCCTTTGATAGTCCATAAAGATAATAATTAATATCATTTGCCTTATATTCTTTTATATTTTCCATATCAATTTTTTCAGAAACTCTTTGTGAAGCTTTATTATGTGCATGTATAAAACTACATATAGATTGCTTCTCAATTTTAAGTTTTTCTATAGCATAATTTTTTACTTCATTCTCCGCTTCACTAGCATATCCTTGATTCCAATATTTACTTGAAAAATCATATCCTATTTCAACACATTTTTTCTTCAAGATCAGTATGTTCTAAACCACAGTCGCCTATTAACTCATTATTAGACTTAAGTATAACAGCAAATAATCCATATCCATATTTATCTTGGTGATCTAAACTCTTTTTACCTAATAATCCATTTGTTCACGACTAAATGCTTTAGCATTAAAAGATTTCATTACCCTCATGTCAGTAAAATTTTTTAACATATTATCAATATCATCTTTACTCATTAATCTTAAAATTAACCTCTTTGTTTCTATCATTACAATAAAACTCCTTTCAAATATTAAAATTCTCTGATTTTAAATTACTATAATAACGACCTCTAATTGGGTTTATGTATTGTTTTAAACGGCTTTTTAAACTTATGTTATTCTATCTCTATCCCTAAACAATACAGTATAATTGCCTGTTGAACATAAATGAGATTCTTTTTAAATTCATAACCAACAAAATATTTTGAATCAATTACATCAGCACTTACTTCTTCTCCCCTATAAAAAGGCGGACAAGGATTTAACAATGACTTTGATTTACATCTATTCATTTTCTCTAATGTAATTTGATACTTTTCTATATATTCATCTACTCTAAGTTTTTTAGACAACGGATCAGTTAATACAACATCACTCTTAGGTAAAATTTCTTCTAGATTAGTACTAAATGAGTAATTATCATCATTTTCTTTGATTTTATTTCCTTCTATACATACATGATTTAATTTTAAGTCTAATACTTCAGCTGCAATCCTCCAAGAATTTGATATATTTCCGTTCTCTCCAACAAAAGTATATGACAATGATCTATAATTCGGTCTAACCTTGCTGATTGAATAGATATCTGACATTATCTCACACGGATGGTTATAAGAAGACATAGCATTTATTACTGGTATCTTTGAATATTGCGCTAATCTAGATATCTTATCAAAGTCAGAATGTCTAACTATAACTGCATCTGCCCAATTCTCTATATATCTTATTACATCAATACTTTCTTCTCTTTTATCTAATGTTGATGGGGGAAATAAAATACACTTTCCTCCTAAATCTTGAATCCCTTTTTCAAATGTAAGTCTCGTTCTTATACTTGATTCTGGGAAAAAAAGTACCAATGTCATGCCAACTAAAGGACTCTGACTACTTTTTTTCAAACTATTTGCTAAGCCAAATATTTTTCTAATACTTTCATCATTCAAATTATTAATACTAATAAAATTCATTATCTACCCCCTATTAAAATGTATAGTTTAAAGATTACATATAACTGAATGAGTATTCTTCTTACATGTTTTTTGTAATATGATTGGAATTCTATGTTATATGTTGTATGCTAATAATTATTTATCTATCTTATAGTTGTAAAATCTATTTCATTTTTTATTTCACTAAAATCACCATCATTATAAAAAACTTCAAGATCAGCATCATAGTAATAAAAATTATTCACAGTATCAGTCATCCTAGTTAATCTAATCATATACTTGTTAGTATCCACATAAAAAGCTTCTACTTTAGGTCTATTATATATAAACCCAGATGGTGAGTTTTTTATAGCAAAGCCATATTCATCTTTATTAGGATTTTTTATTAAAAATCGTTCAATAAATATTTGAGCTACTTCATTATAATCAAATACTATGCGTTCATCTTCATCGTTATAAAATTCTACTTGGCCAAAGTTAACTTTTGCATTTATACATATTTCAACTGTATCTGTTTTCCGTCCAAGTAATATTTGATACAAATCATGTTCTAAATCATAACTGATTTTAGATATAGAATAAAAATCTTCACTGTTATTAGGTGGTTCATTATGTTTTTGGGGACTTCTAAAATAATATTTTGAGTTTTCATTTCTTTTTATTAATCTAGATGTAAGTGTTTTAAATACCAAATCATACTCTTTCTTATATTTATTAAAGTTAATTTCTTTATCATTTAACTCAACGGTAAGTAATAATTCATTCAATCGATCTACTTTAAATATAATTGTTGAGTTATCATCATATCTAACTTCAAAGTCCCAATACCCATTTGCTTTAATCATATCTGAAAAAACACCTTGCAAATATTTATTAATAACTTTTTCTTCTGAGATAGTTTCATTTTTTAAATAAAAAATTGGATAAGTTTTATTTTCTAATAGTTCTACTTTTCTTATGTTTTCCCCATTAAAATACTTCTTTATAGGATGATTCCAATTATCTATATCCTCAATAACTATAATATCTTTTTTAGCTGAAAACTCTATTTTTTCTTTTTTATTATCATTAATTGTAGTAATTTTACTAGTTGTCTGATTATTAGTACGAGTAACACTTTCTATATTACTATTACAAGAACTGATTATTACCGATAAAATAAAAATTACTGCTAAATACTTTACTTTTTTTAGTATCATTATTGCTATCCTCTCTCAATTTTTTAATAATTAAATTTTATATTAAACTATTCATTAACAATTATATCCTTTTATGTTTATAAAAAATGTCGCTTTTTATCATTTCATATATGAATTTTATAATAGTCGTATTTTCTATTTAATATTATTTTAAAACGGTTTTAATTTAATGACTATTATTTAAAACTTTAATTACAATCGAGTAGCTAGAAAATAGGATAATTAATCCTATTTTCTTTGCTCTCACAGAACCGGACTTACGTTTGCCGTATCCGGCTCCTGAAATTTCTTACCTAACTAATAATAGTTAGACAACAACCCAACTTCATATTCTGTTAAATCAATAAGTTCAAGGTCATGGAAATATTTATTGGGAAGAAGTCTGTGAATAATGTGTACTTTTGAATTTTTCCACTTAGT